>NZ_CBQR020000075.1 GCF_000455485.1 Gorillibacterium massiliense
GCCCATGAGGAAGGCTATGACTCCCTTCTTCAGAAGCATGACGCGAAATGGACGAAGCTGTGGAAAGCCTCCGACGTTGTCATTGACGGCGACGATGAGGCGCAGCTGGCCCTGCGTTACAGCCTGTACCATCTGCTGATCATCGCACCGACCCATTCGGACAAAGTGTCGATTCCGGCCCGCGGCCTCTCCGGCCAGGTCTATAAAGGCGCCGTTTTCTGGGACACGGAGATGTTCATGCTCCCCTTCTTCCTGCACACTAATCCGGCCATTGCCCGCAACTTGGTCATGTACCGCTGCCAGACGCTGGATGGAGCCAGAAGAAAAGCGGCGGAGTACGGCTTTGAAGGCGCCTTTTTCGCTTGGGAAAGCCAGGACAACGGCGATGACGCCTGCACGCTGTTCAACGTTACCGACGTTTTCACCAACCGGCCGATGCGCACCTATTTCCGTGACAAACAGGTGCATATCAGCGCCGATGTAGCGGTGGCAATCTGGCAATACTATACCTTTACCGGCGATGAGAGCATCTTGCTGGAAGGCGGTGCGGAAACGATTCTCGAATGCGCGCGTTTCTTCCACTCTTACTCGTATTTCAACCCGACAAAGGACCGCTACGAGATTCTGGATGTCACCGGACCTGACGAGTATCACGAGCGGGTGAATAATAACGCGTTCACTAGCTATATGGTGAAAAATACGCTGGAAGTCGCGCTGGATGCCGTTGCCTTGCTGGAAGATCGGCATGCCGATGATCTGGCCGCGCTCCTCAGTAAGCTGGATTATGTCGAAACCTTGAAACAGATCCGCGTTATGAACGAGAAGCTGTATGTTCCGCAACCGGGCGGGGAAGACGGGCTCATCGAGCAGTTTGACGGCTACTTCCGGTTGGAAGAGGTGGGGCTGAAAGAGCTGAAATCCCGGGTGCTGATCCCTAATGAGTATTGGGGAGGCGGCAACGGGTTGGCGACGACGACCCGCATTTTGAAGCAGGCGGACGTGGTGCTCACCATGCATCGGTTCAAGGACCGTTTTTCCAAGGAGATTAAGAAAGCCAACTGGGAGTTTTACGAGCCCCGTACTGAGCACGGCTCCAGCCTTAGTCCTTGTGTCTATGCGCTGGTTGCTTCGGACATCGGTTCACCCGATTGGGCCTACCCTTACTTTAAGAAAACCGCCACGATCGATATGACGGGGGATTCCAAACAGTTCGTCGGCACCCTGTATATTGGGGGAACCCATCCTGCCGCCAATGGAGGCGCTTGGATGTCGGCCATCCAAGGCTTTGCCGGCGTAGGATTCCATGATGGCGCGTTCCATATCGATCCGGCGCTGCCGCAAGCTTGGAAATCCGTCGCCTTCACCGTGCAGGCGCTGGGACAACGGTTTGCCGTTACTGTTTCCCATAATGAAATATCCATTGCGGCACTTGCCGGCAATACCCGTGCATTGACATTCGTTTTGAACGGCCGCAGCGTTCTCTGTCAACCCGGCGGACAACACTCGGTAGTAATCAAGGAGGCAGCAGCAAGATGAGCGAACAAAAAAACAACTGGCTGGAGCAAGCAAAGGGAGCCATTTTCGACTTGGACGGCGTTATCGTCGATACTGCAAAATATCATTACCTGGCCTGGAAGTGGCTGGCCTCTGAACTGGGCTTCGACTTCACGGAAAAGGACAATGAGCGGTTGAAAGGCGTAAGCCGGATGCGATCGTTGGATATTCTTCTCGAGGTTGGCGGAATTACTCTGGACGAAGCCCGTAAAGAAGAACTGGCGGCGCAAAAGAATCAGCTCTATGTCGATTACATTTCCAAAATCGATGAAAACGAGCTTTTGCCGGGAGCGAAGGCGTACATGCTCGGTTTGAAGGAGCGGGGAGTGAAAATCTCTCTCGGCTCGGCCAGCAAAAACGCCGGGCTCATCCTCGACAAGCTGGGGATTACGGAGCTGTTCGACGCCATTGTCGACGGCACGAAGGTGGCAAAAGCGAAGCCGGACCCGGAGGTATTCCTCCTCGCTGCCCAGGAACTGGGACTCTCCGCTGCGGAATGCGTCGTTTATGAAGACGCCCTTGCGGGGATTGAGGCTGCTCATGCGGCAGGAATGAAAGCTGTCGGCATCGGTGAAGCCCACAACCTGCCGGATGCGGACATGCTTGTTGACGGGCTGCATCAGCTCGTGTAACGTAACTTTTGAACGAACGATAGAAGATAAAGGAGCTTTCCCTAAGGTGCTTTGGCGGCTTTAGGGGGGGCTCCTTGAGTCGTTTTTCAGATTCGTTGATCTGTCCAATGCCAACCAAGATTTTGTCAAGCAGGGATAATGATTTAACCCGTCCAAATAGTTATTCATATATGTCTTACAAGCAGCTCCGCATAGGGATGAATGCCGACAAGATGTGTCCGTTAGGGGTGAGAGTTTTGTTCAAGCGCTTAGATAAACCGTTCAGCAAGCTTAACGTGAAGCAGCAATTGATCGTGCTTTTTCTCGTGTTGCTCAGTCCCGTGCTTTTTCTAAACTGGTATGGGAATCTTCAAGCCGAGCACATCCTCAAACGGCATGTGACCAACGTTTATGTGGAACTCAGCAAGCAAAACCACCAATTGATCAACCGCGATATCGACACCGTCAATCGGATCATGACGACGATTATCCAAAACCCGATCACGCAAGCCCTCGTCCCGGATCCGAACGACACCGTCGCGGAGCGGCTGAGAAAGTTCCAGGCGATGGACAAACTGTTGGCCAGCTACTCGATGAGCATCACCGGCGGAGAAGCAGTGATTTACTCATACCTCGTGTACGACCCGCAAGGGCTGTATTCATTTGTGCCCGCGCCCAATCTCACCGGAAATTCCCGGTATACCCGGATCTATTTTTTCGGGGAAGGGGAGAAGCCGCAGTGGTTTGACGAGGCACTTGAGAAAAAAGGGAAGGGCGATCTGAAAATCATCGACAGGCTTGCCATGCCGCTGAAAGCGCCGACTTTAAGCTACATCCGGGCGGTCAATAATATCTATGAAGGCAACACAACCATCGGGGTTCTGGTGGCGACGAACATGGACAAAAAAGTGGAGGGATCTCTCGCCACTATCAATATTCCCAACGGACAGCTCTATCTTACGAACGATACCGACCAAATTCTCGCATCCTCGGAGCATGCCATCGGCGGAACTCTCGATTTGCCGAAATCGGCGGAGGATACCTCCGATTCTCCGGACCACTCCACGGACTTCGTCTCGGATGGATCGATCTATGTGATCAATGAAGATTGGTCGACGCTGCAAAAGCTGGTGTATAAAATACCCGTCGACACGATTCTGAAGCAGCAAAACGGCTTGAAACGGGTCATCCAGTTTATCTCTATCGCTTATCTGTTTTTTGGCTTCGGTCTGATGATGTACTTCTGGCGGCGGCTGATGACTCCGCTGCAGAAACTGGCAGTCTTCTCCCGCTCCTTCGAGCCCGGTGGAAAAGTTCCGGTGACCAAGCACAGGCTGCGCTCCGACGAGATCGGGCAGCTGACCGCATCGGTTTATGGGATGGCGGGGCGGATCAACACGTTGATTCAAGATAAATACCAGATGGAAATCCGCCAAAAAGAAGCCCAACTCCAGATCTTATACGAACAGATCAATCCGCACTTGCTGTACAACACCCTGGAGAGCATTTATTGGAAAAGCGCCTTGGAAAACAACACCGGCTCGGCTGAGATGATCAAAGAGCTGTCCAAGCTGATGCGGATAAGTCTTAGCAAAGGGAGAGAATTGATCTCCCTTGGCGAAGAGCTGGAGCATGCCACCGCCTATGTCCATCTCCAGCAGATGCGTTACGAATACGACTTCCAGGTAATCTGGGATGTTCCCAAGGAGCTGTTGCAAACGCCGATTCCCAAAGTCATTTTGCAGCCGCTAGTCGAAAATGCCATTATCCATGGCGTGCGAAACATGGGTGAGGACGGTTATATCCGCATTTCCGCCGACGTCCAGGATGAGGATGTCCACATTCGCGTAGAGGATAACGGGTACAAACAGGTGGATTATGCGACAATAGAAAAGATGCTGTCCGATGAAGGGGCCGATCCCGCCCTCGGATACGGCATCCGCAACATTCAGCAGAGGATTCAGCTGCACTTTGGCAAGAAATACGGCATTTCGTATAAAGCTCGCACCGGCGGGGGAACGGTGGTTACTCTGACCATTCCGCATACCCTCGACGCGGGGGGCGGCCAGCTGCCGCGGATTCAGGATCTAACGCGTAAAGACAAGGCTGAAGAGAAGCCAAATACAGAGACGGAAGATCGTTAGGGGGAAAGCTCAGCATGTACAATATTTTGATCGTCGACGATGAGCCGCTTATTTGCAAAGGACTGCAAAACCTGTTGGAGTCATCGGGGCTGAATATTCAGTCCATCAATACGGCCAACAGCGGGTATGAGGCACTTGATATTTTACGGATGGATGAAGTGGATTTGCTTGTGACCGATATCCAGATGGGTTCAATGAGCGGCATTGAGCTGATGCATCAGGCAAAGATGCTGAAGCCATGGATTCAAACCATCGTCATCTCCGCTCACGAAACCTTTCAATATGCCCAGATGGCCATACGGCTGGGTGCGAAGGATTATTTGATCAAACCTATCAACAGCGAGCTGTTCCTGGATTCGGTAAGGAATGTGCTCCTCAAGATGGACAAGCCGGTGTCTTCCCAGGAGGAGCTGATTCCGACGCTCCGGGAGCATTTTCATATGAAAGAGCCGGATGCCAAACGAACGGAGCAGTTGAACCGGGCTTTGACCGGGCAGCAGGACGGATCGGGAGCAGAGGAAGCCGTCAGCGCCCGGGAGATTGGACTGATCGGGCCGTATTTTGCCGTACTGAAAGTGGATATGCATCTGCAGGAATCGCTGGCAGGGAAGAACTATAAGGCGGGTGATACCGTTTTGCTGAAGTACGCCGCCCTGAACATTATCAATGAACTGTTGGACGAAGAGTGGACGCAACATGCCTTTTTTTCCTCCGAGACCCAGATCAGCATCATTCTCGAATGGAACGAAGAAAAATACGAGGAGACGAACGTCAACAAAATCAACCAACTGGACATGATCGGCCGAAGCCTTCACTTCAATATCCGTAAATTCCTCGGTATGGAGAGCGTCGTGGGGATCAGCCAGATTTTAAAGGGCGCGGAATTTTTGCAGGTGCTGGGCCGTCAAAGCCAGAAGGCGATATCCTTGCGAAAAATGATTTCGGAAAACTGGGATAATCAAGAGCACTTCGTGTTTTACTATGGGGACTTGAGCATGAACCCGAACGCTCAGGATGAAGAGCCGACAGAGGAAGAAATGCTCGCCCGCAACAATTTGATTGTCGAGAAGGCGATGGACTACATCAACGAAAACTATGCTCAAAAAGGGCTGACCCTCCATGAGGTGGCGCAAAAGACTCATGTCAGCCCCAATTATTTGAGCTACCTGTTCAAGAAGAATACAGGCTATAACTTGTGGGAATACGTAATTAAGCTGAGGATGGAGGAAAGCAAACGGCTTATTCTGCAAACCGACATGCGGCGTTACGAGATTTCCGACCAAGTAGGCTACGAATCTCCGGAACATTTTAGCAAAATTTTCAAGAAATATTTCGGGATTAGCCCCAGTGAATTGAAGAAGTAATATCGCCCATGAAAGACATAGATACACACATGTTCAGTCCGTGTGCTCTTTTTTACAATGAGAGTATGAACAGACAGGAAAAGAGGGAGACCGGATGGACAGAGTGACTGCAATAATGGATGAAGAAGGGGTGGTAGCGAAAAAACCGGGATTCGCCCGACTGCTGCGAAAGCATATGTGGGGCTATTTATTTTTAATCCCGGCGATTGCCGTTTTCGCCTTGTTTTTATGGATGCCGATTGTAAAAGGATTGGTATACAGCTTCTACCATATCGATTTTGTTAAAGGTAATTCTTATGTCGGCATCGACAACTACAAACGGGTGTTTCACGACCACGATGTTATCGTATCGGTGAAGAACACCTTGTATTACATGTTTCTCGGCCTGGTGATCGGCTTTTGGGTGCCGATTCTCTTTGCTATCGCCATTTCCGAACTTAGGCGGCTGCAGGGCTTCGTTCGGGTAGCGGCTTACTTGCCCAACGTTATTCCCGTCGTCGTACTGTACGGCTTGTGGCGCTGGTTGTATGATCCCGTAGGTCCGTTTAACGCGCTTTTGGGCAAGTTTGGCGCGGAGCACATCAACTTCATGACCGATAAAAAGTGGTCGATGATCTCCCTGGTCATCATGGAAACGTGGCAGCAGTTTGGTTCGGCCATGCTGATTCTGTTGGCTGCCGTACTGAGCGTTCCCCGGGACTGGTACGAAGCAGCCGAAATTGACGGCGCCGGCATCTGGCAGCGGATTCGTTACATCACCCTGCCTTCGATCAAGAACTTGGTCGGTTTGATGCTGATTTTGCAACTCATCGCTACGTCTCAAGGGTTCCAATCCCAATTCCAAATGCTTGATGGCGGACCTAACAACGCCACCTTGACTTACGCACTGCTCATTACCCGCTATGCTTTCATTCGTCAGGATTACGGTACGGCTTCCGCTATGGGTGTTCTGATGTTCTTCGTGCTAGGGCTGGTTGCCATCGTACAGTACCGAATGCAAAACAAGGGGGCGAAGTAATCATGCAAAAGCTGGATCGGGGCATTATTTCGCCTTATGACATGAAGAAAACGAAGAACCGCATCATTTATGGGGTTATGATTCTCGCCATTCTTGTGATGGTCATCTCCATGCTTTACCCGATGACGGTTACACTTTTCAACGGACTCAAACCGAATAAGGAAGTCAACAGCTTTCCGCCCACCTATTTCCCGAACCATTGGGTATGGGGGAATTACTCGAAAGCGTGGAACTATATTGATTTGCCCGGCTTTCTCGTCAATACGCTAAAGATCTTCGTGGGTAACATGGCAGCGACTGTGGTTATCATCGGATTTGCGGCTTTTAGCTTGTCCAAGCTGAATGTACCGCTGCAAAAGTATGTGTATGTGTTCTTCATGATCACCTTGTTCATACCGCCAACCACGTATATCATCCCTAACTTCATCAACCTGAAAGATTTAGGGCTCTTGAACACCTTCTGGGCTTTCTGGCTGCCGGCCGGGGCCAGCGCTTACTACATGATGATTCAGAAACAGTTTTTCGATTCCATCAATAACGAAATTTTCGAATCGTCCCGGATTGACGGCGCGTCGGAGATCCGCAACTTCTTCCAAATCGCGTTCCCGTTGTCTCTGCCGATTTTTGCGACACTGGCGATTTTCGTCTTCTCCAGTGCATGGAACGATTGGTACTGGCCGTCGCTTGTCATGCATGGCGACAAAACGTACCCGCTCGCCGTGGCCATCGTTAAGTACGTGCTCAACGTCCGCCGGTTGGATACCAACATTAAGTTTGCCTTGCTGACTCTTGTCAGTCTGCCGCCTGTCGTAATTTTCCTGATATTCCAGAAATTTATCATTCGTGGTTTGAATATTGGCAGTGTCAAAGGTTAATCAAGACATTCAGGCAAATCGTAGACCTGCACATGAAGGACTTAATAATGCACATGGCTCTTTAGAAAGCGTTTTATTATCATGAACATGCAAGAAAAAACAACCATTCAATTTGAAAAGGGGAGTTTCAATGCGCAAAACATCGGCTGTTCTCTTGAGTCTTACTATGACGGCTGGCCTCTTCGCTGCTTGCGGCAAGTCGGATGATTCCAAGAAATCGGAAGAAACCGCATCTCCGGCTGCGACCAAATCCAGTGATGCAGCACCTGCTACAACCGCTCCTGCGGACGACATCACCAAGAAGAAAGTTACCATCAGCATCTACTATCCGACGCCTGACAAGGTTGACGAGAGAAAGCTGGAAGACGACAAAATCAAACGCTTTAACGAAGTATATCCGAACGTAACCATCGTGAAGAGCGATTGGCAGTACAACCCGAACGAAATCGGGATCAAGATGGGCGCCAATGAAGCTCCGACGTTGTTCAACACCTACGCTACCGAAGGTAAATTCCTGGCGGAACGCGGTTGGGCTGCCGATATCACCGATCTGTTCAACGCTTACGAGCACAAAGATGAAATGAACCCAACTCTGCAAGACCAATTCGTGATCAACGGTAAAGTATACGGTATCGCTCAACGCGGTTACGTAACCGGTACTGTTGTAAATAAAACCCTGTTGGACGCCAAAGGTGTAACGCCTCCCGCAGTCGACTGGACCTGGGACGATATGCTGAGCACGGCGAAAGCTGCAGCTGACCCTGCAAAAGGCATCTCCGGCTTTGCTCCGATGGGTAAAGGCAACGAAGCTGGCTGGAACTGGACCAACTTCCTGTTCGAAGCTGGCGGCGACATCCAAAAGGTTGAAAACGGCAAAGTAACCGCAACCTTCAACTCCGACGCTGGCGTGAAAGCCATCGAGTTCTACCACAAGCTGGCTTGGGAAGCAAAAGCCATCCCGCAAGACTGGGCCCTCGGTTGGGGCGACGCTGTAGGCGCCTTCGCACAAGGCCGCACCGCAATGGTTGTTGCCGGCGCAAGCGACCCTGTCGATCAAGCTTTGAACCAAGGCGGAATGAAGCTGTCTGACGTTCTCGTTTACCCGATGCCTGCAGCTGAAAAAGGCGGCAAGCACACCGGCGTACTGGGCGGCGACTTCCTGGTTATCAACCCGAACGCTACCAAAGACGAGCAAACCATTGCCTTCAAGTATGCAACCTTCGACTATTTCTCGGATAAAGGTCTTGCATCTCTTGAAACCAACATCCAAGGCCGTAAAGCCGATAGCAAATTCTATGTACCTCCGGTCATCGAATACTTCAAAATGGATTCTCCTTACGGTCAAAAAGTCAAAGCCGTTTATGACAAGTACGACAACGTTTACCAATACAACCAAGAAGTGCTGAACCTGCTGGACGGCAAACCAGAAGCTCAATACAACACCCAAGATTACTACGGCACGATGACCAACGTCATCCAAGAAGTATTCTCCAAAGATAAAACCGATCTGAAGGCGCAAATGGATTCCGCTGCCAAGCTGGTTCAAGAAAAATTCTTTGACACCATCAAGGTTCAATAATCCAGACTGACATCATAACCACGCATTACTTAAATCCGGCTCTGGCAACCAGAGCCGGATTTTTAACAGATGGATCCATGAAAGCGCTGTGAATGGGGTGTAGCTTATGGGGAAGCTATGGCAAAAATACCGGATCGCCGCAATCGTCGTTATCGTCGTACTCTTGTTAGCGGTTGCCGGGCTGGCAGGGAGCAAATATTTTACCGGCTCCGGTGTGTCGATGAAAAAGGCAGACGGAAATCTGGTGGTCAGCAATGACCATTACGACATTGCTTTTAATGAGAAGAACGGCGGCATTTCCTACATAAAGCAGCATGGCTCGGCAGATCAGATCACAGGAAGCAACCGCGAAGGAGCGCTCTGGTGGGGGATTTTACAGGACGGCACCTCTATCCAGGCAGCGAAGGCAGAAGATTTCTCTTACGATTGGAAACGCAGCAAAGGTGAACTCGCCCTTCATTATAAAGGGCAATTGCAGGTCGACATAACGATTGAATTTTCCAAAGACAACCGCATTCGCATGTCAGTCAAGACGGTGAACGGATCTCAAGGCGTTATGACCGGTTTCCGTTTTCCTAACGAAATTTTGCTGGATTCGGCTACAGTAAATGACGGATTGCTGCCGATGCTGCCGGGCGCCATGCTTAAATCGGCGTTTTTCCAGGAAAACAACTCCTATGAAGCCCAGTATCCCGGCATCATGTTCGCTTCTTACGTGGCTATGCGCGGCGCAAACGGCAATCTTTCCCTCTATGACGTGAATGAACGGCCGATGCCTTACGTCGATCTTGGTTTCAAGAATCAGATGAACATCGCCGGAAAGACCGGTATCGTCCACAATTACAAGACGGATGCCGCTCCCGGTGCGGTGTGGAAGAGCCCTACTGTCGTAATGGAGGTGGGCGGCGATTACAAAGATTCCATTGAGAGCTATCGGACGCTGAATGGGATGGATAAGTACCGGTCCTTGGCGGATAAGCTGGGCGGAACCATGAAGGAGTATCTGCAGCTGCCCTTCTACAAGCTGGATATATCCGCGCTGACAGATGCCAATTGGAGCAACTTGAAAACCAATGTCGTCGACAAATTGGACTACAAAGGCGTCCTGCACCTGGTCGGTTTCCAGACGGGAGGACATGACGAGAATTATCCGGATTTTCTTCCGGCAGATTCCAAATGGGGCAGCGTCGATGATTTTAACTCTTTTATGAGCTATGCGAAGGAAAAAGGAAACCGGGTCGTGCCCTATACGAACTTCTCGTGGTGGGGCGTCAATTCTCCGACCTTGAAGAACCTTCCGTCCGGAGTAACCTTGGAGGATATCGCCGTGCTGAAGGAAAACGGTGCGGTGATGAAGGAAGATTACGGCGTCCATAGCGGGTACGTGATGAATATTCAGCACCCCTATGTCAACGAACGGATTGCTGATGAGCATAAGAAACTGACGGATGCCGGCATGGACGGGGTTTTTGAAGACCAATGGGGCATTCGCGAGGTTCCCTTCGTTTATAATAAAGGCGTTAATAAATCTACCTCCTATATGGAGGGAGTACGCGATTATTTCAAGGCTTCCAAGATGAATCTGTATACGGAAGACGGCTTCGACGTTCTTGCCGATAATGCAGTAGGATTCATGGGGACCAACTATCTGTGGGATATCCTTGGATATCGTGCGAATACGGCTTCGTATACGGACTATTATCCGATGATCGGCATGCTGGCCCGGGATAAAGTCATGCTCTATCAGCACGATCTGGCAGCCCAAACGATGACGGACGACATCGATATGCTGCGCTTCAACCTGGCCATGGGCTATAACCTCAGCGTGGACTTGTTCAATGGAACAAACAACCCCTGGATCGACCTGGCAGGCGTGATGCAGCAATACGTGTTAGCTCCATACGGTGATGCCCGCGTAAACAGCTATGATTCGATAGCTAAAAATGTGACGAAAACAGGTTTTACAGGCCGTTCGGTTGTCGCCAACTGGGATAAAGAGAAGCCGTATACCGTTTCCGACGGCTTTATCTTGCCGGCAGGCGGTGTGCAAGTGCTCACTGACGACGGCTCTGTGCGGGCAGGTTCGTACAGCACGTATAACGGACAGGAGCTGGACCCCGGCGACCACGTGCTCGTTGAAGTGCGGCAGGATAAGGAGATCAAACTGTTCCAGCCGGTAGGCTCCGATACCACAGTCAAAGTAGCCAAAGGAAAAGATTGGCCTCATGCGACGGCGGCTGCTTATGCCGTAGACGGAACGAAGATCGCCGATATTCCCGTTGAGGAAACCGGCAATAATCTCCGCTTCGATTATATCGCCAGCATTCTGGATAAGAAGACGGCTTATATTTCCTTGCAGCGGTCGGATAATGCCAGCACCGTCAAGGATGTTCCTTTCCATAAGGTCGCTTTGAAGATCAACATCGCCGTCGGTAAAAAGGTATCCGCCTCCAGCATGACGACGACGGACTTCCCGCCAGAGAAAACGGTGGATGGCGATCCCTACACCTATTGGGAAAGCACAGCGAAGAAGTTCCCGCAAACGCTGACTGTCGATCTTGGCGAAGCGAAGAAGGTTACGGGAATCGCGCTGAAGCTGCCTCCTCAGGACGCCTGGGAATCCCGCGATCAAATCATAGAGGTTTCGGCAAGCACGGACGGGCAAACCTTCACGACGATTAAAGCCGCGGAACCATACACCTTCGATCCGAAGAAGGACAATGTGGTCTCCATTGATTTTGCCGAAACGCCAGCCCAATATGTCCGCGTGACGATCACGGGGAATACAGCTTGGCCGGCGGCGCAAGTATCCGAATTCGAAGTCTATTGATTTCTTTTTGAATATGGCACAAGATAGAGCAGGAGGCGGCTTTCGCCTCCTGCTCGAATCATTTTTCGGAGGAAATTTTCATGAGGTTTAAAGATGTTTTTTCTATTATCGGCCCGAGCATGATCGGACCGTCCAGCTCCCATACGGCAGGAGCAGCCCGGTTGGGACGGATTGCCCGGCGAATTTTGGGCGACGCTCCAGAGGAAGCGGAGATCGTCTTCTTCGGCTCCTTTGCCTCCACATACAGCGGGCACGGGACCGATCTCGCCATCGTCGCTGGACTGTTGGACTGCGATACCGACGATCCGCGCATCCGCGATTCCTTGTCTATCGCTGATTCGGCGGGGATGAAGGTTGATCTGCGCACATCGCAGAAACCGGCACCGCACCCCAATACGGCGGAGATTTTGCTGAAGAAGGGTGACAGGGCTGTACGGATTACGGGTTGTTCCATAGGCGGGGGAAATATCGAGATCATCAATGTCAACGGTTTTGACGTCAAATTCAGCGCGGATTATCCGACCCTGCTCATCTTTCATGACGATCGCAGAGGGATGATCGCCGATGTGACGGATGTGCTTCGCCATGCTGACGCGAATATCGGTTATATGGAAGTGGACCGGAAATCCCGCAGCGGCGATGCACTGACCGTAATTGAGACGGATCAGGCCATCGATGCGGCCTTTCTCACGCAAATTCGCGGTTTGCCCAATGTCCGCCGTATTTGCATTATTGATTTGACGGGCAAGGAGGAAGGAAAATGAGATTCTCATCTTTAAAGGAATTGGCTGAATTATGTAGGGAAGAGAAGCTGACCATCGGAGAGCTGATGCTGCGGGAACAAGCGTTGGAATCGGGAACAGACGAAGCGCGGGTTTTTGGGCAGATGGCGGATTATTATAAAGTGATGAAGGAAGCGGTAAAGAAAGGCTTGGACGAGCCGGCGAAATCCCGCAGCGGACTTACGGGCGGCGACGCCCGGCGTGTCTTGGATTACATGCAAAACGGTGTCTCTTCACTTGACGGTGAAGCATGTAAAGCACTCGCCTACGCCCTCTCTGTTTCCGAGGTTAACGCTACAATGGGACGGATTATCGCCACACCGACAGCCGGTTCTTGCGGCATCATTCCCGGCGTTTTCGTGAGTTCCCAGGAACGGTTCGGCTGGCCGGATGATCGCTTGGTCATGGGGTTGTTCGCCGCGGGAGCCATCGGCTACGTCATCGCCAACAACTCCTTTGTCTCTGGCGCCGAAGGAGGCTGCCAGGCGGAGGTGGGCTCCGCCATCGGTATGGCGGCGGGGGCTCTCACCGAGCTGAGAGGCGGGACGCCGGAACAAGCGCTCCATGCTGTCGGTCTCGCTTTAAAGAACAGCCTCGGGTTGATTTGCGATCCCGTAGGCGGTTTGGTAGAAATTCCGTGCATCGTGCGTAACGGTTTCGGCGCGGTGACGGCGCTGGCGGCGGCGGATATGGCAATGGCCGGGATCCGCAGCGTCATTCCTTCCGACGAAGTCATTCAAGTCATGCTGGAGGTGGGTTCGGCTATGCCGGAGCAGCATCGGGAAACGGCAAAGGGCGGCCTTGCCGGAACGCCTACGGGCAAGCGGATCATGAAGGAGTTATCTGTTCAAACACAGGAAGGAGAGACGCGGGATGACGAAGTTGACCAATAAAATCGGCGTCATCGTCGACAGCTTTGGGGTTGGCGTAAGAGAAGGCCTGCGGAAGGCGAAGGGGGTCGGCGCCGAAGGCGTGCAGATTTATGCAGTTAAGGGAGAAATGGACCCTGCGGCGCTATCGCCTGCAGCCCGCAAGGAGCTGCGAAACTATATCTCCGGATTGGGTCTGGAAATCTCTGCGTTGTGCGGCGATTTAGGCGGCCACGGCTTTCAGATCAAGCAGGAGAATGTGCATAAAGTGGAAAAGTCAAAACGTATCCTTGATCTGGCCGTGGAGCTGGGGACTCAGATCGTGACGACCCATATCGGCGTCGTTCCCGAGGATAAGGAAGGCGCTATTTACCATACGATGTTGGAAGCTTGCGAGGAACTCAGCGTATATGCGAACTCTGTTGGGGGTTATTTCGCTATCGAAACCGGACCGGAAACGGCCGAACGTCTCAAGGGGTTTCTCGATAACCTTAGCGGCAAAGGAGTATCGGTCAATTTTGATCCGGCCAATATGGTGATGGTAACGGGTGACGATCCGGTCCGCGGCGTACGCCTGCTTCGGGATTATATCGTGCATACCCATGTGAAGGATGGAGTGCGACATCAAATCGTTGACCCGCGGGCGGTTTACGGCAGCATCGGTTTTGATCCGATGTCCCACGAAAATATCGCCACCATGCTGGCGGAGGGGAAAATCTTTGAAGAACTGCCTTTAGGGGAAGGCAAAGTGGACTTTCCAGCGTACTTTGCCGCCTTGCAGGAGATCGGATATAAAGGCTATTTGACTATTGAGCGGGAAGTGGGTCATCATCCGGAAGTGGATATTCGCAAGGCCGTTGAATTTATCAAAGCCTATCGATAATCCGGTAAAAACAAACCGGCCCGCATCGCGCCTGATTTGACGATATCAGAAGACGTTTTTCTTATCAGGCCTCATGCGGAACCGGTTTTGATCTTCAATCCAAAACAGCCAGATAATCTCCGTGGCGTTTCTCATTGGCTTTTAATATAAAGGCGGATGCCTGTTTGGCCGACATGGGCTTGCCCAGAAGGTAGCCCTGAACAAAGTCACACTGCAATTCCTTTAAGGTCTGTAACTGATTGGAGGTTTCAACACCCTCCGCTATTACGGCAAGTCCCAATGTGTGGGACATGGCGACAATCGCCTTGACGATGGCAGCATCCTCCTTCGTTTCGGTTATGTCGCGGATGAAGGATTCATCGATTTTGACGATATGAATGGGCAGCCGCCGCAGCAGCATGAGCGAGGAGTGGCCAGTGCCGAAATCATCGATGGCGATTTTTACACCGTAATCCGTTAATTCCTGGATGATTCGCGAGCTGTGATCAAGATTGCGTATGGCAGTACGCTCGGTAATTTCGAGGCACAAGTTTTCCGGTGCGGTTCCCGTTTCCATAAGGACATGCTTGATGAATGCCGAGAAATTGTTCATTTCAAACTGTTGGGCGGAAATATTGACCGAAATGACTTTTGCCGGATTTCCCGCTTGCATCCAGCGCTTGTTCTGGATGCAGGCTTCCCGGAGGACCCAGGCACCAATGGGGATGATCAGCCCGGTTTCCTCCGCTAATGGAATGAAACCGCTAGGCGGCACCGTATCCCGCTCCGGTGATTTCCAGCGCAGCAGCGCTTCCATCCCAAACATTTCACCGGTTGCAAGATCGATTTGCGGCTGAAAGCGAAGAACGAATTGGCTCAATTTCAAAGCTTTGCGGAGCTTGCTTTCCAACCGGAAACGGTCTTCCGCCGCTTGGCTCAACTCGGTCGTATAATATTCCACTTTGTTCCGGCCGCTTTCCTTCGCTTTATACATGGCGATATCCGCTGATTGAAGCAGTGCATCAGGCGCCAGCCCGTGATCGGGATAGAGACAGACGCCTATGCTTGCGGATAGGTTAAATTCGCGGCTATCGATCACGAAGGGTTGAGACAGCTTATTGTAGATGCGCCGGGCAATTTTTTTCACTTCGCTTATATCATGAATGTGGGGCATCAACAGAACGAATTCATCTCCACCCAAACGAGCAAGGGTGTCGCTGATTCGGATTGTTTTGGATAGCGCACGAGTGACGTGTTGCAGCAGCCGGTCGCCGGCTTGATGACCCAAGGTATCGTTGATGATTTTAAAACGGTCCAGATCGAGCAGCATGACCGCCAGCTTTTCACCGGTTTTGTCGGCCTCTTTCATCCAGCGGTGCAGTTGGTCGAGAAAAAATACCCGGTTGGGCAGCCCTGTCAAAGAGTCATGGAAAGCAAGCTGGGTGATCCGCGCCTCATTCTCTTTCTTCTCGGTGATATCCGAAACAGAGCCGATCATCCGCACCGGGATGCCTTTGCTGTCGCGAATGGCTTCTCCGGCTGCGAACAGCCATACGGTTCGGTTTTCATCGCCGCGAATGCGAAATTCAATATGAAAGGGCGCACGCCTCCGAATGTGTTGCTTGATGGCCTTGGTAAAGCGGTTTAAATCCTCGGGATGAATCAAGCTCAAAATATTGCGAGGATTGTCCGTCAATGCGGCGGCGTTATTGCCTAATATTTTTTGAATGCGAAGATTCCAGTAGATTTTACCGACAGAGAGATCCCAGTTCCAAATTCCGTCGTTAGTGGTTCGGGATACGACCTCCAACTGTTCGATCGTGGAGTGCAGGCGCTCAGACATGAACTCCCGCTCAAGTACTGCTGCCAAAATGCCATAACTCAGCCGGCTGAGCTCGCTGGCGGAGGCATTGATCCTTTTATCCATAGGGCAGACGATCGCGAGAAAACCCCAATTCCGGGTCTCCGAATGAATCGGTAGAACAAGGATATAATCATCAGCGAATTTAGGAATGTAGGAGACTGGCGGGAAAGATTCGACACTATATCGCTCGCCGATAGGAGGAAGATCGCCTCCCTTGGTGCTATATGCCTGATAGATCTGCAAAAAACGGTTGCCGTCGGCATCCGTATTCCAAAGAGCCAAACACCCCCAATGGGCTATGTTGCCGTATAAGTTGGAAATGTGGACTTTGCTTTCGGAAGTCGCTTTGATGAGATTCAAGCCCAAGTGATAATTGTTGATCGAGATCTGGCTTAAAGAAGCTTCTACTTCCAAAAGCCGCTCATGATTACGGATCAACTCCACATCTGCCGGTTGGGGGGGGCAGCCGCAGGAAACTCGAGGGACAAACCGAATGCCCACCTGAACCGACTTAATCGGCTTCTGCGCAGATCCTTCCAACATATCCAACAAGAGTCGGCATGCCTGTTCCGCCATTTCGTCAAAAGGCTGACTTATGGTTGTGAGCGGAGGGACATGTCCTGCAGCCCGCGGAATGTCATCGAAGCCGATAACCGCGATGTCGTCGGGGACCGAGAAGCCGTTTTCTTGCAAAACTTCAATTAAACCGATAGCATTCATATCGGTTGCCGCAAAAACGGCGGTGAAGGTTTCGCCTCTGGCAAGCAAGCTGCGAGCCGCTATAATTCCTCCGTCCGGCAGATTGTTGTCGGCGGTAGCTACCAATTCCTCACGAAAGGGAATGCCGTATTCCTCAAGCACGGCTTGGTACCCTTCAAAACGTTCATACAAATCATATTGCCTGCGAAAGCCGATAAAGGCAATATCACGGTGCCCGTGTTCAATAAGATGCCGGGTAGCCATAACTGCCCCTGCCCGGTTATCGATGAGTACGGTTGCGCACTCAATGCCTGATTGCAGGTGACCTACGGAAACCATCGGCATGCCTTTGGCTGCCAAATCTTGAAGCAATTCTGTGTTAGCGATGTGGCCGATCAAAATCCAAGCATCCATCGTTTGAAAAGAAAGGGAACTCGTCAGAAGGTACCTTCCGTCGTCATCCACCGCGGATTGAAACACAAAGAGCCGACAATCCTTGCGCCCTAAAAACTGGTGCATCGTTGTCAACAACTTTCCGTAATATTCCCCATCCATATAAGGTGACAGCACACCGATCCGATATCCTTTATCCATTGGCGAACCCAGCCTTCCCCCACAGAAAATCGCCGATTTCCATAAATATCTTGTAAACGGCTTCAATTACCAAGGATATGATTGTTCGCTAGAAAATTCAACAAATTTCGCATTTTTCCTTTATTCTGAATTATTCCTCAAGTTTTGTCGATATGAGTCGTCAGTAGGAGAGAAGAACTAACGTTAATAATAGAGGAAAAGCTTTCCAATTGACGATCAATTACAGATTTTGCCGAAATGACACGTGTCGAAAGGGTTCGGCTTCATTAATCTGTTGCCTATAAATGGAGTGTATCCGTTATGATTTTTCGAATGATCTACAATGTATGCCTGCCCTTGTATGTCTTCTTCGTCGTATTGAGCTCCTCGGTTTTGGGCAAGGCTATTTATGTACCCCTCCTAAGTGGTTTGGGTATTCTTTTGGTCTTAAGTATTTTCATAGACCAGCATCAGCCGGATCGAGTGGTTCTTTTTACACTCCTTCAGCTCATTTTGCTTTTTGCCTTTCATCTGGTTAGTCGGCTCGACTGGTGTTTTTTATTATATATCCTGTTGTTATACCGGGTATTGCTACAGGTTAGAAGCGTCAGCCGCTCGGTCATTCTGTCATGTGTGTTTATTTCGGTGTACACCGTGGCGAGATTTACATATACGAATCCATCCATTGAACATATTCTCATAACCGGCTCCGATTATCTTGCCGGCATCTCACTCGCTTTGTTTATCCAGCATATCTTGACATCGGAGAAGACCATGAACCTGACGAAAGAGAGGCGCAACCGAGAAGAATTTGAGTTTGAAGCAGAAAAAAATCGCGTACTGGGTGAATTGGCTGCAGGCATGGTTCACGAGATACGCAATCCGCTTACCAGCATCCGCGGTTTTCTCCAGCTATCAAAAGCAAACGGGTACTCCATTGAGCCGTGGTATGATTTAATTTATGCCGAGGTCAGCCGGTTGAACGAACTTACGATAGAATATTTGCAGATTTCCAAGCCGTCGGAGGTGCCGGCAAAGCGGCAGAACTTGCACGACAGCTTAATCCGTGTTGTCGCCTTAACGGAGGCGGAGGCTCAAAAGATGGGGCACCGGATTGTTTATGAGGAATTTGATCCGGAACTTACCGTGCCGGTGTCTCAAGAAAAGCTGATTCAGGTTTTTATGAATTTGATTAAAAATGCCATGGAAGCGATGCCAGAGCAGGGAACGATAACGATCCAAATGACCCAGGTGGCGGATATGGCCGTCGTTATCGTGAAGGATACAGGAACTGGAGTACAGTCAACGGACCGACAGCGGATTTTCAGCCCGTATTACACGACGAAGAACAATGGCACGGGTCTGGGACTATACATTTGTCACAAGATCATTGTGGATCATGGTGGAACCATGAGCGTTTCCGGTAAGCAAGGAGAAGGGGCGACGTTTACGACTCGGATTCCGCTTTTTATAGATAAAGGCTGAATGGATGTTGTCAATAAAGAATTGTGTCAAAAAAATTAAAAATTTTTGAATAAACGGTGAACAAAATTCACGTTTTTGTGGTAAGATAAAGAAGGAAGCCCTTTCAACATTTGAAAACAAATCAAGTTCAAGGGCTGCACAAAGACGGGGGTGTGTTACATGGCAACTAAAATGTATCCTCATCAAAAGCTGAAACGAGAGAGGAATGACGGCAAACTGGTCGCAACCATCACGACAGTCGTCGCGTGGACACTGCTCGGCTGCGGGTTGATGCTATGCCTGTTCAATCTCAATCACTTTAACGACCGCAACCTGGGCCTTATGGCAGGCACCGGTTTTCTTGTAGCCAGTTTCTTCATCTACACCATCGGGACGTCGATGCATCTGGTTCAAGTGCGGAAGCCCCAAGGGAAAAGAGCAAGGCTCAAGTGAAGTAACGCCTTGACTAATGTGAATAATTGTGAAAAGCTCCTCAAGCAACCGTGCTTGAAGGGCTTTTTTATTTGTTTTTCTTTTTTGCAATATGTTTGTTTTGTCTAAATTGTGATTAAAATATAACGAAAAAAAGGCAATTTATTGACGATGTTGTTAACACATGTGACTTAACTCACAGTTTATTGGTATCCTAAGTTAAAGAAAGAATGATTCTATTTTAGTATTTAGTGTTGAGGTGAACGTAATCGTGGGAAGCAAAAAGTGGAAGCGAATTGTGCTCTGGACGGTTAGTTTGGCAATCACCGCGCTGATCACAGGCTTGGTGATTGCATACTGGGATCATCAAATGGTCTTCAATCCGAAGGGGCCAGTTGCTGAGGTTCAGAAGAACCTGATTGTGATTTCGCTCATCTTGTGCGCAATTGTAGTCATTCCGGTAATCATCCTGCTTGCCTTTATCGTGAAGCGATACAGGGACACGCCGGATAATGACGCTCCTTATCAACCAGAGTGGAATGACAGCAAGGTGCTGGAGACGGTGTGGTGGGGAATTCCCGTTCTCATCATCGGGGTTTTGGCCTTTTTTACGGCACGGGATACGTATGTGCTCGCCAAACCTCGGGATAAAGCGGATGTAAAGCCCATCACGATTCAGGTCACTTCGCTCGATTGGAAATGGTTTTTCCAGTATCCGGATCAAAAAATCGCTACAGTCAACTATGTGGAAATCCCTGCAGACGTTCCGGTACGCTTTGTGCTGACATCGGATGCTCCTATGAACTCCTTCTGGGTTCCGGAATTGGGCGGGCAAACGTATTCCATGCCTGGCATGGCTATGCAGCTGTACCTGCAGGCGGATGATCCGGGGATATATTACGGAACAGGCGCCAACTTCAGCGGCAAAGACTTTGCTCACATGCGGTTTGAAGTAGTAGCGAAGCCGCAAGCGGAATTCGATGGTTGGGTACAGAAGGTTAAAGATTCATCTCCTGCTCTGACCCGGGAAGGGTATGCCGAACTTACCAAACCGGGCACATCGGAGGTTGCTTATTTCTCATCCTATCCGACTGAGGTGTTTGACGAAACCGTTCAAAAGAACGGCGGCGGCTACATGAGCCACGGCGGCAATCCTCACGCGGACCCGGGGTCGGGCCATTCGGATAATGTTCCGGATACCGGAAAGACCGGGGGGATGGACCACGATATGAGCGGCATGGACATGAATATGGATATGTCCGGGAGTCATGAATAATCGAAGGAGAAAGTAGGGTTAACCCATGTTGGATAAAATAAAAGACTTTGCTTCCGACTTTTTCGTCACCGGCGACCCGCTTATCTACGGCGCGGATGTGGCGATCGGATTGACAACGGTCGCCATCATCTTCGTGTTGACGTATTTTAAAAAGTGGGGCTGGCTTTGGCGGGAGTGGTTGACAACCGTCGACCACAAGCGTGTCGGCATCATGTATATCATCGCATCCCTCCTCATGCTGTTCCGCGGCGGGATGGACGCTTTGATGATGCGGGTTCAGCTGGCTTTGCCAAACGTCGACTTTTTGCAGGCCGAGCACTATAATCAGGTCTTTACGACTCATGGCACGATCATGATTTTGTTTATGGCGATGCCGCTGATGTTTGGTTTGTTCAACATCGCCGTGCCGCTGCAAATCGGGGCGCGCGATGTCGCCTATCCGTTTCTGAACTCGCTCAGCTTCTGGCTGTTCTTTATGGGAGCGATGCTGTTTAACGTTTCCTTCGTTATCGGCGGTTCTCCGGAAGCTGGCTGGCTCAGCTATCCTCCGCTATCGGAAATGTCCCACAGCCCGGGCGTCGGAGAAAACTTCTATATTTGGGGTATTCAAATATCCGGGATCGGCAGCTTGGCGACGGGCATCAACTTCCTGGTGACCATTCTCAAAATGCGTGCGCCGGGTATGAAACTAATGAAGATGCCGCTGTTCTCCTGGTCGGTATTGTCCAGCTGTGTCATGATCATCTTCGCTTTTCCGATCTTGACCGTTACCTTGGCTTTACTGTTCATTGACCGGTTCACGGGAGCTCACTTCTTCACGATGGATGGCGGCGGCATGCCGATGATGTATGTCAACCTCATCTGGATGTGGGGTCACCCGGAGGTATACATCGTCGTGCTTCCGGCATTCGGGATCTTCTCGGAAATCGTCAGTACGTTTTCGAGAAAAAGTATATTCGGCTATAAATCCATGGTGTTCTCGATGATGCTGATCAGTGTCGTCGGCTTCTTCACCTGGGTCCACCACTTCTTTACCATGGGATCGGGGGCGGACGTAAACATCTTCTTCGCCATAGCGACCATGGCCATCGGGATACCGACCGGGGTGAAAATCTTCAACTGGTTGTTCACGATGTTCCGTGGCCGCATCCGAATTACTCAGCCGATGATGTGGACGTTAGCTTTCATCCCCTGCTTCGTTGTAGGCGGAGCGACGGGGGTTATGCTGGCGGTTGCGCCGGCTGATTATCAATACCACAACAGTTATTTCCTTGTTGCTCACTTCCACCAAGTACTGATTGGCGGCGTCGTTTTCGGCTATCTGGCCGGGCTGTACTACTGGTGGCCGAAGATGTTCGGCTTCAAGCTTAACGACAAGTTGGGCAGTTGGGCGTTCTGGCTGTGGAATATCGGCTTCTATACCTGTTTCATGCCGCAATACTTCCTGGGCTTCATGGGCATGACCCGGCGGGTTTATACCTACGGCGAAGATTTGGGCTGGGACCGGGGTTGGGCGCCATTCAATATTGTGTCCACCGTCGGCGCATTCCTGATGGGGATCGGCTTCATTTTCCAAGTATGGCAAATCAGCTATAGCATCTTGAAGGGCAAAAAAGATACGACAGGTGATCCTTGGAACGGCCGTACGCTGGAATGGTCGATTCCGTCTCCTGCGCCAATCTACAATTTCGCGGTCATTCCTCAAGTAACCGAAGCAGATGATTGGTGGAGAACGAAGGAGAAGCGGGAAAAAGGCATCTTGTCCGAGCCGGTCAAGCTGGAGCCGATTCACATGCCGAAAAATACCGGAATCCCGTTCATCATGTCGGTCTTCTGGTTCATTGCCGGCTTCGGCTTTGTCTTCGATTGGCTGTGGATGGCTATTCCCGGACTGGTCGGTGTAGCGGTTTGCTTGTTTGTCCGTTCGTTCACGTCTTACGATGACGATTATTATATTCCGGTTGAAGAAATACGGCGTACGGAAGCCGCAGCGGGGAGGTTAGTCTAATGTCTCATAGTGTTGCCCAAGAGCACGAAGTCCATGGCCATGATCACGGTCATGTGAATTTGGAAGCCTTGAGGATTATGGGCTTCTGGATTTTCCTCGTCACCGACTGCCTGTTATTCGGCTCCCTGTTCGCCACTTACGTGGTTTTGCAATTGCACACCAACGGTGGCCCAGGGGCGAAGGAACTGTTTGAAATGCCCGGCGTTATTGCCGAAACTTTCATCCTGCTCACCAGCAGCTTTACCGGTGGTCTTGCCGTACTCGGTATGCAGGCCGGAAAGAAAAACCAGCTTATCGGTTGGTTGGTCGTCACCGCCGCTCTCGGCCTTTGCTTTATCGGTCTGGAAGTGACGGAATTCGTGAAGCTGGTGAACGAAGGCCATACCATTGCCAGCAGTTCGTTCCTATCCGCTTTCTTTACCTTGGTCGGTACCCACGGGGTTCACGTTTCCATCGGCATTTGCTGGATGATTGCGCTCATGATTCAATTGAAGCGCCGAGGCATTACCCCGGCGACACGGCGGAAAGTAACCATCGTCAGTCTGTACTGGCACTTTCTCGACGTCATCTGGATCTTCGTCTTCACCGTCGTATATTTAATGGGGGTGATGTAAAATGGCGAATCACGATACCGCAAGCAAGCAAGAGCATGGACACGGCTCCATTAAGTCCTATACCATCGGGTTCATTTTGTCCATCGTGCTAACGATCATTCCCATCGTCGTGGTGATGAACTCCATGCTGGGCAAGACGGCCACCTACGTCACGCTTATCGCGGCAGCGGTGTTCCAATTGCTGGTACAGCTGTTCTTCTTCATGCATCTCCGTGAGGAAGAGAAGCCCCGTTACAACGTGATGGCATTGATTTTGGGCGGCATTCTCGTCTTTACCATCGTGGCAGGGTCCATGTGGATCATGTCCTTTAACTCCACGGTGCAAATCGTACCTTAAAGATCAAAAACGAAAACCGGTTTGGCGGAACTCGCCTGCCGGTTTTTTTGCTCTGTGTGGATGTTTGAGCTTTTTCGACAGGCAGTGTACGATAGGGGATGAAGCTTGGAAAAGGCTTCTAAACGATGAGATGAGGGAGTTAGCGAGGATGAATATAACCGTTATTCAGGCCAACATGCAGCGCGATGAGGAGCAATCTTACGAAGGCAGAGTCTTATTTTCGGTGGAAGGCCACAGCCAGCCTTATGAATGCACCTTATACAGCAAAAAAGGCAACGATTGGATGTACAGCCTGCACTTTGCCGAAGGTCCCGGTAAGGAAGAGGATATCGAAGCGGTGGAAGCCTGGATTGAAGAGGACGATGAAGGGTTCGACGGTTTGATCGACGCTGCAATGAGTGCGCTTGCCGAATAATTAGAAAATGACATCATCAAGAGATGCCTATAGAGATGCAGGACCTTCTTAGGGTATGTATAATAAATCTGTAGACGTTTCCCGAAAGGAGCACCCCGCATGGCCAACACCCATGTTTATACGCGCAAGGAAGAAGTCGTCAATGCGATTACCCACGGCATCGGCGCTCTGCTTAGTGTTGCTGCTTTGGTTTTACTCATTGTATTTGCCAGTCTGAAGGGGACCGCATGGCATGTCGTCAGCTTCACGATTTTCGGGACCACCATGCTGCTGCTGTACATATGCTCAACCCTAGTCCATAGCTTTCCCGAAGGAAAAGTGAAGGATCTTTTTGAAATCTTTGATCATTCCTCAATCTACCTATTTATCGCCGGCACGTATACCCCGATTCTTTTCACCCAAATCAAAGGTCCGCTGGGTTGGACGCTCTTCGGCATCGTTTGGGGGATCGCCATAGGGGGCATCGTGTTTAAATCCTTTTTCGTCAAACGCTATCTATTTACCTCGACAATCTTCTATATTTTCATGGGATGGATCATTGTTTTTGCCTGGAAGCCGATTACGGCGGTATTTTCCGGTCCCGGCATGGTGTTTCTCGTGATCGGCGGCATTCTTTATACGGTAGGAACGATTTTTTATGTTTGGCGGAGTTTTCCTTACCACCACGGAGTCTGGCATTTGTTCGTGTTAGGCGGATCCATTATGCATTTCTTTGCAATTATGTACATGCTGCCAGCTTGAGTATCCGGCATTCATGGAATAGATCATTCACGATTGATGTGGCGAGAGGAGCAAATCAATGGACTACCGTATCGAAAAAGACACTATGGGCGAAATCCGCGT
This sequence comes from Gorillibacterium massiliense, assembly GCF_000455485.1. Classification (GTDB taxonomy): domain Bacteria; phylum Bacillota; class Bacilli; order Paenibacillales; family NBRC-103111; genus Gorillibacterium; species Gorillibacterium massiliense. The sequence continues at coordinate 25,014 of NZ_CBQR020000075.1, forward strand.
TCCGGCCGATAAATTGTGGGGAGCGCAAACCCAGCGCAGCAGCGAGAATTTCCGCATCGGAAGCGAAAAAATGCCCCTCGACGTGATCCGGGCTTTTGCTGATCTTAAAAAGGCGGCAGCCGTCGCCAATCGCAAGCTGGGGAATTTGGACCCGGAAAAAGCGGACGCCATCTCTGTGGCGGCGGATGAGATTTTGGGCGGACGTTGGGATGACCAATTTCCTCTTGTCGTCTGGCAAACCGGAAGCGGCACCCAGTCCAATATGAATGTGAATGAAGTGATTGCAAGAAGGGCTAACCAGCTCCTGGAACGGAAAAACAGCACGGCGCGGGTTCACCCGAATGACGACGTGAACCGCTCCCAAAGCTCCAACGATACGTTCCCAACGGCGATGCATATCGCTTCGCTCCTTGCCGTAGAACAGCGTGTACTGCCGGCTCTAGAGGCGCTGCGAAAAACCTTCGCTGCGAAAATCGCGGAGTTTGGCGACATCGTCAAAATCGGCCGGACCCATTTGCAGGATGCGACGCCCATCACGTTAGGGCAGGAAATCAGCGGCTGGGAAGCGATGTTGGTTAAAAGCGGCAGGATGATCCGCGAGAGTGCGGAAGGGCTGAAGGAGCTGGCCATCGGCGGCACCGCTGTCGGCACGGGGCTTAATGCCCATCCCAAATTCGGCGAGATGACGGCGGCGGAAATCAGCATGCAAACGGGAACGACATTCGTTTCCTCCGACAATAAATTCCATGCGTTGACCAGCCATGACCAAACGGTTTATGCCCACGGTGCGCTGAAGGCGCTGGCTGCCGACTTGATGAAGATTGCCAACGATGTGCGCTGGCTGGCCAGCGGTCCCCGCTGCGGCATAGGCGAAATCCGCATCCCGGAAAACGAGCCGGGCAGCTCCATCATGCCGGGCAAAGTCAACCCGACCCAAAGCGAAGCGATGACCATGGTTGCCGTTCAAGTTATGGGCAATGATGCCGCCATCGGCTTCGCCGCCAGCCAAGGTAATTTCGAGCTGAACGTATTCAAGCCGGTCATCCTGTACAACTTCCTGCAAACTTGTCAACTGCTGGCCGATGCTATGAATTCCTTCAACGAGCACTGCGCCGTCGGCATCGAGCCGAACCGGGAAGTCATCGCCAAGTATTTGGAGGAATCGCTGATGCTTGTCACCGCCCTCAATCCCCACATCGGCTACGAGAAAGCGGCCTTCATCGCAAAGACGGCTCACAAGGAAGGCTTGTCTCTGAAGGAATCTGCAGTTCGTTCCGGCATCCTGACGGCGGAGCAATTCGACGAATTCGTCAAGCCGGAAGAAATGATTGGCCCTAAGGCTTAAGGCGCTGGATGGCTTTTGGCTGGTTTGAACGGTTTACCGTTTGATTGCCGATAGAGGAATGGAGGACATTTGAACCGTAGGAGCGTCAGCGTCCGCCTTTGTTTTCGGATTTCTTCCTCTTAACCAGTTTCATTCAGGAAATCCGAAAACAACAGCGGCTGGAAGTTTAAATGTTCCGTAGTTCCAGCATGTATGGCAATTAATCTTCAGTAGCCGTTAAAGCCAAAAGCCCGTTTGACAAGCGGAACGTTTGACGCTACCATAGAAATCAAATCATAATTTCGGCTGCGACGGAGAAAGAGTACGCGGTGCCTGTTGAACATTAGCGAACCGGGGACGGTGAAAGCCCGGGACAACAGCCGCAGAAAGGGCGCTCCCGAGCCAACGTGAAGAAAGTGGACGTACCCGCGCATCGCAGGTTAGCGATGAACGGCGCGTCAACTGGGGTGGAACCGCGGAAGCGAAAGCTTTCGTCCCCGGACGAGGAATCTTGTCCGGGGGCGGGAGCTTTTTTTGATGGCTGCAGGCAGGCCCGGGCGCATTTAAAGATAAAGGAGAAGAAGCGCGAATGAGTGAAGTAACGATGGATCAAATTGTTGGCCACGCCAAGCATCGGGGCTTTGTTTTTCCCGGCTCGGAAATTTACGGAGGACTCGCGAATACGTGGGACTACGGTCCTTTGGGCGTGGAACTGAAAAACAACGTGAAAAAGGCATGGTGGAAGAAGTTCATTCAACAATCGCCTTACAACGTCGGCTTGGACGCGGCGATTTTGATGAATCCTCAAGCTTGGGTGGCTTCCGGCCACGTGGGCAACTTCAACGACCCGATGATCGACTGCAAACAGTGCAAAGCCCGCCACCGGGCCGACAAGATCATCGAAAACGCCCTTGCCGAAAAAGGCATCGAGCTGGTCGTAGACGGTCTCAGCTTTGATCAAATGATGGATTTGGTGAAAGAGCACCACATCGTGTGCCCGGATTGCGGCGCTTTCGATTACACAGATATCCGCCAGTTCAATCTGATGTTCAAGACCCATCAAGGGGTTACCGTGTCCAGCGCCAACGAAATTTACCTTCGCCCGGAGACGGCTCAAGGCATTTTCGTCAACTTCAAAAACGTGCAGCGCACCATGCGCAAAAAGCTGCCCTTCGGTATCGGCCAAATCGGCAAAAGCTTCCGCAATGAAATCACGCCTGGCAACTTTACTTTCCGTACCCGGGAATTCGAGCAAATGGAGCTTGAATTTTTCTGTAAGCCTGGCGAGGATATGGAATGGTTCGGCTACTGGCGCAGCTTCTGTAAAGATTGGCTGCTCGGCCTCGGCATCAAGGAAGAAAGCATCCGCTTGCGGGATCACTCCGACGACGAACTGTCCCACTACAGCAACGCCACGACGGACATCGAATTCCGTTTCCCCTTCGGCTGGGGCGAATTGTGGGGCATTGCCGACCGCACCGATTACGACTTGAAGCAGCACATGGAACATTCCGGTGAAGACTTCAACTATATCGACCAGGATAATAACAACGAGCGTTATGTGCCTTACTGCATCGAGCCATCTCTCGGCGCAGACCGGGTAACATTAGCGTTCCTCATTGACTCTTACGAGGAGCAGGCGCTGGAAGGCGGAGACAGCCGCACGGTTATGCATCTGCACCCGGCTCTCGCTCCTTACAAAGCAGCGATTTTCCCGCTGTCGAAGAAGCTGGCGGACGGTGCCCAAAAGATATTCGCCGATCTGGCTGCGGACTTCATGGTGGACTACGACGATTCCGGTTCTATCGGTAAACGGTACCGCCGTCACGATGAAATTGGCACGCCTTTCGCCATCACCTATGACTTCGATTCCGAGACCGACGGCCAAGTAACCGTGCGTGACCGGGATACGATGGAGCAGCAGCGCATGCCTATCTCCGAACTGAAGGCATTCCTGGAAGCGAAACTGGCTTGGTAAGCGAATCATGCAAGATGCCCTCGTCCGATGATGGATGGGGGCATCTTTCTTAAAAGGAGCAGAAACGAATGTCTGAATTGACGGGCAGTGCCCGATTGGCGGAAAAGCTGGCGAGGCTATCTTCAGCAGAGAGGTTATCTTCATCCGTGTCGTCGGCAGACAACCGCGATAAAGCGGTACCGATCATCGTCTGCGTCGGCACGGACCGTTCCACCGGCGATGCTTTCGGGCCGCTGATCGGAACTTTTTTGCGTGAGGCTGGGTATCCCCGTGTGTTCGGTACATTGGACGATCCTTGGGACTCTTCGAACCTGGCTCAGCGGGTTACTTCATTGCCCCATGCTGATTTCATCCTTGCCGTTGACTGCTGCGTCGGTGCGGAGCTGGGCAAATTCCGCGTGCAAAACCGGCCGCTCGAACCGGGAAAATCCATGGGTAAACCACTGCCAAGTTTGGGTACGGCTGCGCTTCTCGGCGTAGTTGCACCGAACTACGGCAATCCATACAGTATGCTGCAGACGGCCTCGCTCTGCTTGGTCATGGAGATGGCCAGGTTAGCGGCTGCTGCGATCCTTGCGGCGTATATGGGGGATGGAATCGCTAGACGGACGGATTGACTTCATGAGCAGCCGGAGCCGATTGTTTGCAGCGGCTGTCGTTCCGCCGGCGGGTTAAGCGCTTGCAGTTTCTCCGGACAAGACGGGGGTAGCCCCGCTTTTTTTCGATGACCGTTCTCCAAGGAAAACCGTTTTGGCGATGGGCAGTTTTCTCAACAACCAATCCAAAGCTAAAGCAAGGGACATGCCGACTACGAGTTGGATAAATTGAACGTGAATATGGGTGGCTCTGACGAAGATGAAGATAATGACCGTATGATACAAAAGGATAGTCAAGGAATGCTGCCCGATGTATGTGAAGACAGGCGATACTCCCTTGATTTTTACCAAATAGCGGACGATCGACATGATCAAGATACAGCCGGTCAAGCCTGCGATAAAAAAGAGAAACACATTATTATAGGACCGCATGCTGATTCCGATTTCGCCATTAAGCGTTACGGCTGTCGGGAAGATGATTAGGGACGCCAAAATCATCCATTTTGGAAAGCAATACTCCCGATACAATTTCCTTGTTTTCAGATCGTAACCAAAGTACATAAAGAGCTGTATGGCTAAGGCAATATCTAGATTCCAAGGGATTTGCACGATGCGGCCGATGAATACCCCGGCAAAGGAGAGAGCAAGAAAAACACCCCATCGAGTCAATGGATGTTTTGCCGATTTCGTTATGATAAGAGTTCCCAAAAAAATGAGCTCTGCTGAAAACAGGCAAGGCAGGAACCATAGGGGGGCACCGATGCGGGGATTGTTGCCCGTAAAAATATCCTTCACGGCGAGCCAAGGGGAAACATCATCAGCAAATCTGATGAACCAGAATCCGAAGAGCAGCGCGCTTGCGGTAAAGTACGGCACCACCAGACGCCATAGTTTGGAAATCACAAATTGATGGTAATGATCGATGTATTTGTTCGTGCTTACAACGAAACCGGCGGCGAGGAAGAACAGTGGCATGCGGAAGCCAGACAGGATGGTCTCAATGTGGTGAGAGATGTTCGTGTGGCCAAGAACGACCATGGTGATGGTGAGTCCTTTAATGACATCGATTTCTTTTAATCTGGCTTTCTTTTCCAATGCCTTCACTCCGTTTCGTCAAAATTTCAATTTCGAAGATACAAAGAGTAGTAATATAATCATTATTATACAATTTGTATCATTTGGAATAGAGACGTCAGGAGCATTCTGGATGTTATTTTCCCGGTTTTTTTCTTATCGGATCGACAATTTCGTATAAAGCTCAATGCAAGCCGGGCCTTCGGTGGCAACGTTGCCGACACGCGGGTCTACAGGATAAGTCTCCATCTCGTCTTCCGGATAGGGAGCAAAGAGAGGCTTCAGCGGTTCGGCGGAACGAATTTCCCGGTTCAGCCATAATCCTTCATGCTCCGGCTTCAAAATAACCGGCATGCGGTCATGAACCTCCCCCGTAAGCCGGTTGGGTACGGTGGTCAAGATGGTGCAGGTTGACAGCCGGCTTCCCTCTGGAGATATCCAACTGTCATACAAGCCAGCCATGGCGAACAGTTTACCGCTTTTCAGCCGAAACCGGTAGGGCTGCTTGGCTCCGTTCTCCGTTTTCTTCCACTCGTAATAGCCGTCGGCGGGAATGAGGCAGCGCTTACGCTCCAGCAGCATTTTGAAGGCAGGTTTGATATCCGCCGTCTCCGCCCGTGCGTTAATCATCTTGAACCCGCTCTTTTCATCCTTTGACCAAGAAGGCACCAGCCCCCATTTCAACTCTCCTAACCGATGCTTCCCTTCATGATCCTCCACGACAGCATAAACCGCTTGTCCAGGCGCAAGATTGTAGCGCGGCTTGTAATGGGCTGCATTCCACTCATCAATTTGGAACCGGACAATCAGTTCCTCCAACGAAACGATGATCGTATATCGTCCGCACATGCGGGTTTCCCCTTTCCTGGTTCCCAATTCAATACAAGCTGCATATTCTATGCTATTTCAGCATGTCGGAAATAATCGAAAGGTTTCAAAGCAGCCGGCGCAGCATGCGACACAATGCGCAGCGGCTCTTTTCTATAATAGAGGAGCTTGCTTTTGTTATAACAGAGATAAAGGAGCGAAGCAACGATGACGATGATCACACATATTAATCTGGAGAATTCGGAAACGGAAGTATATTGCTGTCTTAGGAATCGAATCATCCGTCTGGACGATCAACATAAGCATCAATTTTGTGCCGGTTGTAAAATGTTTAGGGGCGAGGCTGGAGGCCGGGGTGTAGAATGCCGCTGGGACGATCCGCGTAACTTGCCGGACCCTTATGTCGTTACGAGTCCGCAAGATGAGTGGCAGAGCAATCAGGAGCGAAAAATCCAGCTGCACGGAATGATCGATACCACCTCTCAAAGGACCGAAGAGACCAAAGCAGGGTGACGGGTTAATCTCTTTTATTGCAAAACCTGATTATTCTTCCAATCGCAATTTCTATAGACGCCATGCTCTCCCTTCATTCGCATTTTGCGAACCTGGGAGGGCTTTTCGTTGTACGCATTATGCGCAAATTTTTGACAGATGATGGTTGAAATTGGTTTCAAATTTCGCGGTTTTGTTTAAGAATAAGTACCCAACCTTCGTGCCCAAAATGAGTTCAAAAGGAGTGAAAGGGCATGTCCATTGAACGGTTTATTTTGCGTAAGCTAAGTCGCTGCAAACAGAAACAGCTGCGAGCCAATTTGCTGCAGCTGCTCATTATTCGCATCCAGAAGGCGGAACAACAGCGCATCGCAATGGAAAAAGCCCGCCGGAATGCCGTTTGAAAATCATTCACAGGTCTCCGTCGCCTTCGCCTGCAACGTTTAAAAAAAAACAAGCTGCTCTCGAACAGAATTTTTTGTCTGTTTCGAGGGCAGCTTTTCTTTAAGATATCAGAAAGAATTTACGGCGAAGCAGCGACTCCCTGATGTCGCAAGAAAAACGACTACTAAGAGCGGTCCGTCTTCTTTGAATTTACATCGATAGATGGTTTTTCTTATAATTCGTCGATCAAATCTCCGGCCAGCAGCCGACCGGATGGGCGTTTCGCGGCAGCCTGGTCACCAGCTAGGCCGTGGAGATAGACGCCGAGACAAGCAGCCTGTTCGGCGGTATAGCCTTGGGCTAACAGGCTTGCAATAATGCCTGAAAGGGCATCGCCGGTGCCGCCGGTGGCCATGCCGGGATTGCCCGTCAGATTGACGTACGCTGATCCTTCCGGTGTGGCGATGACCGTGCGGGCTCCCTTCAGCACGAGGGTAACGCCCCGCTCACCGGCAAACCGCAAGGCGGCGCCGATCCGGTCCCGCTGCACCTCAGCGGTAGAGACGCCCATTAGGCGTGCCATCTCGCCGGGGTGTGGCGTCAGCACCGTTGGAGCTTTGCGGACCGGCCAAGCAGCGGCATCCTTGGCGGATGCCAACATGTTTAGGGCGTCGGCGTCGATGAGGAGCGGCCCGGGTACGCTTTCCCAGATGGCGCGGAGCCACTGGTCGTCTTCGGCGTAGCGGCCGAGTCCCGGCCCAATCACCATGGCGTCCCGTTCTGCGGCCAAGGCCGCCAGTGCCTCAGTCGACACGTGGGTCCAGTCGCCGTGACCGGCGTCGGGCACGCCAGCCAGCATCGCTTCCGGCAGCTGGCCCAGCAGGTGCCGCACCAGACTGGCGGGCACAGCCCACGTGGCCAGGCCGCAGCCGGCGCGGAGCGCGGCCCGGGTTGCGAGCAGCCCGGCGCCGCTCATGCGCAAGGTGCCTGCGGCGATGAGTACATGGCCATAGCTGCCCTTGTGGGTGTCGGCGACTCTTTGGCGGTTCGGGTTAGCGCCTATTTCCGCCAGTGTTTCTTTCGTTAATAGCCGCGCTACGATACCGAATTCGCGGGGGAGCTCCCGCGGAATGCCTATAGCTCTGGCAGAGACAACGCCTGCAACTTCCGCGCCGGGATACTGCGCAAGCCCTCGCTTCAAGAAGGCGAAGCTGACCGTGCGAACGGCACGGATGCACGGTTCGCCGATTTCACCGGTGTCAGTGTTAAGGCCGCTTGGGATGTCCGCAGCAATAATGGGCAGGCCGCTGGCATTGGCTTCGCGAATCAGAGCATCATAAGGAGCACGGGGCGCTCCTTTGGAACCGGTACCCAGCAGGGCGTCGATAAGTCCATCATATCCCGCCCAACCTGTATTATTTTCCATATACACAGATTCGGCAAACCCCAGCTTGCGGACCATGTCCAATTGCTGGGCAGCTTCGTCTTTCAGTGCTTCGGGAGGTTCTGCAAAGAGGAGATCGATCTTAAAGCCCATCTCCCGCAAATGACGGGCGGCGACGAGGCCGTCTCCACCGTTATTGCCTTTGCCGGCCAGGATCAGCCAGTGTGATCGAGGTTTGCCGTCTGTCCGCTCCAGTTCCCGGGCATAGGCTGCGGTTTCCTCCGCTAGCGCCCGGCCGGCATTTTCCATAAGAATAAGCGCTGGAATACCCAGATGATCGATAGTGTGTCGATCCAGCTGCCTCATCTCTTCCGATGTAACGAGAAACATTGGTCTTGCCTCCTGTAAAATCAACTTTCGTCTGCTTTTGGCGAACAAGTCTATTTGTGGTACAGTAAATCATGAATAGTACTAAGTATATCGAAAAAACCGGAGGGTTACGAATGGTTACAACCGGAATTTCGACATATAGTGTTGAAGTAGAGAAAACCATCAAGGTTATTATTCAGGAGGTATCTCATGATCATAATCAAGAAGCCGGAAGAGATTGCTAAGATGCGGGAAGCTGGGAAGCTTTTGGCCGCCTGCCATAAAGAGATCGCCAAGCGAATCGTTCCCGGAGTTACGACCTGGGAGCTCGATGAGTTTGCCGACGCCTTTGTCCGTGCACACGGAGCCACCCATGAACAAAAAGGCTATCACGGATATCCCTATTCCATCTGTGCATCCGTCAACGATGTCGTATGCCACGGCTTTCCTAAAAAAATTCCTTTGCAGGAAGGGGATATCGTAACCATAGATATGGTCGTCAACCTGAACGGTTGGCTGGCGGATTCCGCCTGGTCCTATGGAGTAGGCAAGCTAAGTCCGGAAGTGGCAAATCTTCTTAAGACCACGGAAGAATCGATGTATAAGGGCATAGCCCAAGCAGTGGTCGGCAACCGGATGGGCGATATTTCTCACGCGATTCAAAGCTATGCTGAAGGAAAAGGCTATTCGGTGGTCAGGCAGTTTATCGGCCATGGCATCGGTCAGGAAATGCATGAGGATCCGGAAGTTCCTCACTATGGCCCTGCAGGCCGTGGTTTGCGGCTGAAGGAAGGTATGGTCATCACGGTAGAACCGATGATCAACACGGGTCATTGGGAAGCCTATGTGGAAGAGGACGGTTGGACGGCACGCACTCGAGACGGCGGCCTTTCCGCCCAGTATGAGCATACTATCGCCATCACAAAAGATGGCCCGTTGATTCTCACTTTGCAGGATTAAACATACGGACAGATCAACAATCGTCCAACTTCCATCTTTTTGGGAGTTGGGCGTTTTTGTTATTGGAGAAGCGAGGCGATTGGAGGATTTTGTTGGAATATGAAGAATATTCTATCGAAACGATTTAGTACTCGATACTTAAAAAGAAGCGGGTGGCAATCTTGTCCATCAAAATCAAGCTTTCACTCCTGGTCTTTGCACTCGTTTCCATCATAATGGCATTAAATGTGTCCATCACGTATGTCACATCGCGGGATGTGGTCCGTCATGACTTTGAGCACCAGATGGAGATGACAGCCAGAGGAATTGCCACGGTCATAGAAAACTCCCAACTGGCCTCCCTTTCCATGGATCAGATGTTGACGGAAACGCTGCGTTTGGCGAACGTTATGTTTGCTAAATCTTCACCGGCAGACATCTATACGGTTGAGGAAAGCGATTTAAGTAGTATCGCTCAGTCGGCGGGAATATCCAGTCTGTCACTGGCGATGCTGACGGACGACGGCTGGACGATCATTCGCTCTTCGGACAGCGATCTTCTCGAACGTACTTTGCCTTATTCGATAGCCGATATGAGGATAAACACTATACAAATGGATTCGGAACAGAAGGATTCTTTTAAAACCTCATCATCGGTATTTACCGTGAACGGAACCGCTTTATCAGGAAAATGGGGCTTTACGCTGACTTCTTCGGGCTATATGATCTGTTCCCGGTATTCCCAGTTATCCCTTCTCCCCTATCGGACAGATGCGCAGCCTGACTCCGTCATAGAAAAGACTTTGAATGACAACCCGCTGCTTCTTGAAATATCCGGTTACAGCCCTCAGTTGTATAACTCGATTACGCTTGAGACGTCACATCAAGAATCTTCCGCTACTCTGCTCTTCGGCACAAACCGATACGCTTCAAAGTCGGATGCGGCCAATGTGAATAAGGCTTTTTCGGAGCAAGTTAGTGTAACCGACAGCTTATTTTCTGACGGGAAGCATGTGATCAAAAGCTATTTTCCGGTAAGCATTGGCAAGCCCTGCGTCATTACCGTAGTGTCAGAATATAGTCCCATCGAGAACGTGTTGAATGGATTGTTGTTCAATCAGATTACGATATCTCTCTTCCTCATGATTTGCGTCTTGGTAGCCAGCTACATTGCGATGCATGTTCTTGTCCGTCCGCTGAACCGGATCTTAAAACAGGTGAGCGACATAACAGCAGGCCAATTAGGAGTGCAAAACACCCTTATCCGCAAGGATGAACTCGGTATCCTTGGGCAGCGGATCAATCTTATGTCGTTCAATTTGCAGGAAAGCACCGGAAGGCTGAGGGCAGCCGTTAATGAACTATCGGAAACCCAAGACGAGCTCCTGTCTTTTATGAACAGCACGACGGATTCAATTGTAGTCATGGACCTGGAGGGTAAAGTGCTGCGGGTCAATCATGCTTTTGAAGCTCTTTTTAGTTGGAAGCTTGACGAAATCAAGGATCAGGAGTTGCCGATCGTAACGGGAGAGGCAAAGAAAGAAATGAGTAACGCCTTAGCGCAGATTAGCCGGGGAGTGTCGTTAACGGGTGTTGAGGTCGAAACGGTAACAAAAGCCGGGCAAAACATCGCAGTGAGCGTTACTCTTTCTCCACTGCGTCAAAGTCACAGCGATGTGATTGGAGCCGTCGCTATTGGCCGTGATATTACCGAGCGTAAAAAAACCGAAGAATATTTCCTTCGTTCAGAAAAGCTGGCAATCGTCGGGCAGTTGGCTGCGGGAGTCGCCCATGAAATTCGCAACCCTCTTACGACCTTACGGGGATTTGTGCAACTGTTGAAATCCAAGGGGCAGGGGAGCCCCCAATATTTAGACCTGATGCTCTCTGAGCTGGACCGGATCAATTTCATCGTAAGTGAATTCATGGTGCTGGCGAAGCCGCATATCAACCGGTTCCACTTGAAGGATCCGCGAGAACTGATGCGCGAGACCATCGTCCTTATGCAGCCGCAGGCTTTGCTGCACAACGTGCGGATCACGGAGCTTATTTTAGGGGAGGTGCCGCCGATCTTTTGCGAGGAAAACCAGCTTAAGCAGGTGTTCATCAATTTGCTGAAGAACAGTATTGAGGCGATGCCCGAGGGGGGAGAAATCCGCATCCGGCTGTCGATGGATTCGCAGAACCGGGTCCGATTCCGTTTTGTCGATGAAGGCTGCGGCATTTCCCAGGAGCAGCTGGAGCGAATCGGAGAGCCTTTTTATACGAACAAGGAATCAGGTACAGGGCTTGGACTAATGGTCAGCCAAAGAATTATCGCCAATCATAAAGGCGTCATGTACATAAAGAGTGAGCTGAATAAAGGCACGTGCATTGACATTGTGCTGCCTATCGGACAGAGTCATGATGCAGCAGAGATAATCGCAGACGAAACGTTGCCCTATCCGGATACGCTTTGAAGTTAAAGAGGCTGAGCCCGGCTCAGCCTCCAAATGCGTCCCGAAAGGCATCCGCAATATCCTTTGCTTCCAGTTTCCAAAGAGCGGACAGCTCTGGAGCGATATTTTCCTCAAACCAATCCGCCAACAGCTTGCGGTTGCTGGTATGTTCGGCAATGTAAGGCAAATTCAGGGCGACTTTGCGGAAATACAGTTCTTCTCCCTCTTTGATTAAGGCCGGGGAGAGGTACACCTTCAGCCGCTTGACGGTCCTGTACAGCTCTCTGCTGCAGGTTCGGCGAATTTTCCGCGCCGTTGGAGCATGGTTTTGATGCTTCGGAGTATCAGCCTTCATGATGGCACCTGCCTCTCTTCTGCAATACTTTATGCATGAAGGGGAGGTTCAGCTACACATCGGCTTTCCTGCAAAACAACCGGGAGTTGTTCAATTGACGATGAGATAGGCGACCATCGGTCCGTCGTGAACTGCGTCTTCATGGGACATACAGACCATCCGGTATACGCCTTTCTTGGTCGGAGTGAATGTATAGCTGCTGGTCTTTCCTTTTTCCACGGTGCCTGAAACCCCTAACCCTTCAATGATGAAGGGATGGTTTCCGCCACTGATGCCCCGAATGCGCAAGGTAATGGTTTCTCCTTTTTCCACAGGGATCGTGCTAGGGTCCCAGCGGTAAGCTTCGATCATCTTCCCGTTATCCATGGTGGATTCGAATTCCCCTGTTACCAGATCGATGACGCGTCCTTGTGCCGGGACGCTTTTTTGACTGCTGCCTGGCAGTAGTGCTGAAACGAGTTGGCTGCCTTTTTCAAGGTGTTTCAAATAGAAGCCAGTGACAAGCATCAGACAGAGCAAAAGGGCGGTAATCGCCAACGTTCTCTTGCGGATTCGGATTGTCGTGAACATAACCTTGTCCCTCCCGAAGGTTTTACCGATACCTATGCCTCGTCCGACAAAAATATTCCCGCTGCTTGTCTATATTTTGGGGCGGCATTCTAAAGAAACAGGCGGCACTTCTGTCGAATTGACAAACCTGTCCCGTAATGTTATAAATTGCAGATAAATGGCCATAGGGGGATACATAGATGGTAAAAGACAATTGCAAAATCCTGGACTGCACCATTCGTGACGGTGGTTTGGTGAATAACTGGGAATTCAGCGTGGAGTTTGTCCGCGATCTGTATAAAGGCTTGAGTGAGGCCGGCGTCGATTACATGGAGATCGGCTATAAAAATTCGCCGAAGCTGCTTCAAGGCGGCAATGCCGGACCATGGCGCTTTCTGGATGAAGCTTTTTTGCGCGAGGTCATTCCTCAGAAAACAGAGACCAAGCTGTCAGCGTTGGTCGATATCGGCCGTGTGGACGAGCATGATATTTTGCCCCGGGAAGAGTCCATGCTGGATTTGATTCGCGTAGCCTGCTACGTCAAGGACGTGGAGAAAGGTTTGGAGCTGGTACGGAAATTCCACGACAAAGGGTATGAGACGTCGCTGAACATCATGGCGTTGTCCCATGTTTTGGAGCACGAGCTGGAAGAAGCACTGAAGGAGATCGCAGACAGCCCCGTTGATGTCGTGTATGTCGTGGATTCCTACGGCAGCATGGACCCGGGAGATATCGTCAAGCTGGTGGCAAAATTCCGTTCCCTCGTTCCGAACAAGCAGCTTGGCATCCATACGCACAACAACCTTCAACTGGCCTTCGCCAATACGCTGGCGGCGTTGCAAGAAGGCGTAACCTTCCTGGATTCATCCGTGTTTGGCATGGGTCGCGCAGCAGGCAATTGTAACACCGAACTGTTGGTTAGCCGCGTGAAATCCACCCGGTACGAAGTGCGCCCGATTCTGGGCGTGATCGAGAACCATATGCTTGCGATTCGCGACAAATGGGAGTGGGGCTACAATATTCCGTACATGATCAACGGTGTGTTCGACGAGCATCCGCGTACGGCCATGGCACTTCGGGCCAGCGATAACAAAGACCGCTACCTGGAGTTTTATGACACTCTCACCTCTCCTGAGTCAATCGTGGCTCCGAAGAAGTCCTAACGAAACGGCAATCAAGAGGAGGACCGATGAACTCGGTCCTCTTTTTTTCATCAGCATTTAATAATTCATCATTATAATAAACCTGATTCCGCAATGGTGAACGCCGCTCGTCCTGGAATCGGGGTCCAGTGTCAGCGTTTGCCGTTTATTTTGGCGGTTGCCGGGCATAGGAAATTGGATGGAGCCCGCTTCCTATGGTAGAATAGGGTTGCATCTGGCGGACAGGTCAGGAAAATAGAGGAAAGGCAGGGTGAGGATGGGACACTTTGTAACACAGATATTGGATTTTCTTACCGGGCTCGGATATTGGGGTATCATGCTAGGTCTTATGATCGAAATCATCCCCAGCGAGATCGTCCTCGCTTATGCGGGATACCTGGTGTACCGGGGAGAAGTTAATTTTACAGAAGCGATTATTTTCGGTACCATCGGCGGCGTTATCGCGCAAATCTTTATCTATTGGATCGGACGTTACGGCGGAAGACCGTTTGTGGAGAAATACGGAAAGTACATCCACTTGAAGCCGAAGCACATCGATTGGGCGGAAGATTGGTTTAACCGTTATGGAGCCGGGCTTATTTTTACCGGCAGATTCATCCCTGTTTTCCGGCACGCGATATCAATTCCTGCAGGTATGGCCCGCATGCCTTTTTGGAAGTTCGTAGGACTGACAACCGCGGCGATTATTCCCTGGTCTATTCTTTTTGTTTTCTTGGGACACAAAGTTAGCGACATGGGCAAGGATTGGCACAACATCGACGAAGCCGCCGGCCCTTATACTTATACCTTCCTATGGGCAGCCGTTGGATTAACAGCCTTGTACTTCATTTATAAAATTCTTCGCCGCAAGAAGAAAAAGTGACTACATACGAACGGGAGAGGGTTAGGATGGCGCAAAATTTGGCCGGCACGTTCGGCAAAGGGATAACACCGGCTCAATTCATGGACGGCATGCAGAAGAACAAAGAAACGTTCGTCGGTTATTATGACGGATTTACATGGCCGAGCGAAGAGGACAAGGAATTCTATGCCTCATTGAAAAACCGTGACGATCTGCGCGCTTTCATCCTTATGGCGGAATGGTGCGGCGATGTGGTGCGCAACGTCCCCGTCGTCTTTCGTGCCCTAGAATCCGCTGGTATACCGGTGGAAGTTCTCATTATCGAAGAGCACCCCGAAATTATGGATCAATTCCTTACCTTGGGAGGCCGTTCCATCCCCATCGTCATCATCACCGATACCGGCGGCTTTGTACTCGGCAAGTGGGGTCCCCGTCCGGAGCACGTCCAGGCGGTCATGCGCAAGTTCAAAGAGGAGAACCCGGACCGGGAAGCTCCCGATTATCAGGATAAAATCGCGGTTGCCCGCCAAGACATGATGAATCAGTACGGCGAAGGCACTGGCTATCAGGCTGTAATCCTCAAAGAGCTGCGCAGTCTGCTATCGAAGTTTTGAGAAGTTAACGTTACGGAAGGAAGGCGTACCCATTCATGCTGCAAATCGAAACGATCCCACTCGGACCGCTGCAAACCAATGCCTATCTGCTAAAAAACGCGGCGGGGGACCGTGGCATCATCATCGATCCGGGCACGAACCCGAAGCCTCTATTGCGGCGAATCGCCGATTTGAACATTGAGGCGATTTTACTCACCCACGCCCATTTCGACCACATCGGCGGTTTGGAGGAGGTACGGCAGGCGACTTCCGCGCCGGTATACCTGCATTCGCTCGAAGCAGACTGGCTGGCCGATGCGAAAAAGAACGGCTCGCTGATGTGG
>NZ_CBQR020000076.1 GCF_000455485.1 Gorillibacterium massiliense
CAGGTTTTGAAACTCCTCGATCAGGAGTTTCGCGTCCTGCATACGCCCGGTCACTCGCCGGGCAGCGTCAGCTTTCTGACGGGCGATCAGCTTTTTGGCGGCGACGTGCTGTTCCGCATGGGCATAGGCCGCACGGACCTATACGGCGGACGGGAAAGCGACCTGCTGAACTCGATCCAAGGCAAGCTGTTCAAATTGGCGGATGGCATCAAGGTTTTCCCCGGCCACGGCGGCAGAACCACCATCGGTTATGAACGGGTGAACAATCCATATCTATAAAATGGCTATGAATTAACGGGCTTCCCGCAAATGGGGAGTCCGTTTTTTGTTGTGAAAATGGTTCACTTTTTCGAGAAAACGGTTCACTTGCTGCCGACCATTCTCCGTGAACGCCGTCTCGTTTTCACTCTCTCGGAATGCGCATACCAGACTACAATGAAAGTGTAAACAAAACAGGCCGCCAAGCCTGTGTGAGGGGGAACGATAATGGCTGCCAAATATAAACTATTCCTCATGGCATTTCCTTTTCTTGTCATTACCTTTATCTTCGCTTACCTGCCCCTTAGCGGGTGGATATACGCCTTTTATGACTATTTTCCCGGCATTCCGCTTTCTGAGACGCCTTACGTCGGCTTCAAATGGTTCAGAACCATCGCTTCCAACCCGATTCAAACGGGTGAGGTGCTGCGGGTATTGAAAAATACGATGGCCATGAGCCTTCTGGGCATCGCAACCTCCATATTTCCCGTTGCCTTCGCTATTCTTCTCTCGGAAGTCAAAAGTGGCAGGTATCGGCGTTTAGTTCAGACCCTAACCACCATCCCCAACTTCATCAGCTGGATTCTCGTATACGCTCTTGCCTTCACCATGTTTGCCGTGGATGGCGGGGTTGTGAATACGGTTTTGATCAAGCTTGGCTTTATCAATGATGGGATCAACTTTCTCGCTTCCACCGATCACGTTTGGCTGACGATGATTGCCTGGTCCACCTGGAAAGGCTTAGGCTGGGGGGCCATCATGTATTTAGCCGCCATCACCGGTATCGATCAGGAGCTGTACGAGGCGGCTGAGGTGGACGGTGCCGGCCGGTTCCGTAAAATCTGGCACATCACCATTCCCGGCTTGATGCCTACCTTCTTCGTGCTTTTGCTCTTGTCCATCGGCAATTTCATCAATAACGGTATGGAGCAGTATTTCGCCTTCCAGAACGCGATGAACAAAGATTCCATCGAGGTGCTGGACCTGTATGTTTACAACATCGCTTTCAGCAATAATTTTCCGTTCGCTACCGCAGTCAGCATGTTGAAGTCCATCGTCAGCGTCATTCTCCTGTTCCTGGCAAATGGCCTATCGAAACTGTTCCGCAACGAATCAATCCTATAGGAGGGGACCGGATATGCTGAAAAAGAAAACCCGCCCGGGCGATCGCGCCTTCGGCTTGATAAACGGCCTTTTCCTTGGTTTGTTTACGCTGACTTGCATCTACCCTTTCTACTATCTGTTTATCAACACCATCAGCAACAATGACCTCAGCACCATGGGGTATATCACCTTTTACCCCCGGGGCATCCATTTTGACAACTACATGCATGTTTTGAAATTGAAAGGACTCAAGCAAGCGGCCATCATCTCGGTTTTACGGACAGTCATCGGCACCTTGTTTACCGTAGGCACTTCCGCTTTTCTCGGTTATCTGTTTACAAAACGGAACATGTGGGGCCGGAAAATATGGTACCGGTATATCGTCGTCACGATGTACTTTAATGCCGGGCTGATCCCTTGGTATATCACGATGCACAATCTGCATCTGACTAACAACTTTTTGGGCTACGTACTGCCGGCTATTATCTCACCGTTCAACATCATTCTTGTGAAAACCTTCGTCGAGTCGATCCCGGCGGCGCTTGAGGAATCGGCTATGCTGGACGGGGCGGGATATATGCGGCTATTCTGGAGCATCATCGTTCCGCTCATCACGCCAATTCTCGCGACGATTACCATCTTCTCGGCGGTCAACCAATGGAATTCCTTCATCGATACCGCCATTTTGGTGACAGATACCAAGCTGTATACGCTGCAATACCTGCTGTACCGCTATTTGAACGAATCGTCTTCCCTCGCCGCTTTGATCAAAAGCAGCCAGGATATGGCATCGATCAACGTGCAGAACATGCAGACACCTACATCCGTGCGGATGACGGTGACGATGATTGTCGTGCTGCCGATACTGTTGGTCTATCCCTTCTTCCAGCGTTTCTTCGTGAAAGGGATTATGATCGGAGCCGTCAAAGGGTGATGGGCTAGGCGCTTATATGCTCCGCCAAGATAAACGGGTTTACCCTCGCATTCTCTTGAAGCGAGGCTGATTATAAAACGAATGGTAAGGGAGGCAATTGGAACATGAGGTTGAAAAAGCTTTTTATTCTATTGCTTGTAACCGTTTTCGCAGTCAGTTTGACGGCTTGCAACAGTGGAGGGAAAAAGGAGGCGTCCAGCAAACCTTCGGCTTCTTCCGCTACGGCATCTACGAAAACTCCGGAAGCGACGGCTGCAGGAGATGCGGCCTTGGATCACTCCGACGAGTTGACTCTGACCGTCTTCTCCACGACGGCGAACTACGCCGGGGAACAAACGGGATGGTTTGCCAAGGTGTTGAAAGACAAGTTCAATATCAAGCTGAATATCATCGCTTCCAACATGGACGGCGGCGACAATAAGATCGCCACGATGATGGCTTCCGGCGATATGGGCGACATCATCGTCTTCGGCGATGACAAGGGACACTATCCCAACGCCATCAAAGGTAAACTGCTGATGGACTTGACGAAAGACGGCCTGTTGGAGAAATACGGCAAGGATATCGTTGCCAAATATCCGAAGGTCATTGAAAAAGCAAAAATCTCATTTGGGAACGGAAGCGCTGTATACGGTATCGGCAATAACGTCGCATCCGGCGATGCAACCGGACCTTCGGAAGGCACAGAGATGACATGGGGACCCGATCTGCGCTGGGATCTCTATCAAAAAGTCGGCGCTCCGGCGATTAATTCGGTGCAAGATTATTTGACGGTTCTGAAGAAAATGCAAGAGCTGGAGCCGAAAAACGAACAAGGCAAGAAAACCTATGCCTTCTCCTTCTGGTCCGACTGGGACGGAAACTACAAGATGACTTTGGCCAAGCAATTCGCCAACATGTTCGGCTACGACGAAATTCCGGATACCGCGGTATATGTAAAGGCCGACGAAGAGAAATACTACGATTTCCTGTCAGATGAAAGCTGGTACATGAAGTCGTTGAAGCTCTATTTTGACGCAAACCAAATGGGTCTTGTCGATCCGGATTCCATTACGCAAAAGTTCGACGACGTCGTCGGCAAATACAAAGACGGCCGCCTGCTTTTCTCCTGGTTCCCATGGCTTGGCGCCGCCAACTACAACACGCCTGAACGCACGGCCGAAGGCAAAGGCTTTGCCCTTGTTCCCTTCAAAGACGAGCTGATGTACTCGACCGGCTTTAACCAATACGGCGGCAACGGCATCATCGCCATCGGCTCGAAAGCGAAGCATCCGGAGCGGATCATGGAATTCATCAACTGGATGTACACCCCGGAAGGCGCCATGATGTCGGCAGGCAGCGGAACCGCCGTTCCCAACGGGCCTAAAGGCTTGACCTGGGATATCAACAGCGAAGGCAAACCCTTCGTCACTGACTTTGGCTGGACGGCTTACCAAGATCAAAAAGGAACAAAGATTCCAGCCGAATACGGCGGAGGCGACTACTACTACGGCCAAAATCAAATGAACTTCTCCTTTGTCATTCCAGGTGCAATCAACCCAGAAACGAAGGAAGCGTATGACCACAATCTGTGGGAAACGACGCTGAAGCGCAACCCGTCGAAACTGGTAAGCGATTGGCGGGAAAAGATGGGCGTGCTCACGGCTAAGGAGTATTTTGTCAAGAACAATGCCCTAGCTGTCGCACCTCAAGGCTTCACCGGTAAAGAACCGCTCACCATGGACAAAACGCTGGAACAGAAGAACAAACAGATCGGTACCATTATTCAACAATATTCCTGGATGATGGTGTTTGCGAAGAACGAGGCCGAGTACAACAAGCTGAAGAAAGATATGCTCGACAAGGTGAAGGGTCTCGGTTATGACGACGTGATGACGTACTCCGTCGAGAAAGCAAAGGAACTGTTTGAAGCAAGAAAGAGCGTGAAATAATCCTTTCGATTTTCCAAGCGGGGCGTCAGGCTTGCGGGTGATCAACCTGTTTGCCTGACGTCCCATCATGGTATAATCGAGACAGCAACCACTAGATTCAGATAAAGCCGGGTTCAAGCCGGGCTGAAATGGAGTAGATGCTGAGCATGGCCGTTCCTTTTATCCGGCGGCGCAACCGAAGCAAAACCAGATCCTTGCGGCAGACTCTCGTTATCTATCTGATGTTGGGGAGCCTGCTTCCCCTTCTATTGGTCGGAACGCTGGCCTATTCCTCCATCTATTCGATTTTGACGGGCAAGATTCAAAAGGGCATCGGCGCAAGCCTGCTGCAGGAAGCGGGCAGCCTGGAGAACACCATCAATAACCTCGATTTCGCCTCGAAGCAGTTTGCCCTGGACGGCCAAATCGTCAAAGAGGTGTCGAACTATCTCCAAGAGCAACAAATCTACGAGAAATCCCAAATGATGACGTCCATCAACGATAAGATGAATTTGGTTAACTTCACCAACCCGTATCTTGGCTTAACTGCTTATGTGCTGCAGGATGCTGGGGATACCGTGCTCGCGACGAATCTGACATTGGACCGCGGCTTCGATATCCGCAGTCTTCCGCCTTTTATCCACTATAATGGAGGCAGCTACTCCGGCCCTCACAACACGCTGTACAGCAACAGCGATAATTTGGTCTTTTCCGAACAGCGGGTCGTTCAGGTAGATGGCAACCACCATTTGGTGATTTACCTGGAGTCCAACTACAATCTATTGGGGAAGCTGTTGAATCAAGACTCCTACGGCATGGATGTCGTCCGTATGCTCGTCAACGAGGATCGAGTCATCACGTACACCGAGGACGATTCCATCCCTGCCAAAATACAAGATGCCGTACGGCACGAAAGCCATGAAGCCCATCAGGAGGTGGGCGGGTATCATTTATTTCGCTACACCAGTCCCCAAGGCTGGGAGCTGGTTACGGCAGTAAAGAACTCTACATACAACAGTGAAATCAATTCCTGGCTGTATAAAATGGCAGCCGTCACTTTGCTGACCCTTCTCTTCGCCGGCCTTTTAGCCTTGCAGATCTGGAAGCAGGTTTATCGGCCGCTGCGCAAGGTCAATACGGAGATCGTGCGGATGACAGAAAACCGGACGGTACCGGTATCCTTTACGCAGGTGGAAGAATTTGATTTCGTTTTGAACAACTTTCAGGAAATGAAGGATCAGGTCAACGGGCTAATCGAAGCGGTCGCGTTTAACGAGAAGCAAAAAAGCCAGTTTGAGATTGAAAAGCTGCTTAGCCAAATCAATCCCCACTTCCTCCATA
Source organism: Gorillibacterium massiliense (assembly GCF_000455485.1). Taxonomy (GTDB): domain Bacteria; phylum Bacillota; class Bacilli; order Paenibacillales; family NBRC-103111; genus Gorillibacterium; species Gorillibacterium massiliense. The sequence goes on from NZ_CBQR020000076.1 coordinate 5,548, forward strand.
ATACGCTCAATACGGTTCAGTGGCTGGCGCGGATGAACGGCCAGAAGGAGATCGACAAGCTGGTCACTTTGCTGGTTAAAGTTCTTCAATATAATTTAGGCAAACAGAGTCTGATCGTGACGATCCGCGATGAGATCGAAGCTCTCAATCACTATATGGAGCTGCAGCGGATTCGCTATGATTATGAATTTGAATATCATTTGGCAGCCGATGAAGATCTTTGGGCGGTTGCCGTCCCGCGGTTTTTGCTGCAACCCTTGGTGGAAAACGCCATTTACCACGGCATGAGCGGCAGAAACGGAAGAATTGACATTCGCATCGAGCAAGCAGGCGAGGACAGGGTGCACTTGTGCGTGGAAGACAACGGAGCCGGTTTGAACGCTGCGGAAATGGAACGCCTGTTGTCCGATCAGGAAGGCTCAAGCCGCCGGGGACTCGGCATTGGATTGTCCTATGTCAACCGGATGCTGCGGACTTATTACGGGGATGACATGCAATTCCGCATCGAAAGCGAACCGGGCGCCGGAACGAGGATTTCCATTGAAATTCCGCGGAAAGCGAGGGAGGATTTCGGTGATTAGAGCCATTGTAGTTGACGATGAAAAACTGGTGAGAAAAGGCTTTATATCGATGATCGACTGGTCCTCTTACGGAATTGCCATCGTCGGTGACTGCGGTGATGGGGAATCAGCTCTGGAACTGCTTGGGCAGGTAGAGGCTGATTTGCTGTTTGCCGATATCACGATGCCCGGAATGTCCGGTTTCGACCTGATCAAGCAGGTAAGGAAACGGTTTCCCCATATGCGTTCCGTCGTATTGACCTGCCATCATGAATTTGATTATGTGCAGGAGGCTTTGCGTCTCGGTGCTATCGATTATATTGTGAAAACGCTGCTGGAGCTGGACAACGTTGATGAAACGATGCTGCGGATTGTAGAGCGCATCAAGTGGGAAGACAGGGAGCGGCCTACCGTGCAGCAGGAACAGGATGACAAGCGGCTTTCCGCCTCTTCCTGTCTCTTGTTTTATCCTTTGACTGCGGAAGCGGACAGTACCGAGCTGTTTCGCCTTCCCAGCGTCAGGCGGAATCCCTTTATCATCATGGGCGGAGGCGGAGGAATCACGTCCCTTGTCCACGAACCTCCCAAGGATGAACTGCTGAAGGAAATCGCATGTTTGCCTCGGATGCACTGGCAAGCTGCGCTTTTGTTCGGCGCGGCGGAAGAACCGCTGGATGATGTTTTGCACACGCTAGGAGCAACTTTGGCTCAAGAAATGTATTATGCCGGCACAAATGACGAGCTCCCGCAGCTTTCCTATGCCGAGTTGGCGAGCAAGCTCGTTTCAGTTCCTTTTCCGAATCGAGAAAAAGTGGATCTTGAATTGAATTTCGACCTCAGATGGGCGTTTCATTGCAATGATTGGGATCGGCTGGTCAAGACGGTGGAACAGCATCGTCCGACTCCGGGGTTTATTCACCATTTTGCGCAAACGATTTTCAGTGAATGGAACGGCCTTTTATATCGGCAGGAAGATGCGGCGGGGCTTGTCGCTGATCTTGCCGGCTGCCGCAACTGGTTCAGCCTGAAGGCTGTCTTGAGGCGCTTTGCAGATTTGGCGCAGCGGCGCATGGTGGAGCTTGGCTTCACCAAGGAAGTGATGGTTTGCTTAATACGGGGAAGCCGGTATATGAAGCGGTATGCGGGAGAAAAGATCAACCAGGGCGATGTGGCCGCCTATGTCAATATGAGCCGGGGGTATTTCAGCCAATGTTTCTTGAAATTTGCCGGCGTGTCATTCGGCGACACCTTGCGACGGCTGCGCATTGAACGGGCGAAAGATCTGCTCCTGGATACGGCCGTTCCGGTTTATGAAATCGCCTTCATGGCGGGATTCGAAGATGAGCGTTACTTTAGCAAGTTGTTTCGGGAGCGGGTCGGCAAACTTCCTTCGGAATTTCGGGCAGACCGGGGATAAGAGAGGAGGATATGCTGCAAGAATCAGAAAGGGGGGGGACATAACGTGAAAAAGAAAATGATGGCGTTAACCCTTGGCAGTATCCTCATTTTTAGCGGGTGCAGCGGAGGGATAGGAAAACCGCATTCTTCTGCCGGTCCGAATAACGACGAGGAATGGGCCTACGGCAAAATGGATACCCCGTTAACCTTGCGTGTTGGCTTTCTCATACCGGATGCAAAGCTGACCAGCGGAGATACCAATGACAATAATCCCGTTACCCGCTACTTGGAGAGCCTGACTAATATCAAGGTGGTTCACAACTGGGAGGCGAAGGGCGATGATGCCTTTTGGCAAAAGGTAGACATGGCCATCGCCAGCAACGATTTGCCGGATGCGATGGTCGTGGACCGCAATCAACTGCGCAAGTTGATTGATGGGGACATGGTGGAGGATTTGACCGACGTCTTCGCCAAGTATGGTTCTTCGCTGATCAAAGATATGTACGATTCGACGGATGGCGTTGCCGTTCAGGATGCTTCCCGGAATGGCAGAATGTTTGGTTTGCCCAATGTAGCCATTGAGGCGGACGCTCCATCGCTTTTGTGGATTCGTCAGGATTGGCTTGATAAATTGGGCCTTGAGCCACCTAAAACCATCGGAGAGCTGGAGCAGGTTGCCCGGGCTTTTATCGAAAGGGATCCCGATGGGGACGGAAAACGCGATACCGTGGGGCTTACCAGCTACAAGCGGTTGGTATACGGGGGGAAACCGGCCGTTGGCGGATTGGATACGCTGTTCAGCGCATTTCACGCTTTTCCGAAGAATTGGATTCGGGGAGATGACGGTTCCATCCAATATGGCTCGATCATGGAAGAGAATAAATCCGTTCTGTATCTATTATCCGACTGGTATAAAAAAGGCTTGATCGACAAGCAGTTTGCTCTCTACAATGATGCGGCGGATCCCATTATCGCCAATAAATGCGGGCTGTTTTTCGGTCCCTGGTGGATGCCCTATTGGCCTTTGTCCGAGGCGGTTGCGGCGGATACCAAAGCCGAATGGCGGGCATTTGCTTTTCCCCTGGATGCGGACGGAAAATTTGTCACTCATTCCGCTCCTGTTACCGATCGCTATTTGGTTGTCCGAAAAGGCTACAAACATCCCGAAGCGGTGGTCAAGCTTTTGAACGCCTTTACCCGTTATGAACGGCGGCAGGATCCTAATGCGGCAGAGGTCCGCAAGCTGGATAATTTCGTTGCTGAAACTGGTATTCAGCCGCGGGCTTATTATCCCTTCGATCTTCTGATCGATTATGCCGACGCCATCCAAAAAAGATATAGCGAAATGCAGAAGGCATTTCGGGGTGAAGTAAGTCCCGATACGCTGGATCCCGGTACCCGGCAGCTTTATGATTACACGATAGCGGAGAATGAAAGTCCAAAGAAAAATCTGGACGGCTGGAAAACGGCGAAATCCTATGAATACGGAGTTCAAGCTCTCGTATCGGCGAATATGGTCGTGGTGGATCCTGTTTTTTACGGGTCTACCCCATCGATGGAGAAGGATTGGAAAGCGCTGCAGCAGTTGGAAAATGAAACCTATCTGAATATTATTGTCGGTGACCAGCCCGTCAGCGCTTTTGACGATTTCGTAAAAAAGTGGAAGGAAGGCGGCGGGGACCGGATTACTCAGGAGGTCACTGATGCTGTCCGGGATGCGCAGAAATAGGTTGAGGCAGTCGGGGTAAGAATGTTATATCTTGGGAAGCTGTTTCATCCCTCCACTAATCTGTCCAATGTATACTATTGACGATTAATGGAGGTGTTTTCCTATGAAAATGGAAGCCGTAGAGCATGAACTGAAAAATTGGGGCGAACTGATCATCACGACAGCGTCCGGCGAAGTATACGAGATCCACCTGGGTGACACATCTTTTGACACGAAGGGCCGGGTTATTAAACTGACGACGCCAGAGGCGGAATTTCTCATCGATGGCGACGCCGTGGAAAACATCAAGAAACATTATGGTCACCGCTCATCAAGCGGGGCATAATTTCACCTGCTGTAGGAAAGAACTTGTTCATCTATTGGGCATCCCAGTCTCGAAACGGGGGGTTGTCCAGCGGATGGCAAGTTCTTTTTTTGGGGAATGATTTGCGTTTCTCTCAATTATATTTATACTAAAATTAATGATCGTATAGAGAAGAGATTTAGGGTAAGGGGGAACCAACATGCTGCAGTTGGGTCAAAAAATTATAATCATCGGCGATAATCTCGAACAGAATCTGCCGATTGGAGAATATGGTTATATCATCGCTTACGAGCGTAACGCGGACAACGTCTTCGATTACGTCGTGCGGATTCCCAAGACGAACCGCCACGTTTTCGTCACGGTGGAGGATATCGAAGTGGAGGAAGTCCTTTTCGCTCAGGAAGCGGATCGCATTGAGAGGGAAGCGTTGATCGACTTCGCGCTTGCGACGAAAAACGAGGATTTGTTTAAACGGGTGATGAACGGGGAGCCGGTAGAAACGCTCCAGGAACCTACCAAGGAAGTGACGAGCCCGGAAGATTTCATCAAGCAGATCAATTTGAAGGCGTGGATTTGAATATTTAGCATTGCAATGTGCAAGCGGAGCGGCTGGATAAGGGCGTTCCGCTTTTTTGCTACATCAGAAAGTAAATGATTAGTTGCTATCCTTATATAGATAGCCCCTGATTGAGGAAAACCGCGCTCTAGGCTATAATGAAAAACATGAATTTGCAGCTTGCCAAGCAGGCTGACGGTGGAAAGAGAGGCAAATGGAATGAGCATAACGGTTGGACAAGTCGAGCATGTAGCCAATTTGGCGCGTCTATCGCTGAGCGTTGAAGAGAAAGAGAAGTTTACCGGGCAACTGAATGCCATCTTGCAGTATGCCGAGCAATTGAACGGGCTGGATACCGATCACATCGAACCGACCAGTCATGCGATTCCTCTCTTTAATGTCATGAGGGAAGATGAGGTTCGGCCGTCTCTTCCTATCGAGGCCGTTCTGCTTAATGCACCTGATGAGGAAGACGGACAAATCAAAGTACCTGCGGTACTGGAATAGCGAAAGGGGATTCGGCATGGCGTTGTTTGAACGATCGATTCGAGAACTGCAAAATGGATTGACCGGCGGAGAGTTCCGCGTGCAGGATTTGGTGGAAGAATCCCTTGGGCGCATCGGACAAGTGGATGGTAAAGTCCGTGCATTCCTAAATGTTTATGGGGCAGAAGCACGGGAAACGGCCCGGGTGCTGGACGACGAGCTGCAAAAAGGCGGCGACCGGGGTCTGTTGTTCGGTTTGCCTGCAGGGCTTAAGGATAACATGAACGCGACGGGAACGCTGACGACCTGCGCCAGCAAGTTCCTGGCCAACTATACATCCGTGTTTGATGCGACGGCGGTGAAGAAAATCAAATCCGCTGGGTCCGTCATCATCGGCAAACTGAATATGGACGAATTCGCCATGGGCGGTTCCAACGAAAATTCCGGCTTCCATCCGGTTTATAATCCTTGGAACACCGAATACGTACCCGGCGGTTCCAGCGGCGGTTCCGCTGCGGCTGTGGCGGCAGGGGAAGTTTATTATGCCCTCGGTTCCGATACCGGCGGTTCTATCCGCCAACCGGCAGCTTATTGCGGTGTCGTCGGCTTAAAACCGACCTACGGTCTTGTCTCCCGCTTCGGTTTGGTGGCGTTCGCTTCTTCTTTGGATCAGATCGGTCCCGTAACCAAAAACGTCGAAGACAGCGCCTACGTGCTCCAGGCCATCGTCGGTAACGATCCGCAGGATTCCACGTCGCTCAAGACGGACGTTCCCGATTACATAAGCGCATTGACAGGGGATATTAAAGGTCTCCGCGTCGCCGTTCCGAAGGAATATATGGGCGAAGGCGTGCAAGCGGAAGTGAGAGAAACGGTTCAAGCCGCTCTGAAAAAGCTGGAGAGCTTGGGCGCCGTCATCGAAGAGGTTTCTCTTCCTCACACCGAGTACGCAGTTGCGACTTACTATTTGCTCGCATCCTCTGAAGCATCCTCCAACCTGTCCCGTTTTGACGGCGTCCGTTACGGTGTCCGTTCGGACAAAGCGGAAAACCTGCTGGATGTCTATCGGTTATCACGGAGTGAAGGCTTCGGCGAGGAAGTCAAGAGACGCATCATGCTGGGTACCTACGCCCTCAGCTCCGGCTACTATGATGCTTATTATTTGAAGGCGCAAAAAGTACGCACCCTGATCAAGAACGATTTTGACAAGGTGTTCGAGAAGTACGACGTCATCGTCGGTCCGACGGCTCCGACCCCGGCTTTCAAAATCGGCGAGCAGGTCGACAATCCTCTGACCATGTACTTGAACGACATTTTGACGATACCGGTCAATCTGGCCGGAATCCCCGCCGTCAGCATTCCTTGCGGCCAAGTAAACGGCCTGCCTGTCGGTTTGCAAATTATCGGCAAAGCATTGGACGAAACAACTGTCCTGCGCGTGGCTCACGCTTACGAACAGAACACAGACCATCATTTGAAGCGCCCGGCGCTGTAAGGAAGGGGAGATAAAAGAGATGACTCAGAGTACACAAACCTATGAAACTGTCGTTGGACTTGAGGTTCACGTCGAGCTCCATACGAAATCGAAAGTGTTCTGCGGCTGCTCCACTTCCTTCGGCGCACCGCCCAATACTCATACTTGTCCGGTTTGCCTCGGCTATCCCGGTGTCCTTCCGGTTCTGAACCGTCAAGCATTGGAATACGCGATGAAAGCGGCACTCGCCCTTAATTGCACCATCGCCGAAGAGACTGCTTTTGACCGGAAAAACTATTTTTACCCGGATTCCCCAAAAGCTTATCAAATTTCCCAATTGTACAAGCCTGTTGGCGTAAATGGCTGGGTTGAAATCGAAGTGGACGGAGAGACGAAGCGCATCGGCATCAAGCAGCTGCACCTGGAAGAGGATGCGGGCAAGCTGTCTCACGCTGAAGGCGGTTATGCGTCCTTGGTGGACTTCAACCGCGTAGGTACGCCGCTGATCGAGATCGTTTCCGATCCTGATTTGCGCTCTCCCGAGGAAGTGTTGATCTATCTGGAAAAAATCAGAGCGATCATGCAATACTGCGACGTTTCGGACGTGAAAATGGAGGAAGGCTCCCTTCGCTGGGATGCCAACATCAGCCTGCGTCCCTTCGGCCAGGAAACCTATGGCACCCGTACCGAATTGAAAAACATGAACTCCTTCCGCGCCGTACAGAAGGCGTTGGAATATGAACAATCCCGTCAGGCGGATCTGCTGGACAGGGGAGAAGCCGTGGTGCAGGAAACCATCCGTTGGGATGAAGTGTCCGGCCGTACCTTATCCATGCGCAGCAAAGAGGAAGCTCATGATTACCGCTATTTCCCCGATCCGGACCTCGTTGCTGTGAAAATCGATGAAGACTGGAAGGAAGCCGTTCGGGCGACGATACCGGAGCTGCCCGACCAGCGCAAAGTCCGTTACGCGGCGGAGTATGGCCTGCCCGCCTATGATGCCGGCGTCATCACTTCCTCCAAAAAGCTGGCGGATTTCTTCGAAGAAAGCTTGAACTATACGAAGGATGCGAAAGCCGTTTCCAACTGGATCATGGGCGACCTTCTCGGTTACTTGAACCAGAACGGGCTTGAATTTGGCGACGTTCCCCTCACCGGCAAAAGCATGGGAGAAATGATCGGCCTTTTGGAAAAAGGGACGATCAGCAGCAAAATCGCCAAAACCGTGTTCAAAGCGATGCTGGAAACGGGCAAAGGCCCGCAAACCATTGTGGAAGAGCAGGGGCTTGTGCAAATCAGCGATGAAGGGGCGATCCGCGCCATTGTCGAGCAGGTGGTTGCAGCCAATCCCCAATCGGTAGCCGATTATCGCGCCGGCAAAGAGAAAGCCATCGGCTTCCTTGTAGGGCAAGTGATGAAGGAATCGAAAGGCAAGGCCAATCCGGGGCTTGCCAATAAGCTGATTTTGGAATGTTTGAACGGGTAGACGAATATGATACGCAAAATCGACTTTTCCGAAAACGTGGCAGCGCTGCAGGTACTTTCCCTGCAGCTTGCTTCATATCAGGCAGAAGCGGCGGTTATCGGCTTCTCTGACTTCCCTCCGCTTAAGGATTCCATCGAATCGCTGCGTCGTTCGGAGGAAACCTTTATTGGCTGGTTTGAGACGCAAGAGTCAGATCAGCAGGGAGATCCGGGAGAGTCGGGAAACGGCGGAAGCAATGCCGAAGAATTAGCCGGTTGTGTCGCTTATCGACGAAACGGTAAAACGGTTGAAATTAGCCGTATGATGGTACATCCGCGTCATTTTCGCCGGAAAATTGCTGACCGCCTGCTTGATTACCTGGCGGAGAGCGAAAAAACGGCCGAACGCTTTACCGTTTCAGCCGTAACGTCGAATTCACCCGCAGTCGCGCTCTATACGAAGCACGGGTTCCGCAAAAAATCGGAACAAAAATTAGTTGCTGGTTTTTTCCTTGGAGACTATGTTAAGGACACTCGTTGTCTGGAGTAAGGAGGAGGACCTCTGGATCCTTTCATTATCGATTATGCGCATCTCACGATGCGTCTGCTTCTTGCCCTTCTCTTGGGAGGGGCTATTGGCTATGAACGGGAGAGGAACAATCATCCCGCCGGTTTTCGTACGCATATCCTTGTGTGTATGGGCTCCGCGCTGTTGATGTTGATTTCCATGTACGGCTTTAGCGCTTTTTCCGCTGCACCCCACGTAACTATGGATCCTTCCCGCATCGCTTCTCAAGTTATTCCCAGTATCGGTTTTTTGGGCGCGGGTACGATTTTACGGAATGGTTTTAATGTTACAGGATTAACCACCGCCGCTTCTCTCTGGGTTGCCTCAGCCATTGGTTTGGCTGTAGGGGCAGGGTTTTATTTTGGGGCTGTGCTGACGACGGGGCTTATGCTAATTAGTCTGTACATTCTCAACCGGGTCGAGCGAAGGTTTTTCATCGATAAACGGATATACTCTTTAAAAGTAACCGCCATCGACAATCCTGCTGCGTTAGGCGCGGTTTCCGACCTGTTGGAAGCCAATAATGTCTTGGTTCGAAAACTGACGGTTAAGGATGACGTGGGCAGCGATGGTCGCAGCCTGCAAATTTCCCTTACGATCCGGGTGCCCAAGCTGAAAGTGATGCTTGTTGTAGCGGAGAAAATTCGCGGGCTTGACGGCGTTGCCAGCGTCTCATTTGATTCCATATGACCAAGGGAGGCTCCCTCATGCCGCCGAATCCATCCGCGGGGGGTTCAAAAAGTAAAACAATCATTGCCGCTATTTTGGCATTTCTCATACCGGGGACGGGCCATTTCTTTCTGGGGTATATGCGGAAGGGTATCTTTGTCATGCTTTTGCTCGCTTTGGATATCGCTGCTATTCCTCACTTCTATTTAAGCGGAAACAATCCGAACATTCCTTTGATTGTTTTGTTTTCCTGTCTTATTCCGGTCATTTATTTCTATAACATCTTCGACGCCGTGCATCTTGGCCGTAAAGATAGTCTCGCAGGAAATCATGCAGGGAAGATGGCTTTTGGAAGTGCGGATGCGAATGAGTCTGTTCGCGGAGAACCGATACAGCATTCGAAAGATGATCATACAGCGGAGGGTCAATGGGCGGGAGAAGGGCGAAAAGCGTCGTCGCTGCTTACCGGAATTTTGTTGATTCTTGCCGGGGGTTATTTCATTCTGAAATCCAAAAAACCGGAGCTGTTGGAATGGATAAGGTATGTAGACCGTACATATATTGGTGCGGCTTTACTGATAGGGACGGGATGTGTCCTGTATTTTGTGGACATTCGGCGAAAATAAAATGCTTATCATAAAATAATCACTTTTTGGTACAACAAGCTTCATTGACAAATTCGACATTATCTATCTACAATAAAAGTAAGATTGTAACATATTTAACGGCGGTGAGCAAAGTGGAACATCGATTTGAACAAGCATTGGATAAGTTGAAAACAACCGGAGTGCGAATGACACCCCAACGTCACGCCATCCTGTCGTACTTGCTTGATTCCGTGGCCCATCCTACGGCTGATGAGATTTATAAAGCGTTGGTGACCCGTTTTCCAAGTATGAGCGTGGCGACGGTCTATAATAATTTGCGGGTATTTATCGAGTCCGGACTCGTAAAAGAACTCTCTTACGGAGATTCGTCCAGCCGTTTTGACGCGGACGTGTCCACTCATTACCATGCCCAATGTACGAACTGCGGGAAAATAGTCGATTTTAATTACCCTGTTCTCGGCGATGTTGAAGCTGCTGCTGCCGAAGAAACGGGCTTCCAAGTGGAAGGACTGCGTCTGGAGGTCTACGGGACCTGTCCTGAATGCTCCCGCACCTTGAAGCATTAATCCACGGGGCATTACGCAACAAAATCATTTGTTGCACGAACACATGAGACGCGCCTGAAGTTTCTGACGGAAGCTGGAGGGAGCGTCTTTCTTTTTGTTTTCATTTTTTTTAACGTTACAGAATGTTTAAGTTTGCTAAAGTAATAATGAACGAAAACATTCTGTACCAAGAAACCTACCTCTGAAACGCGGTCGCTCATCTTTGTAAAGTTTCGATAGAGGTTTTCTTATACCGGTTAAAGGAAGTGAAGCATGGCAAACCGATCGGTGCGCCTTAGTTGGCGTCTGTTTCTGCTGCTTGTCTTTTGTTTTGTTACGGGGATCGCCGCAAGCTTGTATATCCAGCACATTCTACCGAGCAACGACCGTTTGCCGCCGGATTATCATGGCGTAGCCAAGCCGATTTTTTTCGATGGCCATTATACGGGTATCGGAGCTTCCGGGGAAAAATCGGACTTGGCTCTGCCTCTCGTCTTTTTACAAGAATATATCGATAATACCATTCAATATGAAAAAGATTCGGGAGCCGTCATCATTACGACTCCGCAATATGTATTGCTTCTGAAACCGAATGAGCGCGAAGCGATGGTCAATGACCGCAAAGTCGCGCTAAAGACACCAGTTACCAAAAATGGAGCGACTCTCTACATTCCCGTTGATATTTTGAATCAATATGTCTATTCACTGGATATTTTGGAATCGGAAGAGACAGGAGCCGTCATCGTGCGGCAAGGAGGGGACAACCTCCGCTGGGGAGTCGGCAAGCCCGATGTCAAAGTCCCGGAAACCGTCTATTCCGTACGTTCGGAGCCGTCTATAAAAGCGCCGATTCGCGGAGATCTTGTACAAGGGGAATCTGCCCTTATATGGGGAGAGGAAGGGGACTGGTACAGCGTACAGCAAGTAGATGGAACGTTAGGATTTATCCAAAAGAAAGATTTTACACCGGAACGGACTGAGATCATTAAGAGCGCGGGCAGGCCAGCGGCTTTCACTGCATGGAAACCTGTGGGCAGCCGAATCAATCTCACCTGGCAACAGGTGTATAACAAGAAGCATCCGCTGACGGACGGTATTCCGGAGATGCCTGGACTTAACGTTTTCAGCCCCCAGTGGTTCAATTTGGAGGACAGTGAGGGGCATGTGGCGAGCCAGGCGGCAGCCGATTTTGCCGATTGGGTGCGTGGACGCGGCTATCAATTGTGGCCGATTTTCAATAACGGTTTCGATCCGGACCGCACTCACGTAGCCTTGTCCACTTATGAATTGCGGATGACAATGATTCGTCAGTTGTTAGCCTACGCGAAAACCTACCAACTTCATGGGATCAATATAGACTTCGAAAATGTATATCTGAAGGACAAGGAAAACATGGTCCAGTTTATAAGGGAGATGGCTCCTATGCTCCATGAGCAGGGAATCACCTTGTCCATTGATGTGACGGTTAAAGCTTCTTCCGAAACATACTCTTTATTTATGGACCGAAAAGCAGTCGCCCAATCCGTCGATTACATGATTGTGATGGGCTATGACGAGCATTGGGCCAGCAGCCCGGAAGCAGGCTCTGTAGCATCGTTGCCGTGGGTCGAGAATGGAATCGCGCGGATTATACAGGAGGACGAGGTACCGCCGGAGAAGCTGATTTTAGGCGTTCCCTTTTATACACGGATCTGGAGTGAGGGAACGAAAGACGGAAAGACCATTGTTACTTCCCAAACCGCCAAAATGTCTTCCGTTCAGCAAATCATCCAGGACAATAAACTGACGCCAGAGCTCGATGAAGCGAGCGGTCAACATTACGTTCAGTACCAAGAAGACGGCAAGACGAAGAAAATCTGGATCGAAGATGCGTTTTCCATGCAAAAAAGATTGGATCTCATCACGAAATACGATCTTGGCGGCGTCGCTTCCTGGAGCCGCAGCATGGAGACATCCGACATTTGGCCGCTGATGGAAAAGGCTTTACAACTACCGACTCCCTAATATGAAATGAAATGAAAATAGGCCGTTCCCGTAGAGGGACGGCCTGTTTTTATATAGTAATCTTCACCGGTTTATTAAGATTGCACATTATGCTGGATTTGCTCTGTCTTTTCTTGATGGTTACCAGCCACGCTCGGGTCTGTCGTTAAAATCGTTTTGCAAAACATGCAGCGGTCGGTTTTGCCGATCATCTTCGTCGCTTTGCCGCATTCGGGACACTCAAGCACGACGGCGCTGGTGGACATCATCCCGGCCCAGAAATAGATGAACGTACTGGCGAACAGACTGAGCAATCCCAAAACAAAGAAAACGCCCGCTAGTATCCGCCCTGCCTCACCCCATGGAAAAACAATTCCGGCGAGTCCGATGATCATGATCAGCATTCCGCCAAGGGCAAGCACCAGGCCCCACAAACGGAACTCATTGACCTTGCTTGATTTAAGTCGCATGGGTCGCGCTCCTTTTCAAGAAAATAATGATGCCCGAACAAACGGTCGCTATGCAGGAAACCGGTTATTTTTGTAGAAATGGTTAACAGGAAAGAAGGGAAGCAAGATGTCAATTGGAATGAATCGTTCACGGTCGGAATTGGTGGCATCACTGAGCGGAGAAGATGTAATCGGCATTGTTGCTTATGAGAAAGATGCGCATTTCAGTACGTTGACCGATTATTTCGACCTTATGCTGCTGGTGGTGATTGAGTCTGTCGACACTGGCATCAGCCTATCTCATTATATAAAAGACCATTGCAGGATACAAGAAATTCGCTTATCGAAGAACCGGCTGACAATGGAAATGGATAAGGGCACTAATCATGAGCTCTTGGGTTGGGCGACCAAAGGGGAGATCCTCTTGGATAAGGATGCTTATTTAGGCAAGCTGCGTCTTGAATGGGACGAATTGACGACTGAGATGCAGGAACGGATGCTTTTAGCGGAGTTTTCAATCTTTCTCCGGAAGTATCTGCAAAGCAAGGAATATGAGCGCACCCATCTTCTTCTGGACGCGTACCGTTATCTATTGGAAGCCCTTTATCATTGGGCGCGGCTGGTGATAATCGAATCAGGAGCCTATCCCGGGATATCGGTGTGGGAACAAGTTAAGCCGATCAATTTAGGTGTTTATAAGCTTTATGAAGAACTAACCACGAGCAGCGAGTCTTTGTTGAAGCGCGTGCAGTTGGTTCATCTGGCATGCGAATTTTCGGTTGTATCGAAAATGGAGGAAAGCTGCAGGGCATTGCTCAAGCTGTTGGAGAAGAGTGGCGCTATAGGCATTCGTGAGATTTATGAAGGGCTGGGCTTACACGACGCCGAAATTAACCTCTCCCTTATTTTGGACAAACTGCTAGGCAAGGAACTTATAGAAGAAGTTATCGTACCTGCGGGTGAGGATAAAACGCTTTTAACCCTCAAATACAAGCATAAGGAACATGCTGGAAGACGTGCATGAATCTCGATAAAAAGTGTAAAACTAATACAGACTTTACATTATAATCATTGGCGAAAGCCATTGGTTATTTTTATTGTATATAAAGTATTGACTTGGGCAAATGGTCTGTGGTACATTAGTTTTCGCCGCTTCGAGCGGCATGGTGAAAAACCTCCTGAACCTGCATCTCTAACCGATTGAAAAAAAGAAATTAAAAATTAGGGCTTGCAATCAGGTAGGCAAATGTGATATATTAATCAAGTCGCCGCTGAAAAGCGAACGACGAAAAAGAAACAAAAAAGCATCAAAAAAAAGCAACACTTGGTCCTTTGAAAACTGAACATCGAGTGAGTAAGACGATGAGGAAACTCATCAAAACGATGATCAATGATCATCA
>NZ_CBQR020000077.1 GCF_000455485.1 Gorillibacterium massiliense
ACAAGCTGTAATTTTTTCCAGCCGATCGATTTCTTAATGAAATTTAATTGCTCTCATCATTAAGTTTTTTAAAGGGAAAACTAATATACCACGTTGCCCATTATGAATCAACAACAATTTTTTCCACTCAAATTATTCGTAAGTTGATTATTATTCAAATGCTCAAACTATGGCAAAAGGATTGTTACTTAATCCAGCTCATCATGTTTCCTGTTCAACCGCTGCTCTCAGAGATGATAGAAAAAGCACTGCAGAATCTCAAAATGGAGATCGCAGTGCTTATCTTGCTTGCTATGATGTTCATCCTTAGGAATTGTCTCGATCTGCTCCAAGCTCCTTCGCCAGGCGTTCAATATCCTCCCGCTTCACAGAAGGAATAAACGGCAGCTCTTTCTCCAGAGCTATAGCGATCTGCTCGCGAGCCTCATCCCGCTTTCCAAGCTGCTGCAGCGTCAGTGCGTAATAATAATACGATTCGGCGTATCGGGGCGATTTGGCTATCACCTTAACATAGATCTCTTCCGCTTCTTCTAGACGTCCCAACAAATAGTAATTTTGCGCCAGATTGTCCAGGATGGTCAGATCGTTATCGTTATATTCATACGCTTCAAGATTCAACGCCAGCGCTTCGTCCAACTGTCCATCCAATATTTTAAAATACCCGAGATTCCCGTAAAGCAACGTATTCTTGACTTCCTTAAGGGCTTCCTCCAGCAAGGAAAGCGCCTCTGTGTGTTTGTTCTGTAGCCAATAAACGGAGGCCAGGTTGATCCGCGCTTGCAGTTTGGCATCCGGGGCGATTTGAGCGTTCAGCAATTTTTCGAGCACTTGCTCGGCTTGGTCTAACTTGCTGGCTCTCAGCAGCAGGTAACCGTAATTGAGTTGATGGTTGGGGCGATTGGGATTGATTTTATACGCCTTCTCCATCAACGCTAACGATTTGGCGATATCGCCGGCCATATAAGCCCGGTTTCCTTGCTGAATGTACAAAACGGAACGGTTTACGAAAAGCGAAATACCTACGATTAACGCAAGCAAAATGAAGCCCAGCCACCAATGAGTCATAAATGCGGCCACTATCGCGACTACCATCACGACCATCATCACAAACATTTTTACTTTTCCCGACATGTCACGATTCTCCTGTAATGGTTTTTTGAGAAAAAGACTCTAAACCATTATACCACCCCTCATGTCCATCCCCAATTCGCCTTTTAATTTTTGACCTCACCGATTCAGACAAAAAAGATGGCACCGAAAGGAATACGGCGCCATCCTTTCTTTTTATAAAGTCTTTATTCGGAAGACATACTCTCCGGATCCTGCGCGAAAACGCAGTCCTTCCGGTGTCTCCGCTACGTCCGCGATACCTTCGGAATGCTCAAGCTCCCGGCCGGATTCCGTTACTCCGCCTCTTTTGACTCCCGTCAAAAGTACGTCGGCTGCGGCATTCGCCGGGATCGTCGCCTCGTACACGATATCGCCGTCCGCCGAACGGGACCAGGCGGAGCGAATCAAGCCATACGACGACTCGTGGGTCGCTACCGCAAACTGCAGCGAGCCGCCGGGCAAAGGCTGCAGCTTGATCCGCCGATAACCGGGAGCCGCTTCATCCGTATCGATGCCGGCCACCGATCCGAACAGCCAGTCGCCGATGGCTCCATAGGCGTAGTGATTGTAGGAGTTCATATCGTCACTCCAAAAGCTTCCGTCCGGCTTGATGCCATCCCAATGCTCCCAGATCGTCGTCGCTCCCCGAGTGACCGGATAAAGCCATGATGGATATTCCCGGCGCTCCAAAAGCTTATAGGCTAAATCGGCATGACCGAAACGAGTCAGCACGTGGCACAGGTAAGGAGTACCCACGAAGCCTGTTGTGAGCTGAAAGCCGCTTTCCTCCACCAAGAGGGCGAGACGGTCCGCCGCCTGCCGGCGGTCCTCCTCTTTCAGCAGGTCGAACATCAAGGCGACTGCATAAGCCGTTTGAGTCGGAGATGCGATTCGGCCGCTCGGCGTAACGAATTCATCCCGGAATGCCTGGACGATGCTGTCCCTCAGTCTCGAATATGAAGCCGCATCCTCCGCGTATCCGAGAACCTGTGCCGATTTAGCCACTAAACCCGCCGAATGCGCATAAAAAGCAGTAGCAATCAAGTCCCGCGACGTGGCTCCGACATAGCTGTTCTCCTTCGCGTCAAGCCCCAGCCAATCTCCGAAGTGGAAGCCCGTATTCCACAGGAATTCGTTCTCGCCTTGGCTGCGGACATACTCCACCCATTTTCTCATGCTGGGATACTGCTCCCGTAAAACCCGCTCGTCTCCGTACCGTTGGTAAACCACCCAAGGGACGATCACCGCGGCATCTCCCCATGCTGCCGAATTGTAACCGGCCACCGGCACATCGGGAACGACATGAGGCACGCCCCCATCTAGTTGCTGATCCGCCGCCAAGTCCCTTAGCCATTTTATGAAAAAGGGAGCGACGTTGCGGTTGTACGTCGAAGCCCGGACGAAGGCTTGGGCATCCCCCGTCCAACCCAAGCGTTCGTCCCGCTGCGGACAATCCGTGGGAACATCGACGAAATTCCCCATTTGGCCCCAGACGATATTTTCCGCCAGCTTGTTGATCAGCGGATCGGAGGAATGGAAGCTGCCGGCTGCCTGCAGATCACTGGTCAGAACGCAGCCTTCAAATCGCCCGGGAATTTCCGCGACAGATAAGCCTTCGATTTTTACATAGCGGAAGCCTTGGAAGGAGAACAAAGGATGGAAATTCTCTATGCCACCTCCCATGCATACATAAGTGACGGTCTGCTGCGCCGAACGGAGATTGCCCGTGTAAAAATTGCCGTCCTTGTCCAAGACCTCGGCATGCTTGAGCGTGATCGCCGTTCCGGCTTCCGCTACCGCAGTGAAATGGACCCATCCTACCATGTTTTGCCCCATGTCGAGCAGCGTCTCCCCCCGGGGCGTCGTCACAACGGATACGGGGACGAGTTTTTTCACGACCCGCACCGGTTCATTTTCCTGAGCGACTAGGCCTGTCTTCGGAAAGTCATACAAAACCGCTGCCCGCCAATCCGCGTCATCAAAGTCGGGCGACGCCCAACCGGATCGCTCCAACCGGGCATCGTAAAACTCTCCATCGTAAAGCTCGGATATCCGCAGCGCGCCGTCGTTTCCCTTCCATGAGCTGTCCGACCCGATAATATCTTCCGTACCGTCCGTATACCGGATATGAAGCTGGACAAGAGCCGCCCTTGTATCCCCGTAGATCCGCCCAGGAACCCAGGACAGTTTACTTTTATACCAGCCGTTGCCTAGTATAACGCCGACAGCGTTCCCTCCTTCGCGCAGCAGCGAAGTGACGTCATATGTTTGGTACTGAATGCGTTTCGTATAACTGGTCCAACCGGGGCTGAGATGGGTATCGTCCGCGGGATAACCGTTTACGTAAAGCTTGTACGCACCGAGGGAGGTGGCATACACCCGTGCGGAAGCAACGGAGCCGCGCAGTTGGAAGCTTTTTCGCAAATAGGCTGCCGGTTCGTTGCCATGCTCATCCTCGGGCAGAGGGAGGGATATCCACTCCGCCCCCTTCCACTCCTCCTCGGAATAGAATGCCGTTTCGAAAAAAGCCGGTGCGCTCCATGACGACTCTCCGCCGTCGCTCCCCCAAACCTTTACCCGGTAAAAATATCTTGTCCGCGGTTCTAGCGGCCTGCCTGCATAGGGAACAAGCACCGATTGACCGCTGTTCGATTTATCCGTATCCCAAACCAGCGCGTCCGTAAAATCACGATTTTCAGCCACCTGAAGGCGAAAAACAGCTTGCTCAAATCCTCTTCCTTCCGCCTTGATCTTCCAACTGAATCTCGGGGTTTTATCATCGATACCGAGCGGCTCGATTTTGTGATTGCATGTAAGATCGAATACTTCTATATGTGCCATCTGCTCCATTCCCCTTTTCGCGAAAATGAACGTGCCCAAGACCGGCCGGAAAGCCGACTCCTTGCAGTTTATCGCGAATAGAGAACGGCTAATACTGCTGAAAGCGACAGATAATCATGCTAAAATGGACATATCCAACCGTTCGGAGGGTAAAGGATGAAGCCGCCGTACTATGTTTTGAAGGGAAGTGATCTGTTCCGGAAGGGCTTGTGCATCTATGTGAACCGAATCGAGGAAAAGTTCGAAACCGGCCTGCACCAGCACGATTTCTGCGAATTGAACTACATCGCTGAAGGCAGCGGGTTTCAATATTTGGGGGATCGGGTGCTGCCGGCGGCGCGGGGAGATTTTTTTGCATTGCCAATAGGAAGTTCTCACGTCTTTCGGCCCTATTCCTCAGACAAAAATCGCCGGCTGGTCGTCTATAATGTCGTGTTCACCCCGTCGCTTTTGGAGGAAATCGCGGCAGCCGTGCCCGACCTGGATTTGGGCGGTTTCTGGGAAAGGCTATCCCGCGGACCGCTGGAGACGGGACGTCTGCGGGATTCTCAGCTCGTTCTGGAGCCTTTATTTGAACGTATCTATGAAGAGCATGCTTCTTTAAGACCCGGGTCGTCGGCCATGCTCACGGCGCTTTTGACACAAATCCTGATCGAATGGATGCGGCAGCTGCGAGCCGGACAAACGTCAGCTGCTCCAACCCAGGGACTGGAATTAATCGGGGAAGCGGCGGATTACATCCGAAAACGGGCCTCCGAGCCTTTGACCTTGCGCGAAACGGCTGAGCATTTCCGCGTCAGCGAACGGCATTTCCAGCGGCTGTTCAAAGAGCGCACCGGCCAAACCTTCCACGATTTCGTCCAGCGTCAGCGCATCATGACGGCGTGCGAGCTGCTCCGCACCACCTCCCATAAGCTGGACGCCATCGCGGCGATGGCGGGGTACCGCGACCTGCAATCTTTTTGCCGCGTCTTCAAGCGCATCGAGGGAAAGACTCCGGGACAGTACCGGAAGGCAATGATACGTCCCGTGAATTGATTCATCCCCCTCATATTCGTACTTGGGTAAAAATCCGGCAGACCGGCATAAGATGTCAACGTAATCGCGAGCCCCATAGCCTTTCTTAACACCGACAAACGATTTGTCTATTCCCCCCTGTTCTCCGTTTTCCACCTCAAGCCACCGCTTTTCGGTACACCCGGGTCGACCACCACAGCACGATAACCATCAAGGCCGCCATGACGCCAAAAGCTTCGTAGACTTTTCCGTCTAAAATCGTGCCGCCTCCCAAAACTCGTGAAGCCTCCACCACATAATAGAGCGGGTTGAAGTGTGCGACGATGCGCAGCCACTCGGGACCGAGAGACAAGGGAAGCAGCACGCCGGCAAGCAAGGTGATGGGAAGCTGCAAACCGGTCACTACCGCTGCGAGACTGCCGATATTTTTTAAAATGAGACCAAGACTGCCTGAGGTTGCCGAAACCACCGCCGTCAGCAGCGAATGAAGCAGAAGCATGGCGACAAGCCCACCTCCATGCAAGTCGAACCCGAATAGGGAAGCCGTGAAAATGACCAGAATGGCAGGTAGCAACAACATGACGGTGTCGCGCAGTACCGTACCCATCAACAGCGAGAATCGGCTGGCCGGACTGACCCTTAGCCGTTCGATGACGCCGCTTTGCAGTTCCCAAATCACCGTCCAGCCTGAGCCGGTGCCGGCGCCGAAGGCCATCAAAGCCAGGATGCCGGGAACGAAGGTGTCTATAACGTTGCCAGAACCTCCCAAAACCGGCGAGTTCAAGCCCTTGAGCAGCGGACTGAACAACAGCAAATACAAGATTGGCGTCATCATTCCCGAGATGATCCAGACCGGCTGCCGCAGTGTTTCAAGCATCTTCCTTTTAAACAACAGCCCGATTTCCAGCATCATGTTCATTAGGATCCCTCCTTGCCTGTATCGCGTAGTGATCGGCCGGTTTGCTTAAGGAAAACATCATCCAGGGATGGCTGCGACAGCGCCACCGTTTCCGCCTGCACTTGAGCGGCTTCCAATTCGGTGAACAGCTTCGGCAGCGTTTTTGCCCCGTCCGATACATAAAGATAGAGAGTGTCTCCCTCCACCCTTGCTTCGAGAACGGCTTCCTGAGCCGAAAATTGCCTCTTTACCCGCTCTAAATCGCCGGCATGCTTCAGCTTCATCGCCACGACGTCACCGGATATTTGCCGTTTCAGCGCGGCCGGTGTTCCCTCCGCCACAATGACGCCTTTATCCATAATGCACAGTCGGTCCGCCAGTTCATCCGCCTCGTCCAGGTAATGGGTGGTCAAAAATACCGTCATCCCGCCGTTTTTCAGCTTACGGATATGCTCCCACAGGTTGGCGCGGTTTTGCGGATCAAGACCGGTGGTCGGCTCATCCAAAAACAGCACCTCCGGCCTATGCAAAATGCCCAAAGCAATCTCCAGACGCCTGCGCTGCCCGCCGGAGTAGGTTTTTGCCATTCGACCGATAAGCTCACCCAGTTCGAACAACTCCACCAGTTTTCTCGCTTCCGACTCCGTCTCCCGTTTCGTCATCCCGTACAACCTGCCGGACAATAGGAGATTTTCCCAACCGGTGGCTTCCATATCCGCCCCACCCATTTGCCCCACATAGCCGATGCGCCGCCGCACTTCCTTCGGCTGCCTGCGTACGTCAAAACTGGCGACATGCGCTTCACCCGAATCAATGGGTAAGAGCGTGGTCAGCATGCGTAAACAGGTGGTTTTCCCTGCCCCGTTCGGTCCCAGGAAACCAAAGATTTCACCCCTTTCCACGCTCAGATTGACTCCTCGCACAGCCTCAACGGTCTTGCTTTCACCTTTGGCGGACTGGCGGAAGCTCTTCCTCAGATCATCGATCTCAATGGCTTTTTGCATTTCGAGATCCTCCCCGTCTTCAAACTCAATACTCTGTTATGCACAGTATATTATAACAAACTACTTAATAATGCAATGTATATTTTGCACAAAAAAAGAGTACTCTCCCGAGCACTCTCCCTCACTCTATCCAATTGTCTCTATTAAGTAAATTTGCTGACGAAGCCGTGTCATGCTAGCGAGCCAGACGAACTTCTCCGTGGGGGTTTGCTCGCGTTGGTTCTCCCTGTCCTCCGGTTTTCATTGGGATAAGCCAAAGCCACTGCGCTGCTCGCCACGATAAAAAACAGTGCGATCCCATATAGGCTGGAGAAGCTGTGCGTCATTTTCTTTTTCGAGTAAATCTGTATGTCGGAAGCATAGTCTGCAAGCGCCGATACTGCACCGCCGCTTGTCGCCACTTCCTGTTTTTCGGCAGCCTTCACGCCTGCTGACTCCTTTTCCATATTCGCTTTCGTCTTAGCCAAGACGGTTTCCTTTTGCTGATCCGGAAGATTCAGCGTTGCAACCTCTTTGTTGGCGTAGCTCATGATCTGCGTTTTGGCATTCTCGATATTTCCGGTGAGAGCAGAAACGAATATCGCCACAGCTAAAACGATGCCGACTTGCCGCAGCACGCCAATCACGCTTTGAGATGCCGTGAGCAGTTCGCCGGTAAAATTCGATGCGGATAGTGCCGTAATCGGACCGACAATGATGCCGTAACCGAATCCGAGAATGAGACAAGCCGCGATCAATTGGCCATACCCATGGCCTGCTTCCAGATGAAAAAACAAATAATAGGCGACCCCCATTGCCATAAAGCCCGCGAAAATAACAGCCTTCGCTCCGAACCGACTGACGAAAAAGCCGGCGATAGGCGAGAAAAAGAAGATCATCGCGGATACAGGCGTAATCAGCAGTGCGGCGCGAAGCTCCGACTCCCCGTTCAGTCTGGTCAGAAAAGTCGGCAAAAGCACCGTGACTCCCACCAAGAACAGATTGCTCAAAATAACCGTTAGGGAGGAAGCGTTAAACTGGCGATCCTTGAACAAACTCAGAGGGATCATAGGGGATTTCGATCTCTTTTCCACCCCGATAAAAATAAAAAACGAGAGGAGACTGACCATAAAGGAGACAATGATTCTCCAGTCGCTCCAGCCCCATGTTTTGACCTGGGTAAGAGCGAATGTCAGGCTGAACATAAAGAGAACGCACCATAACGCTCCATGGTAGTCGATTTTCGCCCGCAGCCTCTCTTCGAATTTCGTATTCAGGCAATAGAGCGCCGCCAGGATCGCAGCCAGTCCCAGAGGAACATTGATCATGAAAACCCATCTCCAGCCCAAAAATTCCGTCAGTACGCCGCCAATGGTCGGGCCTAATGCGGCTGAAAGGCCTTGCGAGATGCCCAGCATGCCGATGACCGTGCTTCTTTTCTCCAGTGTGGCTGTAGAAATGCCGATGACCATACTGGTGGGAAAAACCACCGCTGCTCCGAGACTTTGCACCGCCCGCCCGACGATCAGCATCGCAACATCGTTCGCCAAGGCACAAATCAGCGATCCCCCGCAAAAGACGACAAAGCCGAGAATGTAGATTTTGTTCTTACCGTAAATCTCCGCAATTCTTCCCAAGGGTATGGTCATAACTGCGAAGGTGATGGTGTAGATGTTTAACGCCCAGGACAAACTCTTCAGCGTTACCCCCATATGAACTTGAATGGCAGGCAGCGCGATATTCATGATGGTTGTGTCGAGCATACAGAGAAAAATGCCCATGCACATCACGAGCCGGATCAGCAAAAGTCTCGTTCCACTCGCCTCTCCGTGGCCCGTCGACATTATCGGAGCTGCCACTTCAACCGCTTCATTCGCTATTTTCCTCATTTGCCATTTGCTCCTTTTGCCGCTTAAGATCAGCCAGCTTGTTTTCCATCACACGGATATGAGCTTCGTACTGGGCTACCCCAATGTCGTAAGACAGCATTTGCGTCGGAGTCATCTGATCTTTCCATGTAATTTGCAAAAGCTGCTCAAGAGATTGCTTCTTCCGCTCTAACTCCTCCGCGATCCACCCCTCCACAACGGACTCCTCCACGAATTCACCGAAAAACAGCCGCATCAGAAAATCCGATTGAACGACCTCTGGCTGCACAGGCGATTCCAAATAATCGTCAAACAGCTTTCGCCCTTCATCGGATATGGAAAAAACATTCCGGTTCGGCTTCCCTTCCTGAACGATGACTTCTTTCTGAATCACCTTATCTTGCTCCAGCTTTTTGAGCGTCGGGTAGATCATGCCGTAGGTTCCGTTGAAAAAGTGGGAAAATACCGATTTGAAATAGTCGTTGATCTCATACCCCGTTCGACTTTTCTGTTGAAGCAAGCCCAAAATGACATCTTTCCCTTTCAAAGCGCGCGCCCTCTTTCCAGTTTTTTCTTCATCGCGATGGACCCATTATATTCCATCATATTCACAATGTAAATATGATTATTGTGAATATTATTTTTGTGCATACAAAAAAATCCCATTCACTTATGAACGAGACTTTCTTATTCCGATATAGGATGGTTGGCGAAGCCCAAGCGAATCGCAATTTCCGCTGCGATAAAATTCAATGCGATGGCCCCATACACCCCAACCGTATAGCTTGTTTCGTACGCCACCGAAAACCCTTCATTCAGTACGTAGGTGATGCCGTGAATGAACAGGTTCGTAAAGCAAAATACATAGCTGCGGATCATCCATTTGCGGTGCCCTTCCACCCGTTTCCGTTTGATCTGCACGATGGCGGCAACGGTTGCGGCCAGCCAAAATGTATTCATGCAATTGAAGGCGATGGTATTGATCCTTCCACCAGTAGAGTACGTCGCCATATAACCGGAGGTTAGATCTACGACCAAAACCGACAGGACATACAGGTAGCCGTTTACCCGGTGAAATTTCCACCACTTTTGTAAAACCGTCCCGGAAAAGTTCAGCGCTCCCGACAGCGTAGCCAAACATGCGGCTATGACGTGAACATGCATCATCGTCAACCAAACGGGAACATGCAGGGACCTCCCCAACTCGGTTTTATGGCTTAAAAATTCCGCCGCTCCGGGATGAGCGAACAGATTGGTGTAAACGATGGCAAGGACGTAGACCGCCGCTGCCGCCCCCAACAGTATAAAGATATATTTTCGCAATGAATTGCCCATTCTTCGCTTTCGCCCCTCAATCTTTCTCTGGTTAATCTCCACTTCTGTTTTACTTCACCTGCCCGCTTCTCGGCGAT
Source organism: Gorillibacterium massiliense (assembly GCF_000455485.1). Classification (GTDB taxonomy): domain Bacteria; phylum Bacillota; class Bacilli; order Paenibacillales; family NBRC-103111; genus Gorillibacterium; species Gorillibacterium massiliense. The sequence goes on from NZ_CBQR020000077.1 coordinate 10,130, forward strand.
TTCCCCGTCAGCTTGCGGTAAGACTTAAAAAAATTCGAATAGCTGTTGAAGCCCGCCATGAAGCAAGCCTGAGTCGGCGAATAGCCTTCCATCATCCGTTCGTCGGCCAGACGAATTCTTTTATACGTAATATATTGATTGACGGAAAATCCCGTCGTTTCCTTGAACGTTCTGCATAGATGATACTTGGTGAGATAAAAACGTTCCGACAGCGAATCCAGCGTCAGCGGCTGCTCCAGGTGGGTGTTGATATATTCCAGCATTGTTCCGATTTTGCGGTTTGCTTTGACAGGAGTTTTGGGGAGTGCCGTCTCGGCAATCTGATTGATGGTCGCCAAAATCTGCACAATGACGCACTTGGCAACAATCTCATTTTCGGCGGATTCCCGTTCTAACAAATTTTGCAGATTTTCGAAAAGAATCAATAAGCCGGATTCGGTGACGGTTTCGGCTTTGATTTTATTATCTTGTCCCAGCTTGCGGTATTTGATGGTGCGAAAAAAATCGACCCCGCCCGCCATAAACGGGGGCAGAAAGTTCTCGTTAATGGTCAAAACCATACGTTCATAAGGACTTTCCGGTGAAATATTGAGAACGTGAAGCTCTTTCGAGTTCATCATTAAAATCGAATAAGGTTCCAACTCATAGCGGCTGCCTTCCACGGTATAGCTGCCGGTTCCGCTGACGAACATGTAAATTTCATAGCCTTTTTCATAATGCAGTTTGAAATTTTCCTGGTCGGGACGCTCGTCCCTAACATGATGAAAAAAGAACGATCCGTCCGTCGAAGCATAGTGGACGCGAGTTCCATTAATCGATTCCAAAAAGCTCACCTCGCCCGAATTATACAGCAAGATTTGCACACTATCAAACAATAAAAGCGATGATAGAAAGATGAGCCGGTGCTACATTTAAGGAGGTTGCTTAAGATTTCAAAAATGGGAGGACAGATCATGTCCAAGTTTATTTTGACCGGATTTGCAGATGAGATCGATACCGATTTCAACACCCAATTAAGGGGCCTGCAATCACTTGGAATCCAACATATTGAAATACGCGGCGTCAATGGAACGAACATCTCCCAGTTGACGAAAGAGGAAGTGCGAGACGTTCAGAAGCAGTTGAACAGCTATGGCATAACCGCTTCGTCCATCGGCTCGCCCATCGGTAAAATCGGCATTGGCGACGATTTTGCACCGCATTTGGAGATGACCAAAAGGATTGTGGAAACCGCTCATACGCTGAACAGCCCCTTCATTCGCATCTTCAGCTTTTATACGCCGGAAGGGAATGATCCCCTACTGTACCGGGATGATGTGTTGGACCGGATGGGACGGATATTGGATACAGCCAAGGGCAGTGGAATCACCATGCTGCATGAGAATGAAAAAGGCATTTACGGCGATACCGCTGAGCGCTGTCTCGATTTAATGGAAGCGTTTAAAGGAAGGGACTTCGCCGCGGCTTTCGATCCGGCCAATTTCGTGCAGTCCGATGAAGAGGTGTATCCGAAAGCGTTCCAACTGCTTAAGCCGTACATCAAGTACATGCACATCAAAGACTCACTTCCGGATCACACTGTCGTGCCTGCGGGAATGGGCGTTGGCCATGTGAGAGAGGTACTGTCGACGCTTAAAGCCGACGGTTACGAAGGATTTTTGTCCCTAGAACCCCATTTAGGCTCCTTTGTCGGTCTGGCGGCGCTAGAGAATACGGCCCTTGCCGAAAGCTTGGAAAAAGGCGGCCTGTCCACCTTCAAGCTGGCGCATGATTCGCTGATGGATATTTTAAGCCAAATCTGATCAAGATGATTGACTCAATAGACTTCAACTTAATTCAGGAGGAAAACGTTGTATGAAGGAAGTTAAGCTTGGCATCATCGGACTGGGCAACATGGGCTCAGGCCACTGTATGAGTATTCACATTCAGCACAAGGTTCCTGGGATGATCCTCGCCGCCGTGTGCGACATCAGCGCGGAACGCCGGGAGTGGGCGGAACAGGAGCTGCCGGGTGTCCCCTTTTTTGCAAACGCTGAGGATATGTACAAAAGTGGATTAATCGACGCCGTCTTGATTGCCGTGCCTCATTATGATCATCCGGCATTGGCCATCTCCGGTTTTGAACACGGTCTCCACGTTCTGGTGGAAAAGCCCGCCGGCGTCTATACGAAACAAGTGCTGGAAATGAACGCTGCTGCGGCGAAGTCCGATAAAGTCTTCGGTATCATGTACAACCAGCGGACCAATCCGGTCTTCCAAAAGGTCAGGGATTTGGTCCAGTCTGGGGAATTGGGCGAAATGAAGCGGGTCGTCTGGATCATCACCGATTGGTACCGGCCCCAAGCCTACCACGATTCCGGCTCCTGGCGCTCCACCTGGAGCGGCGAAGGCGGCGGCACGCTGATCAACCAAAACCCTCACAACCTCGATTTGATCCAATGGATGCTGGGGATGCCCAAACGGGTGCGCTCCTTCGTCAGCTTCGGCAAATATTACAATATCGAAGTGGAAGACGACGTGACGGCCTATTTCGAATATGAAAACGGCGCCAGCGGCCTTTACATCACCTCCACGGGGGAAGCCCCGGGAACGAACCGGCTGGAAGTGTCCGGGGATATGGGCAAAATTGTCGTGGAAAATAACATTATCACCTTCCACCGCAACCGCGTATCCGAACGGGAGCATAACCGCGTCAACACCGCGCCTTTCGCCAAGCCGGAAAGTTGGGTTTGCGAGATTCCGGCGTCTACCGACGGCGGCGAGCAGCATGTGGGCATCCTGAAAAACTTCGCCAAAGCCATTTTGAACGGCGAGAAGCTGCTGGCCCCCGGAGAAGAAGGCATAAACGGCCTGCTGATCTCCAACGCCATCCACTACTCGACTTGGGTTGACGGTTGGGCCGATCTGGAAAACTTCAACCACGAGCATTTTTACGAGCTGCTGCAGGAAAAAATCAACACCTCCACCGAGAAGAAAAACGTGAACCGGCAAGTAGCGGATTTAAAAGGAACCTATTAAAAGGAGGAAGCCCCCATGGCGAAAATAACAGGCGCTCAACTCTATACCGTACGCAATTATGCGAAAACGCCGGATGAACTTCGGGAAACGCTGAACAAAATCAAGGAAATGGGATATACAACGATCCAAGTCTCCGCACTCTGGCATCTGCCGGTAGCGGATCTGGTGGAGATCACCCGCTCCCTCGGACTGAAGGTCGTCATCACCCACACCCCGTACGAACGCTTTCTCGACGATCTCGACGGCGTGATCAAGGATCATCATGCCCTTGGCTGCGGCCTCGCCGGACTTGGCGGCCTGCCTTCGGAATTCCGCAGCGCGGAGGGGTACTCGATCTTTGCCCGGAAATTTTCGGCCATCGCCGACGAGCTTCAGAAAAACGGGCTGAAATTCAGTTATCACAACCATCATTTCGAATTCCAAAAGCATGGCGGTAAGCTGGGTATGGATACGCTCATTGAAGAAACCAACCCAGAAAGCTTCCTGTTCACCCTCGATACCTACTGGGTACAGGTTGCGGGCGGTGACCCGGCGGCATGGATCCGCAAGCTCAAAGGCCGGATCGAAGCCATCCACTTCAAGGATCTGGCCATCATCGACGAGAAGCAAATCATGGCGGAAGTGATGGAAGGCAATCTCAATTGGCCGGAGATCATTGCCGCCAGCGAGGAAGCCGGGGTCAAATGGTATTTGGTCGAGCGGGATGACGGTCCCACGGATGCCTTCGACAGCCTGCGCATCAGCTACAATAACCTGAAAAAGATTGGCTTCCAATAAGATGACAAAACGAAAAGCCGTTGTCATCGGCTGCGGAGCCATCGGACCGATTCATGCTGCAGCCATCGTGAGAAGCGCCGATGCAGAACTATACGGTGTTTGCGATATCGTAGAGGCGCGAGCCGCCACCCTAGCTGAGCAGTACCAGTGCCGGACATTCACCGCCTACGAAGACGTTTTGGCCGATCCGGCCATAGACAGCGTGCACATCTGCACGCCCCATTACCTGCACGCCGAAATGGCAATCCACGCGGCCCGCGCCGGCAAACACATCGTTTTGGAAAAACCCATCGCCTTAAATCTGGTGGAAGCCCGGACGATTAAGGCTGTCGTGAAGGAAACCGGCGTAGCTTGCTGCACCGTTTTGCAGAACCGGTTGAATCCGTCTGTGGAAAAGGCCAAAGAATGGATTGCCGCCGGGAAACTCGGCAACATGCTTGGCATCAAAGGCTTCCTTACCTGGAGACGCACCGCGGAATATTACCATTCTGAAGCTTGGCGCGGCAAATGGGCCACCGAAGGCGGCGGGCTGCTCATCAACCAGGCGCTGCATATGCTGGATTTGATGTCCTACCTTGGCGGAGAAATTACTGCCACAAAAGGCAACATCGATACCCGGGTGCTGCAGGACTGCATCGAAGTTGAAGACACCGCGGACGCCACCCTGTATTACAAGGACGGCAAGACCGGACTCTTTTTCGCTACCAACGGCCACTCCCAGGACAGTCCTTTTTTCATCGAAATGCATATGGAAAAAGGAATCATACGCTACATGGACAATCAGTTGACCGTCAGAACGGATAGCGGATCAGATCTGCTTGCTACCGATGAAAAGACCGTCCTGGGCAAAGCCTACTGGGGCAGCGGCCACGCCTTACAGATCGGCAGCTTTTACCGGAGTCTCGCCGAAGGCGGTTGCAATTACCCGGGATTAGAGGATGCGGCCGCATCCCTCGGCTTGCTCCTCGCTATCTACAAATCGTCCAAGACCCGCAAGAAAGAGCAAGTGGAAACATTATAAGGACATAGTGACCGAAACGCAAAAAAGATCGAGAATGGGAGCAGCAAACCCACTCTCGATCTTTATCTTATGGTAATCATTATCGCCAAAAGTTGACGGTTTTCACCGAACTCGCATTTCTTTGCTACAGACTGGTCAAAAACCGTTTAAAAATCCGACAGCCTTCACTTTATCGCCTATTTCAAAGTAACTGAACACGATGCAGTCGGTCTCCGACGTCACCATTTCGACAATGGACAAAACAGAAACATATGTTCTATTATTGAGAAGGATAGTCACTTTGGTAACAAGGAGCGTCTCCAATGAAGATGACAAGCAGTCCTTTTCAAATCTGCCCTTTTTATGAAGGCGAAACTCTTTCTTTCTCATTGGTGAAAGAAGAAGATGCGGAAGAGTTATTCGAATGCTACTCAGATCCCGTTACAAAAAGCCATATGAACAACGATAATTGTGGCGGCGTTTGGGATACCCCTAGCATTGACGTTGTCAGGCAAGCAATAAGAGCATGGATAAAAGAATTCGAAGTCGGATTTTTTATTCGTTGGAGCGTTACCTATAAGCCGCTTAATCAAATCATCGGCACCATCGAAATCGCTCCCATCCCGAATACGACGCGGTTTTTAGATGGCTTCTGCCGAATGGGTATCCTGAGGATCGACCTTCTGTCCTCGTTCGAGAAAGCTTCAATCTTTTGCGATATCGTAAACGTAACCGCGGATCACTTTTTTCATGATTTTGATATCGACCATATCATTACCAAATCTCCAGAAGATCAATATCAAAAAACGGAAGCGTTGATTAGTTGCGGTTATGAGAAATGGCGGACCACCGGCTTCTTTCCTTTTGCCGACTATTATATAAAAAATAAAATAAGCCCACTTGAATAGACCACAATACAAAAATCCACCTAATTAGTTTCAGGTGGATTTATTATTTGCTAGGATGAAACCGTTACTCCGCCGTTTCCTTCCGCTTATCCAGTACCGGCAAAATCCGCATCAGGAGCAATACGCCCAACGCCCCGCAGGCGAAGATTCCAATGGCCATCGTCAAAGAGGAGAGCCAACCGCCAAGGATAAGAGCGAAGCTGCTTAAAATCATTGCTCCCCGGAAGGAAAAGGTGTTGACCGCCATATACGAGCTGCGGGCGTCCGATCTGGCGATGATGCCGAGGTAGGCCTGCTTAACGGGAACGTACATGACTTCCCCGCAGGTGGCGACAAACATGCTTATCAGAAGCACTCCAAGCTGGTTGGAATAAGCCAAAACGCCGTAGCCTGTAATATATAGGGCAAAACCGGTGAACATCACCCGTTTGTCATTAAAACGAGCAAGCAGCTTGGTGACGATAAACGTGAGCAGAACGACCATGATGGTATTTTCCGTTCGGAGCAAGCCTACCGCCTGAACGCCGCTGAACTTCTGTGGAAAACCAAGCCAGCTGAACATAGATTGCATGGGCATTTCATCTGCCAAACGGACGCTGATATAGCTGCCCATGTGGAATTCAACGGACATAATCAGCAAGCTGGCAACGACGAACCAGACGAAAGGATGATCCCTCAACACCTCACGGTAATTGCGCAACAGCCGCAACACCGTATTGTTCTTTTCTCCTTCAACGGCAGCGGCAATTTCAGCCGATCCTTTATAGGCATCCCGAATAAAGAATACCGTCACCAAGGTGGACAATAGCCCGGCAGCGGCAAGGGCGAGCAACAGCTCGAATAGATATTTTTCAAATAAAAATGCTCCTACCATCCCGCCGATGGCAATGGACAGATTGTTCAGCCAATACTGAATGCTGTAAATATATTTACGTTCATCCGGCGTGGAAACGTCTAGTAGCATGGCATCCGATGCAGGGCCGAAAAAGCCCCAGCAGATGCTGATCCCTACCATCGCCACATAGGTAATCCACGGTGATACGAACCAGGATGAATTGACGGCTGCCGATACAAGGTACAATACGACCATTGCCGCTTCCGAAGCGACCATATAACGTTTGCGCCCTTTCCGGTCGGAAAAATACCCGCCGAAAAAGCCTGCCACGAATCCTACCGCGACGTCGAACGCAAGCAGAACGCCGGTGATCCCGTCTCCCAGCTGTCTGGCATAATAGATCGCCATAAGAGGGACGATCATGGAACTGATAATATTGGTGACGAACGTGACTGCCATCCGTATTTTGATATTGGGATGAAAATCGCGAAAACCCATGAGTATCCCCTCTCCTCTCCATGCTCTCTCTCTATTTTTGTGTTCTCTCTAACGAACATGGCTATTACCGTATTCTACCTTCCCAGTCTGGTGCCGTAAACCGATTGTTTGATTAAGTGCAAACTTTCCACGGGCAAAAGAAACACTCGATAGTAATGGCTGTCGAGTGCATGTTTGAGGCTATATTCAATCCTTGTTCTACGCTTCCACTTGCTAACTGAAGGATCGCAGATTAGCGAAGTTCGGATTGCCGCGCTTCCTTCCATTTTTGATTAAGCAGCTGAAATCCCTCTTCGAGACTCGACCCCGCCAGCAGATCCTGAATATAATCGCCTGTCCATAACCCGATTTGCGCTTTGGTGGCGATATCGAGAAATCGGTCGTTAGGCGGAGTACTTTCCACCAAGACTGGATGGAAGGAGAGAAACTCCTGCAATTGGGGTAAGGACGATTCTTTCGTCGTATCGACGGGCATAAACCCAGACGTATCCACAAAACCGGACTCGCGTACGAAAAAGTTAATCCACGCCTTAGCCAGAGGCTTATTGGAGCTAAATTTGCTTACGCCAATGAACCAATCGGGGGTAATGGGGGCGTTGCGTTTTTCCATATTGTTGTCATATGGGAACGGGAAAAAACCGATGTCGTTGGAATTTGCACCGGCATCAACGATCTGGTTCACAACCCAGTTGCCGAGAAAATACATAGCCGCCCGTCCCTGGGCAAGCTCCACCTTGGAATTTTCCCATTTGTTAGCCAACAGGTCCGGCTCCACATACCCGCGGTTGATCAACGTTTTGGCAATGGTGAGGCCTTTTCCCCAATCGTTGTCCATCTGCCATGGCTCATCCTGATCGGCCATTTCATTGAGCTTTTCCGGATCTCCGGACATATAGCTGACCAACGTTTCGCCCCATTCCTTCATCGGCCATTGCGCTCCATAATTCATATAGACCGGTACAATATGATGCTCCTTCAACTTCCGGCAGGCATCATAAAACGCATCCAGCGTTGTCGGGATCTCGGTGATGCCCGCCGCGGCGAAAGCCTTCTTGCTGTACACGATTCCTTCCGTCGATGCGCCCGTTGCGACACCGTATCGTTTTCCCTCATACGCTTTGAAATCGGAGAATCGCAGGTTTTCGAACATCGACGAATCGAGGGGCTCGTAATAATTGCCCAAATCTTTATTGGCAATATTGTTAGGAATAAGCAGGACATCGCCGAAGGACATGGTGGACAACCGGATCATGATGTCGCTGGCATAATTGCTTAACCCTTCAAACTCTACTTTCGCTCCGGGGTATTTGGCAGTAAATTCACGAGCATATTTGGCCATAACGCCGTTTTCCACAAGATCAATGCGGTTGGTGAGCACCGTAATCTTGCCCGTCAAAGCTTGACTTTCCTCCCCTTTGACAATGCCGGAGTTAGGACTCTCCTTTGCTCGGTTATCGCCATTACAGCCCGTAAGCAATATCGTCAGGCAGATTAACGCCGCGCCGCTCCACCATTTCCCGTTCATTCGAACCCTTCCTTTCCGTAACTTCCCCCATTAAGAACCGGCAGGCCGCCCGAATCCGCCGCAGGAAGCGGCAAACAAATTTCTACTGTCGTTCCTGTTCCAAAAATGCTCGTTACCATTAATCCATATGTTTCTCCGTAATGCAATTTGATGCGCTCGTTGACGTTTTTCAAGCCAACGCCGCCTTTTCCTGGAGCCGGCTCTCGAATGCCCGCCAGCGTTTCATGCAGCTGTTGCAGCTTGATTTTATCGATGCCAATGCCATCATCTTTAATCGAAATCATGATCCCGTTGCCGACATATTCACAACTTATGGCGATATGCATCACCGGCTTCTCGTCGTCCATGCCGTGATAAATGGCATTTTCCACGATAGGCTGGAGCAGCAGCTTCACAACCGGGTAATGATGCAGCTCGGGAGGAATCTCCATGCTGAGTTGAAATCGATTGGGGTATCGATAGTTGAGAATGCGCACGTACTGCCGAACATGCTTCAGCTCCCGTTCCAAAGTTACCTGCTCATTGACGTTGCTGATGCTGTACCGCAGCAGGATGCCCAATTGATAGGTCATGTCCGCTACATCGGTGTCATCGTTAAGCTCCGCCGCCATGCGGATGGACTCCAGTGTGTTATACATAAAATGTGGATTGATCTGACTCTGCTGGGCGTGAAGCTCCGCCTCCCGCCTGCGGGTTTCGCTCCGATATATGTCATGGATCAGTTGATCGATTCGGCCGATCATTCGGTTGAACTGGTTGCCTAATAACCCGACTTCGTCCCTGTGACGCACCGGAAATTGTACCGAAAAATCGCCCTCCTGAACGCTTTTCATCAGACGGATCATTTTCCTCAGGGGCTTGGTCAAAGCGAAAGAAAAGATGATGGAAATAATCAGAGCCAAAGCAACCGTTACAAAGGTAGCAACAAGAGTTACATTGCGGATGACGACGGTATCCCGGGTTAGCCGTTCAACGGGAATAGACAAAATGACTTTCCATTTCGTATTGGGCGACGTGATATACGTAAAGAGGTGGGACTTTCCGTCCACATTCTCGTAAAAGCTGCCGTTGCGGCCCACAGCCTTTTTCACCATCGGCATATCGCTGATGTTTACCGCCAGCATGTCCAAATCTTGATCGTAAATCACATTTCCCGCTTCGTCGATAATAATGGCGTTTCCGCCGGTTATGTTATCCAGATCGAGGATCTGATCCTCGATGACGCTGATGTTGGCGTCAACGGCAATCATGCCGATGGGCTGCAGGGATTTATCCATAATTTTGCGAACGACGGTAAACGCGTACTTTGTGCTGTTCAAATTATTTTTGTATTTTTGCGTGCTGAACAACAAGGCCTCACCGCTGGATGCGTCAACTTTCTCTTTCCATACTTGATAGCTCTCTTGAATATCCTGGCGGATACCGCCTTGAGCCGAATAGTAACCGTTTCCATATTGGTCGAAAATATAAACGGAGTTCGCCCCCCGCTTGATATTATTGATAAATGACATGTTCCGCTCAATGCCTCGCTGAATGGAAAGCTGCAAATCGAAATCCATCGGAGCGGTGGAAACGTTGCTGCTGCCGGTCAATTCGGCTCGCTGCTCGTGATATTTGTTGGAGCGCATCAAATTTTGCTTGATGTCATCCTGATAGGCGGGAATAGAAGAGATGCGGATCATATCATCGATATAATCATCGACTCTTGCGATCATGCTGTCTAACATGTTTGTGGAATAGACGATTGTCTTTTCCTGAATCGAACGAGAATAGTTGGTATAGGAAAAATAGCTGATAAAGGTAAGCGGCAGGGTGACCAGCAAAAGAAAAACAAGCAGCAGCTTGTGTTCCATCCGCATATCTTTCAGAGCCGACAACCTCCGCCGCAAGATTATGTTGATCTTCATTTATTTCGTACCCCTTGTTCGTGATTGAATAAGGCCTGCCCCTATTATACTTGATCCGACTCCTCATGACTCATGCTCTGCTATATTGACAAAATTATCAACAAAAAATGGCTACCCAAAGGCAGCCTAAAGTTAAGATATATTCCTTTCGCTTTGTGCTTGATGGCTAGCTTACTCCCGAACAGCCGATTCCAGCCCATCCACCCGCTTTTCCCGGGTGCTCATTTTAACTCGGATGCCGAGAGGAATGGTGATGTTGGGAGAACAGTGACCGATTTTAAAGCCGGCCATACACGGTTTACCGGAAGGAAGCAATTGATCCGCAAACACTTGCGCAAGAGTTAAGGAATTCGTCCCTTTCGCAGCCCCACTTTCGCAAAAATCACCGATGAGGATCCCCTCAGCGTCGCGAAACTTGCCTGCTTGTCGCAGTTGGTTCAGCATCCGATCCACCCGGTACGGCTCTTCGCCGACATCTTCCAGCAAAATGATTTTGCCGCGGGTATCCCATTCAAACGGCGTTCCAAGGGTGCTGACCAAAAGCGAGAGATTGCCTCCTGTCAAAAGCCCTGTCGCTTCTCCTGCGGACAGAACGGTCAAAGGCGAAATTTCTTCCGTATAGCGAAAACGTTTCGGCGGAGCCAGCATCATGGAGAAATTGTGAATCGTTAACGGATTCACATCCTCCTTGCCCAGGTCGATGAGCATTGGCCCATGAAAAGTAACAAGCCCGGTGTACTGGCCGACGGCGATGTGCAGAAAAGTAATATCGCTGTAGCCCCAAAAAACTTTCGGATTATTGCGGATGAGGTCATAATCCAGAAGCTCGGCGATTCGTCCGGTGCCATAGCCTCCCCTGGCGCAAAGGATGGCTTTGATTCCCGGATCGGCAAACAGGGTATTCAGTTCCTCCGCCCGTTCTTCATCGGTGCCGGCCAAATAACCGTATCGCCGGGAGTATGCTTGCCCCAAACGTACATTGAAGCCCATCCCCGCTAATATTCCCGCTCCGCGAAGGCCATTTTCCCGCTCCCCCCAGCTGGCAGGAGCCGCAATTCCGATGGTATCTCCTCTCGCCAAGGCGACTGGCTTCAACACATCCCACATTCTCTACATCTCCTCCTATTTGAAGATTATGCAACTTTCCATGTTGAATCCCTCTTCAGGGGATGAAAAAATCCAGCAAGCGGCGCCATCAACGTTACTGGCGTTTTCGCTTGCTGGATTTGGGTTATTCGTAAAACTGTTGTTCGCTAGATCAACCGTTAAAACCGGCCGTAGTAGGCGTTGCGGTAAATCTCGGCCAACTCGGTGACGAGCGGCATTCTCGGGTTAGCCGTAGTGCATTGGTCTTCAAAGGCGCGGTCGGCCAAGTAGTCCACTCTCGCTTCGAATTCCTTTTCGCCGATGCCCACTTCTTGGAACGTATCTTGGATACCCATGGTTTTGTTCAGCTTACGGATGGCGGCGATCAGACTGTTTACCCCTTCTTCTGTCGTTTTTGCGGGCAAGCCGAGGAAACGGGCGATTTCCGCGTAGCGCTGATCAGCGATGAAGTGGGTATATTTCGGGAACGAAGCGAATTTCGTCGGCTTCTGAGCATTATATTTGATGACATGGGGCATCAAAATCGCATTGGTGCGTCCGTGGGACGTATGGAATTCGGCCCCCCACTTATGGGCAAGGCTGTGGTTGATGCCCAGGAACGAGTTGGCGAAAGCCATACCGGCCATGGTGGAGGCGTTATGCATGTGCTCCCGCGCTGCTGGATCAGCCGTTGCGTACGATTTTTCCAGGTTCTCGAATACCAATTGGATCGCCTTCAGCGCCAAGCCGTCCGTGAAGTCGTTGGCCATTACCGATACATAAGCTTCGATGGCGTGGGTCAATACGTCCAGACCGGTATCTGCCACGGCTACTTTCGGCAAGGAGTATACATATTCCGGATCGACGATGGCGACGTCCGGCGTCAGTTCGTAATCAGCCAGCGGATATTTGGTGTTGCCTTGGTTTTTATCGGTAATAACCGAGAAGGAGGTGACCTCCGAACCGGTGCCCGATGTCGTCGGGATGGCAACAAACTTGGCTTTTTGGCCGAGACGCGGGTATTTGTAGATCCGCTTGCGGATATCCATGAATTTTTGTTTCAGAGCGTTGAAGTCCGTGTCCGGGTATTCATAGAACAGCCACATAGCCTTGGCCGCATCCATCGGCGATCCGCCGCCAAGAGCAATGATGCAGTCCGGTTGGAACCGGCGCATCATGTCGACGCCGCGGTCAACGGTAGTGGTGGATGGATCGGGCTCGACATCGGAGAAAACTTCGATGGTGACCGGACTTTGCCGTTTGCGCAGGTAGTGCTCGACCTTCTCCACATAGCCCAGCTTCACCATCACCGGGTCCGTCACGATCATGACACGGGAGATGTCAGGCATTTTCGCCAGGTATTGGGTAGCTCCCTTTTCAAAATAGATCTTCGAGGGTACTTTGAACCACTGCATATTTACCGTCCGGTAGGCAACGCGCTTAACGTTAATCAAGTTGACAGCCGTTACGTTGGATGCGGTAGCGTTGCGGCCGTAGGAACCGCAGCCCAAGGTAAGAGACGGCAGGTTCGTATTGTAAATGTCACCGATGGCGCCTTGAGTGGAAGGCGAGTTGACAATGATCCGTCCGGTTTGCAGACGATCGGCGAAGGCTTGAATGACTTCATCATTAAAGGAGTGAATAACCGACGAGTGGCCCATGCCGCCGAAGCCGACGACTTCTGCTGCGCGCTCGATGCCTTCTGCTGCGTTTTTCACTTTATAGGCCGCAAGAATCGGGCTGAGCTTCTCGGCGGAAAGCGGGAATTTCGGACCGACGCCATTGATCTCGGCTACGAGTATTTTCGTGTCTGCCGGTACGGTGAGTCCTGCCATTCCGGCGATCTTCGCTGCCGATTGTCCGACGATCGCCGGGTTTACGGCGCATTTTTCGGCGTTGATGGCCATCTTGGTCAGTTGGGCAGTTTCGTCTTTGTTCAGGAAGTAGCAGCCTTTAGAGATCATCAGCTTTTTGACGGCATCATAGATCGGCTCTTCGATGATAACCGATTGCTCCGAGGCGCAGATCATGCCGTTGTCAAAGGTTTTAGAGAGAATCAAGTCGGTGACAGCTTGCTCCAGGTCCGCCGATTTCTCGATGAAGGCGGGAACATTGCCGGGGCCAACGCCTAATGCCGGTTTGCCGCAGCTATACGCGGCTTGCACCATGCCCGCTCCGCCGGTGGCGAGGATGAGGGCGATGCCCGGGTGGTTCATAAGCGCGTTTGTCGCATCCATCGATGGTTTCTCAATCCATTGAATACAGTTTTCCGGAGCGCCGTGCTTCAAAGCGGCTTCGTATAGGATGCGGGCTGCTTCAGAGCTGCAATGCTGGGCTGACGGATGGAATCCGAAGATAATGGGGTTCCGCGTCTTGATCGAGATGAGGGATTTGAACATCGTCGTCGAAGTCGGGTTAGTTACTGGTGTGATCCCCATGACAACGCCAACCGGTTCAGCGATTTTTTGGAAATTTTCATAGGCGTTTTCTTCGATGACGCCGACGGTTTTATCGTACTTGATGCTGTGATAAATGTACTCGGTAGCGAAGATGTTCTTGGTGATTTTATCCTCGTATACCCCACGGCCCGTTTCCTCAACGGCGAGCTTAGCCAGGTACATATGTTTATCAAGACCTGCCAAAGCCATCTCTTGAACGATCTTATCAATCTGTTCCTGATTCATCGACATGAAAGCTTTCTGAGCGATTTTTGCCTTCTCCACCATCCGGTTGATCTCGTTTTGCACCGCTACAACGGCATTTACCTTGGTTTCCTCCACTGCCATCCTGAACTCCTCCTATACGATTTTAGTCATTTTCTTTGAGGCTGTTTAGTGACCTTCTCTTTGACTAAAGTATAGCACTGCTTAATTTAAATGAGTGTGGAGACTTTGTGAAAGATTTCACGTACTTAACCGGCAGTTAGTTTTTTGACTATTTTCCCTGTAACCGTTATCACATCAGTCGTAGCTCCAAGTTCATTTGCTTCGGTAGCAGATCTTCATGGCAGATGCGGTGGCACAGAATGTTCAATTTTGCTTATTTATAATAATTATAAATAAGTATTGACTTTAAATTGAGAAGCCTTATCATTGAAGAAGAGACACCATCCTAACGACGAGGTGATGAAATGAGTTCGTCCAACAAGCATTTGACGACGAGCTGGGGAGCTCCCGTAGGCGACAATCAAAACTCGGTAACCGCCGGTTCCCGTGGCCCTACTCTCATTCAAGACGTGCATCTATTGGAGAAACTGGCCCACTTCAACCGGGAGCGGGTGCCGGAGAGAGTCGTTCACGCCAAAGGAGCGGGCGCTCATGGTTATTTTGAGGTCACTCAAGATTTAACGAAATATACGAAGGCTAACTTTTTGTCCGAGGTAGGCAAAAGAACCCCTCTGTTCGTCCGCTTTTCCACTGTCGCCGGCGAATTGGGCTCATCTGATACCGTACGCGATCCCCGCGGATTTGCCGTCAAATTTTACACGGAAGAAGGCAATTATGATCTGGTCGGCAACAACACGCCGGTATTCTTTATCCGCGACGCCATTAAGTTCCCGGACTTCATCCATACGCAAAAGCGCGATCCGCAAACCCATCTGAAAAATCCGACGGCTGTCTGGGATTTCTGGTCTCTTTCTCCTGAATCCCTACATCAAGTTACCATCCTGATGTCAGACCGCGGCATTCCCGCTACATACCGCCATATGCACGGCTTCGGCAGCCACACCTTCAAGTGGGTCAATGCGGAAGGAAATGCAGTTTGGGTCAAGTATCATTTCAAAACCGAGCAAGGCATTCAAAACCTGTCGAACGAATTGGCAGCCGTCATTGCCGGTCAAAACCCGGATTACCATACGGAAGATTTGTTCAACGCAATCGATCGGGGCGAATTCCCGTCTTGGAAGCTGTGCGTGCAGATCATGCCGATAGAAGACGCCGATACTTACCGGTTCGATCCTTTCGACGTCACTAAAGTTTGGTCGCAAAAGGATTATCCCCTTATCGAAGTAGGCCGGATGGTCCTGGACCGCAACCCTGCCAACTACTTTTCCGAAGTGGAGCAGGCCACCTTCTCTCCTGGGACGCTCGTTCCCGGAATTGATGTTTCGCCGGATAAAATGCTGCAAGGACGCCTGTTTGCTTATGCCGATGCCCACCGCTACCGGGTCGGAGTCAACCACAACCATCTGCCCATCAACCGTCCCCATGCGGAAGTGAACAACTATCAGCGAGACGGCCAGATGCGCTTTGACAGCAACGGCGGAAACTCCGTTTACTATGAGCCTAACAGTTTCGGCGGGCCTGAGGAAACCCCGCAAGCCAAGCACGCCGCCTACCCTGTTAGCGGGGTGGCTGATAGTGTAGCATATGACCACAACGATCATTTCACCCAAGCCGGGGATCTCTACCGGTTGCTGAGCGAGGATGAGCGCACCCGATTGGTGGATACCATCGTCGGTTCCCTCAAGCTGGTAGCCCGGGAAGACATCGTCAAGCGGCAGATCGGTCATTTTCTCAAAGCGGATGCCGAATACGGCAGCCGCATCGCCCAAGGTCTCGGCCTGGCGGCTCCGCAGGAAGTGTAAACGATGCCGACTACGGAAACATCCGCAAAGGAAAAACGCGCTCTTTCCATTTGCCCCAAATGCCATCAAGAAATCAAAGTTTTAAAACACAGCATCTCCTGTGGATGCCAACACCGCTTGAAGACAATTAAAACGTTGAAATGGCAATAAAATAAACATAAAGAAGCCGCGAGTTCTTCTCTTCAAGAACTCGCGGCTTTTTTTATTCTGCCGGGTTAGGAAGACAGCGATTCCTTCAGCCGCCCGCGTCTAGCCGTTATACGCATAAACAGGAGGGCAATGACGATCAGAACTGCGCTTATCCCGAAGACCAGGCGGTATCCGGTGACTTCGGACGCGAGCCCGGAACCGTGGGCCGCCGTTCCAGTCAAATGCAGCATCGCGCCGCCGACGGCGGTTCCGAACATCATGCCTAAATTGCGGGACAAAGCCAAAATGCTGCTGATAAACCCTAGATGCTCTTTGGCCGTCCGGTTCATCACGAGGCTGTTATTGGGCGAGGTGATCATCCCCATGGAGCCGCCGAGCAGAATGACAAGAGCGATCAGCAACAGCTCCGGAAAGTCCGCAGATAAAAAGCCGAAGGCGGTTAAGGTACCGGTCATGACCAGAAGCCCCACGGACAAAATCGGCAGCCCCCCCACCTTGTCCGACCGGCCGCCGAAAAATGGAGCGGACACGATCAGCGACAACGGATAGCTCATCATCATCAACCCGGCCACTGCCGGCGCAATACCTAACTCATTACGCAAAAATACCGGCAATACCAACTGAGCGGAAAAAGCAGCCATGTAAGTCGAGATGGTGATAAGAATGCCGGCTTTGACGCCGGAATCGCGGAACACGTCCAGTTTGATGAACGGTTCCTTCCCATCCCCCCCGCGCTTCTCCCATCGCGCTGGGCTGCTCCAAAGGATAAACCCGAATGTAGTGGCGGCGAACAGCAAAACGAATAGCACCACGGGCAGCGATGCCCAACCCCATGTACCGCCCATGCTGACTGCCGTCACCAAACCGGTCAGCCCGACGGCGAAGAGCGCGGCGCCAGGCAGGTCCAGTCCGGCGTTTCCTTGGGGCGTATCCCGGGGAATAAAGCGCTGGGCGAGAAACCAAGCGGCTCCCGCCACCGCGCCCAAGAGCCAGAAGTTGACCCGCCAGGAGAACCACTGGATCAGGATGCCTCCGAGCCCCGGTCCGATCATGGAGCCGGCTGCGACAAAGGTACTCATGAGTCCGAGAGCCCGGCCCCGCTGCTCCCGAGGAAAGAGAGATACGATGAGAGCCATATTCGTCGCCTGGTACATAGCGGCTCCGAAGCCCTGGAGCACCCGGAAGGAAACGAGCCAACCAAGGGACGGAGCGCAGGCGCTTAAAATCGCCGCCAACATGAAAATGAAATATCCGGTATTATGAACCTTCCTTCGTCCCATCCGGTCTCCGAGCCTGCCCATCAAGGGCAAACAGATGGAGATGGCCAAGAGGTATACCGTTACCACCCACTGAGCCAAGGAAACGCGGATTCCGAATTCATCGGCGATATCGACGAGGGCAATATTGAACATGCCCGCCGACAAATTGGAAAGGAAAGCGCCCAAACAGATGACGTATTTGACAATGGTGCGGCCGCCTTGGCTGATTCCCCCGTCCAACGCGGTTCCGCCGCCTTTTTCCCACCGGTTCAGATGGAAAGCGCCGCCTTCTCCTCCGACTTCCAGGTCGCGATCAACTCCTCGGTATCCGCAACCGTTCCGAAATAAGAGGCGATATTCGTCATCGTCATGTTATGGGCTTCCCGGGAGTAAGAGGCGCAGGCTTCGTGGGCGAGAATGATGTTGTAATCCAACATAAAGCCGTCCCGTGCCGTGGACTCGACGCAAACGTTAGTGCTGACGCCGGTCATGATCAAGGTATCGGTCTTTAATGTACGCAGGACCGAATCCAGGCGGGTGTTGTTAAACGCGCTGTATCGGTGCTTGTTTACGATGATATACCCCTTCCTTGGGAGACACTTTCGTAAAACTCGGCTCCCCAGCTTCCTTTGCGGCAAACCGCCGAAGAGCGGCCATTCGACCGGGTCGTCCAAGCTTCCGAATCCGTTGCGTCTTCGTGGATGGTCTGGATGTAGATCACCGGAACATTATACTCGCGGGCCGAAGCCAAAAGGTGATGCAGGAAAGGCATCATGGCGGCGACCCCGCTCACATCGCTGCCCTTTGCCCCAAGGGAGCCATCCGGATGGCAATAGTCGTTTTGCACGTCGACGACGATAACGGCGGCATTCTTCTCCAACAGCAATTCATTTAATGTTTTCATTTTGCGCTCACCTCGAATGTTGGAATTTACCCCTTGCGGAGCCGTTACTTGGAGTTCTTGACGAATTGCATATCAACCAAGCCGTCATAAGTGTAATCGCCTTGGTAAATACCGGTTTTGATCATGACATCCATGTCGTTCTTCAGAGCTTCTTCGGAAATAGTACCGTCGGGACTCCACAGATTATCGGCATAAGCCCGGTCCAGCGCCGCTTGAATGGCGTCATCCGAGAGGGTCGGGAACTCCGTTTTCAAGCCCTTTTTCGCCAGCTCCTTATCCGATTGAACAGCTTTCAACGCTTCGATAATAGCGTCAGTAAAGCTCTGCACCGTTTCCGGATCTTTCTCGATAGTGGATTTCTTCACGCTGACAACGGAATAGGCGAAATCGCCGAGATCATGGAATTTATAGAACGGTTCGCCCCATACCTTCTTGGAGATACCGTCGCTGATTTGCGGCTCAGCTCCTTGAGCGATTTCCGAAGCACCTTGCTTCATCATGGTCACCACGGTAGAACCGTCAGCCGGCTCCAGTAGCTGCACATCCTTTTCAGGGTTCATCCCCAGATTGATCATGAGATAGCGGACGAGCAAGTTCGGCGTTCCTCCATGGCGGCCGGCATTCACCTTTTTCCCTTGCAAAAAAGCCTTCAGCTCCTCGGGGGATGATCCCTTTGGCGCCGTCCCTTCTTTGGCCATCAAATACACATTGGCCCGGTTGACCACATTGACGACGGAGAGAATGGGATCGGAGTTTTTCTTGTTGGCCAGGGCGTTGGATTCGGGGCCGCCGATGACGCCCCAGGCGTCGCCGCTGACGACAGAAGTGACGTGCGCTCCACCCGCCGCTTGGATAACCTCCACTTTCAAGCCCCGCTTTTCAAAATATCCCTCTTGCTGTGCCAAATAGAGTGGCAAATAGCCGGTAGAGTGCAAAGGCTCGGCGATGACGATTTTTTTCAAACTCTTCGCCCCGTCGGCTGCCTTCGCTTCCGAGCCGGCATCGTCGCCGCAAGCGGCCAAAATCCCGGTTATCATGGATAAAGCAAGCAGCACGGATAATCTCTTCGTCGTTTTTTTCATACGGACTCCTCCTCCAGGTGTCAATACTCTCTATTTTTTACGGAAGCTGCGGCTCCCTTACTGTTTGGCCAGGCCTTTGCCCAAAAGCTTTTCCAACACTACGACTCCCCAGTACATGAGCATCGAGAGAACAGACAGCACCGCGACCCCGACCCAAACGAGATTGATGTCCAAGATCGTTCCCGCATACATGATCATGCGTCCGACGCCTTTGCTGGATGCGATGAACTCGCCGACGATGGCTCCTGCCAAAGCCAGAGCGATGTTGATGCGCAGGCTGCTGATGATCCAAGGCATGGACCAAGGAACGACCACCTTCGTGAACACCTGCCAGCGTTTGGCGCCAAGGGAGTACATCAGCTTTTCCATGTCGGGATCGACGCTCTTTACGCCGCTGTAAGCAGATAGAGCCGAGACGACCACGGTCATGGAGAAGGCCAGCGCCACTTTGGAAAAGAAGCCGATGCCTAGCAGGATCACCAGCACGGGGGCAAGAGCCAGCTTCGGCAATGCATTCAGCATGATGAGATACGGCTCGCTTATGCCGGCATAGGATTTGGACCACCAGAAGGATAATCCCAAAAGCGCTCCCGCCAGCGTCCCGAAGACGAAGCCAAGTATCGTCGAACTGGACGTGAAGCCGATGTCCGAAAGCAGGTTTCCTTCGGTGATTTGCACCCATGTGGTTTTTAAAATGGCGCTGGGGCTGCTCCAGAAGTACGGATCGACCCAACCGATGCGGGTAAACACCTCCCATACCAGAAAAATCATCACTGCCACCGCTAAACGGCCCCAGGCGACGGCACGCACTCTTCTTCGCTCGATAGCTTGTTCATCGAGAATGTAAGGAACGACCTCCGGTTTTTTCACGGCGGCAGGTGGGGATTCGGCTGCCCTCAGGTTATGAACGACAAAAGCTTTCGAACGGGCGGTTTCCATGTGGATCTCCTCCTTTTTGATTTCAAAGCGGGTTGTGGCGGGCAGCGATACAGGAAGCTTACGAAATCTTTTCCGCTTCGTCGTGGCCGGCGGACAGCAGATCCATCAGATGGTGCTTCAGTTCCATGAATGCGCTGGAGGTCATATCCTCCGTCTTGCGCGGGCGTTCCATGGTGACGGTGATTTTCGCCTTGATCCGTCCAGGCCGGGGCGAAAATACGTAGATATCGTCCGAGAGGTAGATGGCTTCATCGATATCATGGGTGACGAAGAGAACGGTTTTGTTGAAATCGCCCCAAATTTGCAGCAGCCAGTTTTGCATGGTCAGCCGGGTCTGGGCGTCCAGTGCGCCGAAGGGCTCGTCCAGCAAAATGATATCCCGGTCGTACAGCAGCGTTCGGAGCAGCGCCGCCCTTTGTTTCATACCGCCGGACAGCTCCTTCGGATAATGCTTGTCAAAGCCCTTCAAGCCGTATTTCTCCATAAGCGGCAGCGCCCGTTCGACGGCTTGCTTGCGGGGTACACCGCGTATTTCCATCCCCAAAATGATGTTGTCCAGTATCGTGCGCCACGGAAGGAGCATGTCCTTTTGCAGCATGTAGCCGACGTAACCGGTTTTGCCGACGATGTTCTGCCCGTCTGCCAGTACTTTTCCAGTTGAAGGGGGCATGAGACCGGCGATGATGTTGAACAGCGTTGATTTGCCGCAGCCGCTGGGGCCGATGATGCTGACGAACCGCCCCTCTTCCACCGCCAAGTTCGTTTCACTCATGGCGTTGATCTCTTTTCCATCCCGGCGGAACCACTTGCTGACCCCGGAAATCTCGATTTTGTGGCTCATGGTCCTCAGCTCCCTTTGCTTTTTTGGCTTTCGTATGGTCCTTTTTGATAACAAAAAATCGCCAGCTCGGAACTTCCGAACGCATGGATATGCATGCGCCGTACGGCTTCCAAACTGACGATCGGCCGGCTCTCTCAGGCGAGTTCCCGCTTATCATTCAGATACGATTCCACGTCACACTCCAGAATGATGATGGTACCGGAATATTCGGTCTCGGCATCGTAATCCTTGAGAATGGCGACAATATGAAATTGAAATTGGCTTTCCAACGCGAGCTTGATGTCTCGCTTGAAGATTTGGAATAGCAGTTGGTCCACTTGGCGGGCGGTGCGGGGATCGTGCTCATCCATCAAGCTTAACACCGGTACTCTTGCATTCAGCGACATAATGATGATCTTATTGCCAACCAGATCGACCTTCTGCTGCTTGACTCCGGCGTTGAAGATTTTTTTGTTGATGGCGTTATAGAGTTTCAAAATCTCTTGTTTAAACTCCCCTGATGATAGATTCAGTGGCTTCACATCCTCCATGTACCATTGATGTAATGATAGCTTACTAGATGAGTTAAGAATGTTAAGCTCTTGCCATAATTATAGAAAAATAGCGGAAGAAGTCAACCCATTTTGTCGAAATTGTTTGAAAAATATTTAGATAAGCTAACATGAGGTGTTTTTTTACGGGAAATCCGAACATTGTTATATCTTTAATTCCTTAAGTATGATCTTTAATTCGTTCGTTCAAGTCGCGGGCAAATCTTGCTAAAATGGCAGCATGAAATGAGCAGCCCATGAACGTTTATTCTTGTAAAATGACGATAGCTTCGAAAGACGGCACGGCCGTCTTCGGTGAAACCCATCCAATGATGAAGCTATCGATGAGAGGATGATAGAGGCATGTCGGAACGAAAAGGCGCGTTTTACACTGGCATCTACCGCAATGTATTTGCCGAGTTCGGGTATTCCCAGGAGGAGATCGAGCAAAGGCTAACGGAAACGTGGGAGGCTCTGTTCGGCGATAACGAAGCGACGAAAATTTATTACGAGTGCGGGTCGCATGGCGGCTATTTGCTGGACACCGGCAATTATGACGTGCGAACGGAAGGCATGTCCTACGGCATGATGATGGCGGTGCAGATGAACAAGAAAGAGGTATTCGACCGCCTTTGGTGGTGGAGCAAAACGTACATGTACATGACGGAAGGACCGAACGCTGGATACTTTGCCTGGTCCTGCAATCCCGACGGAACGAAACGCTCGGATGGACCGGCTCCAGACGGCGAGGAATTTTTCGCTATGGCTTTGTTCTTTGCAGCGAACCGCTGGGGGGATGGGCCGACTCCCTTCAACTATAGCGAACAAGCCCGGCAGCTGCTGCATGACTGCATCCACAACGGAGAAAACGGAGAGGGCTGGCCGATGTGGGAGCCCACCAACAAGCTGATCAAATTCGTCCCCAATTGCGATTATACGGACCCGTCCTACCATCTGCCACACTTCTATGAACTGTTCGCACTCTGGGCGAATCCTGCGGACCGGGAATTCTGGAAGGAGGCAGTGGTGGCCAGCCGCGAGTATTTGCATTCCGCCTGCCATCCCGTTACCGGACTCGCTCCCGAATACGCCCATTATGACGGCACTCCGAACCATGAAGGGAACGGCGGCGGATACGGCCACTTCTATAGCGACGCCTACCGGGTGGCCCCCAATATCGGCCTCGATTACGAATGGTTCGGCGCCGATGAATGGCAGGTCGATGAGCTCAACCGGCTGCAAGCTTTCTTCGTCGACAAAGACCCGGCAGATTACCGCCGCTATACGGTGGAAGGCGAGGCCTTCGATGAACCTTCCCTCCACCCTGTCGGCCTGATCGCCACGAACGCGACTGCTTCCTTGGCTGCTAATGGCCCCCACTCCAGAAAATTGGTGGAAATGTTTTGGAACACCCCTGTCCGTACCGGCGGACGCCGCTATTACGACAACTGCCTGTACCTGTTCAGCATGTTGGCCTTGAGCGGACATTACCGCATTTGGTCTCCGGTTAAGTAATCCGTTTCCCCCTCAATAGCCGCTGCCTCTTGCCGCTGTCTCACGCCTCTCCGGGGTATGAAACAGCGGCTTTTTTATGGACTTTTCATGGACTTAATCATACAGCGCTTGAACTCCCTCATTGAGAGGTTTATCCTTGACGTTTTCCTTGACTCCGGATAGGATTCATAGAAAATGCTAGATATTGGGAGGAGGAGATCGTATGATCCGTGTCATTTCCAGATTGGAGACTTATGTAGAGACGATTCCCGGGTTTTTTCGTTCGCTCAACCTGGAAGAAATGGTTTTGCCGCGCTCGGAGGGAAAATGGTCGCGGCTGCAAATTTTGGGGCACTTATGTGACTCCGCCGTCAATAATTTGAACCGGTTCATTCGAGTGCAGGAAGGTCCGGAGCCGTATATCATCGAGCCTTACAACCAAACCTTTTGGGTGGAAGCTGAAGGATATAAGCATGCGCCACCGGAACATGTTCTTTCTCTCTGGCTTAGTCTGAACCAGGCCATCCTCCGAGTCCTTAAGCGAATCCCGGAAACCCGATATTCTCATAAATGCCGCTTGTCCAATGGCGAAACGCTCACCCTCGAAACTTTGGCCGGCGAGTATTTGTTCCACATCGAGCATCACCTGAAGCAACTGTTCGGCGAAGATTTTCTGCAATCCCATGCTTAAAATGGCAGGTACCCGCGAACCGCTCTCCGGCAGGATGAGACGGTTCTTTTTTGTGAAACGAGGCATTTGGCTTGAAGTTCTACAACTTTTTCCTTCTTTTCGCAGTCTTAATAGGGAAAAACCGGGAACCTGTCGGAATGAAACGGAGTTGTTAAGATGAAAAAAACGCTGCTCCTCCTTTGCCTCGTTCTGTCGGGTGGCTGCAGTTTGAACGGCACGAATGCCGAGGACAGTCCGCAATCAAACCCTACGGGAACCACTCGTCCGACGACTGCTTCGGCATCCGTCACGGCAACCCTGACATCTGAACCCTCATCTCCCGCTCCCCTATCGGGTGAAGCTGCTTCCTTTGCTATCTCACCTTCACCAACAGGTGAAGATCAATCTGAAACAGAACAGCCGGTCCATACACGGGAAGAAACGTTTCGATTAAACGACAATCTTTCGTGGAAAGCCGAGTATGCTTTCTACGGCATGTTTCGGGAAGACATGATTTTATCGCGGTCAGAGGACGGAGGCGCTTCGTGGAACGTTGTCGCGAAGTCGGGCGAGGGAAATGGAAATCTGCCGAATGGAATTAAAACGGGATTACTTTTTCTGGACGAAAACAAGGGGTGGATTACCTCCTATTCCCCCCGCTCGGGAGTGGTCGGTATATCTGAGACGGAGGATGGCGGACGAACGTGGGCTGCCATTCAACTGGAGGTGCCACAAAAAGCGGTAGAGGCTGAGATTACTGCCTTTCCACCGTTATTTGTGAGCTCAACAGATGGAATCCTTATAACAACCGTTTCTTCCGACGAGCATCCGTTTTTGTTCTATGTGACCCATGACGGCGGAAAAGCGTGGATGCCTGTATGTAACCGATTGTCTGGGGAATCTCAGGGGCTGCGCTGGGAGTTTACGAAAGATCCGGATACCGCCGGTTATTCGGGGACGGTCTCATTTAGAAAGAACGAATGGTCGTTCAGCAACGGAAGCTTCAGCAGCTGAATTATAGAGCTGCATGGGCAAATAACTGCAAAAGTACAGGTTATTGAAGCGTAAAGCGTCCGAAAAGAAAAATACCTGCAAAAGTGCAGGAATTCAATCCCAAGTTCCGGCAGACGGTAACTCAGGGGCTGAAAGCCTGTATTTTTGCAGGTATTTCCTTAGATTGATGAGAACGTTGATGGAAAGCCTGCATTTTTGCAGGTATTCGCTAACGGTTAGGCTTGGTTAAGGACTATTCCCTTAGTGCTTCCCGCAAACGGGTGGAGGTATGGTCCACCACCCGCTTGCCGGCCAGTTGGCCGCGCAGACGACGATTCTCCCGGACTAGCCGTTCATTTTCGGCGGTCAACTCTTGAAAACTGGCGAGCAGCTCCTCGTCCACGTAACCGGCTGCGACGAATAACCGCCGCAGGCGTTCCGTCATGTCCGAATCATCCAAGGGCAGAGCCTTCGATGCTTCCGACGCCTGCGGCCGAGAGTCAGCCGCTTCTTCGCATTCGGTTTCTCCGCCCGTAGCGGGCGTTAACTTCTCCATGCTCACGAAGTGCTTCCCTCCTCTTTGTTATCGGAGGACGTTCCGTTGCCGGAACCCAGGATCGTTTTCACTCTTCCCACCCGGCCGTCAGTAAGACGGACTTTGATCCCATGGGGATGACTGGGGGAATTGGTGAGCAAATCTTTGACGATCCCCCGGGAAAGCTTGCCTGTTCGCTGGTCTTGCTTCAATACAATGTCAACTTCTATACCCGGGCGGATGTTGCTGCGGATTTGTCCGCTTTGCCCGGTCATCGCGGGTTTCTTCCTTTGCTGCGGCTGCCGAAGGAGCGGCCTGCCGGGCTGCCGCCAGGCTTGCTGCCACCGGGCTTGCCGCC
>NZ_CBQR020000078.1 GCF_000455485.1 Gorillibacterium massiliense
CCCCGCTCGCCACGGCTATCGGCCGCCCCGTCGCCGCGCCGTCCGCGGCCCTCAGCCGCTCCGCGCTCAGCACCGCCGCGCCTGTTGCGGCCGCCCGCCGGCAGCGTCACGCCGTCCATGGTGCGGCGCTCCAGCGTTTGGCCGATCTCGGCCTCGATGCGCAGCAAACCGCCGCGGTCCCGGGGCGACGACAGCGTAATCGCTGTGCCTTTCTCCCCTGCCCGCCCGGTACGGCCGCTACGGTGGATATACATCTCCGCATCCTGCGGCATGTCGTAGTTAAAGACATGAGTGACCCCTTCCACGTCAAGCCCCCGGGCTGCGACATCAGTCGCCACGAGAATTTGCAGGTCGGCTTCCCGGAATCGGCGCATCACCTGCTCCCGCTTTGCCTGAGACAGGTCGCCATGGAGCTCGTCGGCGTTGAAACCGGCTAATTGCAATTCCTCCGTCAGCTTTTTGGCGCGGATTTTCGTGCGGCAGAAGACCACGGCCAAATACGGCCGATGCTGCAGGATCAAATCCTTCAGCGCCTGAAGCCGTCCCCGGTCCGTCGTTTCGATAACGATCTGGCGGATAGCCGCAACGGTTACCTGCTCGCCTTTCACTTGAATATCCAACGGTTCGCGCATATATTTGCTTGCAAGTCGCCGCACGTTGTCCGGCATCGTCGCCGAAAAAAGCAGCGTTTGCCGGGTGGCGGGAGTGCGGCGGATAATGTCTTCAACTTCCGTTAGAAAGCCCATATGCAGCATTTGGTCCGCTTCGTCAAGCACCAGGATCGCCAACTTGGACAGATCCACTGTCTGTCGGCGAACATGATCCAACAAACGTCCGGGGGTAGCGACGATCACTTGCGGCACCCGCTTCAGTTTGCGGATTTGTCCCTCCACATCCTGCCCGCCATAGGCGGCCAGAACGGCCGCTCCAACAGCAGGGGCAAGCTTGCCCACTTCCTGGGAAATCTGAATCGCCAACTCTCGGGTAGGCGTGACGATCAGAGCCTGAACCTCTTTCAGCTCCGGATCAATCTTTTCCAATATCGGCAAAACAAAAGCCAGCGTCTTCCCTGTCCCCGTCTGCGCCTGGGCGATGACATCTTTGCCCTCCCGCACCAGTGGGATCGCTTTCTCCTGAACCGGGGTAGGAACCCGGATACCATCTTTCAACAAAACGTTGCTTAACTCCGGGGGAATCCCCAAACCGGCGAATGTATTCGTCATTCGTCATAATCCTCATTTTCCGTAATATAGTGTTGCTCCCATAAGCCAACCTTCATTATACCATTTTATCCAGCGCCGTACCGAAAAACACGCAAACCGCACCAGAAACCGGATGACCGGTGAAAAACAACGCGAATCCACAATCCAACCCAATCCCCAGTCGCGGTGATGGTTTCAATCTGGCTGCCGAATTTTCTGTAAGATTCTACACGTTTTTGGTATAATGTAGAAAGCAATTCAATCTAAGGGCAATGCTTCACTAGCATACGCTAGAGACAACCCCGCTACTTGTAGCCGGGTTGTTTTTTTATTTTAGGATAAGGTGGCGATCCAATTTTATGAACACGAAAGATACGAGAGTTATTCTCACCCAAGATGATCTCATCGACCAGTTTAAAAAGTGCGGCCTTCAAGCGGGGCAAACCGTCATGGTTCACACTTCGCTCAGAAAACTTGGCTTTGTTGTCGGCGGCGCTGAAACGGTTATCCGAGCTCTTCTTGAAATCGTTGGAGAAGAAGGAACCTTGATCATGCCGTCGCAAACGTGGAAAAACCTCGACCCCTCCACAGGCGTGCATTGGGAAGAGCCGGTGGAATGGTGGCCGATCCTAAGAGAGCACTGGCCAGCCTATGACAAAGAGGTTACGCCCGCAATCGGCATGGGCGCTGTAGCCGAGATGCTGCGTACATGGCCGGGAGCGAAAAGATCCGATCACCCGGCACGTTCCCTGGCTGCGGTTGGCAAACACGCTGCCTTTCTAACGGAGAATCATGATTTGAGCAATATCTTTGGCGATGGCTCGCCGCTAGATAAGCTGTACCAACTTGACGGTTATGTGCTTTTGATCGGAGTCAGCTACGATAAAAACACCTCTCTCCATCTGGCGGAAACGAGATCCATTTTCCCGAACAAAGCGTTCACGGAAGAAAGCAGCGCCATCCTGATAAACGGGAAACGAGAATGGGTCACTTACAGGACCCAAGCCGTGGAGGACGAAGATTTTATCCGGCTAGGACAGCAGTTCGATAAAGAAATGAACATCAAGGTGCATAAAGTCGGGAACGCCGATGTCCGGCTTCTGGCCCAACGACCGCTAGTCGACTGGGCAACCGCATGGATGGACCGCAATCGAGTGTAGAACCGATAAATCTTCTATTCGGTGTATAGTGTCCCCCATAGGCGATCAAACTACCGGGTAGCGCTCCAACGGGCGCATTACCGACAAGGAGGCGATTACCATGGCAAAACCCGATAACCGGGCGGACAATGTCGACCATTTGCAGAAAAGCATCCAGAACACTCAGGAAAATCTCCATGAAGCTGAAGATTATCTGGAAGAGTTTTCTTCCGAAATCAGCAGCGAGGAGCATAGCCAGATCGAAGAAAAGAACGAGCGCCGTAAAGAAGCCATCAGCGGCTTCCGTTCGGAAATCAAGGACGAAGCGCAGCATTCCCAAGAATAGAGAAACCGGGCGGTTCAGCCAGAGCCTAACTCCAGCCGGATCGCCCGATCCTTTAAACCAACTCCGAATAATGAGTTGATCGGTTTCTGCCGTTTTCTTTAGAAGCGTAAAGGGCTTGATCCGCGTGAAGAATGACGGATTCCTCGGTATCTCCCCACATCAATCGTCAGATTGCCCATAATAAAACTTCTTACCTCCATCCAATCAATACCTTCATTTTGATGGGGGATCGTCTAAATAGCAAGACAAACAAGGTCAGAATCTTTCGTTACGGACCGATGCCGAAGCGGAAATGAAAAACGCCAAACGGCAGCCTCGCGCATATGCGCTTACGGCTGCCGTTTTTTTACTATCTCTCCCGCTATCCGGTTTACTACCTGATAACTAATGCCTTATTTCAATTCTTTCCATACCCAGCTGTCTACTTCCGGCAGATCGACGCCTTCTTCGCGAATGTAAAGATGATGCTTCGCAATGATCGCATCCATTTCATCTGCGATGGCTTTGTACTTGTGAGCTTCTGGAAGACCCAGTACTGCTTCCTTCGCCAAGTCAAAACGGTCCATTTGGTTCAATACGCGCATATCAAACGGCGTTGTGATGTCGCCATTTTCCCGATAGCCGTGAACATGCAGGTTATGGTTGTGACGCTCAAAGAACAGATCTTTAATCAGACCTTCATAACCGTGGAAAGCGAAGACAACCGGTTTGTCCTTGGTGAAATAACGATCGAACTCCTCGTCGGACAAGCCCCGCGGGTCCAGCTTTTGACTTCTCAGCCGGAGCAGATCAACCACGTTGATATAACGGATTTTCAACTGCGGCAGCTTTTCATGGAGGATGGTGATCGCAGCCAAGCTTTCAATAGTCGGTTCCGTGCCGGCCGAAGCGATGACGATATCCGGTTCCCCATCATGATCCGTGCTTGCCCAATCGATGATTTTCAAGCCCTTTTCCACCAATTCCTTGGCTTCTTCTACAGAGAACCATTGGTGGCGCGGGTGTTTCGATGAAACGATCAAGTTGATCTTTTGACGGTCGTTCAATACGGTATCGAAAACAGCCAGCAAGGAGTTTGCATCAGCAGGCAAATATTCGCGGATGAATTCCGGCTTTTTATCAGCCAGGTGACCCAATAAACCCGGATCTTGGTGGGTGTATCCGTTATGATCCTGTTGGAAAACCGTCGATGTAGCAACCACGTTCAAGGACGGAATATCCGCACGCCAGCCTTGATCCGTTGCTTTGCGCAGCCACTTGAAGTGCTGGGTAAGCATCGAATCAACAACGCGTAGGAAAGCTTCATAGCTTGCGAAGAAACCGTGACGTCCGGTTAATACATAGCCTTCCAACAGACCTTCCGCTTGATGCTCGGACAATTGGGAATCGATCACGCGGCCGTAAGAGGACAGGAATTCATCGTTCGGTTCGATAATTTCATCCATCCACTGGCGTTTGGTTACTTCGAAAACAGGTCCCAAACGATTGGACATCGTTTCGTCAGGTCCGAAAATCCGGAAATTCCGGTTCTCTTCGTTAAGAAGAACGACATCCTTCAAATATTTCCCCAGAACCAGCATATCTTGCGCAATCACTTTGCCGGGAACGGAGTTATCAAGGGCATACTCGCGGAAATCTGGCAATTTCAAGTCTTTGACGAGCTTGCCCGCATCGGTAACAGGGTTCTTGCCCATACGTTTGTCGCCCTTCGGCATGATGGCGGCAATTTCAGCTTTCAAGAGGCCGTTATCCTCGAACAGTTCCTCAGGACGGTAGCTGTTCATCCATTCAAGCAGCGCGGGAGCGTGCTCCATATGCTTTTGGTCGACGGGAATCGGAACCTGGTGAGCGCGGAAGGAATTTTCGTTAGGCACGTTATCCCATTCCTGCGGTCCCGTCCAGCCTTTGGGGGAACGGAATACGAGCATCGGCCATGCGGGACGAGTTGCGTCATTGTTTTCACGGGCATGCTTTTGAATCGATTGGATCCGCTCGATGATGGCATCCAGCGCCTCAGCCATGGCCGGGTGCATTTTATTCGGGTCAGACCCTTCTACAAAGAATGGCTCCCAACCCAAGCCCTTAAAGTAAGCGGTGATCTCTTCTTTCGATTGACGGGATAGTATTGTCGGGTTGCTGATTTTGAACCCGTTCAAGTGCAGGATAGGCAGTACTGCGCCATCGGTGATAGGGTTAATGAACCGGTTAGAAAACCACGAAGCAGCCAAAGGTCCTGTCTCTGCCTCACCATCGCCAACAACGACAGCCGAAATCAGATCAGGATTATCCAAGATCGCGCCAACGCCATGAGAGAGGGAATAGCCAAGCTCTCCACCTTCATGAATGGATCCAGGCGTTTCCGGTGCGGCATGGGAAGCGACCCCGCCTGGGAACGAGAATTGTTTGAACAGTTTCTTCATGCCAGGGATATCCTGGGTAATTTGCGGATAAATCTCCGTGTAGCTGCCGTCAAGATAGGAATTGGACACCATGACCTGGCCGCCGTGACCCGGTCCTTCGATGTAGAACATATCTAGGTCGTACTTGTTGATGACACGGTTCAGGTGAGCATAGATGAAGTTTTGCCCCGGAATGGTTCCCCAGTGTCCAATGGGTTTTACCTTCACATCAGAATCTTTCAGCGGTTCTTTCAGCAATGGATTGTCTTTCAAATACAGCTGCCCAACGGAAATATAGTTCGCCGCGCGCCAATAGGCGTCGAGTTTATCCAAATAGGCTTTGGACGAATAATCGACTTTCAGGTTTAGTACGGTCATCTTCTCCACTCCTTATATATCGTTCTCTCTATCAATCATTTCCACAAGATCATCATACCGCTTGTGAAATATAATACAACCTATTTCAAAAGTGATACGTATCAATTTTGTGAATTTTTGAACAAACTTGTGTAAATACGGAGGTTGGCGCAAAAAAATAAGACCAAAAGGAGCTTTGGCCTTATTTCGATTGAACCGATACGATCGTATTGAATTTCGAGTATTTGTAGTGAAAACGCATGTGGGAGAACTCGAAGGGAGTCCCGTTGTCCAGAAAGAAAATGCCCTCCATAATGCTCACCGGCTCATTTTCCTTCAGATGCAGCAAATCTTGATCATTAGCAGTGGAAGGCTCTGCGAATATCGATACGAAGGATTTGGTAACGGCCAAGTTGCGCGAGTCTTCTAGATAATTGAAGATGGACCCTTCGATAATCGTTTGGTTCAGGTCCTGAACGATCTTTATCGGTATGTAGCCCGTCTCGATCATAAAGGGATCGTCGTCAAACAGACGCAGGCGAACGATTTTATAAACGAAATCATGGGGCTGCAAGAACAATTCCTGCCGGATATCTTCAGGTGGCGGAATCACCTCAAAATTCAACACTTTGGTCTTCGGCTTTTTACCGTTCATTTGAAAGCTGTCGGTGACGCCCAAATTCGAACCTTCGTAGTTGAAGATGGATTCGTTTTTTATGTATAACGGATTGATATAGGTTCCGGACCCGCGTTTTTTAAAAATGATCCCTTCGCTCTCCATTTTGGTAAGAGCGCGTTTCACGGAGCTCAGGCTGACCTCGTAAGTTTTGGCAAGACTGCGTTCGTCCGGCAACCTCATATCCGAATACTGGCCGGAAAAAATGTTCTTTTTCAGATCGTCGATGATTTGCTTATAGACTAATTGTGCCATGCAATCCTCCACTTCGATTCAAAAAAATCGATTCCATTACCATGATACCATTTCTTCCACCCGCGGAGTAGTGTCATTCATTTCCTCGCCGTTACAAAAAAACAGGCGATCCCACTTGTAACATCCCAAGCGGATCACCTGTTGTTGAATTCCGGCCTCTCAGCGCCTATTGCTTGGCTTCAATCCTTCACGTCATACAGCGATGGATCCAATGTCTGGACTAAGGGAGTCCATTCCCCGACTGAGTACAATAGAAGCCGGTGCATGGCGCGAGTGCATGCCGTATAAAAGAGTTTGCGCTCGCTTTCCCGGCGGTACGTCTGCGTGGAAGCGTCGTAAATCAGCACGGCGTCAAATTCAACGCCCTTGGCAAGATAAGCTGGGATCACCATCACTCCCTTCTCGAATGCGGGAGTTTTCTTACTAATGAGCGTCAGCTCTTGGCAACCCGCGGCATTCAGCACCTCGAAAGCCTCATGGCTTTCCGCCTCCGTCTTCGTTATGACAGCAATTGATGGGAAGCCTTCGGCTTGCAGCGCGGCAACATCCGCGGCTATCCGCTTTGTTCGTTCTTTACTACTGGCCATTTTCAGGAGCAGCGGTTTCCGTCCGCCGCGATCAAAGGGGACAATGGCTTCACCATGAGGCAGCATCGATTTCGTAAACTCCACAATCTCTCGAGTCGAACGGTAACTGCGGATGAGAAAAATTCGGCTCGTATCCTCCAGGCCGAATAAACGGATTAGAGGCGAATCATCTTCATGCAAATTCATGGACTGGGTGAAAATCGCCTGGCCGAAATCCCCTAGCACCGTCATGCGCGCATAGGGAAACAGCTTTTTCAAAAATACGTATTGGAACATCGAATAATCCTGGCCTTCGTCAACGAAAACATGCCGCACTTCCGTATTGGTCCGTACTCCTTCGACCAGTTCTTTTAAGAACAGATAAGGGGTCGCATCCTCATAAAACAACTCGGCACGGCTCAGCTTCTCCCTGGTCCCACTACAGATGTCCGGCCAACATTCCGGCACATCGGCTTCCTTCGTCATCTCCTGGTAAGACGCAACGCCATCGAAAAGCTGGACGTATAGACAGATCATATCGATGAACTCCATTCGCTTGACGCTTCGTTTAAGCGGCTTAAAGCGCTCCTTCACCACCATGCGGCGCAGCAAATCTTCTTCTTTTTTGGCAAAATCAAAGTCGTCGTCTTCTTGCTGACCTTGCCCGGGCCTCATGTTGAATGCATCGACGAATTGTTCGGCGAAGTGGAAGACTCCCTCTTCTTTACGCAGCGCTTTATAGGCTTCGGCATACTGCTCGTTATCCAAGTAATTCAATTCCTCTTGAACCCAAAGCTGCTCCCGTTCCTTGCGTTCCAAGAGCGACAGTTCCCTCAGCAACCATTCCTGCAGCAGATTTACGCGATTTCCCAGCCGAACGGAAGGGTCATAGCTGTAAAATTGCTTCTCCATTTGCTCTGCGGTGATGACGTCACGATCCCGGAAGCGGATGGCGTTGAAGCGCATGCCTTTCCGCCCCAGCCATAGCGCATAGTTTTGAAGGGCTTGGAGATAAGCTTCCGACGACTTATACTTGATTCCGCTTAACCGGGCAGCATAACCCGGCTTTTTTTCATCCGATAATACATACTCAAGCTGATCGAATGGGTCCTCCAGCCGCATCTCGGCTCCAAGCCAATATTCCAAATACTCTTGAAAAGTCGTCTGCTGCATATTCTCCTCGCCAAGCTCGGGGAGGACGGTGGATACATAGCTGTTGTACATCGGATTCGGCGAAAACAATACAATTTGGTCGGCTTTGAGTCTATCCCGGTGTTTGTACAGCAAATAAGCCACACGCTGCAGCGCTGCAGAGGTTTTGCCGCTTCCCGCCGCCCCTTGTACCATGAGCATTCGGCTTTCGTCGTTGCGGATTATGGCGTTTTGTTCCCTCTGTATTGTCGCTACGATACTTTTCATCTGGGGATTTGCGCCCTTGCCCAAAACCTGTTGGAGCAGTTCATCGCCTATCGTCAAACTCGAATCAAACACGTTCCGAAGTTGACCGTCGCTTATTTGATACTGCCTTTTTAACGTCATCGTTCCTGAAATGAGTCCTCCCGGCGTTTCAAAAGAAGCTTCACCCGGAGGATAGTCGTAATACAGGCTTGCAATGGGTGTACGCCAATCGTAAATCAGAAAACTCATCCCGTTCGTATCGACAAAAGACGATACGCCGACATAAACTTGCTCGTTTTCCTTCTGGCCATCCTCCAGAAAATCGATACGCCCGAAATAGGGAGAAACCATGAGCCTATTCAAACTCTTCCATTGCTGGATAAGCTGGCGGTGCCGCCGCTCCCTTTCCGACAATACTGCAGCTTGCTGCTTAATCGTGAAGTAGCTTTCCTCGAAGTCTTCTTGCGTGCTGGTATTGACCGTAACTTCTTCCCAAAACCGCTTGCGGATATCCGCCGCCTGTTCGTGCAGTTGATTTACCTCGGGCTGCAGTTCAATGATTCTCGCCTCAAGCTTTTCCATGATCAAATCCAGCCGATCCTGCTCTTGCTGCCAGTCTTTTGCGTTAATCATCTTTGAATCCGCTCCTTCTCATTGGCATAAGAAAAAACATTTGACAAACCACAAATTCACGTGCTATGATTAAGGTGTAAATAAAATAGGTTACTTGTGTCTTTCGTAAACAGAACAATCGTCTTTTCATATTACCATAATGCGTCTTTGCGCGCAATTCAGAAAGAGAGAACCCAGCTCCTAGCTCGGGTTCTTTTTTGTTCTGCTTCTAAACCGCTAGCAAACATGATCTTCCTGTAATATCCAAATCTTAAGGATGAATATTTTATCCGGTTTGGACAAAATATGATGAAGAAAAGTGTGGTCGCAAAACGAAAGGAGTAGGTATCTTTCGGGATACCAGGTTTCTTTTAAGTACCTTCTTCCCTTGTCGATTACAATGAGTTACTATTATTTATGAGCTTACGATTTTAGAGTATCTTAAACGAATGAAACAACAAGAAAAGGCTGGCGGTGAATGAATTGGGTTTCTTAAATAAACTATTTGGAAGAACTGAGGAGGAAGAAATCATGACGAAGGAAAATTTAAAGATTGGCATCATCTTGGGCAGCACACGTCAAGGCCGGGTAAGCCCGCAAGTAGGGGAATGGGTTAAAGGCATCGCCGACAAACGTGGAGACGCGAGTTACGAAATCGTTGATATTGCGGATTATAAGCTTCCGTTTCTCGGAACAACCGACGGATCGGAACCCGGAATCGCTGCCTGGAATGCAAAGCTCGACAGCCTCGACGGTTTCGTCTTCATCGCTCAGGAATATAACCACAGCATCACGGGCGCATTGAAAAATGCCCTCGATTTTGCCCGCGAAGCTTGGAATAACAAAGCGGCCGGTATCGTCAGCTACGGTTCTTCAGGCGGAACCCGTGCAGCGGAACATCTCCGCGGCATTCTGGGAGAACTGCTGGTTGCCGATGTTCGCGTCCACCCCGCATTGTCCCTGTTTACGGATTTTGAAAATATGACCACCTTCAAACCGGCGGATCTGCATCTTCCCAATGTAACCGCAATGCTTGACCAAGTGATCGCTTGGAGCGGTGCTTTAAAAACGTTGAGATAATTTCTAAGGACAATTAAAAAGACCTAATCTACAAGCTGGCGCCGGTTTTCAACCGGTGTCAGCTTGTTCTGTTTTCACAGATACTCTATTTCAAATAAAAAAACACTCCCTGGAATTCCATCGGACTAACCCGCGAAGGGTTTTCCAATATCCAATCTAGGGAGTGTATACTGCTGGTGTTACTTGCCGATAAGGCCCGTGGTTTTCAGCAAATTCGCGATCAGGGTTGACTACAATTTAAACCGTTCAACGACACTATGAAGCTTTTCAGCCATTTCCGCCAAAGCCTTGGCCGATTGGCCCACTTCTTCCATGGTAGCCAACTGTTCTTCCGATGCAGCCGAGACGCTCTGCGTATTCCCATTCGACTCTTTGGACAAGTTGGCCATTTCGTCAACTGAAGCGGCTACTTGCTGGGCGCTGGCTGACATCTGCTCTGTAACCGATGAAATTTCCACAATTTGATCGGCTATGCTTTGGGTCGACTTTTCAATCTGATGGAAGGCTTGCTCCGCTTTGTTCACGATGGTGAGACCTTCATCGGCTTGCTGTGTCTTCTGCGCCATATCATGTTTAGCCTTGTCCATAAGGGAGGCCATCTCGATAATGACAACGAGAATACGTTCCACGGTGCTCTTGGACTGTTCCGCCAGTTTCCGCACTTCGGTAGCGACAACAGCAAATCCTCTTCCGTGTTCTCCCGCCCGAGCAGCTTCAATTCCCGCATTCAAAGCAAGAAGATTGGTTTGCGTCGACATATCGGCAATTGCTGAGTTCATATCTCGAATGTTTTCTGAAAGACGGCTCAGCTTGCCGATCATTTCAGCCGTATCCATAACGGACTCCCGAATGGAGACCATTTGGGACGTAACTTCGTAGATAGCCTGTCTTCCCACCTCAACATCTTGCCCAGTTGAAATCGACGTATCCACAATCTGGTTAGCCGATTCGGCGATTCTCGAGATGCCCACCGACATTTCCGACATGGCATACGCGGTTTCCGTAGCAGACAGAGACTGTCTTTCCGCACCGGATGCCACTTCTTGGATAGACATGGTGATTTGCTCGGAGGCTTTAATCGTCTGTTCGGCGCTTGCGATCATTTCCTCCGAAGAAGCCGCTAATTGGCTGGATGCATCGGACACTTCATGCAAAACAAGATGCAGGGATTCGGTCATTCCATTGAATGATGACGCAAGATGGCCCAGTTCATCCTTAGATTTCGTTTCAATCCGCTGTGTCAAGTCACCGTTGCCGACACGTGCGGAGGCTTCCACCAGGTGCTTAAGCGGACCCGAAATAGAGCGGACAATGAATATCGCCAGAAGAATACCAATCGTAATGAAAATGGTCTCAACAACCAAAGCAGCTACCCATATTGGCTGAGTGGCTTTGTCAACCTCCTTCAACTCGATGGTGCCGACGATTTTCCAGCCTGTCTTCTCATTGGTTTCGAAGGCGGCTCGCTTCTTGACGCCGTTCAGCTTATAGTCAATCATACCTGCGGTTTGGGCCAACATTTTTTCGTAATGTGAACCGGTGGCTTCGCTTCCAGCCGCATTTTTCGGATGGTAAACGAACTTGCTGTTACGGTCGAGGATATAGACATAACCCTCTTTCCCGATTTTGACATCACTGAAAATTTCGGCGAAATGCTTCATGCTTAAATTAATGGAAACTACGCCTTTTTTATCCTTTGTTGCTTTGCTAATGGAGAACACTACATTATTCGTACTCACAGAAACGTACGGATCGCTGATGACGACTTCGCCCGGCTTGCTCATGGCCAATTTGTACCAATCCCTTGTCCGGGGATCGTACTCTTGCTTGCCGGGATCTGGAGATTTCATCCAGTGGCCTTTGTCATTTCCCAGGATGAGAAGCTCCACTTCCGGATGATTGGTTGTGAAGTTGTCAATGAACGTTTGGACTCCGCTGTTCGCTGCATCGGCCGCTGAGGAGTCCATCAATTCGGAAAGCAATTGAACGTTCTGCATCTCTGCTTGAAGATACTGTTCAGTCAAATGATTCGCGATATTCACATTTTCTTTTGCAGATTGGGAGATACTGTCATTCAGTTGGTTGGCTGCGGTTAAATAGGAAAAAGAGGAAGCCACAAGGACAGGAATAATCAATAAAGTAAGAAATGAAATAAATAATCGGGCTTTGATCGAAATGCCTTTGAATTTGCGAAAAACCGGGATCCCCTTTTTCATCATCTTTACATTCTCCTCGGCGCAGGCATTCCCTTATGCCTACCTATGTTGTTGTAAAACGGTTAAAATTTACATTTATTGCATATATACACCGGAACTGACAACATGTCACTCCAGATGCTACGGTCTATATCGGAATATTAATAGTAATATTGTAGGGGTTTTAATAATGGCTAAAAACGCCAAACGGCAGCCCTCGCGCCTTAAGCGCTCGCGGCTGCCGTTTATTCAAACTCTCCTACTCTCTATCTAAACACCGGGTCTTAGTCGAGGGTATTTACCTCAATTTTCCCAGTTGTTGCACCAAGTTGGACATGATAATCTCCGCTCCCCAAGGTAGCGGTCTTATTATGCGTCTTGCCTTTCCAAGGAATGTCTCCGCTAATGCCACCCATCGTTGTAGTTGCTTCAAACATTGCTGACGATCGATTATTTATCTCCATGCCAATTTTGCCAGTAACGGTGTTGATGTCATAATCGCCGCCGATAGGCGAACCGGCATCAACCTGAATGGATCCGGTGGTATTTTTGACGTGAACACCTTTTTTAGCGTTTTTCACGACGATCGATCCGGTGGTGGTGTTGATTTCCAGGTCGCCGCTTATCTCCTCTGCCGTTATGGCTCCTGTAGTTGCACTCAAGTTCGCATTACCCTGAATATTAATACCTCTTACCGATCCGGTTGTCGCCTCTGCTGTCCCGTCCCCGTCGATATCTTGGAGCGTTATGCGCCCCGTGGTGGTATGAATCGTCGCGCTGGCTACATGAGTCGCCGTAATGTCACCGACAGAGGAATCTACCTCCACTTCCATCCCCTCCGGTACTTCAATAACCAATTCGACGGTAGGAGGATTGATTTTACTGCCATGATCAACTACTTGCAGCACCGCCTCACTGCCGCCGTGCAAGTTCACATCGATCTCCGCAGCGCGTTTTTTTGCAGCTTCCTCATTGTCCGTGCGAACGTGGATCACGCCGGTCATCCGTATGCTGTCCCCACTGATTCCAGTCACTTTAGTAATCCCGACATTGTTGCTAACCTTGAGTATTCCCGCATCCGGCGCCGATATGGTCTGTTCCGTTAGGGGAATATCAGTCATTTTACCTGTTACCAGATTACCTTCGGATACTTTGTCTACAACATCGTCAATGACACTGTCGACTACCGTGTTAACCTTATCCCCGAAGCTAAGGTTCCCATGCAGCACTTCTTCCATCGTACCGGACTGTTTGCTGCTATGATACCAGTTGGCAGCCACCAGCACGATTGCCAGCAGGATGACCAATTTCCAACTGATCCTCCAATTGTTATTTTCCGTCCGACGCATTTGCAGCCAAATCAGTTCAAGTCCCAACAAGATGAGCAGTGCCGGCCACCAGCCAAGTATTACGCCGAGCCAATCAGTCCCCCTTAACTGATCCGCTAAAAACGCTCCACCCAGAACGATTAAAGTAATGGCGACTGTAAAGCCCCCCAGTTTTCTCTGCATCCCGTTTCCTCCATCCTATCTCCTGCTCTATGGCATTATTGTAGCTTATGGTTTAAAAGTGCTGAACGGACTCGGGACGGTAATTACACTGGACTTTGGTCGGGTAGATCCCAATCTATACAAATCGAACGAAAGATTGAATGGATTCTGTCCCTGCAAAACCTGATTATTCTTCCAATCGCTGTTGCACTCAGATTCCATGATTAGATAATCCCTATAGGTAGGAATCTGATTGCAAAGGCGACCGCTGACGCTTTTCCAGAACAATCGGTTTCTCCGCTCCTTCATCCCTTTCTTTCGTTCCATTTATATATTTGCCTCAGTAAGATCCCCGATTTACAAAATGAGGCCGTCCCGCCGGTCGGAAATCCGAACCTTTGGAGACGGCCTCATTTTTCGATCCATTTTACTTATTACGCTTCAACCGATGCGGCTGCGGCCACAAGGGTCTCGCTGCTGGTTTCACCAACCGCCGCTTTCCGCTGCTTGGCGGCCTTGCGGAAGTAGAACAATTCATAGACGCAAGGAATGACGATGAGCGTCAGCACCGTGGCTACCACCAGCCCGCCGATAACGACGATGGCAAGGCTTTGGGAAACGATGCTGCCCATTTCCGCTTTACCGAACAGCAAGGGCAGCATGGCGCATATGGTCGCGATAGCCGTCATCAAGATCGGACGCATGCGCACCGATGCGGCTTCGATCAACGCCTCGCGGATCGGCATCTTCTCTTCGTTATGCCTTACCCGGTCGATGAGCACGATGGCGTTGGTGACGACGATGCCGATGAGCATCAAGGCTCCGAAAGCTGCCGTATAATCGGGTGTAATTCCGGCGATGATGAGGCCGACGACGGAACCGATAGCCGCCAGGGGCAGCGACAGGATGATGGCGAATGGCGCGCGGAAGGTCTTGAAGGTAACCACCAGAATCAGGAACACCAGTCCGATGGAAACTAGCGCCGTCGTGTACAGATCGGAGAAGTTATCGGATTGCTCCGCCGAGGCGCCGCCGATGACCAGGTCGGTATTCGCCGGCAGCGTGATCTTATCCATCTCCTTCTTGATATCCGCGGCTACCACGGAAAGCTTCTTCGCATCGGCCGAAGCCGTGATCCGCACGTATGGTTTGGCATCCTTGTGATATAGGAGACTGGGCTCGTCGACTTTGACGATTTGGGCTACTTGGGACACGGGAACTACGCCCGCCGCCGTACTTACCGTCAGCTTATTCAAGTCGCCGACACTTGCCGGAGTGATCAACGGCTCCAAATTAACGGCTACATCCTTACCCCCGTCGGTGATTTTCCCAAGGGGGATCGAATTCATCATCCCCTGCAATTGCGCCCCGATCTCTTGGGCGTTGCCGGCTTCCGGCTTCACCTTTACGTTATAAACAGGTTTTGTCTCTTCCATGTTGCTGGTTACTTTGGTGACACCTTCGATGGCAGCGATCTTCTTCATGGCATCCGCAGCCGTGCCATCAATAGCCTTGGCGTCCTCACCAACGATGTCGACGGTGACGGAGGTGGTGCCGCCGCCCATCAGATTCATGGCGCTCACGGTAAATTCGGCATCCGGAAATTGATCCTTTTGCTTTTTGACTTTCTCGATGAATGCCTTGCCGTCCTTACCGTCTTTCAGAACCATGATGTAATCGACCAGCGTCGGGGAGACGACGTTGCCCCATGCCGCCGAATCGGAACTGTTGCCGTTTTGCATAAACGTATACTTCGATTCCGGCTGGTCAATGAGATAAGCCTCCAGCTTCTTCCCTTCGTCCAGCACTTTGCTGATCGGCGTATCGCTGGGGAAATTAAGCGAAGCGCTGATCAAGGAGTAATCGGAGGAATCGATGGCTCCTTTTGGCATGGCCATATAGCTAGCGATCGAACCGAAGAAGAGCAGCGTCGCGACAACGAGCGGAACCCATTTATGCTTCAAGTTCCAGCCCAAGATGCCGGCGAAGCGGGCGCTCCCGCGGTGCTCTTTGGTCCGGGTACGGCGCAGCAGCAAAGAGCTGAGCAAAGGCACGACGGTCAATGCTACAATCAAAGAAGCGAGCAACGAGTAGGTCACCGTCAGAGCGAAAGGCAGCAGGAACGCCTGCAAGGAGCCTTTCAAGAGACCGATTGGCAGGAATACCGCCACGGTCGTGATCGTCGAAGACGTAATCGCGGAAGAAACTTCCCGAGTAGCGTCGATGATAAGCCCGGCGCTGAAGGATTCTTTTTGCAGCCTGCGGTAGATATTCTCGATGACGACGATACTGTCGTCCACCAGCCGGCCGACTGCGACAGCCACGCCGCCCAAGGTAATGATATTGAGAGTAACGCCGGACAGGTTCAACAGGTAAAGCGTAATCCCAAGAGAAAGAGGGATGGAAACGATGGTAATCAGCGTCGTCCGGATATTGCGCAAGAACAGGAGAATGACGATCGTGGCGAACAGCGCACCCATCAAGACCTCCCGCATCATGCTGTTCACGGAATGAACGACCATGTCCGTGGTGCTGAAGAAGACATCCAGTTTCACTTTGCCTTCATAATCCTTGTTGATCCGGTCAACGGTCTTTTTTACTTCCTTGCCGACCTTGACGGAGTTGGCATTCGCCTCTTTGGTGATGTCTACCACCAAGCTCTCTTTGCCGTTCAGACGCGTAACGCTCTCCTGACCCGCCGATAACTTAACCTGGGCCACGTCCGCCAGCTTCACTCCGGGTGCGACGGGAAGATTGCGTAGGGCATCGATGCCTTCCACGCTGGAACTGACCTTCAAATTGGCCATTGCTCCGTCGATGGCTTTCTCCCCGACGGTAAGGGAGCTGTCTTTTCCTTGCAAAAGGCCCATCAGCACTTGTGGAGCGATGCCCTTCTGCGCCAACTTGGACGTATCCGCGGCCACCGAGATACCGGGAACTGCTTTTCCGAAGATGAGCGCGCTGCCGACGCCGTCTATTTTATTCAACTCGTAGGATATCGTTTTCCCCAATGATTCCCGTTCCGTATCCGACAGACCGTCGGCATACACCACCGAAAGCTCGGACACTGGGATCATGCTCGTATTCAATTGGAGCACGTATGGTTTTATGACGCCTTGAGGGAGCTGCACCTGGCCGACGGCTTCCTGTACATCCGCCTTTGCCTGCTTCATATCTGTCTTCGATTCAAAAAAGAGATTGATCTGGGCGTATCCGTCTCCCGATTCAGACAGCATTTCCTTCTTGCCTTTGATGGCGCCTAAGGCGCTTTCCAACGGTGTGGATACCTCCCGCTCCATGCTTCGGGCATCATAACCCGGGCCGATGGCGGTAACCGTTACCTGGGGATTATCCGCAGACGGCAACAGCTCCATGGGCAGTTGAAAATAACTCAAAATCCCTACTGCCAAAGCCATGATGACTAGTAAGCCCACCGCCGCTTTGTTTTTGAAGCCCCACTTCGTAAACAAACTCATTTTCCCACTCCTCCTGATTTCACCTGGTTTCTCTCTTCTTGCTGTATGTTGGCTTGCCTTATGCACTTTGCGATCAACAACCGGGCGATTCCTCTCATGACGATAAGACGCTCAATCTTCACTGTTTGTTCATCTTGACTCAGTTTAGCCTGATCCAGAAAAATCCAAAACGGACCGAAGACGGTTAAAAAACTGGACTTTAGTCGGGCAAAATCTGGCAATGTCATTTCCGCCTCTACCGCCATATGCTGAACATAAAGAGGTGGAACCATGAATTATTTGGATATGTTAACCAAACTGGGAGAGGCAAGTGCCCATCCCGGCGGTTTCAAGGCAACGGCAGCATTATTGAAAAAAAGACGGCTCCCCAAAGGGAGCCACGTGCTGGAGGTCGGCTGCGGCGCCGGCCGCACCGCCTGCTTTTTGGCCCGACAGGGTTATCAGGTAACAGCGGTGGATCAAAGTGCGGATATGCTGGAGAAGGCACAGCGTCGCGCAGCCAAAGCAGGCCTTGATATCCGCTTTCTCAAAGCGGATGCGGAATCGCTGCCTTTTGACAACGAAAGCTTTGATATGGTGTTCGTTGAATCGGTGACGGTGTTTACGAAGGCCGATATTTCGCTGGGCGAATATTGGCGCGTGCTTAAGAAGGACGGCAGGCTGTACGACCGGGAAATCGTTCTTTTCGGCAATCCGGGGGAGAAGGCGCGCCGCAGGATCCAGCGTTTCTATGGAATCCGCACCCTCCTGCCCCTTCCCGAATGGAT
Source organism: Gorillibacterium massiliense (assembly GCF_000455485.1). Classification (GTDB taxonomy): domain Bacteria; phylum Bacillota; class Bacilli; order Paenibacillales; family NBRC-103111; genus Gorillibacterium; species Gorillibacterium massiliense. Next base: position 17,959 of record NZ_CBQR020000078.1, read on the forward strand.
CAAACTGTTGAAATCAAACCGGTATGCCGGATCGAAGACCGTCGTGGTCAAACGAACCATTCCTTTTATCACCGAGCTGGACCAGCAACGGGAATCTGACCCAGGCTCCATCCTGGACCCGGAACTGCTGCAGATCGCAGTAAAGAACTACAGGATGCTTGTCCGTTATCGGAAACATCTTGGTTATGCCGTGTTTACGGGAAAAAAAGAGGACGCATCCAGATAAGCCTGCTGAAAATGAACCCGGCCGCCTGCTTTTTCCTTACATCCTCCTGACAAAAATCTGCTATAATAGGATGACTATTTTTTTGGAGGTGGCCGGAATGGTTCATATCATCTATGATCTGGAAATGACTGTTTGCCGTAAGAAAACCCACATCTCCGAAACCATCGAGATCGGCGCCGTCAAGGTTCTCGAGCAAAATGGAAAAATGGAGATTATCGATACATTTCAATCCTTTATTCGCCCAAAACTTCAGGTGCTCTCCCGGGCAACCGTCGAATTCACCGGAATCACCCAAGCTGATGTAGACGGCGCGGAAGCCTTTGATAAAGTAATGGAACGCTTTCTGCAGTGGATCGGAGAGACAGAGGATTATTACCTTTGCTCCTGGGGACCTGACGATAAGCTCCAGTTGACCCGAGATTGCCGGGCTCATCAAATGACGATGGAGTGGATCCGCAATCACAACAATTTGCAGAAGCATTTGAACAAACTGCGCAAGCAGGAAAAGCATCAGCAAATGGGGCTTAAAGCGGCGCTGGACTGGCTGGAAATTCCCTTTTCCGGATCGCAGCACCGGGCTCTCGATGACGCGCTGAACACAGCGAAAATTTTCCTCAGACTGGCTGACGACATGGAACTGGAGAAAAACGAATTCGACTCCGAAACCGGTGAAGGCGAAGAAGTCGTATACAAAACGGGAAGCTTCAGCAATAATCCATTTGAAAAATTAGCAGGAATGATGGGCAACGAACCTTTCGCGGGATGAGGCGAAGGTTCTTTTTTTTTCGCAAAAAAGCCCCGGCCGCCCTGCGAATTCGCATTTGGACCGGAGCTTTCACGCTGCTTCTCTTTTTTTCGTAATTCTTATTGATCTTCCCCACTAGCCTGACGCTGCCCTCTGCGGACTAGGTGTAAAAAGGTCCCCGTCGACGTGACGACAAGATCGCCCTTATCGTTTTCGATCTCACAGCTCACTTGCAGCACTTCCCGGGCAACGTTTACGAGCCGCGATTTAGCGATGAGCCGCTTGCCGGTTCCAGCATTGTGATAATTGACGTGCATGTCGATGGTGACAAACCGCGCCCGCCGGCCCATATCTTCCCTATGTTCCAGCATCCAGGCCATGGCCATGTCGGCAAGAGCCGCCGTAACTCCGCCATAGACGATGCGCAGCGGATTCAACAGCTCGGGCACGATGGGCATAGAGCAGACGAAAACGTCCGGGTCGTCGCTCTCCTCTTTTACAATGTCTAAAAAATTCCCGAAAAACGGGTATTTGTTCACCTTCATATCGTCTAGCGCTCTCAATACATTTTCCACGGGACGCAGTTCGCGCTCTGATAGCGCGCCGATACGATCCAGCAATTCGTTCCGTTCCATCCTTATCCTCACCTGCGGTATCGTGATTTTTTGAAGGAAGCCATTTGTTTATCTTACCCCAAACGCTTCCCGTGCACAATAAAACCGCCCTGCCGAACGCCGCTCTGGGCGTCCAGACAAGACGGTTTTGGACCAATATGCCGCGTTCTGCGACAGTTGGTCATTTTACCATTCCTTGACGACGACTTGGAAAGATTTCGTGCTGCTGGCGCTGCCGTTGACCAAGACGGCTGTGAGCGTAATCACCGCATCACCGCTGCCGTCCTTCGGCCGCACAACCGTTTTGCCGTTGTTTGAGATGACGCTTGCGTTCGAGGACAGCCAATAGATGGTGGACCCGTTGGCCCCCTTAACCGGCAGCGTCAGCGCGCCTGTTACCCAAACAGCCGAATCCGTACCGGTATAGCCAATAACGAGTGCGGCCGTGTCGGCAGCGATTTTTTGGGCGTCCGTGAGCAAATTCTGTTTTACGGTAAGAATAAACGTCGTTTGATCTACCGCATTGTTATATCTAATAAAAGCGATAAGTGCGACTTGCGTATCACCTGATCCTGCTGCTGGCCGCACGAGCACTTTGCCGTCGTTGGACAGGACCGCCGGATTGCTCGATGTCCAGGTGATGGTCGATCCATTGGCGCCTTTTGCAGGAAGAGTATCCAAAGGCATCGTCACGGAGCCGGCATTGTCGTTGCCGCCAAAGCCAATTTTCAGCGCCGCCTTATCCGCAGCCACCCGTGTCTGATCCGACTGTTGCTGCTTGATAGTTAACTCGAACGTTTTAACATCCGATGCGCTGCCGTATTGGATCAGTGCAAGCAGCGTCACTTTCATGTCTGCCGCTATCGGCCTTATAAGCACTTTGCCGTCGTTTGAGAGAATAGACGGATAACTTGAGGTCCAAGTGATGATGGACCCGTTCGCGCCTTTTACGGGAAGCGCGTCCACAGGCACCGTCACGGAACCGGCGTTGTCGTTGCCGCCAAAGTCGATGGCAAGTGCCGCCTTATCTGCCGCCACCCGTGCTTGATCGGAGACTTGCTGTTTAACGGTTAGCTCGAACGTTCTGATATCCGATGCGCTGCCGTATTGGATAAGAGCAAGCAACGTTACTTTCACGTCTGTCGATGCCGGTCTCACAAGCACTTTACCGTCATTTGAGAGAACGGCTGGATTGCTCGACGTCCAGGTGATAGTCGACCCGTTAGCCCCTTTTGCGGGGAGAACATCCAAAGGCACCGTCACGGAGCTGGCTTTGTCATTACCGCCAAAGTCGATGGCTAGCGCTTGCTTATCCGACGCCACACGGGCCTGATCCGACTGCAGCGGTTTAACGGTGAGCTCAAAGGTTTTGACATCCGAAGCGCTGCCGTACTGGATCAAGGCAAGTAGCGTCACTTTCATCTCTGCCGTTGCCGGCCGCACAAGCACTTTGCCGTCGTTTGAGAGAATGGCAGGATTGCTCGACGTCCAGGTGATGGTCGATCCGTTCGCCCCTTTTACGGGGAGAGCATCCAGAGGCACCGTCACGGAGCCGGCTTTATCGTTGCCGCCAAAGTCGATGGCTAGCGCTTGCTTATCTGCCGCCACCCTTGCCTGGTCCGTCGTTTGCTGGGAGGAAAGCTGCTTCACTGTCAGTTCGAATGCTTTCTTCGTCGTGACGTCGCCGTATTTGATCACGGCAGTTAATGTCACTTTTACATCGCCAGCCGATGGCCGAACCAATGTCTTTCCGTCATTGGACAAAACCGCCGGTTTGTTTGACGTCCACGTAATCGTCGAACCACGTTTCCCCTTTGTGGGCAGTCCGTCTAAAGGTACCGTTACAGACGACGCTTTATCCTTGCCGCCGAAATCGATCTTCAGGTCCGCTTTGTCCAGTGACACGATCCATTGATAGTATTTTTTCTCTTTTTCCCGGTATTCCTTGTCATTCTTTCCGTGTTTCTCTTTCTCATGTGCAAGGGACATTCCTGCGAGATGACTTGGCATATTGCCAGCCATCGTCGCACTTCCTTGGGCCGGGTGCGCGAAAGCCGCTGCAGGCAAAGCTGACGTTACCAAAAGCATTCCGGCAGCCATCCAGGTTATCGCTTTCTTCCTCATCTCCTTCATCCTTTCCCCACTGTATTCGATTCTATAAACGAAACAAAGCTGACAATTGTTTCACCCATATGCCGTGACATTTGCCCCGTCTATATGCACCTATAGCAATCGGAAGGATATTCCATTTTAAGGGGATACGTTTACATATTTCTGAAAAAAGTTTTCCGGTTCAAATCCAATTCCACGGAAGTCGCATGGATCAGGCTTTCTTCCGCTGCTGACAGCACAGCAAAACTACACGGAAGCCAAAGGTATTCCCACCAGCCGTACGCAACAAACAGGGGAGCCGCAAATAAAAAAACGCCAGTCAGCTTGTTTCCCCACGTATGCAAACTCGCCGGCTCCCCGTATTTGGATGCGGAAAACGCCAGATTCACGCCGCGGATCGCGGCAGCGGCAACAGCCATGAAAATGAACGCGTTCCCGCTAACAGGAAGCTTGGATAAAACGTAGACGACGATCAGGGCGCAGAATAACCCGTCGGCTGCAGAGTCCAACCGGGCGCCGAAAGCACTCGCGGTTTTCGTTTTTCGCGCTACAAAGCCATCCAGAACATCGCTCAGCCCGCACAGCAAATAAACGGCAACAAAGAGCGGTGTAAATCGGAACGAAAGCAACAAGACCGGTATGAAGGCGATTCGGGTTACAGATATCCAATTGGCGGCATGCTTCACAATACGGCCTCCCTTTGCAGCAATTAAAAAAAGCCCTGCCGCTAGTTGTTTCTTATGCGGTGGGCTGGTTGAGTACTATTACTTTTTAGAACAGCAGGTCGATGAAGTCGCTTGCTTCTATATTGCCAAAATAACGCTTGATGTCCGTATCCTTCAGCGCCTGTGTGACGGCTTCGCGGTCATACCGCACACCCTTGAGGGTTTCTTCCACATCGCTGACATCCCCGAGTCCGAAGAAGTCGCCGTAAATGTTGGCGCTCTCGATGAGCCCGCCGGCAATCTGCAGCCGAACGTCGAAGGTACCGGAAGCAAGCCGGCGCGTCGCCCTAAAATTGGACTCCGGCGATTTTCCGTAGTTCCAATCCCAGTTGGCGTACCGTTCTTTGGAAAGCTCGTGGATTCCGTCCCAATCTTCCGGCGTAAGCCGATATTGCTGGACTTCTTGGCCGTCAAAGATCGATTCCAGGACAAATTGTTTGAATTCTTCAATGGTCATGGGCTTGTCCAAAAATTCGGAGATATTCGCCACCCGGCTGCGGATGGATTTGATGCCCTTGGATTTGATTTTCTCCGGATTGACCTTGAGCGCCGCGTTGACATCTTCCATATGGGAATCGAACAGCAGGGTGCCGTGGCTGAACATCCGGCCTTTATGACTGAATTGAGCATTGCCGGATATTTTTCGCTCGCCCACTTGAATATCGTTGCGGCCCGACAGTTCCGCCTCCACACCCAATTTGCGCAAAGCATTGATCACCGGTTCGGTGAATTTTTGGAAGTTGTGAAAGGAGTTTCCGTCATCCCTGGTAATAAAGCTGAAATTCAGATTGCCCAGGTCGTGATAAACCGCCCCTCCGCCGGACAAGCGGCGAACGACGTGAATCCCGTGCTCCTGTACATATTCGTAGTTGATTTCTTCCATCGTGTTTTGGTTTTTGCCGATAATAATCGAGGGTGCGTTGATGTAAAACAATAAGTAATCATTCTCGATTGGCAGATTTCTTAAAGCATATTCTTCAATCGCCAAGTTGATTTGCGCGTCTGTAATGCCTTCGTTGTCGATGAACAGCATGGGGCTCCCTCTCTTTTCCAAAAGGTTTCTAGTCTTAACATTCACCTTACCATGCTGGAAAAAGGGAAGCAAGGGCACTGCCCTCCCTTGACCCTTGTGCATTAAGTACGTCCACCTAGAAGCCGTAAATCGTCATGCCGCCGTCGACCATCAGCGTTTGCCCCGTTACATAATTGGCCGCATCGGAAGCGAGGAACACGACGGGACCGACCAGCTCCTCCAGCGCCCCAATTCGTCCCAGCGGGGTTCTGGCCAAGATCTCGCCCACATATTCCTCGTTTGCGAGAAGCTTTTCCGTCAGTGGGGTACGGAAGTACCAGGGGCCGACGGCATTGACGAGTACGCCGTATTTTCCCCATTCCAGTGCGAGGATTTTGGTCATCTGAATGATTGCAGCCTTCGTTGCCCCGTAGACGACACCCGTCCGCAGAGCGACATGACCTCCAACCGAGGAAACGTTGATAATTCGCCCTGCGCCTGCCTCCTTCATGATGCGTCCGCAGGTTTGGCTCATTAGAAAAACGGATTTCAAATTCGTCTGAATGATCGTATTCCATTGCTCGTCCGTCACCTCAAGAGCGGGGGTACGGATATTCATTCCGGCATTATTGACCAGAATATCGATGTTGCCCGCCAGTCCGCGGACTTCTTCAACAGCCGATTCCACCTCTTCACGCTGAGTGACATCGACGCGGAGCGGATAAGCTTTTTTGCCGATTTTCCGCACTTCTGCGGCGACTTCCTCTAGATCGCTTTGGGTACGGGCAAACAAAGCTACATCGGCGCCTGCTTCAGCCAATCCTATAGCCAGAGCTCTGCCGATCCCTCTTCCCGCTCCAGTGACGATAGCTGTTTTTCCTTCAACGCTAAACGATGGCAAGTACATAAACCTTACTCCTCTCTAATGGTCCGAAGTATATACTTCCTAACCTGAAATAACCTTCATATGAAGTAAAAAAACCGCCCATGCGGACGGTTTCGGGAAAGCCGGGACGGAAAAACTTACGCCTTTTTGGTCGCTTCTTCTGCTTTAACAAAGCTTTCCTTAGGCGCGCCGCATTTCTCGCACGTATTCGGGCGGCAACGTCCTTCTTTCGTTTCGCCGCATGCACTGCATTTCCAAACCGCCATCTTCGACACCTCCGCATAGTCGGCCTTCCAGCTTATAAAAAGCTGCTGCCATCCTATACTCGTTCTCGAAGAAAACGCCGAAATCCTCTCCTGCAACTTCGAGTATTTTGTGAACGGCTAGAGTGGGAAAGCTCCTTCAACCCGCAATCCGTTTTCTCCGCCTATCGCTTATGGCAAAGGGCAGGTACATCAGAACAAAGAGCACGATGGCCGTCCCTTCCAGCGAAAGCAGGTACCAAGGATAAGGACCCAAAACATCCAAAAGCGAAGGCGTATCCGGCTTGCCGGCAAGAAACATATAATTGCCGCCTGTCCACTTATTGACGCCCAGATCGATGACCAGCATCACGTTAAGAAAGCCCATCGTGATCGGAATGGACTTCCAGGTCGGCCGGTACTTCTCCACCCATACCATATAAAGTACGGATAAAATGATCGCAATATGGGCGGCAAAAAACTCCAGAAAGCGGTAATGGGGAAAGGCATACCCTACCGCAGGGGTAAGCATCGCTTGCATCGCTCCACCGATACCGGTAAAGTAAACGATCTGAAAGAGCCAGTAACTGCGGGTCAAAAGCATGAAAAAACACATATAGAGCGAAAGGCTGCAAAGCTCAAGAGGCAAGCTATCCTTCACGTCATACATGTTCTGCCAAACATACCACAGATTAAGAGACAGCTCCGAGAGGCCCAACACCCCCGCAAGACCATACCGCACCCATCGGGAGCCCCCGCCTTCACGCAGCCCTTTACGCCAAATAAACAGCGCAGCCGTCAAGAAAACAAAGATTAGGAGCACCACCCAATGGGAGGTTGAGTAAGCGACAAACCACGCCGGATCGTCTGCGGCAAAGTATCGGTTCATCGGGTCAGCGGTAGCCATTCCAGCACCCGCTGGATCTTCATGTCCCAATATTCCCAGTTATGGGTTCCCGGCTCCTCTTCATAGACGAGGTCCAGATTCAGGCTACGGGCGTGCTTGAGGAAATGCTGATTGTCTTCATAGAGAAAATCTTCGGTTCCGCAGCATTGAAAAAGCTTCGGTTTCGCACCTTCGCGCCGTGCCACTTCCTCCGCCAGATGGAACAAATCGTTTGGCCCTCCGGAGAATACTTCTTCGCTTCCGAAAATATTGAGCCATTCCTTAGGGGAGAGGGGACTATCTATGCGAAAATGCTGCAGCATGTCTACCGCGCCGGATAGGCTCGCACCCGCGGCAAAACGGTCCGGGTGGGAAAGTGCCAGCTTGAAGGCGCCATAACCGCCCATGGACAAGCCAGCCGTGAAATTGTCCTCTCTCGCCTCCGACAGCGGGAAGAAGGAACGGGCAATAGCTGGCAGTTCCTCGCTGATGAAGGTCCAATACCGCAAACCGTTTTCCATATCGGCATAGAAGCTGCGGCCGACGGCGGGCATAACGACGGCGATGCCCAGTTCGGAAACATACCGCTCGATCGAAGTTCTTCTCAGCCATATCGAATGATCATCCGACAGCCCATGGAGCAGGTACAGCGTCGGAAGCTTTTCTTTTGTTCTTACGGAATCCATGCCGATTTGCCCCGTGGTCGTTTGCGGCAGAATGACATACATCGAGCTGGATAAGCCCAGCGCTTCCGAGAAAAAATCGCAATGAATCAATGCCATTAACGTTTCTCTCCTTAAAAGATCATGTTTTTCTCCCGCAGCGTCAACCGGCGTGCCGGGATGTCGAGCATGATTTTGCCATCCTTCAAGCCCCAGATGCGGGTGGCAAAGCGCTCCGCCAACTCCAACTGCTGCATGGCACAAATGACGATGATTTTTTCCTTTTCGGCGATTTTCCGAAAATCCTGCATGATCCGCTCCACCGATTGGGGATCAAGCCCTTTTACGGGATCATCGGCGCATATCATCTTCGCCTCCTGAACGAGAGCCTTGGCTAAAGCGACCCGCTGCTTCTCGCCGCCGCTCAACTTTTCCACTTTGGCATCCCCTTTGTCCAAGAGGCCTACCTTCTCCAGAAAATCCGAGGCGAGGAAATGCTCGTCCATGGAGCTGCGCCGCGTGATTTTTCGCCAGATCGGCATGTGCTGCCAGCGGGCGCCTAATACGTTGCGGACAGCCGTTTTATTCGGATTGATGTTGGGGTTCTCCTCCAGGAAAGCCCAGCGGCTCTTGACCCGAAACTTCTCCCACAGATTCGCCTTCAGCAAATCCTTTCCTTCGTAAACGAACTCGCCTTGATCCCAAGAATCTTTCAAGGTCAGGCAGCGAAGCAGCGTTGTTTTCCCGCTGCCGCTTGCGCCGACCAAGGCGATAAACTCACCCGGATCAGCTTGAAAGCTGATCCCTGACAAGATGGATTTGCCTTCATGCGATTTGCTCATGTTGCGAACAATCATGATTTCACACTCTCCTGTAGCTGACTAGTGATCAACCTTTTTAAGCTTTTGAACCGTTCGAACCTTTTGAAATGATATCCGCCGCAATCAGCTTGCCGTGATGACGGCCGGTTTCGATAAAGATTTCATTCGCACGACTGCCTGCGGCAACGACTCCCGCGATATACAGATTCGGCACAGCGCTTTCCATCGTGTCCGACTGATAGATCGGGCCGCCGGTTTCCGGATTAAGGGTTACGCCCGCTGCCAGCAGCAGCGACCGGTCCGGCTGAAAGCCCGTCAGAGCCAATACCGCATCGTTTTCCAACCGCATCTCTCCGCCAGGGCCGGTGATGACGACTTCGTCTTCCCTAACCTCTGTCAGTTGGGAGGACAACAGCAGGCGGATTTTTCCTTTGGCCACCATGCTTTCAAAAAGCGGCCGGGTCCAAGCTTTTACATGGGAGGACAAAACGTCGCGGCGATAGACAACCGTTACGTCCGCCCCTCCCCGCGCAAGCTCCAGAGCTGCATCAACCGCTGAATTGTTGCCGCCGACGATGATCACCTTCTGCCCGGCATAAGGGTGCGCTTCCCGGTAGTAATGGGACACTTTGTCCAGCTCTTCGCCGGGAATGCCCAGCATATTGGGATTGTCGAAGTATCCGGTGGCGATGACCACAGCTTTCGATCCGTACTCCTTTTTCCTGCCGCTGCGGTCCGAAGTCGAGATGATAAATGGCCCGTTTTCCTGCCGGTCGATGGCCTTTACCGTCTCGTAAGTACGAATGCGCAGCTCATGCCGTTCCGCCACAGTCCGATAGTACGTAAGCCCTTCCAGCCGTGTCGGTTTTTCATTTGGCGTTACAAAAGGTACGCCGCCGATTTCCAGCAGCTCCGGTGTGCTGTGAAAGATAAGGTAAGTGGGGTAGCGGTATATAGAATGGACGATCGAGCCCTTTTCGATAATAAGCGGGTCAAAGCCCGCATTTTTCAGCTCAACTGCCGCCGACAAACCGCAAGGTCCTGCTCCGATAATGATCACTTGTTCCATGTTGTCAGTCTCTCCTTGAATGCTTCTATCCGGTTTCATTATACTATACCATTGCCCGGATTTGGGAAAAGCATAAGGAAAAACCGGCTCGCCCTCCTCGCAAAGGGCTGCCGGTTAGTTCACTCATTTATAAAACCTTGCTGAGAAAATCCTTCGTACGGGGATGCTTCGGGTTGCCGAAGAGTTCTTCCGGCGTACCTTGCTCCACAATGGTGCCGCCATCCATAAAGATGATGCGGTCGCCAACCTCACGGGCGAAGCCCATTTCATGGGTTACCACAACCATGGTCATGCCGGCTTTGGCCAGATTCTTCATGACGTCGAGCACTTCCCCGACCATTTCCGGGTCAAGAGCCGATGTCGGCTCGTCGAAGAGCATGACATCCGGCGACATGGCCAAGGCACGGGCGATGGCGATGCGCTGTTTTTGGCCGCCGGACAGCTGGTTCGGATAGCTCTGAGCTTTTTCCTCCAACCCGACCATTTTCAACAGGCGCATGGCGTTTTGCTCTGCATCCGCCTTGTTTTGTTTTAGCACATGGTTAGGAGAAAGGGTCAGATTGGCCATGACGTTCAAATGGGGAAACAGGTTGAACTGCTGGAACACCATGCCCATTTTCTGCCGCAGCTTGTTGATATCCTGCTTCGGATCGGTGATGCGGTAGCCTTCAAAAATTACATCACCCTGCGTCGGTACTTCCAACAGGTTCAGACAGCGGAGAAACGTGCTCTTGCCGGAGCCGCTGGGGCCGATGACCACGACCACTTCGCCTTTTGCTATCTTCAAGTCTATCCCATTCAACACGTTCAGCTTGCCAAAAGCTTTGTGTAGGCCGTTAACCTCGATCACTGGTCGCGAGCCTCCTCTCGAATTTGCTCAGCAGCCTGGACAAGGTAAAGGTAAGGATAAAGTAGACAAGGGCTGCGCTGATGAGCGGTTCAAATGCTTGATACGTAGCGGCCTTGACCACATTCGTATTGTACATTAGCTCGTGAATACCAATGACACTGACGATGGAGGATTCCTTGATCACCACGACAAACTCGTTGCCGAGGGCCGGAAGGATATTCTTCACCGCCTGCGGCAAAATGACGAGACGCATCGCAAGGGATTTTTTCATCCCGAGGGATCGGGCGGCTTCCATTTGCCCCCGGTCGATATTCTCGATGCCGGCGCGGAAAATCTCTGCGATATAAGCGGCACTGTTGATCGACAAAGCGATAATCCCCGCGGTAAACTCCGGCAGATCAAAAGGCGTAATCTGAGGAATTCCATAGAAGATAATGAAGACTTGAACCAACAGCGGCGTTCCTCTGATAAATTCAACATAAGCGGTGCCAAGCCATTTTAGCGGCTTGACCGATGACATTTTCATTAGGGCGATAAGCATACCGAGGATAGTCCCGAAGACGACGGTAAAAAAGCTTAAGTAAATCGTGATGCCCGCGCCTCGTTCGAAATAGCCCCAAAACTCAGGTAAAAATGAAAAATCCATTAGCTCTCACCTTACTTTTCCATCAGGTTCGAAGCATCAACGAAGAAAGCATCGATCTTTTTCTCGGCGGCCAGCTTGTCGATGGCGCTGTCCAACGCTTTTACCAAGCTCGGGTTTTTCTTATGCACAGCGATGGCGGATCCGCCTACGTCGTCATTTGGTTTAGCATCCGCGATAACCAATTCCGGGTTCTTGGAAACATAGACTTGAGCAACAGGCAATTCTACAATCAGCGCATCCACTTTTTTGGATTTCAACTGCAGCATCAGATCGCCTACCGAAGCGATAGCGGTAATTTTGGCGTCTTTCACTTGGGTTTTCGCGATTTCCTCTTGAGTCGTTCCCAGCTGTACGCCTACTTTTTTGCCATCCAGATCGGACATTTGCTTGTAGCTGTCTTTGTCTTCGCTGCGGATGACAACGCCTTGCTGAGCTTGATAATAGATCTTGGAGAAATCAACGCTCTTCTTGCGTTTTTCGTCCGGCGTCATCCCTGCGATAACCATGTCCACTTTTCCGGCTTGCAAAGCAGCCAACAAACCGTCGAACGCCATATCCTTGATTTCCAGTTGAACGCCAAGCTCATCCGCAATGGCTTGGGCGATGGAGATGTCCATGCCGACAATTTGGTCTTTTCCGTCGATTTGCTTGTGGAATTCGTAAGGCGGATATTCGGCGTTCGTGCCGATTACCAGCTTGCCGCTCTTCTTGATGTCGTCCATTTTTGCATCGGTTTTGCCGCAACCTGCCAATACCGTTGTTATAGCCATGACAAGTGCCAGCAGCACTACTACTCTTTTCATGAATCTTGCCCCCCATTTATTCTTGAAAAAGCATCAGGTTGTTTTCAACATGAGCTATTATATATAATCTACTATAGGAATAGCAATGATTCCTAACCATTGTTCACTGAATTTTTATACATGGATTGGTATATTTTCGCTATTCCGTAACGATTTCGCAAAATTACTCGTAAAGCTCTATCCACATACTTACAATATTTATAAAACCAATCACTGCAATTGAAACGTTATACAATTTATTTCTGTTTAAAAAGGAGCTGCAAAAACGTTGAAAAACAAGATTATTGAAGCAATTGAAGCTCACTCAGGCGTCATAACCGAAACCGCGAAATTCATTGGATCGCATCCTGAATTAGGAAATGAAGAATTTCTCGCTTCTTCACGGCTTATTGATGAATTTACAAAATTTGGATTCCATATTGAAAAAGAACCGCTGCGGATTCCTACCGCGTTTATCGCCTCTTATGCATCATCCAAGCCGGGTCCCGTCATTGCCTTCCTATGCGAGTACGACGCACTGCCTGAATTGGGCCACGCCTGCGGCCACCATCTAATCGCAGCGATGGGACTTGCTGCCGCTGTCGGTCTCAAGGCAGTCATAGACGAAATCGGCGGAACGATTCGGGTATACGGCACACCTGCGGAGGAAACGGAGGGTGCCAAAGTACTTATGGCGGATGCCGGAATGTTTGACGACGTCGATGCCGCAATGATGGCGCATCCCTACCATTCTCACGTAAAATCGGGAACCTCACTGGCTATGGATGCCCTGCAATTCGACTTTCACGGCAAAGCCGCCCACGCCGCCGCTAGTCCGCATGAGGGAATCAACGCACTGGATGGCATTATTCAGTTGTTCAATGCCGTGAGCGCCCTGCGCCAGCAACTGCCCAGCCACGTCCGCATCCACGGTATTGTCGCAAATGGCGGCAAAGCGCCTAATATTATTCCCGACTATGCCTCAGCACAGTTCTACGTCCGTTCCGCTAATCGCCCTTTCACCAATGAGACTGTGCAAAAGGTGCTGCGCTGCGCAGAAGGAGCCGCGCTGCAAACCGGCTGCCGGATGGAGTCGTTTCATTATCAGCTCTCCTACGATGAGCTAATCACCAACAGCGCCCTTTCGGAGCTATTTACACAAAGCCTGGAATATCTGGGCGTCTCATCGGGTGCGATTCAGGAGCCCCGCAAAGACAGCGGCTCTCTCGATCTCGGCAACGTATCCCGCCGCTGTCCCGCCGTACATCCGTATGTAAAAGTCGCGGATGGAGATTATTCCCTGCACACGCCGGAATTTCGCGATGCGGCGATGCTGCCGAAAGCTTTTGACGGCATGCTGCTGGGTGCCAAAGCCCTCGCCCTATCTGCTTATGAAGTCATGACCCGTCCGGATTTGATGCAGCGTATCAAAGACGAGTTCGCTTGGTCCCTTCAAAATCCCCAGGAATAAACGAGCATGAAAAAAGGCTTCTGTTCCAACGATTCAGTCGATGGGAACAGAAGCCTTTTCATTTTTGGTGATATTGATTTTAGATTTTGAAAACAGCCAAGCTTTGCTTCAAAGATGTCGACAACCGTTCCAGATTTTCAGCGAGATTGGTCAGCGCTTCGCTGACGCCAAGCTGCTCCGTACTAAGCGATGCCACCTCTTCGGAAGTAGCAGAAGATTCTTCAGAGACCGCGCTGACATTGCTCATCGAAGTGGTCAGCTCCCGCTGGGTGATCTCCAGTTTGCCTACGGATTCGGATACTTCCGACAACTGCAGCTCAAAGCCGTGCATGCTATTTTGCACCTGGCGGAAAATGGCGTCGACGGCGGAAACGGATTGAATCTGTTCTTGGAAGATCGGATAGGCTTCAGAGAGAACAAGAACGGTTTCGTCGATTTCCTTCTGGATCGTTTCGGTAATTTCCCCGACATAGCCGATATTCTCTTTCGATTGCTCTGCCAGCTTGCGAATTTCGTCGGCTACGACCATAAACCCTTTGCCTGCCGTTCCGGCACGTGCTGCTTCAATGGCTGCATTCAACGACAGAATGTTCGTCTGTTTCGTTTGATTGATGAGCAAATCGAGAATCTTCCGAATGGAAACGGTGCTTTGCTTAAGGTGTTCCACCTTATCCACCATGGAACGAGTCATCTCTTCGGTTGACGAGGTTTTCGTCGTCAAATCGGCCATGGTCAAGGAACCTTGCTTGCTGGCTTGCTGTACAACAGTTGCCGCTTCCTTCATTTCCAGGTTGGCTTCCACTACCCCATGCATCCGGGTGCCAATTTCATGAGTCAAATGGTTGCCTTTCTCTGCCTCCAACGCCAAGCTGGAAGCGCCTCCCGCAATTTCCTCCGTAGCGACGGCGATCTCCCGCGCCGAAGTTGTTGTTTGCTTGGAAGCTTTAAGCAACTGGGCGGAAGTATCCAAAACCTCGGTAGCAGATTGAGTCGTTTGCTCAACCAGCTTTGTGATCTGTTCCATCATCTGATTGAAGCTTATGCCAACCTGTCCAATTTCGTCTTTCGATTTAAACGAAGTGCGGATCGTTAAATTTCCTTTAGCCCCTTCTTGCATCCGGCTGCGAAGATTCCTTAGCGGTCTGCCGATCATGTAAGCAACAAATATTCCGACAACCACCGCCACCAGAATGGCTACCAATGTACTTATAATGGTAATATTTTTAATTTTCGCGGTTTCCTTTGTCAATTCGGAGACGGAAGCTGTTGCAACAACCGTCCATCCGCTCTTCGACATCTTTTTATAAACATTTAAGCGCTCGCTGCCGCTGGAGCTATCTTTGCTTGCAACTGCCCCTTCCAGACTTGCATCTTTATCTTTGATCTTGATATCAGAGACTTTGCCTACATTCTCGGCGTTCCCCGAACGAATGATTTGATCCTGATCATTCAGAATCAGCACATCTCCGCTATCCCCCATTGAGAGTCCCTGAAGATAGGATTTTTCGATGTAGCTGAGGGGAATCTCATAAATGACAACGGCATTGCCTGTTGAACCAAGGGTATTTTTCAGGAGTCTGCCCATAGCTAGGAATTTACCGGTCTTGGAACTGCCGGCTAGATAGCCGCCATCCTTGGATTCAAGCCATACGACCTTTCCATCCGCGTCCATGATCCTCTTATACCAATCTTGCTCCTTATAACTGTCATCTGGCTTTACAGAGTTTACTGGGTCCCCGTTGGACAAAATCAAATCCGCCGTCGAAATCCCATTTTGTCCGCCTACTGTATAAGAGAGCATCTTGTCCTGAATATCCTTCGTAGCCGTAAAACGGTCGAAGGTTTCAGTTTGCGGATCTTGTACCGTGACGAGCTTCTCGGAAAAATCTTTATCCGTCAGGAGCTGCAAGCTCAAATCCTCGTAGAAACGGAAAGCCAGCTCCAGCTTGTTCGCCAACTGATCGACCGTTTGGCTCGTCGTTTCCGAAACCTTATCCGCGATAATCTTTTTGGATTGGTTGTAGGAGGACAACCCGACAACTAGAACGAGTCCGACCATAAATAAAAAAATGATGAGAAACAGCTTCATGCCTACAGAACGCAGCGGATTCATACTAAAACCGCTGGAACTCATCGACTCGATGCTCGGCATAATCGACTTGCTTTTGACCTTCCCCTGCTTTGAAAGCGCATTCTTTGAATTCCGCACTGATCTACTCATTGTGCCACCGTCCTGAAAATAAATTAGTCACCGTTCCCGAAATTCCTCATAAAGAGACAAAGAAAAGCACCTTTTGACAACCTGGAATAACGTCTGACTATGGGGTCAAAAAGGCACATTGGATATTCTGTTACCCCTTCTTCCGTTGAACGTCGTCAGCTACGTGAGTGAGACTCATTCTATCTAAAGAATTAGATTCGACAGGTCTTTTTTATTTCCTTTTCGTTAAGAAATAAAAAAACCCGCTTTCGCGGGTGATTTACAATTTTTTACAATATTTCACAAATTATTCATCTTTCATCTGATTGTCTCTATCTATTTGCACCGATACGTTTGCGCATCATATCGAATTCATGCAAGGGTTGATCAACGGCAAACCTGACTTTCTGCAGCGGATGCCTTGCCGCGTCGAGGGTATTGCCTTTTTCATCCTGTAGGGCGCCAACGGTTTGTTTGAAGAACGTTCCGCCGGGACCGAAAAACTCCACTTCCTGGCCGGGTTTGAAATGGTTCCTCTGCTGGATCGTGGCAATTCCCGTCAACGGGTCATACCCCGTCACCAAACCGGCAAAATCATAAGGTGCCAATTTGTCTTCCGCGCCATAAATATGGTCCTCGTGCCCAGGCTCGTCAAAATAAAAGCCGGTATTAAGCGGCCGGTTCGCCGCCTTATGGATTTCCTCCAGCAGCCGCGGGTTAAGCTTGTAGCCTTCCGGATCGCGCAAATAAGCGTCAATCGCTTGCCGGTACGCTCCGGTAACCGTCGACACATAGTGGATGCTCTTCATTCGTCCTTCGATTTTGTAAGCTGTCAATGCCCGCTTCGATCAACTGAGGAATGTGCTCGATCATGCACAGGTCCTTCGCTCCCACTGGCAAAAGGATCCTCCTCATGTTGTCCGTAAAGATGAGCATCCTCTTCCGAAAACAAATCGTACTTCCAACGGCACGATTGGCAGCAGCCGCCCCGATTGGAATCCCGATCTGTAAAGTGGTTGGACAGTACGCAGCGACCGGACCAGGAACTACACATGGCACCGTGCACGAAGGTTTCGATCTCGATGTCCACCCTGCTTTTGATCTCTCGAATATCGGCTAATGATGCTTCCCGGCCAAGAACGACCCGGTCCACGCCTTCATCCTTCCAATATTGCACCGCCCGCCAGTTTACGGTGGACTGCTGGGTGCTGAGGTGCACCTCCAGCTTCGGCGCCGCTTTTTTGCAGGTTTCGATGATGATGGGGTCGGCTACGATAATGGCGGCTACTCCAGCGTCCTGCAACGAGCGCATATAGTTGGCGATGCCGGCAATGTCTTCGTTATGCGCGATGATATTCGCAGCCACAAACACTTTTGCGCCGTACCGGGAGGCAAATTCAACCCCTTCCCGCATCTCGTCGAAGGTGAAATTGTCGGCACCCGAGCGAAGACCGTATTTTTGTCCCCCGATGTATACCGCATCGGCGCCGTAGCGCACGGCGAATTTAAGCTTCTCCAGACTGCCGGCAGGAGCCAACAGCTCGGTTTGTCTTGTTTTCTTATCTATGATTGTTTGCATTTGTTCATTCATATTCACACTCATGGGATTCACCTCAATACACTTGATCTTTGTAGAAAAATCCGAAGGAAAGCGGCCGTTCCGCAGGCTGCATGGCTTCGATTTGCTCCACCCATGCAGGATCGTACCAATCACCTTCCGGGTTGGTGCAATAAGCATCAATGGCCTTGCGGTAAAGGGAGACGACTGTTTCGTTATAGAGTGGGCTTTTCAGCAGCCCCTCGATCCACAAGCTGTCGATTCCGGCTTCGATCAACTCGTTCAAATTCTCCAACATGCAAATATCCTCAGAACTCATGATATGCATCCCGCTTCGGTCTTCAAAAACCGGGAATCGCTCATCCTGACGCTCTGCCTCGATTAGGAACAAACCGCGTTCCTGGGATAAATCCGTCACCTGCGCGCCTGCACCCAGATGGTTGCCATAATGCTGGAGCAAATTGCGTTTGGAGTGATAGATGTTCGTCGCCCCATGCACTTGAACCTGCACCTCAACCTGAGCGTTTGCCTTGAACTCCAGCACTTCGTCCATATTCAACTCCCGAGCCAGAACAGCGCGCACCGCTCCGCGCTTTCCCCAATAATTGGCCGTCTCGTAGTTGGTTGTGGTCATTTCCCCGTTCCAGTGGAGTGGCAATTGAACCCCAGCTTCTTTCATGGAGAAAATCACGGCGGGGTCGCCGAACAAGAGGGCATCCGCTCCGGCGGCATGGATATCCCGGATGAATCCCGGCAGCTCATCCAGCACTTGATTCTCCATGATTCCGTTGGCGTTTATATAAATTTTTGCGCCTAGAGCGTGGGCGATATCCACCGCGTTACGAATATCATCAACGGAGAAGCTGCCTTTCAGCCGCATGCCGAAGACATCGTTGCCGATGACAGCAGCGTCCGCCCCTGCCTTCAGAACTTGTGTAAGCTCTTCTATTGTACCTGCCGTCGCCAGCAGTTCCGGTTTTTTCAGCATAGCAAATCACCTCAATTGCAAGACATATCTTTTAGTATAACAAATCTCACACTCGACCGCGAACGGAAAACCCCGGGAATAAAAAAAAGCCGCGAATCGCGGCTTTTTTTCCTCTAAAGGCGGTCTGTCTTTATTGATTGTTCATCGATAAATTTTTTCTTATATTTTGAAAACGCGCAAGCTTTCCTGCAAGGAGACGGAGAGCTGCTCCAGCTTTTCCGCCAGATTGGTGAGGGCCTCGCTGACGCCAAGCTGTTCCGTACTGAGGGAAGCCACCTCTTGGGACGTTGCCGATGATTCCTCTGATACGGCACTGACGTTGGTCATAGAGCCGGTCAGTTCCTGCTGAGTAAATTCCAGGTTGCCAACGGAATCTGAAACTTCCGAAAGCCGCTGACCGAAGCCGTCCATGCTGCTCTGCACTTGCTTGAAGATGCCGTCTACAGCCGCGACGGTCAGGATCTGCTGTTGAAATACCGGATAGGCTTCGGAAAGGACATCGACGGTTTCCCCGATTTCCTCTTGAATCGTTTCGGTGATTTCTCCAACATAGCCGATATTCTCCTTTGACTGCTCCGCCAGCTTGCGGATTTCATCGGCAACTACCATGAAGCCTCTACCGGCTGCCCCAGCCCGGGCGGCTTCGATCGCCGCATTAAGCGACAAAATATTGGTTTGCTTAGTCTGATTGGTAAGGAGATCGAGAATTTTTCGAATGGAAACCGTACTCGATTTCAGGCTTTCGACTTTCTCCACCAAGGAGCGGATCATGGTCTCTGCCGATGATGTTTTTGCCGTCAGATCCATCATGGTTAGGGAGCCTTGCTGACTGGCGTTTTGCACCGTACCCGCCGCATCCCTCATCTCCGTATTGGCTACGACAACCTCCTTCATCCGGCTGCCGATCTCTTGGGTCAGCATGTTTCCTTTCTCCGCTTCCAGCGCCAAACTGGAAGCCCCACTGGCTATCTCTTCCGTAGCGATGGCAATTTCCCGCGCTGAAGTCGTCGTTTGCTTCGACGCACTCAAAAGTTCCGCGGAGGTAGAAAGTACTTCCGCTGCGGACCGGGTTGTCTGTTGGACGAGTCCGGTAATCTGCTCCATCATGACGTTGAAGCTAGAGCCGACCTGCCCGATTTCGTCTTTGGAGCGGAAAGCGGTGCGTACGGTAAGATCACCTTTGGCACCTGCTTGCATTCGTTCACGCAAAATCCGCAGGGGCCGACCGACCATCAAGGCGATGATTAGGCCGACAACAGCAGCGATCACCATTGACGCGAAGGCGCTAATCATTGTAATGTCTTTGATTTTACTCGTTTCTTTAGTCAATTCCGCAACGGATGCCTTTGCCAGCACGGTCCAACCGCTGGTATTCATCTTTTTGAAGACATTTAGATAAGCCGCGCCATCTACCTTGTCTCGGGCGACAACAGCTCCCTTCAGACTAGAGGCCTTATCCTCCGATGAAAGGGTGATTCCCGAAGGCTTTCCTACGATTTCGGAGTGTGTGGAGCGGATGACTTGGCCTTGATCATTCAAAATAAGCACATCGCCGGCATCTCCCATCGAGACACCTTGCAGGTACGAATTTTCCAAATAGGTGAGCGGAATATCAAAAACAACTACCGCTCCCCCCTGCTTTCCACCGTTGTATTTCAACAGCCTGCCCATTGCGATATAGTTTTCATCCTTGGAGGCGTTTTGACTTTTGCTCAGATAACCGCCTTGCCGCGTATCCAGCCAAACGACTCGACCTTCCGCAGCGACAATCTGCTTGAACCAATCCAAATCGAGAAAGCCGTTCTCCGGCTTCACGGTATTGACCGGCTCCCCGTTCATTAAAATGATATCGGCTACATCGATTCCGTTATTGCCGCCGATAGTGAAGGCATTGATTTTATCTTTGATCGCGGTGATCATAGAAAATTTATCGAAGGTGCCCACGTCTTTGCCTTGAACCGACGTAATCTTTGTACCCAAATCTTTATCCGTCAGGAGCTGAAGGCTCAAATCCTCATAAAAGCGGAAAGCCAGTTCCAGTTTGCTTGCCAACTGGTCGACGGTTTGCGCAGTTGTCCCGGAAACTTTGTTTTCAATGATTTTTTTAGATTCGTTGTAGGAAAATATTCCCACAGCATAAACAAGGGCGACCATGCAGCAGAAAACAATAAGGAACAGCTTCATTCCAACAGAATGCAACGGGTTGAAGCTGATACCCCGAGCTTTGCCTAGTAATCCAACTCCAGTTTCGCTTTGCATGCTTACAGTCTTTTTCGTCTCGGGAAGCGATTTTTTTGTCCGTTGCCCCAATTTGCTCATAGATGACACCATCCTGTATGTAAGTTGATCACGATGAACCCCTCATTTACCGGTATTTTGCCTGAACGGCTACGTTTTTTCGAGTTGTTGCCCCTTTCCTAGATTGTCTCATGGTCTCTGTTTCTTCGAGTCAAAGGGAGTAAATTCGACAGCGTTTTCATAATTCCTTTTCCGAAACGAAAAAAACTGCCGCAAACGCGGCAGTTTCGATAACCGGGTATATCAGCTGTCAGGACGATTATTTCGCCGTTTTCTTACTCTCTTCGATGTTCTTCAAATGCTGCTCGTAGGTTTCCGCGAACAGATGAGTGCGGGAGCCATCTTTTTTCGTGACATAAAATAAATACTTGCTGTCTTTCGGCGACAGCGCCGCTTCGATGGAATCGAGTCCCGGGTTCGCGATGGGACCTGGGGGAAGCCCGTCGTGCAGGTACGTGTTGTAGGGGCTTTCGGTCTTCAAATCCGCCTCAAACAAACGCTCCTTATATTCGGGCAGCGCATATTGGACGGTGGCGTCGATTTCTAAGCGCATCTTCGCCTTCAGTCTGTTATAGATTACACCAGCAATCATCGGGCTTTCTTCTTTAACGGCAGATTCCTTTTCAACGAGAGAAGCGACCGTCAGAAGTTCATGCAAAGTCAGTCCCCGGGCTTTCAAACGCGAATCAAAGTCGGGAATCGCACTCAGCTTGTTCTTCAGTTCCTCCGCCATCCGTTCCATGATGTCCTCAGCCGTGCTGCCTTTTTTCATTTCGTAGGTTTCCGGAAAAAGGTACCCCTCCAGCTTATGGCGAACCTGATTGTCCGTTGGCAGCGGCCCAGCCAGCACTTCGGATAGCGCCGTCGGCGGCTTGTCCGCCAGCTGCAGGAAGGCGGTCGCACTCACCGCATTTTGCTCTTCCAGCTTCTTGGCAACCTGCTCCAACGTATACCCTTCCGGCACCGTAAAATGGATGGTTTCTTCCTTGACCGTCTCACCCCGGTTCAACTTGCCGATGACCTCGTTCAAGGTCATACCCGGCGTCATCTCATACTCTCCGGCTTGGAACCGGGCGCCTTCGCCTTTGTATTTTAGATAAAGCCAGAAAAAGCTGCCATTCTTGACGATCCCCTTCGTTTCAAGGGTATCGGCGATATCCCGGCTGCTTGTACCTGCGGGAATGGTGAAACTCACCATTTCTCCTTTATGGGGAGGCTGCAGTTCATTCCAAACATAAGCAACCCCGCCTGCCGCAGCGATGAACGCTACAAGCAGCACAACCAGGAAAAGTTTAAATATTTTCCAAGCTAAACGGGGACGACGCGTTTCCTCCATGCACAAATCCTCCTATAGACAACGCTCACAACAGAGTGCAATAAAAAGAGCGACAACCGCCGCTCTCTTGAATCCTATTCAAATCGTTCGTTACTCGAAGGAGACGGTCATCTCGTCATACAGCTCGACAAGATCCTCCCATGCGTCGTTATCCTCTACAATAGAAAGCTGCAAGGTTCCGTCCGATTCTCGCTCGATGCGGAATACTTCAACTTCATCATGCTTCTGCATAGCAGCGCTTTGCAGGATGGCGTATTCTCCTCCGCCAACGGAAAATTCGGCAAGAATGCGATAAGGCTGCGATTCCGTGCCATCGTCCTCCAGCTTGATTTCGTCTCCGAAAGCATCCTTCAACAATTGTAGCGGGACAACGTCTTTAAGCGCATAAGCTGCCATTAGTTCTCCTCATCCTCAGCTTCCGCCATCAAGGTGTTGAAGGTCTCTTCCACAATGTCCCATTCCTCTTCATCCTCGATGGTAAAGAGCTTCAGATCGTCGCCATCCTCTTCGTACCGGAAAGCGTACACTTCATCCGATTCCTCATCCTCGGAGTCCACGGGAACAACCATCATGTACTTGCGATCCGAATCGTCAACCTCGAATTTCATGATGACTTCAAATTCTTCTTCATTGCCGTCTTCATCCGGGATGTAAATGATTTCGGGCTCTTCGTTGTTGT
Source organism: Gorillibacterium massiliense (assembly GCF_000455485.1). GTDB lineage: Bacteria > Bacillota > Bacilli > Paenibacillales > NBRC-103111 > Gorillibacterium > Gorillibacterium massiliense. Next base: position 40,767 of record NZ_CBQR020000078.1, read on the forward strand.
CCGTGTTTTTGAGATCATCGTTTGCCATCGTGAACCTCACCTCTTCGTCATAGAATCGAGATAACCTTGCAGAATGAACGACGCGGCCAGCTTATCCACCACTTGTTTGCGCTTTTTTCGGCTGACATCCGCTTCTATTAATGTACGATGCGCGGATACGGTAGTCAATCTTTCGTCCCATAAATGGACGGGCAAACCGAAAGTTTCCCGCAAAATGTCGGCAAATTCTATGCTGGCTTCACCGCGGGGACCGATGGTGCCGTTCATGTTCTTCGGCATTCCGAGGACGAATGCCTCTACGCCGTATTCGTCGACAAGCTGGCGGAGGCGGCCAAGGTCGCTCTCGCCGTTTTTGCGGCGGATTACTTCCACGCCTTGAGCCGTCCATCCCATCTCGTCGCTTACCGCCACTCCGATGGTTTTATCGCCATAATCCAAACCTAATATTCTCATGCAGCAGCTCCTGTATCCTTTATCGGTTTCGGTTCAGGTAGGAACGGACCAATTCTTCGATAAGTTCGTCCCTTTCTCTGCGCCGAATCAAGCTGCGCGCATTGTTATGCCGCGGAATATACGCCGGGTCTCCGGACAGCAGGTAGCCCACTATCTGGTTGATCGGGTTGTACCCCTTCTCCTGAAGCGCGTCATAAACAGATAGAAGCACTTCCCGGGGGGAGGTTTCTTCTCCGTCCCCTTTTACGTTAAATTTCATTGTCTTGTCCATGGAATTCATAACCGGCACCTCCCGGAAAAGATTGGCTCCCCAATACTTAACATATTCTTGACTCAGCAAAAAAATCCTGCTAACTTGCGGCTTCTTACCGATAAGTCGCGAAAATTCGGTTATTCGGTAAAGGTTCGAGTAAATAGGTTGAACGAAAGATAGAAACTGTGGAAACGTCGGAACTGAGGAAAATTTGAACTAAGCCATTTGCGCTACCAACTCTTCGATACGACGCAGAGCTTCCGGCAGCTTTGCGCTATCCTTGCCGCCGGCTTGAGCCATATCCGGCCGTCCGCCTCCGCCGCCTCCGCAAACCGCAGCCGCTTCTTTGACTAGCTTGCCGGCGTGGAAGCCCTTAGCCACCAAATCGGGCGTTACCGCAGCAACCAGATTGACCTTGTCGCCAGCTGCAGAGCCCAACACGATGACGGCGGAGCTAAGCTTCGTCTTCAACTCGTCGACAATGGTACGCAGAGAATCCATGTCGGCTGCACCCACTTGGGCTGTCAAGAGCGGCACGCCGCCAATCTCTTGCAGACTGTCAGTCAAGCTGCCAGCTTCGGCATGGCTCAGCTTGCCCTTCAGCGATTCGTTCTCCCTGCCGAGCTCCTTCAATTGCTGCTGCAATCCTTCTACGCGCTTCGGCAGGTCGGCCACATTAGCCTTCAGCAAAGCGGCAGATTGCTCCAGAAGACCCAACTGCTGTTCCATATAGTCATAGGCATGGCGTCCGGTTACCGCTTCGATGCGGCGGATTCCGGATCCGATGCCGCCTTCACTCGCGATTTTGAACAAACCGATCTCTGCTGTGGTGCTGACGTGGCAGCCGCCGCAAAGCTCGATGCTGTAATCGCCGACACGCACAACCCGTACGATGTCGCCGTATTTTTCGCCGAACAGTGCCATGGCCCCCATTGCCTTCGCTTCCGCAATAGGCTTCTGAGCGATGCGCAGCTCGGTGTTATTCCAGATCTGGTTATTGACCAGATGCTCCACCCGCTTCAATTCTTCTGGGCTAACTCCACCAAAATGGGAGAAGTCAAACCGCAGACGCTCCGGCGCCACAAGGGAACCCGCTTGATTGACGTGCTCACCCAGCACTTCTTTAAGAGCCTTGTGGAGCAAGTGGGTGGCGGTGTGGTTCTTGACGATGTCCTCCCGCATGGTGCGGTCGACAGTGGCTACGATTTTGTCTCCAACATGCAGAGTACCGCTATCCACGCGAACCGTCATGACGTGCTGGCCGCGGGGAGCTTTGGCTACATCCGTAACGACAGCTTTGACATTTGCGCTTTCAATGGTTCCGTGGTCGCTGACTTGGCCGCCGCTTTCAGCATAGAAAGGAGTTACATCGAGAATGACGGAGCACACCTCTCCTGCTCCCACCTGATCCACCATTTCGTTGCCGAATACGATGGTTTGGACATTCGCCTGAGTTATCCACTCAGTATATCCGACAAATTCCGATTTATCCTGATAGTCTGAGAGCGGACCTCCCTGGACCTTCATGCTCTCCGTTTCCTGCCGGGCTGCACGGGCCCGTTCCCGCTGCTCGTCCATCGCCCGATCGAAACCTTCGCGATCGACGCCAAAACCGGCTTCGCGGACGAAATCTTCCGTCAGATCGAAGGGAAACCCATACGTATCGTACAGCTTGAAGGCGTCGTCGCCGGCGATGATGCCGCTGCCTTCCGCCTTCGCTTTCTCGACCAGGTTAGAGAGAATGGCGAGGCCGTCGCTCAAGGTTTCGTGGAACCGCTCTTCCTCCGTGCGAATGACCTTCTCGATGAACTCCTGCTTGTCCACTACTTCAGGATAATAAACACCCATAATCTCGCCTACCACCGGCGTCAAGGTATAAAGGAACGGTTTTTCCATGCCCAATACTTTTCCGTAACGGACGGCACGGCGCAAAAGCCTGCGAATGACATAGCCGCGGCCCTCATTGGACGGAAGCACCCCATCGCCTACGGCGAAGACGACGGTACGGACGTGGTCGGCAATGATCTTCAGCGCGACGTCGGTTTCCTCATTCTCATGATACTTAACGCTGGCTAATTGGCAGGTTTTCTGGATGATCGGCTGGAACAGATCCGTGTCGAAGTTGGAATCCACATCCTGCAAAATTGAAGCAAAGCGCTCCAGACCGGCGCCGGTATCGATGTTTTTATTAGGCAGGGGTGTATAGCTGCCGTCCTTGTTGTGGTTGAACTGGGAGAATACGTTATTCCATACTTCCAGGAAGCGTTCGTTTTCTCCGCCAGGCCAGCATTCCGGATCGTTCAGATCGCCGTAAGCATCGCCACGGTCATAGAAAATTTCCGTGCAGGGTCCGCAGGGACCTTCGCCGATATCCCAAAAGTTATCGTCACCCAGCTTGTAAATCCGTTCCTCGGGCAGGCCGATCTTATTGTGCCACAGATCGAAGGCCTCTTCGTCTTCCTTATAGATGGTTACGGACAGGCGCTCCGGGTCGAAACCGATCCATTTCGGGTCGGTAAGGAACTCCCAAGCCCAGGTGATGGCTTCCTTTTTGAAGTAATCGCCGATGGAGAAGTTGCCCAGCATCTCGAAAAAGGTGTGGTGACGGCGGGTGTGTCCCACGTTTTCGATATCGTTGGTGCGGATGCACTTCTGGGCGTTGACGATCCGCGGATTTTCCGGCTTGACGCGGCCGTCGAAATACGGCTTAAGCGGCGCCATCCCAGCGTTGATCCACAAGAGAGACGGATCGTTATGGGGAACCAGCGAAGCGCTCGGTTCAATGTTATGTCCTTTCTCGGCAAAAAATTGCAGCCATTTGCTGCGAATTTCGCTTGCTTTCATTATCGTATTCCTCCCAAAATCGGATATGTAAGCCAAAAAAACAAAAAACGCCCCTGCCAAGCAGGGACGATTTCATCAATCGCGGTACCACCCTGGTTACCGCCCTTTCGCCCCATGTAGGCTAAAAGCAGTCTCCTCGCCAGACGTTAACGGGTCCAACCGGTGGAGTTCGTCCACGCTCCGAATAGGGCGCCGGTCATCCTTCGCCGAAAAGCCCTTTCAGCCGATTGGACAAGCTCATGGTCCAAACGGGGCTCTCTCTCTGCCGGACGGGCAACAACCGTTTACTATTCTTCAACGCTTTTTCACTATATAAAAAAGTATACGTTTCACTATACTTAGCCTTATGCCGCTACAGTAAACGTCGCTCGTCCTTTAAGGACGGCGTCAGCCGTTTATCCTTGCAACCGATTATAAACAGAGATTCAGGGAAATGTCAATGTTGGCGGGGTCAGGAGATCGGTCGTCGAGCTGCGGATACTACGGTGTCTTTTGCCGGATATAGTATTGAAACAAATATTGTACGAAAACTTTGATGACCGCGTAAAAAGGCACCGCCAAAATGAGCCCCATTATTCCTGCCAGCTCGCCCCCCACCAGGAGTACAAAGATGATGGTCATGGGATGCATATGCAGCGTTTTTCCCACCACCTGGGGCGAGATGACGTTGCCCTCCAATAGCTGTACCAGCCAGTTTACCAGCGCCACGTACAGCACCATTTTCCAGGACAAAGTAGCCGCAAAAAGCAATGCCGGAGCCGCTCCCAAATACGGCCCGAGATACGGTATGATATTGGTCAGCGCCACAACGGAGGCAAACAGCAGTGGATAGGGCAAGCCGATAATCCAGTATCCGATCCACGCCAGAATCCCGACGATCAAACAGACGAGGAACTGTCCCCGGACATAGCTACCTAAAGCCTCGTCAATCTCTCCGATGAGACGCACCGCATGCTTGCGGTGTTTTTTCGGGATGGCGGACAGGAGCCCTTTCTGGATAGTGTTGAAGTCCTTTAAGATGTAGAAAGCCAAAAACGGAATAATAAAAGCGATAAACAAGGCGTTAAGCGTATTTCCCAAGCCGTCAATGTAGTTGGAAATCCATCTGGAAAAGCCCGTCTCCATTTTGATCAAGGAGTTGTTGACGCCCGTCCGCACACTCTCCGGAAGATGTCGGTTTTCGTTGACTTGCGAGATAAAGGCTTGCGCTCTGGCCGTAAACTGGGGCAAATGCTCGTTTAATTCTTCCAGTTGCTTGATGAACATCGGAATCAGATTCATCAAGATGACGGCGGTCGAGGCGATAAAAGCAGCATAAATAAGCAGCACCGCAATGCTGCGGGGCACCTTGCGCTGATTGAGCAGAGAAACGATGGGATTAAGGACATAAGAGATGATGATGGCGATAAAAAAAGGCGCCAATACCGCGCTGATGAACTTGTAAAGGTTAAGAAAAAGTGGCTTTAATTCAAGCAGCATGTAGATGACCAGAAGTCCGAGCAGTGTCAGGACTAGAGCGCGAAACCAACGATTGTTATTTAATGAACTCACATGCTCACCTCCAGAGGGCAGACAGGCCCTCCTTCAGTATATGTGGATTATTTGCCGGCTAGTCCCGGGAAGTCCGTAAAACAATAGCACCCGAGTTTTGGAAGCGGGCTTGGCGGACAATCCAGCTTCCGGAACTCGGGTGCTTGTTCATCTTTTCCTTATTATGCTTGCATCAGTTAAAAAGCATCGGCTGCTCCGTCACGACATCCTCAAAAAAGAGATCGTCCAAAGAGCTTAACGTTCCATCCTCTTCCACTTGGTAAACGGACATCTTATCGCCGTTAACCGTCAGCTCAATGTAGCAACCCCAGCAGTAAAACTGGTGCGAGCCGATTTTGCCGATATCCTTGGAATTGCAGTTCGGACAGTGCATCTCTCGTATCACCCGTTCTTCAAATTAATGTATGGCTTTACTTCCTGGCTGTAATGAACGGGCACGATAAACGCGTCATCGCCTTTCACCGCATCATCGGGAAAAGGGAGCCACTTGCGGCCTTCCGTTACATCGGACAGGAAGCCTTCAGATATTTCGAAGCCTACTATTCTTTTATCCATTTTTTCACCAAAGTAAACATCTTGGATGACACCAATTTCTTGTCCATTCTTCGTAAGAACAGGGAGTCCGATCCATTTTCGTTTTCCATCGCGCAGTTGGAAGGTCTCTTCTTCTTCGAAGAAATCTAGAAGAAAATCTTCCTCTGGCACAAGCACTGCATCCTCGCCAAAGGCGGATACCCGGTCCCATTCGATCCAACGCGGAGAAGTGAGCCACGTTCTTGTCTCCAATAAAACACCAAGCGCTTGAAGATTCTGACTAAAGACCATGTCTTTGATGACACCGACCCGGTTTCCCGTATGAACATCGATGACTGGAAGTCCGACGATATCCAGCGCTTTGCGCATATCCATCCCCTCTTCGTCCAATTTTACTGGTCCGGAACTAGCCGGCCCTCGTTTCGGAGTCATTTTGGGCAAAAAGGTTCTGGCTTATGCGTTTTAGAAAGTGCCGGTTCTATTCCTTACGTATTCGCCGCACGGAGGTTGCACAAATTTCTGCCGCGCGAATAATTTCTTCCTCTGTCGTCGACTCGGCAAAACTGAACCGCACCGCTGAATGCAATACCGCTTCAGGCAGCTGCATCGCCTTTAAAACATGGGACAGTTCAAGAGAACCCGACGTGCAGGCCGAACCGCTGGAGGCGGCGACGCCTCCCAAATCCAGATTCATCAGCAGGCTTTCCGAAGAAACGCCGGGAAAGCTAACGTTCAGAATATGCGGCAGCCGGTAATCGGTATTTCCATTTATAATGACGGTTTCCGCAGGCAAAAGGTTACTTAACTCCTCCAGCATACGGCTGCGAATATTTTCAAGTTTGCGGCGTTTTTCCGGCAAATCGGCCAAAGCAAATTCAAGAGCAGCGGCAAAGCCGACGATGCCCGGCAAATTTTCTGTACCGGCTCGCTTGCCCCGCTCCTGGAGCCCGCCGTAAAGCTGGGGAACCAGTTTCATTTTTTCTGAGCAATAAAGAGCCCCAATACCTTTCGGCCCGCCGATTTTATGGCCGGAAAAGCTCATCATATCGACGGAAAGCTCCTCGGGTTTGATTTCTTCCGTCCCCAAAGCTTGCACAGCGTCGCAGTGAAACGGGATGCCCATTTCCCGGGCAATGGCTCCGATTTCCGCGATCGGCTGCAGCGTTCCTACTTCGTTGTTTCCATACATAATGGTAATCAGATAAGTGTCAGGGCGGATTGCCTCGCGTACGGCTTCAGCGCTTACCCGGCCCGTATGATCAACAGGGAGATAGGTGACGGCGGTGCCCAACTGCTCCAGACGCTGGCAGGCATGCAGCACCGCATGATGCTCGATCTGCGTGGTGATGACGTGGCCGCGGTACTCTTTTGCAGCTCCCATTCCGAGAATGGCCAGATTGTCGCTTTCCGTTCCTCCGCTCGTAAAGATGAGCTGTCTTGAACGGACGCCAAAAAAAGCCGCGGTTTTATCCCGTGCTTCGGTTAAAGCGGCTTGGGCATCCCGCCCAAACGCATGAATGCTGGAAGGATTGCCGAACCTTCCGGTGAATATTGGCAGCATCCTCTCCAGCACCCGGGGATCAGTTGGCGTCGACGCGGCATGATCCAAATAAATAGGCGTGTTCATACGGATCTCCTAAAATTAAATGTAAAACATGTAGTTGTCATATTTGCCTTCGTCTTTAAACGAGACCAAGGACTGCAGGGTAGTGTTGTCCAATACTTCGGCAATACTGTCGCGAATGCGCATCCACAGGTCACGCTTGGCCGGGTCGTCTTCATCGGTGAAATCAACGGGACTGATAGGCCCTTCCAGCACCCGGATCACATCTCCAGAAGTGATCTGCTCTGCGCTTTTAGAAAGGATATAGCCGCCGTAGGCGCCGCGAATGCTCTTGACCAGTCCGGCATTGCGAAGGGGGGCGATCAATTGCTCCAGGTAATGCTCCGACAAGCCATGCTTCTCAGCAATGCTTTTAAGCGAAGTCGGTCCCTCGCCAGTGCGGGCAGCCAACTCCATCATGATGGTTAAACCGTAACGTCCTTTGGTTGAAATTTTCAAAAAAGGCACCTCATTTATTGTCATTATGGGGTTAAGTCTGGGAACGATGAATAATAAGTATCAGTTTTACCCAACTTTGAGCATTCTAAGCAGCTGAATCCTGCGGGTTCTGTATCGAATCGGAAAATATTTAACTATCCCCATCGGATATATGCTATCATAAACCCTGCTTTCTGAAAACGCCATGCTGCGGACAATCATGAAAAACATTGAAGAGATGTGTTACAATAGACACACATTCGTTCGCCTCTAGCGATGATGAATGAGTGCAGAAACGGCAAAGCCGCTTGAACAAATAACCATTGGTTAACAAGCTCAGGCAAATTGACATCATGCCGAATGAGTACATTTTTATAGATTGGGGATCGCCGTTTGATGCAGCGGCCGATTCCAACCTGAAAGTGAGGGTAAGAAACATGGCAAAAGCGAACAAAGACACCCGGGTCGTGCTCGGGATGTCCGGAGGCGTCGATTCCTCCGTTGCCGCTCTGCTCTTAAAGGAACAGGGCTATGAAGTAATCGGCATATTCATGAAAAACTGGGACGACACCGATGAGAACGGCGTCTGCACCGCCGAAGAGGATGCCGCCGACGTTCGCCGGGTTTGCGCCCAGATCGGCATTCCCTGCTATACAGTCAATTTCGAGAAAGAATACTACGACAAGGTGTTCACGTATTTTCTCGATGAATATACAAAAGGGCGGACGCCCAATCCCGATGTCATGTGCAACCGGGAGATCAAATTCGGCGAATTTCTGCAAAAGGCTCTGGAGCTGGGAGCCGATTACATCGCCACCGGCCACTACGCCCGAGTCGAAGAAGGTCCGGAAGGCTTTCGCCTGTTGAGAGGGATTGATTCCGGCAAAGATCAAACCTATTTCCTTAACGCCTTAAATCAATACCAGCTGTCCAAAGCGATGTTCCCCATCGGTCATCTTCCCAAGCCGAAAGTGCGGGAAATTGCCGCCGCTGCCGGACTGGCGACAGCCAAGAAAAAAGACTCAACCGGCGTCTGCTTCATTGGTGAACGGAACTTCCGTGAGTTCTTGAGCCAGTACCTTCCCGCTCGTTCCGGTGAAATGCGCACTTACGAAGAAGAAGTGAAGGGCCGCCATGATGGGCTGATGTATTATACGCTAGGCCAGCGCCAAGGTCTGGGCATCGGCGGTTCCGGCACCGGTTCCGGAGAACCATGGTTTGTAGCGGACAAAGATTTGGAGCGGAATGTCCTTTATGTCGTGCAAGGCGAAGGGAATTGGCGGCTCTATTCCGAAGCTCTCTACGCAGACGGCATCAATTGGGTAAGCGGCCGGACGCCAGACGCTCCCTTCCGCTGCACCGCCAAATTTCGTTACCGCCAACCGGACCAGGGTGTCACCGTAGAACCGCTGCCGAACGGCGGCGCCAAAGTCGTCTTCGACGTTCCGCAGAAGGCGATTACCCCGGGTCAAGCCGTGGTTTTCTATGACGGGGAGATTTGCCTGGGCGGGGGTACCATCGATCGTATCGTCAAGGTGACGGAAGAAGCTTTTATGGCCCGGAAGTAAGTTGCTTTTGATCATTGAACATGAAAACGCCCCTTCACTTACGCGTGAAGAGGGCGTTTTTTTCGCGGAGAAAGAGTAAAACTCCTATAATTCCATCGTCATATATAGACTGTAGGGGTCATCGGTATAATCCGCAAATGGCCCGCAATATTGGAAGCCGTACTTTTCATATAGACTTACCGCGGGTTTAAAATCTTCGGTGGAGCCTGTTTCCAAACTTAACCGCCGATAACCGCGCAGTTTGGCTTCCCCGATGATATGAGCGAGCATATATCCAGCAACCCCCTTGCGCAGGTGTGCGGATGCCGTCCGCATGGACTTCAACTCGCCATTCTCCTTATCCAATTCCTTTAGCGCGCCGCAGCCGACCAAATCGCCTTGTTCCCACGCACTCCAGAAGGTAATATCCGGTTTTTTCAACCCATCCAAATTGAGTGCATGTACGCTTTCCGGCGGCGTGGTTTCAAACATACCTTTTAAATGTTCGGCAATAAGCGCAGTCACTTCCGGTCCTGACAGATCATCCACTTTGATATCCACATTAATCACTCCACTATTTCTCTTGTTTTTTTCCAGTATATATCATGGGAGATTATCTGTCATAAGTTTCTCAAAAGAAAAACAGCCCGGAACCATGAAAGGTTCCAGGCTGTTTCTTTACCTTAATTAAGGTTCAATGCCCCATTGAAGCGCACCGGATACGTACCCAGGCACCTTGCTCCAATCGGTGTAGGCCGTTGAAGCGGAGTTAAAGGAATAATCGCCCGTTTGGGTGTAGTTGCTCCAGTCGGTCTTGTTGATCCGTGTTTGAATCTCAATGCTTGCTCCCGCCGCCAATGAGCCCGCCGCGCTTGTAAACCCGATCTCGACATAATAGTCAGCACCGGTTTTCGCAGTCGGCATGCTCACGAACGTCCCGGTCACATTAGAGCTCCCGATGGTTGACCAGTCGCACCAGAAATTTTGCGTCGTGATTCCCGGGTCTACGGTGTAATAATAGCGCAGCTTGACATCAGCCAGGGAGATGGCCGTTGTCCCCGTATTGGTGAGCTTATACCGGGGATTCAACGTATTGATGGAAGCGGTCGTATTGCCGTTGTACATCTGAACTTTGATAGAGCCGGTGGTTGTCGTTGTCGTATCGACAACGGTTACGGCCAGAACGGGGTCGGTACCGGCGCTGAAGTCGAAAGTCAGATTCACTGTACCCACCGCCAGTGTAGCCAAGTAGCTCTTGTTGATCGTCACCGTCGTGCCGGACACGGTGTAATCGGTTCCGGAGACAAGCGACGCCGTTCCGTTCTTGATGCCGCTGAGGGTGTTGCCGTTCAGCGTCATCGTCACGGCGATGTTCGCCTGATTGGCCGTTTTCTTATCAAAGGTGGCCGTCGTCGGCGTGATGGTGGAATTGCTTGTTGTCGTTGTCGTATCGACAACGGTCACAGCCAGAGCAGGATCGGTACCGGCGCTAAAGTCAAACGTCAGGTTGACTGTGCCCACGGCCAAAGTAGCCAAGTAGCTCTTATTGATCGTCACCGTTGTGCCAGATAAGGTGTAATCGGTTCCGGAGACAAGCGAAGCTGTTCCGTTCTTAATGCCGCTGAGGGTGTTGCCGTTCAGCGTCATGGTTACGGCAATATTAGCCTGGTTAGCGGTATTTTTGTCGAAGGTAGCCGTTGTCGGCGTAATGGTGGAATTGCTTGTTGTCGTTGTCGTATCGACAACGGTTACGGCCAGAACGGGGTCGGTACCGGCGCTGAAGTCAAAAGTCAGATTAACTGTACCCACAGCTAATGTAGCCAAGTAGCTCTTGTTGATCGTCACCGTCGTGCTGGACACGGTGTAGTCGGTTCCGGAGACAAGCGAAGCTGTTCCGTTCTTAATGCCGCTGAGGGTGTTGCCGTTCAGCGTCATGGTTACGGCGATGTTCGCCTGGTTAGCCGTTTTCTTGTCGAAAGTGGCCGTTGTCGGCGTGATGGTGGAATTATTCGTCGTAGTACCCGCCGGGTCACCGTAAATGATGCCGCGTCCGTTCGTTCCGACATAGACTCGCCCGTACAGTTTGGGATCACCGGTAATCGCACTGTTGGTGGAGCCGTATTGATGCAAGTCGTCGTTAATCCGGACCCAACTTGCACCTGCGTCGTCGGAACGGTAAAAGCCTCTAACATTATCGATCTTGGCCGATGTATACAGCGCCATGTAGGTATTTCCGGGTGCAGCTTTGCCGAAGCCGACCACATCCGCTTCCTGCACGTTGGAGAGCTTCGTAAACGACGCCCCGGAGTTAGTCGAATGCCACAGGCCATAAATGCCGCTTGTCGTACTCCCTCCCGCCAGCCAGATATCCCCTTCCACGCCCGGCATGGCTTTGAAGTTCAAAGCCCCGTCGGTGGGAAGTCCAGTTGCAGCGGTCTGGGTAAAGGATGCGCCGGCATTGGTGCTCACATAGAATTTTCCGGCCGAGGAGGCATAGAATTTGGTCTTGTTAACGCGGTCTGCAGCGATTTTCGCTCCTGCAGGAACGCCGGTGCTGGCTGTCCAGGAGTTGCCGCTGGTGGAATAGAACACACCTACATCCGAAGTACTCCACAATAAGGAGCTGCCGTCTGCTGCCACGGCGATCATGCCGCCGCCTTTCGTTCCGGACGGCTCGCCGCTGGGATTATACCAGTTACTTCCGCCATCATAGGAAAGGGCAACGGATTTCCCATTGGGATAGGCCTTATAGTCGTTGTACCCGACCTTGGCCATAAACGTCGGATTCAGCTCAGCAAAATCGATGCTCGATGTGCTGGTGGGATTGGTCAGCATTTTGCTGGGAACGACGGTCACATCCGCATGCCGGAAACCGGACACGTCGCCTACGGCGCTGACCAATGGCGCTCCGCTGGGCGGGCTGACCAAATCCATGACCGCTTCTTCTTCAATTCCTTTTGCCATGACGGAGATATTGATCTTGCCACCCGAATCCCAAGCGGTCAAATTGTTCGTGCTGTAAAGCGTCGCTCCCGTTCCGTACATCATACGGTCGGAATTGAAGGGGTCGATTTCCAGATCCCCGACCATCCAGCCGAGCTTCGGCGTAATTTCCGGCAATTGCGGATTGGTGGCGAAATCAAGCCACGGCGCCGCCGATATATCCTGCGTATAGCGGTAAGAACGGTTCGGATACCCGTTCCAATCCCAGATTCTTGTCCAGGTGGTACCGCCGTCCGTACTCCGGAAAATGATCGTATCCGGCCACCACGAATTCAACGCAGCGACCATGAGCGTATTCGGATGCTGGGCATCGATGGCCAAACCGCCGTATCCGTAATAGTTATCGCTGCTGCTGCTCGCCACGGGGCTGATATCCGTCCAAACTCCTGTAGACGTGTTATATTTCCATACTTGACCCTTGGTGCCGTCGTACGGGCCGATGCCGTCGCTGTAGGTAATAAACAGGTTGCCGGTGGAGGCGAGTACACCGTGATGGGGCAAATAGCCTGTCGGTTGACCGGCGACAGCCGCCCAAGTCGCTCCGCCATCGGTGCTGCGGTAGATGCTGTTCGCTTTGTCTGCTACACCAACGTAAATCGTCTTTGTTGCAGTCCCGGAAGTGCTGCTAGTTGGATCGAAGGTAATCCAGGCCAGCCCCATGATATCGCTTTGATAGCTGTTGGAGGGATCCTGCACATACGTACCGGGGTTCGGGAAGCTGGTGACTTTGCTCCAGGTAACGCCGTAGTCCGTGCTTTTCCACAGGCCATTACCGCTCCGCGCTCCGAAAAAGAGGACGCTGTTCTTGTTCGGATCGATCGCCAGCCGTTCGCCCATGGAGCGTCCGGGCATATTGCCACCGACCTTGAAGGGCAACTGAGTCCATTGCCAAGTGTCGCCCTTGTCGGTGGAACGCCCAATATATCCGTTATTGGGGTCCCAATCGTTGGTGTAGGTGCCGGCTGCGATATAGACGCGGTTCGGATCAACCGGGTCGGTGGCCAGGGCATCCACCCCGTACTTGCTCCAATCGGTCCAGCCGACAAAATCGAGCAGTTGTTTCCAACTGCTAGTGGTAGAATTCCAGCGGTAGACGCCGCCGATATCGGTGCGGGCATAGATCAAATCTTTTTGCGCCGTATTGAAAATAATCCCCGGAATGAAGCCGCCGCCTGCGCCGGTGTTGACATTGTTCCAGTTATAAGCCACGCTTGGAGCAGCGTGGGCAATAGACGGTGTGTAGGTTGTGTAAGCACTTACAAGAATAAAGAAGCCTACTAAAGCACAAAACACTCTTTTCATTCGCTTGCCGATCATCATGAAACCTCCTCGTTTTGGTTTATTCCAGATAAAGAGGCTGCTGCGTCGAACATCGCTTTACCAGGTATAGGCTGCATTGGTGTCTGAGGGGCAATCACCGCCGTTCAAGTGAATTCGTTTGTGCATTATGTCATTGACTTGTATGCGCTTACAAGTATAGCTCTTGTCCAATATTTTCCATACTCTAATTTTTCATGTGAAAATCCCCTCTAAATTGGATATTTCAGGATATTCCTTAGGCAAAAACGGCAATGTTATAAAAGAAACGGAAGCAGCGTGGCGGCACGAAAGCAGTACCTGCTGTTCGCTCCCTGTGCAAACCTAAAAATGCCTCGTTCACCTTGGTGAAACGAGGCGTCTTTACACCTGATTTACAGCCGCTCCATTCGTTTTCGCAGCTTGCTTTCTGTTGTCGTATCGGGAGCGGGCGTATAGATGCTGACGCGCAGATCGGAAGAACCTTGGACGACGAGGGAGGTGAGCTGGAAAAGCATTTTCCCCGCTTTTGCATGGCGAAATTCAATCAACACCTCAGGCGCCGATTTCACCTCGCTCATCTGCCACAACCGTTCAAACTCCGGGTGAACTCCCTTCATTTCCTGCAAAAAGTCCTCGTACCAATCGTCTTCTACATATTGACCGTAGGAGGCGCGAAAGCTCGCAAGAAACCCGCTGACAAATTGTTCCCAGTTGACGGCGAGGCGCTGGAGTTCTTTTCGCGTAAACAGGAGACGAATCATATTGCGCTGATCGACCGGTATTGTTTCGAAATCCAGAAACACATAGGAGGCCGCTTCATTCCAAGCGACAATATCATATCTCCGGTCTGTGATGAGAGTCGGACAAGCCTTCAGCTCCGTCAAAATTTTAGTTAGGGACGGGCTGATGACAGGCGGCAATGTTTCCTCCCGGGCATTAGCGGAAGGAGCCGAGTCCATGGCCAGGGCATGCAAATAGTTTCGCTCGTCGAGGGTAAGGCGCAAAGCCGTAGCTACGCAATCCAATACCGACGCGGACATGCGGATGTCTCTCCCCTGCTCCAGCCATGTGTACCAGGTTGTGCTGACACCGGCCAGTTGGGCGACTTCTTCTCTGCGCAAGCCCGGTGTCCTTCTGCGGCTGCCCGGGATCAAACCGACTTCATCGGGCAGCAGTTTGGCCCGTTTTGATTTTAAAAATAACGATAAGGCTTGCAGCCTCGCTTCCCGGTCCATTGGCGGATTCTCCTTATCCAACCTGTTATCGTAGTACTCATTATCCTATTATAAACCATAACTTGTAATAGGATAAATCAAGTGGCAGGATAGGGATAAATCGCGAAATACTCAGGCAAGAAGGAGGTTTCATTTCATGGAAAGAGTCGTAATAACGGGGATGGGCGTCATCACGCCATTGGGGAATACGGTGGAATCCTTTTGGTCTCACTTGAAGGCCGGTGAATCGGGAATCACACACATCGATACCTTTGACACCACCCGGTTCAAATCCAAAATAGCGGGCTTAGTTCGGGATTTTGATGCGGAAGCTCTTTTTGGCCGGAAAGAAGCAAGGCGTATGGATCGGTTTTGTCAGTTCGCTTTGGCGGCCGCTGAGCAAGCCTTGAACGATTCCGGTCTTCCCCTTGATGAGATGAATCGGGAACGGCTCGGCGTGTTCGTCGGCTCCGGCGTTGGCGGCATCGGAACCTTGCTCGAACAGGATGGGATCCTGCAGGAACGAGGACCCGAAAGAGTGAGCCCGACCCTCGTACCCATGATGATCACTAATATGGCAGCGGCTTTGATCAGCATAAAATATAGCGCCCTCGGCCCCACTCTGTCGCCTGTTACCGCATGTTCCATCGGCAACACGGCCATTGGCGAGGCATTTCGCGCTATACGCCACGGCTATGTCGATGCCGTCATTGCCGGAGGCGCAGAAGCGGCCGTTACAGAAATTTCCCTCGCCAGCTTCGGCAACGCCACTGCGCTCTCCTCCCGGAATGAGGAGCCGTCTCGGGCAAGCCGGCCTTTTGATGCTGACCGGGACGGTTTTGTCATGGCGGAAGGCGCTGGCATTCTCGTATTGGAGTCCCTCTCCCACGCCATGCGGCGGAATGCCCGCATCTATGGAGAGGTCATCGGATACGGAGCTACGTCAGACGCCTACCACATGGTTGCGACTCACCCGGAAGGGGACGGCGCCTACCGGGCGATTAAGCTTGCCCTCGACGAGGCAAGGATCTCGCTTGATTCTGTCGACGTCATCAGCGCACACGCGACCGGCACTTTGCTAGGCGATAAAACAGAGACGATGGCGATCAAGCGGCTTTTCGGCGACTACGCCTATCGCATTCCCGTCACCGCCAACAAATCCATGACCGGGCATTTGCTCGGCGCATCCAGCGCAGTTGCCGCCATCGCTATGGTCAAGAGTCTGGAACAAGGCATCGTTCCCCCCACCGTCAACCAAGAGCATGCCGATCCCGATTGCGATCTGGACTACGTGCCGAACGAAGCCCGCCAAGCCGACTTGACCATCGGCCTATCCAACTCCTTCGGCTTCGGCGGCCATAACGCCGTGGTTGTGTTTAAGGCATTTCGAGGGTAGGGAGTTAGCTAGAAACACTTGCTGCCTTTCTGGTGATGTTTTACTATGAAAACAAGACGAAGAACGTCCCAATCACTCATGCGGGTGAAAGGGGCGTTTTTTTTATTGGAGCGTTTTTTTATTGGAGAGAGGAGAATGGATAACAATGAGCTTTGAAGAAGCGCATCGATTGTTAGTGGAACATCATCTGGGGAAAAGATCGGGAGAGCGGCGGGGTCGATTAGAGCGCGGCCATGGTCATGCGGAGGTCATGTTTTTGCGGAAAATATGGTGGGTGCTGCGAAAAAATTTTGACCATCTCCATCCGGAGTACGAAGTGTTGGACTGGAGAGGACGCCCGTATTATGCCGATTTCGCCTGGCTGCCGGTTCAAGTGAGGCTGATCATCGAAATAAAAGGGTTTGCTTCCCATGTCCGAGATATGGACAGGATGAGCTTTTTGCAACGAGCTGAACCGGGAAACGTTCCTGACCGCTTTAGGCTACCGGATCGATGGCTGGGTTCAGCATCCAACTTTAAGACGATGACAACAAGAGAGTTGGTAGCTCGCGGGTTCTCTGCAACTGCCAAGCGGGTCGCCAGAAGTCCGCGATTATCTGATCACGGGCAGCCGGTACCGCCCGCGAGCACCCTGCGCTTACTTCACATCCCCTTCGCCGCGGCGGCGCTCCTGGTTTTGGCGCATTTTGTCTTCGGTGCCCTGGCTGCTGGCGCGGAAGAAGACGTTCCCCTGCAAGGGGTCGGGCAGATACTGCTGCTCGACGTAGTGGCCGGGGAAGTCGTGGGGGTACTGGTAGCCCTTGTGCCCCAGCTTGACCGCGCCCTTGTAGTGGGCATCCCGCAAATGCAGCGGAACCTCCGCGGTGCCCACGCGCTCGAAGGCTCCTTCGATGCGGAACAGAGCTTCCGGGATGGAGTTGGATTTGGGACTCTCCACGGCGAACAAAATCGCTTGGGCGATGTTGTATTTCGCTTCCGGCCAGCCGATCTTGTGATAGGCATCCATGGCCGTTACCGCTTGGATCATCGCCTGGGGATTGGCCAGGCCGATGTCCTCGCTGCAGGCGACGATGAGACGCCGCAGGAAGGTCATCGGGTCCATGCCGAGCTTCTCCACGGCATAGACAAACCAAAACAGCGCCGCGTCGCTGGAGCCGCGGACGCTTTTGTGGAAGGCGGACAGCACGTCGTACTGCGTCGACGGGTCCGCCTTCACGGTGGGACGGCGGACGGACTCTTCCGCCGCCTCCACCGTGATCCGCACCGTGCCGTCCGGTG
>NZ_CBQR020000079.1 GCF_000455485.1 Gorillibacterium massiliense
CCGCCTCCACCGTGATCCGCACCGTGCCGTCCGGTGCGGGAGGCGTGGTCAGCGCCGCGATCTCCAGGGCGTTGAGCGCCCGGCGGATGTCCCCGTTGGCCATCCGCGCGATGTGCTCAAGCGCCCCCGGCTCAGCGCTGACGGGCAAATCCCCGAGCCCCCGCTCCTTGTCCGCTAGCGCCCGGCGCAGGGCGTTGAGCGAGTGCTCGTGGGTGAGGGACTGCAGCTGGAACAGGGTGGAGCGGGACAAGAGCGCCCCG
Source organism: Gorillibacterium massiliense (assembly GCF_000455485.1). Taxonomy (GTDB): domain Bacteria; phylum Bacillota; class Bacilli; order Paenibacillales; family NBRC-103111; genus Gorillibacterium; species Gorillibacterium massiliense. The sequence goes on from NZ_CBQR020000079.1 coordinate 261, forward strand.
TTCACATGATGAAACGGGTTCTCCGTCGTAGCCCCGATGAAAATGATGATCCCCTGTTCTACTGCTGGCAGAAGAGCATCCTGGCGCGCCGAATTGAAGCGATGCACCTCGTCGAGGAAAAGAATCGTTTTCCTCCCGTACATCGCCTTTGTCTCCTGCGCCTGCTCGATGACCTCGCGTACGTCTTTGACCGACGCATCCACCGCATTCAGCTTCACGAACTCGCCGTTCGTCCGCTTGGAGATGATGTGAGCCAGCGTCGTCTTCCCCGTTCCCGGCGGCCCGTATAGCAATATCGATGAAATCCGGTCCGCTTCGATCATCCGCCGCAGCAGCTTCCCCGGGCCGACGATTGCCTCCTGACCGATATACTCATCCAGCGTCTCCGGCCGCATCCGGTCTGCCAGCAGCTTGGATGCCGGATTTTGCGCTTCCTGGTACGAAAACAAATCCATCTATGTCACAACCTTAACCCGTTTTTCGCTTGAAAATAAAAAGCATGCAGCCCCTGCAAACAGGTGTGCGCATGCTTCCTATTATACCATTTTCGCTGCGAGCCAGGCATCCTTTTCCCCGCTCTAATTCTTCTGAATGCCCTTCCGGCTCGCCATGCCAACATTGCCCGTCTTGCCGATCAAATCCCGAACCACTACGCTCGCCATGATCAGCCCTGCCGTAGATGGAACAAAAGCGTTGCTGGCTGGCGGCATTTTCGCCTTGCGGATCACTGCGCCATCGGGAACGATTTGTTGGGTGACATCCTCCCGGGGAATAATCGGCTCCTCCTTGGAAAAGACCACCTTCACGCCCTTCTTAATCCCTTCCGAGCGCAGCTTCGTGCGGATAACCCGGGCGATCGGGTCAACGGACGTTTTAGAAATATCTGCGACTTCGAAGCGAGTCGGGTCCATTTTATTCGCCGCGCCCATGCAGGAGATAATCGGAATTTTCCGCTCCAGGCACTGCTTGATCAGATGGATTTTGTAGCCGATGGTATCCGATGCGTCCACGACATAATCCAACTTATAGGCAAACAGCGTCTCGTAGGTTTCCTCCGTATAAAACATCCTAAGCGCAATGGCGTCGCACTCGGGATTGATGTCGGCTATGCGGTCGCGCATCAGCTCTGCCTTGGGCTTGCCCACCGTAGACAAAAGCGCGTGAAGCTGTCGGTTCACGTTGGTGATGTCAACGACATCCTTGTCGATCAAAATGATCCGGCCGACGCCGCTCCGGGCGAGCGCCTCCACTGCAAAAGAGCCAACGCCGCCGATTCCCAACACGGCAACGGTACTGCCACGAAGCACGTCCAAGCCCTCCGGCCCCATCGCCAGCTCATTGCGAGAAAATTGGTGCAGCAATGCGATCCCTCCCATCTTTACGTATCATTTTCCACTAAAAACTCTCTAAGGTTTCCCCGCCGGAAAACCGCCGAAAAGCTGCCGGATCTTGCGATCCGACAGCTCCCCCATATTGAATCCATTCATTTTGCGAGGAAAAGGTACTTACTCCTTCTTCCCTGCCAGCTCCTTGATCGCGATGCGGATGGAAAGATCCTGCAGTTGCTTGTCGTCCACCACGTTGGGCGCATTCATCATTAGGTCGGTGGCGCTTGCCGTTTTCGGGAAAGCGATGGTTTCCCGCAAGTTCGTGCGGCCAGCCAGCAGCATGATCAGTCGGTCGAAGCCAAAGGCGATACCCCCGTGAGGAGGAGTGCCGTACTCAAAGGCATCCAGCAGGAACCCGAAGCGACGGTGAGCTTCTTCCGGAGTAAATCCGAGGGCGGCAAACATTTTCTCCTGCACATCCCGTTTGTAAATCCGCATGGAGCCGCCGCCTACTTCGTAGCCATTAAGCACCAAGTCATAGGCTTGGGCGCGAATTTGCGACGGGTCTGTGTCGAAGAAATGCAGATCCTCTTCCTTCGGACGGGTGAACGGATGGTGCTCCGCCATATAGCGCTTTTCTTCTTCATCGTAGCTGAGAAGCGGGAAATCTACGACCCAGGCGAATTTGTAGGTGGATTCGTCGATCAAGCCGAGGTCCTTGCCGATTTTGAGCCGCAGGTTGCCGAGCACATCGTTGACCACTTTCGCTTTGTCGGCGGAGAAGATCAATACGTCCCCTTCTTCCGCGTTCAAGCGCTCTTTAAGGGCTGCGATTTCATCTTCTGTGAAGAACTTGACGATGGGGCCTTTCCACTCGCCCTCTTTGATTTGAATCCAGGCCAGACCTTTGCCGCCGTAACGGGAAGCGAATGGCGTCAAGTCGTCCAGTTCCTTGCGGCTCCAGCTGCCGCAGCCCTTGGCATTCAATGCCTTGACGATGCCGCCGCCTGCGATAACGCTCGCAAACACTTTGACGCCGCTGTTTGCGACCAAGTCGGATACGTCTGAGAGCTCCAGTCCGAAGCGAAGATCCGGCTTGTCGGAGCCGTATTTGCCCATCGCATCGGCATAGGTCAAGCGTTGGAACGGACGAGGGATTTCGATGCCCTTGATTTTTTGGAACAGGTCAACTACCAGCTCTTCCATCATCGTTTGCAGCTGCACGTCCGTCATGAAGGACGTTTCGATATCGACTTGGGTGAATTCCGGCTGGCGGTCAGCCCGCAGGTCCTCGTCCCGGAAGCAGCGGGCGATTTGATAATACCGCTCCAAGCCGCCTACCATAAGCAGTTGCTTGAACAGCTGCGGAGATTGCGGCAGCGCGTAAAACTCGCCTTCATGCACACGGCTCGGCACGAGGTAGTCTCGAGCGCCTTCCGGAGTGCTCAAGGTCAAAATCGGGGTTTCCACTTCAAGAAAGCCGTTTCCGTCCAAAAAGTCGCGGAACACTTTCGCGGCCTTGGAGCGGAGCAGCAGCGTTTGCTGCATTTCCGGACGGCGCAGGTCGAGGTAACGGTATTTCAGACGCAGTTGTTCATCGATCTCCTGGCCTTCCTCGATGAAGAATGGAGGCGTTTTGGCCGGGTTCAAAATGTCAATCTCGGTTACGCGTACTTCAATTTCACCGGTTTTCAGGTTCGAATTGACGGTTTCCGCATCGCGGAGAACGACCTTTCCTTTAACCGCCAGGACATATTCGTTTCTTGCCCGGTCGCCAATCTTCAGCGCATCCCCGGAAAAATCCGGATTGAAGACAACTTGCACGAGTCCGCTGCGGTCTCTCAAATCGATAAAAAGCACTCCGCCCAAGTCGCGGCGGCGCTGCACCCAACCGTTCAACACTACTTCTTGTCCTACCGATTCCTTGCTCAATTCTCCGCAGTTATGCGTTCTTAACAAAGCCATCTTTTCTCTTCCCCCCTGATTTTAGTTAAATCGATATGAGTTGAATCGAAGCCTACTTTTTGATGTGAGCGACCAGCTCGGCCAATGGTACGGTGACTTGCTCACCGGTGTCCATGCGTTTTAGCGAAATCGTCCCCGTTTTCAGTTCGTCCTCGCCAAGAATCGCGACATAACGGGCTTGGAAACGGTCGGCCGACTTCATTTGCGTTTTCATCTTGCGGCTTTGGTAATCCTTTTCGGCTGTAAGGCCTGCCGCCCGGGCTTCGTACAACAACCGGATGACCGCTTCCTCCGCCTCCGTTCCCATGCCGATGAAGTAAACGTCGAGAGGCTCTACACCTGGTACCGTCACACCTTGATTCTCAAGAACGAGCAAAATCCGTTCCAAGCCAAGACCAAAGCCGACTCCCGGCTGATCCTGCCCGCCGATTTCGCCTACTAGGCCGTTATAGCGTCCGCCGCCGCCGATGGTATCGATGGCGCCGATGCCCTCGCTCTTGTACTCGAAGGCGGTATGGGTGTAGTAATCCAGTCCGCGCACCAATCGAGGATTGATGTCAAAAGGAATATCCATCGCCTTCAGGTAGCGCTGAACCGCCTGAAAGTGATTCACGCAGTCTTCATCCAGATATTCCAGAATCGTCGGCGCGTCGGCAAATCGGTGAGCGTCGATTTTGCAGTCCAAAACCCGCATCGGATTGCGATCGATCCGCGAGTTGCAGTCTTTGCACAACTCCGCCTTCATCGGAGTCAAATACTCCACCAGCTTGGCCCGGTAAGCCGCCCGACATTCTGCCGTTCCGACGGAGTTGATTTCCACGCGAACGCTGTTTAAGCCGATTTCCTTATAAAAACTGTAACCAAGGGCGATGACTTCCGCATCTACCGCCGGATCTGCCGAGCCGAAGGCTTCGACGCCGAACTGGTGGAACTGGCGGTAACGTCCGGCTTGCGGCTGTTCGTAACGGAACATCGGTCCGATATAATACAGCTTGGTTACGTCCGGATCGGCATACAGCTTGTTCTCGGCATAAGCCCGAACCACGCCGGCTGTCCCTTCCGGCCGCAACGTCATACTGCGGTTGCCTTTGTCGGGGAAGGTGTACATCTCCTTCTCGACAATATCCGTAGTTTCGCCGACGCCCCGTTGAAACAGCTCCGTATTTTCAAAGATCGGCGTGCGAATTTCCTGGTAATGATACCGGCAGCAAAGATCCCGTGCTTTATTCTCCAGGTACTGCCATTTCTCTACGGTACCCGGCAGCAAATCTTGAGTGCCCTTCGGTTTTGAAAACTCATGGTTCTGACCTCCTCTTTCTCCTGCCAAACAAACGCACCATGCAAACGATAAAAAAAGCCCTCGCCGCTGACGTTTGTCGTCAGGGACGAGAGCTTACGCGCTCACGTGGTACCACCCAAATTCGAGACCCGCCAAAATCTTGCAAACGGAATCCCCTCAAATGCGGTTAACGCCCGCTTTACGCTGATCGGCTACTTCTCCCAGACCGGTAAGGTCTCCAGTGTTCGCCGCCAGTTCTCCGGGAGGTCTTTCATCCGGTCCGGCACGGAAGCTTTCAGCCAAGGCTTCCTCTCTGAAGTGTCGCGGATTCTCGAATTACTTTTTCCCATCAACGAATCTTGACGATAGAAATAATTATTTCTGATTTTATCTGCCGTTATACCGATTGTCAAGCTTATGTTTGCGCAGAAGCCGCCCTTTACAAACTTTTATCCCAAAAAAGAGACCCACCGGGAAACGGTCCCGTCAGGCCTGCGAAGAAATTATATTGAAAAGGGGGTCATGGGTTTAGTATAGGCAAAAAATATGTGTCCATGATGACCGTTGGATTACATTTCAATTACAGCTTGAGGTTAACCACTCGCTCCAGCATATCCCGGTAGAGCATCCAAACCTCGCCGTTCGTCAGCTTTTCCTTGTCTACGATGCCATCGACGGTCTCTTTTTTGATGATGCCTTTGGCGGTAATCTCCGTTTCCGCGTTGTCCGGGGTGACGTCGAGCCCCAAGGTTTTCCCCATGTCATAGCTGAGCTGAGCCAAGCTAAGAGGAGCTTTCGCACCGTCCGCTCCTGCAAGCAGTTTATCCATCTCACCGATGGGATTGCCCTTAAACACCGGATTGGTCTTACTGTAAAAATTCTTGATGGCATTGAGGTTATACTTCACCCGATTTGGATTGCTCGCGCCATCGATATCGAAATCGTTATTGTAAGAACCCGACACCAGACCGTGGTACAGGGCGACTTTCAAGCCTTCGTAATACTTGTGGTTCATGTAAGCCGCCTTCGGCACGGTGAAGCTGCCCATGTTCATCTTCTGGGCGATGGCCAAGTCATGCAGCTTGTTGAGCAGGTCCGGGGAATCCACCAGATTGCGGAAAGACACGCCGCTCTCGATAGCCACCTTCGCCGCGATTCCTGCAGATTGACCTTCATCCATGCCAGTCGGGATCATCCGGGCAGAGCCTTGAGCGAGGGAGCCGTAGCTAGCCGAACGTCCCACCACAAGCAGGCCGTCTGCATTCGCGGGAATCAGACTGCGTAGCGGCACCGCATATTGGACGGGGGTCAAATATACGATCCCATTATGGCTCGGATCAAGAGGCTGGACGTCCGACGGATAAGAGCCCAAAGCCACCCGGTCCGGTTGGTCTTTGTTTTCCAGCAAGTCGAGGATGCCTAACTTATATAACCCCTCCATTTGCCGGGTTTCCCGCACGTATAGTTCGGGTGCAGTTCCAGCCAGTTTCGCTTTTTCGAAACCAGGAATGTTCTTGTTCAAAAAGTCAACCAAGTATGGCAGCTCTTCCTCGCCTGCCGCTTTGCCTGCCGCCACCGACTCTGGATCGAAGGCGTTCACACCGAATATAAGCATCGCATTGATCAAAACCGTGTTGTCGTTCTGCCGGCCGATGTTGAGCCCCCGCACCTTGATCTGCTTTGGATTGTGAGCCGTATAATAAGGCTTATGGTTCGGATCGAAAAAGACGTTTTTAAACCCGGCGATGGAAACCTCCGAGGAATCGCCCACTTCCTTGCTGGCGCGGATGGTGTCCCATTCCTTTTGGCCGATGCCCGAAAGCTTGAACACAAGGGTGACACCCATGATGGATTTATCGTCGCCGATATCCGATCTTCCTACGGAAAAAGGAACTCCAGCCGCATAGGCAAAATCCGCGTCCTGGGTGGCGTCGATAACGGTTTTCGCCGACACCTGCCGGGTGGAGCCGTCAGACATGGCGATTTCCGCACCGGTCACTTGAACGAACTGCCCTTCATTGTTTGTGATGGGTTTTACGCCCTTCACATGCATCAAAAGGTCCAACTTCTTCTCGTTTTTGACCAACTTATAGAAGGCGTTGGCTGCCGTATTTACGTCAAAGCTTTGGCCTTCCACCATGCCGTACCACTCGGCAAACAAGCCCTTGTTGATGCTTTCCTTGCTGCCGGAGGCCTTGTTCAGCTTGTCATAGTTCATGTCGATGGTGTTGAGCCAGCCTTCGGTCATGAGACCACCCAACACGTTGCGGCTGTCTCGGGGCTCCACCAAGAGCGTCTTGAGCCCGTTGCGAGCGGCGGATACCGCAGCCGTAATCCCTTCGGGATCGGTCCCGACCACGATAACGTCATAGGCGGTTTGAATATCCGCTGTGTTTTTCGGCGGAGTGATCGTCTGCTGCTCCGGACGGTTGCCGAGAGCTTCCTTGTCCAGCTTGCCGGAGGCATACAAATAGCTGAGCCCGACTCCAAACAGTACGATAAATGCGGCAAGTAACGTTAACCATGCTTTTTTCATCTTCCGTATCCCCCTGTAATCTCCCGTCAATCGCCTTCGGCATCAATGGCCGATTGGCGCCCGGTCCTTGGACATATAGGCTGCGCTTAGCAACGCCAGCTTCTTTTCGGTATATTCCTTATACGCTTTGTTGTATGCCGCCGGCTCCTTCGGATTCGGAAAGCGCTCGATCTTTTGCCGGTCTTGCGCTTGTTCCTCGAAATCCGCTGGATACACGATCTTACTGACCGCACCGCAGCCAAGGCCAATGATCGTCTGCCGTTCCTCCATCATTAGAATATTATATAAGCTTTCCTTGCCAAGCAAGGAGTAGCCGACGTTTTCTTGATTGCCGAGGATGTTTTTTTGCCGGTAGAGGTAATAGGGCTTGTAGCCGTGTTCTCCTGTCCACTCGGAGGTCATATGCATCATCTCGCTGATTTCGTCCCTCTCGGCTACCTCGTAGTCATCTTTGTTTTTCGTCATGCGGGACGCCCGTTTGAAGCTCAAGGTATGAACGGTGAGCGATTCCGGCAACAGCTTGGACGTTTCGGCCAGAGAGTGCCGGTATTCCTCCACCCCTTCTCCCGGCAAGCCGATGATCAGGTCCATATTGATATTGCTAAGTCCCATCTTCCGGGCGAGAAGGAATTTGTCCACCGTTTCCGTTACCGTATGGTGCCGACCGATGGCATCCAGCGTTGCCTGGGTAAAGCTTTGCGGATTGATGCTGATGCGGTCGACCTTCCACTTTTTCATCACGTCCAGCTTGTCCGGTGTGATGGTATCGGGCCTTCCCGCCTCCACCGTCAGCTCCCGCACCTCACTCATGCCGGGGAAAGACCGGTGCAGTTCGGCAAAGAGCGCGTCCATCTCTTCCGCTTCGATGCTGGTCGGCGTTCCGCCGCCCCAGTAGAGAGTGGTGATCTTTAAGCCGTTGAGCTTCAACCAGCGGCCCGTTTCCCGGATCTCATAGTGCAGCCCCTCCAAAAAGGCAGCCACCGAACCGTTGTTGCCGCGGATATCGTAAGCGGGGAACGTGCAGTACGCGCACTTCGTCGGGCAAAAGGGAATGCCGATGTACACGCTGACCTCCCGGTTGAGGTTGTACAGATCGGGAATGACCTTTAGCTGTAGCTCGGCGATTTCCGTTACCAGCCGTGCCTTTTCCTCCGTTACCAGATAATCCTCCTGCAGCGTGTGCAGCACGTCTTCCCGAGTACCCGAGCGGAGCAAGTTGTGCACCAGCTTGGTCGGGCGAACTCCGGTCAGACTGCCCCAAGGCTGAACGATGCCCGTTTCCTCCTGCAGCAGCATGAGCACCGTGTACCCGATGGCACGCTTCAAGGCGCGCTTGAAGCCTTCTTCACCGGCCAGAGTGACCGGCCGTACATGGGTTTTAACGCGGACTTTGGATTCCGCGGGGATCTCCATCTCGGCAGTCGCCGTTATGCAGGTCGTACGCTCCCCATCTTGATCTGCCCGTGCTTTTATAGTCAAGATTATATCCGCGGCGGTGCCTTCATCCGCAAAAGCGTTGGCTTCGTCCGCTGGTTCAAATGCTATGTCAACATTGTCGTAATACAACTTCAGCAAATGGAAAAGCTCCGTGCGATGCACGTCGAAGCCGATCCGTTTGACGATAATCCGCATTTCTTGCACCTCCTGCGTGTGTGTCTAGTGTAGCATAAGAGGGCGTTAAGGTTAAACCTGCATAAAAACGACCCGCACCGGGGCTGGTACGAGCCGTTTCAATTAGGGTGCCAAATTTCCCCCAACCTACTGTCCTTCACCCAAAGACGCCCAGTTTGTGCCGCCGTCTGCGGTTTCAAACACTTGATAAGAGTAGCCGTTGGGCTCCAATTGTGCTGGCGTTATAAACCAGTTAGTCAAAGTTACGAAGGAGACGCTAGCGTTAACCGTCTTAGATGGATCTATTGAAACTTCCTCCCAAGTGGTCCCGCCGTCAGTCGTTTTCCATACTCTTGTGTGAGATCCTGGCATCTTCGATGTCCAACAATATCCGATTTTTTCATCAAAAAATAAGGGCGTGTCCATGAAGGATTTTGCCGGAAGCTCACTCTTAAGCTGCCAGGACACCCCGCCATCCGAAGTTTCATATAGTTCGTTTACCTTTGGACCATCGTTATTACTAACAGCCAGCGTTCCGCTCTTCTCGTTAAAAAATGCGGCAGAGTAATCGACATCGAGGAACTGGTCGGAGCAACATTGACAGGGCTCCAGGTTTTGCCGCCATCGTCCGTTCGCATAAGCTTAATATTCGAATCTTTTTTGCCTCTCCCAAGGGTATAGCCCACCTTGCTATCTATAAACGTGACCTGATTGGGAAAATAGTCTCCATCCACCCATTCCGGTTTGATTACGTTCACTTTTTTCCAGGTTACCCCGCCGTCTGTCGTTCGCACCAGTTCCGCTTCTTGGCCAGTATCTCCCCAGTGGGTAAGCCATCCGTTGCGCTTGTCGCTAAAAGCAAGGGCGATAGAGCTTCGCGGCGTTATTTTACTAATTCCGACACTCATTTTTATGGGAAGGTTGGCTTTTATCCACGTCTTCCCTTTATCCGTCGTTTTATAAACGTAATCCTCTCGTGAGGAATAGTACCAGCAGGTATTCTCGTCAGGGCTAAAATACGCGCTTGCGAACCTGTCCGTGTGTTGAAGGGGCGGTATAACTTCAGTCCAATGCTTTGTGCCGTCTTCGGTATAGGCCAGTCTGCCGTTCAGCGTCATCCCCCAGCCTTTATCGGCGGAAAACATGGTTCTCGTCAATGGGAAAAAATCGGCGGGCTGAACGGTACCTGTAGAATGCACCGAATCTGCATCCCCGTTTCCGCCGCGGCTATCCGCCGTAAACCAAACGATTCCACCTACGATCACAATTAAAATCACCAACGCCGCCACTACCAGATGTCGCCATCTGCGCCGCCAAAAGGGAGGCTGCTGCAGGATCGTGTAACGATCCGGTTTTTCGGTATTCATTGGTTCTAACCTCCTCAGACTTTGCGGGCACCTAAGCCTGTACCTGGTTTACGCGATTATTCCGCTCCTCCGCCCTACCCAATTAGACAAAATATATGGAAAATAGTTCCGATCCTTCCTCTTCTACCTTGCTTACAAAAAAGAAAAAGGGTCAATACGTAATGTATCGACCCTTAAAAAATTTATATAGGCAGAAAATGAAAGCCATCGGCAGCAAAATCGCTATTTACACACGATCGGCGACATGAATGCTCCGAGCTCCTGCAAATAAGAAAGCAGATCCTCCCGCAAATCTTCCCGTTCCAGTCCGATTTCCAGGATCGCCTTCAAATAGCCGATGCGGTCTCCGATGTCGTAGCGGTGGCCCTGAAGTTCAAGTGCCAGCATTCCTTCCGTTCCGCAAACGGCGTGCAAAGCATCGGTAAGCTGATACTCACCGCCGGAGCCTGTCTCCAGCCCCTCCAAAGCGGGAAAGATCGACGGCGTCAAAACATAACGCCCCATGATCGCTAAGCGTGAAGGAGCCTCCGCCAAGGTTGGCTTTTCGATCAGGCCTTTTACTTCATATACCGAATTCCGCTTGTTTTGATAAGAGATGATCCCGTATTTATGAACCTCCGATTCCCGAACGGGCTGGACGCCGATGACCATCTCGCCTGTTTCCTCATGCACCCGCATCAACTGACTGAGCGCCGGCGGATCGGACACCATGATATCGTCGCCAAGCAGCACGGCGAAAGGCTCATCGCCAACGAATTGCTGCGCGCACAGAATAGCATGTCCGAGACCGAGAGGCTCCTTCTGGCGGATGAAATGAATATCGGCCAGATTACTGATCGCTTGAACTTCCCGCAGCAGCCCCAGTTTCCCTTTCTGTTCCAAAATCCCTTCCAGCTCGATAGCTTTATCGAAATGATCCTCGATCGCTTTCTTGTTGCGTCCGGTTACGATCAGAATGCTTTCGATGCCAGAATGGACCGCTTCTTCAACGATGTATTGAATGGCGGGTTTATCGACGATCGGCAGCATTTCCTTCGGTTGAGCTTTCGTGGCGGGTAGGAATCTAGTCCCCAGCCCCGCTGCCGGGATAACGGCTTTACGGATTTTCATAACCTTCCACTCCTTTGTTCGAAGATGAGCCGAACACCCAGTGCCGGCTTCCAAAATAATTGATGACGATCCCTACCGCCGTCACGGCAAGCTTGCTAATCAACCATCCCATTCCCAAACTGTCGCGTATGAGGACGAGCAGGGCTGAAGTAACGGCAAGGGCCGTTAAATTCACGAGCAGGAAACGGAAAATACGGCGGCGATCCGCATCGCGGCGCGAGCTTCGAAACGTCCAGTTCCGGTTCCATAAATAACTGTTCGCAACGCCGCTGCCATAGGACAAGATTTGAGCCGGTATGGTAGAAAATCCAGCCGCGGTCAACCCGGCGAATACGGCCAAATCGACGGCTGTGTTCAACAGACCGACCGCACCGAACTTCATCATTTGCTTAAGAGGACCGTTCATTCGACAGTCCTTCTCTGTACAGAGGTCGCAGGCTTTTCTCCTCCGGAAAACTCTCGAACGACGTACAGCGGCCTGCCTTTCGTCTCGTCATAAATCCTCCCGATATACTCTCCCATAATCCCCAGCATAAGTAGTACGAAGCCGTTAAAAATAAGCATGATCGCAATGAGGGACGGCCAACCTCGGTTGGTCTCGCTCGTGAAGAGCACCAGATAAATCACGTAAAGCAAGTAGAGAAATCCGGCGCCGGAAAGGAGCGTTCCGGCATATCCCGCCAACTTGAGCGGCTTATAAGAGAACGACGTGATGCCGTCCAAACTCAATTTGATCATCCGTTTCAAAGGGTACTTCGATTCCCCGGCAAACCGCTCGTCCCGCTCATATTCGAGAGCCGTCTGCCGGAAGCCGACCCAACTGACCAAGCCGCGAACGAAGCGGTTGTTCTCGGGCATCCGCTTCATTTCTTCGCATACCTTGCGATCCATCAGGCGGAAATCGCCGGTGTCAACGGGGATGGAGATATCGGTAGATGCCCGTAGCAAGCGGTAGAAGAGGCTGGCCGACCACTTTTTAAACCATGTCTCTCCATTGCGTTTCATCCTTTGGGCATAGACAACCTCGTAGCCTTCCTTCCAACGTTCGATCATGGACAGGATCAACTCCGGCGGGTCTTGAAGATCGGCGTCTATGATGATGACAGCGTCACCCGATGCGTAGTCCATGCCTGCGGTAATCGCGATTTGATGCCCGAAATTGCGGGAGAAGTCGATCAGCTTAACCGTCGTATCCCATACACCGTACTGCCGGATGATATCCGCGCACCTGTCCTTGCTGCCGTCGTTGACGAAGAGAAGCTCGTAAGCTTCTCCCGTCCGGTACATGACTTCTTTCAGCCGGCGATAGGTTTCGTCAATCACAGCTTCTTCGTTGAACATCGGAATAATGACCGAATAGCGTACTTGATTCCCCATCTGTTAATTCCCCTCCTGCAAATTCACTTCATACAGGGTTGCGTTGTTTCCGCGACCGCCAAAGCCGCCGAAGCCGCCATCTCCGCCATCCCCTTGATTGGTATCCGACTGCGACGATTGGGATTGGTCGCCAGAAATCGAAATGGCCTTGCCGTTCTCCTGAATCCACTGAGTGACTTCGGAGTTGCCGCCGCGGCCGCCGCCTCCCATTCCGCCGCCGATGAGGAAGTACTTCACTTCGCCTTTTTCAACCAGTGCCTTCAATTTATCCACCGTATAGACTTGATCCGAGCTGTTAAAACCGTTCATAATCACGACCGACTCGCCTTTGTCCACCATATAGGGGGCTGCTGTGCTGTAATCCGATACGGCAACCAAATATTTTTCGCCCGTATTATGCTCCTTCAAATAGGAGTACATTGCTTCGTTCACGCCGCTCGACTGTTCGCCCGGCCCGCCCCCGCGGTTGCCGCCTCCCATTCCGCCGCCAGGGAAGCCGCCATTGTCGGATGAACTCGGTCCAACAATCGGGGTCATGCTGCTCACCCCATACGTAATCGGAGTGAACGCCCAGTAGAGAGGCCCAATGAGCAGCGCCATCATCCCGGCGATGGCGAAGCTGCGGGACAGCTTGCTTTCTTTCGCACGCCATGCAACCAATGCTGTAGTGAGGATCAGTCCGGCTAGCAATATCCCGATGGACCAGCCGCGACCGATCGTCTTATCGTAAGGATGAACGATATACCATTGGAATAAGGCTGTTGCCAGCACCGCCGCCGGCAAAAGCCAGGACATCCAGCCTTTGCGGCTTCGGTAAGCTTGCCACATTTCCGAGAATCCGGCTCCCGCCAGCGCTGCGATCGGCGGAGCGAGCATAATGAGATAATATTGATGAAAGAAGCCGGCTACACTGAAAAATCCGGCTACCGGAATCAGCCATGCGAGCCAAAAAAGCGATTCTTTCTGTTTATCCGTCAATCTCCGTCCGCGGATACTGGCCAGAAGCGCCACCGCGCCGATTAGGGCGAAGGGAATAAGCCAACTGGCTTGGTCGGACAAGGAAGATTGGAACAACCGGAGCGGTCCGGCTTTACCGGTGCCGAACATCCCACCGCTTCTGCCATTGTTCATCCCGCCAAATCCACCGTTGCCCATCCGTCCGTCATCGCTGTTCGGCATGTTAAATCCGCCGTTACCCGATTGGCCACCATCGCCATTCGGAGTATTGGATCCACTGCTATCCGGCTGGCTGCCATCACCGTTCGGCATGTTGAATCCACTGTTGCCCGATTGGCCACCATCGCCACTCGGAGTATTGGATCCACTGCTATCCGACTGGCTGCCAGCACCGTTCGGCATGTTGAATCCGCTGTTGCCCGATTGGCCACCATCGCCATTCGAACTCATCGATTGTCCCGGTTCGAATTGCCCCGTCGGGAATCCCCCGCCTGGTCCGCCGCTGCCGTTACCCCGATCCCCCGTCAGTCTGGATACCCCGTTATACCCAAACACGAGATTCATCACCGAGTTCGTACCGCTGCTGCCGATATACGGCCGCTTATCAGCCGAGACGGAATCGACGGCGACCGCCCAGGAGACGGAAATGACGAGCAGGATGGCCGTCGCTCCTGCGAGGATGCCGGTTTTCTTTTTCCAGCCCCACTTCGCCATTAACAGATAGATCAGATAAAAAGCCGGGAGCACCATGTATGCCTGCATCATTTTCATGTTGAAGCCGACTCCGACTACCGCGAAAGCGCCAAGCACGCTCCAAACGCTTCCTTTACGCACACCTCGGAACAACAGCGTAGTAGCGACAAGAAGCGTGAAGACCAGCATACTGTCGATATTGTTCGTGCGGCTGACGGCAACCGCAATCGGAGTGCAAGCCATAACCAGGGCGCCGATCCGCGCTGCCGCGAGTCCGAACGTTGGCTTCAGGAGCTTGTAAATAAGCAGTACGGAACCGATACCCGCCAACGCCTGGGGCAGAATGACGCTCCATCCGTAAAGTCCGAATATTTTAGCAAACAAGGTCTGAATCCAGAAAGTGACCGGCGGTTTATCGACCGTAACCGAGCCTGCCGAATCGAGGGAAGCATAGAAAAAATTATGGAAATTTTTCATCATAGCCGCAACGGCTGTTGTGTAGTACGTGTTTGCGTATTTATCCGTCCAGATGTTATATCCATTCAGAAAAGCCGACAGCAACACGATAAAAATTAGAGGAACATCCACTTTCCGCTTGGTGGAGAGGTTCATATAGCTCTCACTCCTTCTCTTTTTCTATCC
>NZ_CBQR020000080.1 GCF_000455485.1 Gorillibacterium massiliense
ATAATGAATCTTAAGCAGGCATGAGTATTGGCTGAGTACTTTCTGAAAGTTAGCTAGCCAAAAAAATAAATGACTTCCAAATGACTTAAGCTAATGCACCCTGAACGTTCAGTAAGTTCTTCAAACACAAAAAGACGGACACCCATAATAAAGCAGCGTTCGCCTTTGTTTGATCGGTTTAGAGAGCCTTATTTTTGAGATAACATTTCGTCGATTATAAATTTTCTGATATCGGATGGCACCGGTATCTCTTTCCACGTTCCCCCGCCATCCGTCGTCTCCCACATTCGCCCTATCTTCATCTGGCCGTTACCGTCTTCGGATAAATCCCCATAGACATATCCGATTTGACTATTTGCAAAATATGGGAATATCTTTCCATTCGAAACCGATCCTTTGGGAACATCGCCTCTGTAATGCCACGTCCGCCCCGCATCGGGGGAACGATACACGACTGTTCTCTCTTCTTCACCAAAATAGCGAACCGTCAAAACTCCTTGCATGAGCTGATAGAAAGCCGGTTCTCCCACCTCTTTACGCGCTTCTTCATAGCCTTTAGGTGGAGGAATGTTGACGATGTTCCAGGTCATCCCTCCATCATTCGTGTGAAGCAGTTCATCTCCATCATCCTGGGTATTTTTTGCACCCACAAACCACTCGTCGGAGTTTAAAACCGTCATCTCATTGGGGAAGTTATCCCTATCCACCCATTCGGGCTTAGTGATTTGCGCTTTCGTCCACGTCAATCCCCCGTCGCTTGTTCGCAGCAGCTCCGCTTCATGGCCGCTGTCACCCCAATGGGTCAAATAACCGTGGTACTCATCGTAAAAGTAAAGAAAGACAGAGCTTTCCGGAGTAATTTTACTGTTCCCGGCACTCATCTTGATGGGAATGGACTCTTTGGTCCACGTTTTCCCTTTGTTAATCGTCTTGTAAATATAATCCTCATTCGTTGATAGATACCAACAAATATTTTCATTTAGGCTAAAATAGACCGTCTTGAATTTTTCTTTGTTTTGAAGCGGGGGGATGACTTCGGTCCAATGTTTCGCTCCATCTTCGGTATAACCCAATCTTCCATCCAGAGTCATGCCCCATCCTTTCTCTGTGCTATACATACTGAAGGGGCCAGGAATAAAGTCATCAGCAGGACGGAGTGTTCCCGGAATCGCCTCCGATTTAGTTCCGGTTGAAACCGAAGAGCTTAATGGAGCTCCAGATACCTGTGAAGCCGAATTCGATTTTTCATGGTTATCCCCTCCGACCATTTGAATCCCCACTATCCCTGCAACCAATACCATCAAAACCGCTACCGCAGCCAACTGCCACCTCCAGCGCCTCCATATCGGCGGCATTCCGGCAAGCGCCTCTTTGCGAATACGAGCGGCTAATGCCGGTGTAAACGTCTTCTCCTTCAGCGGCTCGCTCGCCATCCTGTCATACCACTCCGGCTTTTCGGTGTTCATTGGCTCTTCCCTCCTCCAACTTCGCAGTTACCCGGGCACGGGCCCTGTGCAGCCTGGATTTTGCCGTCCCTTCAGAAACGCCCAGCATATCTGCGATTTCTTTCATGCTTAACTCCGATTTGATTTCCAACAAAAGCACCTCTCTGAACTTAAGGGGCAGCGTCATCACGGCATGCCAAATTTCATCGCTTGCCAGCTTGCCGAAATACGCGCTTTCCGCTGAAGGAGTCGTCTGACTCTCTCCGGGAGAACTCGACACAAAGACTCGGCGGTAAAAAGCCGATCTGCGGGTGCTGTATGCCTGGTTGCGGGTCATTTTCAGGAGCCAGGTTTTCACCGTGCATTGTCCCCGAAAATGTTGAATTCCCCGGTATGCCCGCAAAAAAACCTCTTGGGTAATATCGTCTGTCAGATGCCGATCCCGTGTAATGAAAAACGCGTAATTCCACACGTCCTGTCCATGCTGCAGCATAAGCTCGTCAAAGGTTTGGGAATCCATTTCAGCCGCGAACGGCAAGTGTTCAAACTCCATCCTCTTCCCTCCTGACTAAACAGACTAAGTACATGGAAAAAAGTTCCCGTCTTGCGTGAAAAGGTTAAATCACAAAATAAAAAACGGATGCCACTATATCGAGCAGCATCCGTCATGTCTTATGCAGTTTGAAGTTGGATCCTTAGGGGAATACTTGGCCTGTATTCATCCGTGTGTCCCAAGGAGTGTGAGAGAAAGAGCCATGCGTCGAAACTTGAAGGAGCAAGCTGTACTAAACAACATGTCTACAATTGCCATGAGCAGCCGCGGTGAAATCCTCTCCATGACCATGAATGCCACTGACCGTGGCGGAATCCTGTCAACGTCAAGAGAGCAAGCCAGCCGAACCCGCCCTGGCCACATCCGATAATCCAAGGAGTTTGACATCTACAAGCCATCTACCCTCGGCTGTCCAAAATGATCGTCACCGGTCCCCAATTGGTGAGCTGAACGTCCATCATCGCGCCGAAAACGCCTGTTTCCACCACAAGACCATGCTCCCGCAGCATCCCGTTAAACCGCTCGTACAGCGCTTCGGCCACATCGGGTTTGGCGGCTGCCATGAAGTTGGGTCGCCTGCCTTTGCGGGCGTCTCCATAGAGCGTAAATTGGGAGATGGAAAGAATCTGTCCCCCGATATCCTGAACGGAAAAATTCATCTTCTCCGCTTCATCCTCAAAAATCCGCAAACCGGCAATCTTGTCCGCTAAAAAACGGGCATCCTGCTCCGTGTCCTCATGAGTAACGCCGATGAGCACGACGAGACCTTTTTCGATGCGGCCGGTTACGGCTCCTTCTACGGTTACCTGAGCTTCCTTACTGCGTTGAATGACGACTCTCACCTTAAGCAACCTCCGTGCTGTACCTGATAACACGATATTTCTCGCACAACCGATGCCCGTAAGGCGTTAATCAATCTCCTTACGTCTGCATGATCCGTTGAACGGAATAGACGTCCTTGATGCGTTTGATCTTTTCCACGACCTGGTGCAAGTGATCGATATTGCGAATCATGATGGTCATATGCACAAGAGCCATCTTGTTTTTGTCGGAGCGGCCCGATACGGCGGAAAGCACCGTTTTGCTTTCAGACACGGCTTGCAGCACCTCGTTCAGGAAGTTCCGCCGGTCATGGCCGGTGATTTCGATCTCTACGCTGTAGCTGGCCTCGACGGAATCCGCCCACTCCACTTCGATCAAGCGATTTTCTTCCTCTTCCTCTCCGTTGGGAATGTTCGTGCAGTCCGCCCGGTGAACGGATACGCCGCGGCCCCGGGTGATATAACCGACGATGTCATCGCCGGGAACCGGATTGCAGCAGCGAGCAAAACGAACCAGCAGATTATCCACGCCCTTCACTTGCACGCCGTGGGTCGGTCTGCTTTTTTTCTCGGGAGCGGCTTTAACTTCCTTGATTTCATTGGTCAACTGCAGTTGGTTAGCTGCTTCCTCTTCCTTACGCAGCTTGTCGGTAAGCCGTGTTGCGATTTGCGCGGCAGTGATGCCGCCAAACCCGACGGCGGACAGCATATCTTCAATATCGTTAAAATTGAATTTCCCTGCCACTTCCAGCATCTTGTCGTCGGTCATAGCAACCGCAGGCTCGAAGCCCATTCGCTTCAGCTCGCGTTCAATGCTCTCGCGGCCCTTCTCCACATTTTCTTCCCGCTTCTCTTTTTTGAACCATTGCTTGATTTTGCTGCGGGTATGGGTGGACTGGGCCAGCTTCAGCCAATCCTGGCTGGGCCCGTAGGAATGTTTGGAGGTCAGGATTTCGACGATATCGCCATTTTTCAGCCGGTGATCCAATGGAACGATGCGTCCATTGACCTTGGCTCCGATGGTGCGGTTTCCGACTTCCGTATGAATCCGGTAGGCAAAATCCAGCGGAACGGAACCGGCAGGCAGCTCGATCACTTCTCCTTTTGGCGTAAAAACAAATACCAAGTCGGAGAAAAAGTCCATTTTCAGCGATTCGACAAATTCCGATGCGTCTCTCGTCTCGCTTTGCAATTCGAGAATTTCCCGAATCCAGTTCATTTTATCCTCAAAATTGCCGGTTGGTACAGGAGCCCCTTCCTTATATGCCCAGTGAGCGGCGATCCCGAATTCTGCCGTACGGTGCATTTCCCAGGTGCGGATTTGCACCTCCAACGGCTCGCCGCTAGGTCCGACCACGGTTGTATGCAGAGACTGGTACATGTTCGCTTTGGGCATCGCAATATAATCCTTGAAGCGGCCGGGCATCGGCTTCCACAAGGTATGAATAATGCCAAGAGTGGCATAGCAATCTTTGATATTATCGACAATCACGCGAATCGCAAGCAGATCGTAGATTTCGTTGAACTGCTTGTTTTTTTCCGTCATTTTATTGTAGATACTGTAAATGTGCTTGGGGCGGCCGGAGACATCGGCATCGATCCCCATCTCCTCCACCTTCGCTTTGATGGTTGCGCCGACTTCGGCGACGTACTGTTCCCGTTCCGTACGCTTTTTCTGCATCAGGTTGGCAATACGATAGTATTGCTGGGGGTTCAGATACCGCAGGGCGATATCTTCCATCTCCCATTTAATAGCGGATATACCAAGCCGGTGAGCGATGGGGCAAAAGATTTCCAGCGTTTCCTCGGCGATCCTCCGTTGGCTCTCTTCGGATTGATACTTGAGGGTCCGCATGTTATGCAGGCGGTCCGCCAGTTTAATCAAGATGACGCGGATGTCTTGGGCCATAGCCACAAACATCTTGCGGTAGTTTTCGTTTTGGTGCTCTTCCTTCGATTTATATTTGATCTTTTCCAGCTTGGTCAAGCCGTCCACAATGCTTGCGCACGTTTCACCAAACCTTTCCCGTACCTTCTCCAGGGAAACCGTCGTATCCTCCACCACATCGTGGAGCAAAGCCGCCACAATGGATTCGGAATCCATCTGCATATTGACGAGAATATCCGCCACCGCAAGAGGATGCTGGATGTACGGTTCTCCCGATTTTCGCCGCTGCCCTTCATGGGCTTGATCGGCAAACTCATAGGCTTCTCGGATACGTGAAAGATCTTGTTCTTTTATATAGGCCGAAGCTTTTCCGATCAGCTGATCAATGCCCATTGCCAGACCCTTTCCATTCTAAATAGTTTGAATCCATTATGACTGTCAAGCCGCACCGCGTCAAGGAATGTGTCGATTGAAGCGGGCAGGGTTTCCAAAACTCGGGATGAAGGCGCCTATTCCGGGAAAAAATACGGGTGTGAAGTGTATAAATTTTTCTAAAATGGCTACTAGTCACCGCATTTCAATTCTGATAAGATATCACAGAAGATTTGGATTTCGGCAAATTTCAACAATATTGGAGGAGGAGTTTTTTTGCAACGCGTCATCCAGGTGGACGAGCGTCCATCCCTCGCAGTCAGCATTCCGCTGAGTCTGCAGCATCTTTTTGCCATGTTTGGCTCGAACGTTCTGGTTCCAATCCTGCTTGGAATCAGCCCTGCAACCATCCTGTTAATGAACGGGATCGGCACTTTGATTTACCTGCTTATGTGCAAAGGTAAAATCCCCGCTTACCTGGGCTCCAGCTTCGCTTTCCTTTCTCCGGTAGGCGTCGTCATCGGCAAAATGGGTTACGAATCCGCCCTCAGCGGTTTTATCGCCGTCGGTATCGTCTTCATAATAGTCGCCCTCATCATCCAATATGCGGGAACGCGCTGGATTGACGTGATCTTCCCGCCGGCCGCCATGGGCGCCATCGTCGCCGTCATCGGTCTGGAATTGGTGCCAACTGCGGCTAAACAAGCCGGTTTGATCTCGGATGGGTCTCCCGATTGGAAAATGGACTCCACGACCGTCGCCATCTCCTTGATTACTCTCGGCACGATCATTCTCGGCAACGTGCTGTTCCGTGGTTTCCTCAAGGTTATTCCGATTTTGATCGGTTTGATCGTAGGTTATGTTATTTCCAGCCGATGGTTCTTTGATATCATCGATTATAAAGCCGTCGAGAAAGCAAAATGGTTTGCGGTTCCTCACCACTACACTCCCCATTTTAGCTGGACCGCCATCGGCATTATTCTTCCCGCCGCTCTCGTCGTCATTGCTGAGCACGTGGGGCACTTGATCGTCACCAGCAACATCGTGGAAAAAGATTTGGCCAAAGACCCTGGCCTCCACCGCTCCCTCATGGGCAACGGGATTTCCACCATTCTCTCCGGTTTGTTCGGCTCCACACCTAACACAACCTATGGAGAAAACATCGGCGTACTCGCCATTACGAAAGTATATTCCACATGGATCATCGGCGGTGCAGCCGTTCTCTCGGTCATTCTCGCTTTCTTCGGCAAACTGGCCGGCGTCATCCAGTCCATTCCCGATCCGGTATTGGGTGGTGTCTCCTTGCTGCTTTTCGGTGTCATCGCCGCATCGGGCATCCGGATGCTGGTGGAATCGAAAGTGGATTACAACAAACCGACGAACCTGATTCTGACCACCATCGTGCTCGTCATCGGCATCAGCGGCACCAAGTTCTCCTGGGGCAACTTCGAGCTGAAGGGCATGGGCCTCGCTACCGTCATCGCCATCCTGCTCAGCTTACTGTTCAAACTGTTTGAAGTAACCAAGATCAGCAACGATACGGAATAACAATCATGAAGGGCCTGCAAGAAGCGCCAAAACGCGCATTCTTGCAGGCCCTTTTTTCTATGCTTATTCCTGCCGCGTGCCCTTCCGCTTTATCGGAAACAACACTGTTCCGCCCTGCTCGTACTGAGAGAAAAACAAGTCGTAAAAGCCGTCCGAATAATCCGCTTCATACTCCGGATGCTTATTGAAGAAAAGCTCATCCTTCGCCCCCTCATAAAAAAGCGAGGGATTGTCGCTGTTTACCTGCATTTGATAAAAGCGCACATAAAGGCGGCTTGGACGGGTAACGGCAACCAGCGACTCAGGGGTATTGCTGAAGTCCGCCACCTGCCTGCCCATGAAGGAGGTCGTACCCTCCTCGGTCTGGTAGCCAAAGGATACATATTGCTGCAGTTTGAGTGCTCCCGCAGCTTCCCAATCGATTTCATTTTCCACAGCGAAGAGCTTGAACATACAGTCCATCCCTTCACCGGTGCAGCCGATGGCCTTGATTTCCGGCAATGTGACGATTTCCCAACCGACAGAATCGTATCGTTCTTCGTTGTTCTCCGGAATTTTCACCGGTTCATAGGCGGTTACCAACTCCCCGGTGCGATCGAAGAAATGATAGGGTTGAGCGTTTTTATCATAGACGTAGCCGCTAGCTTCCCGGAACCCTGTTTCGGCAAAGCAGGATAATGCGCTCTTCGCCGAATCATCCACCCTACGACTCCGTTTTCCGTAATGGCCGGCAGGGCAAATGCAGGTAACGGTGCCCGGCGGCAAAGCTTCCGGCAAGCTTTCCATATCCTCGACAACGACACCTATGATGTAGGTAAAATCGATGCCCGTTTTGACATCCGTCATCACTGCAACATAGCTACCGGGGTTACAGTTTGTTACCAAACGCTCGAGCAAATCGCACGTCCCATCCTTTATGTACCTTCTTACGGTTTTGACCATGTCCACCGAGGCGTCAGGGGTGTAGGCAACGCGAACGCCGACCACTTTCATCTCGTTCCGGTAAACGATGCCGGTTTGATCATCTACTGCTTTTATCAATGTTTCTTCCGGGGTTATTCTCTTTCTCATCTGTTCCGCAATGGCGATAATTTCCGGTTTTTTCTTGGGGCTATAGCTTTGCGGGGAATGGCCGGAATCGAACTTTTTGGCGGTACTCATCGCTTCACTCTCCTTTATCACCCACAATATCAAAATGGGCGCCTGCCGTATTGTCCCTTTTTAACAAGTTTACGGGTGCATACAGGGTCATTCGGATCCTACTTTCGTCTAAGCTGGCATCCCGGCTTTCATAGAGGGCGAACAGCATCTGGTCCTCACGATAAAAACCGTTAAGCTTCAGCCAACTGTCCAAATGTTTCGCATGCATGCGAATATCGCCCCAACAATTGTCGCTAATAGAAGCATAGATCCCCGCCGGGTGCCGGACAATTTCAACCTCCTGGCTATGAGGCAACCCCGTTTGCTCCTCCATCATGACCCCACAGGTGTAACCATCCACACCGCTTACGGCGACATAAAATACAGCCGCATCCTTAAGCCAGGGAGCGCAAGCGGATATGTAGCCCATTACGGTTTCAGCGGCATCCTTCTCGGCGCCTGGCCCCGACTTTTTGCTGACCAAAAAGGTCATCGCCGGCGTTTCCCGCAGGACAACGGTCCGATAAGAAGGTTTCTTTTTTACGGGTAACAGCAGCCTTAGCTTCGGAATCTTCATTCCTCTTAAGATAAACTCTTCCAGATAATCCCCATCATCCAACATGAACATGCTGAAACTCAGCCAATGGTTGTATAAGTAATTCCAACCTCTTTCAATCCTATCCTCGCGATTATCCACCGTAACGGAAGCGAAAACGGCTGCCACTTCCTCCATAACGCTAACCTCAAGAAAATCGCTGCCCCTCAACCTGTCCAGGCATTCAGTCATCTCGCTTAGTGGAGCAAGCATCAGCTCATAACGGTAGCCTGCTGTTTCCGGTTTACCGTTCCTGCCGAATAGCCGCATACGCCCCGGCCAGTCTCCATCATCGCTTTTGTCACCCAGGAGCGCTCGCAGTTTCGCGATCGCCCGATTTTCGATTCCTTCTTCCCGGAGATCGTCATAGCTAACCCGGATCACACGGGGAATGATTTCGGCAGCCACTTTTACTGGAAAGCTTACCAGCTCGTTAATCGTTGGATAGAAGCCAAAATGAAGCTCGTTGTGCCGATATTCAAGGGGAGTTACCCCGAGTACGCTCTTAAAGTGCTTATGAAACGCCTGTTGGGTTTTGTAGCCATGGGTGAGGGCAACTTCCACCAGGGAGACATTGGTATGCTTCAACATGGCGCAGGCGTTGGAAAGCCGCTTTTTTCGTATGTATTCCTTGAGAGAGTGGCCGGTGCAAACGTAAAAGTCCCGATATAGCTGCATGAGCGAGACCGATCCCGCCTTTGCTGCCATTTCAAGATCGATCTCTTCTCCGTAGCTCTTTTCGATGAATTCCGTCACTTTCGTGATATACCCGTATCGCTCCACGAAACTCCCGCCGATCCATAAAATAAAGCACCCTCCGCTTGACGATAGTCAAGAGAAGGGTGCGAACAACATCAATATTTCATCAAGGAAAAGACTTCAATGCCTTCCAGCTTGTCGCGGCCGTTCAAATCCTCCAGCTCAATGAAGAAGGCGGCGCCGACGATCTCTCCGCCCAGTTGGCGAATGAGGTTGACGGTCGTGGCGATGGTACCGCCTGTCGCAAGAAGGTCATCGGCGATGAGCACTTTTTGCCCGGGACGGATAGCATCGCTGTGCATAGCCAGCTTGTCTTTTCCGTATTCCAGCGAGTAGCTCGCTTCAATGCAGTCATAGGGCAGTTTGCCGCTTTTGCGAATCGGAATGAAGCCGGTGCCGAGGGCATAAGCGAGAGGAGCGCCGACGACAAAGCCGCGGGCTTCCGGACCTGCCACCAAATCAATTTCTATGTCCGCATACTTCTCTTTTAACGCGTCGATAGCCGATTTATAAACCGGTCCATTTTGCAGAAGCGTCGTAATATCCTTGAAACTGATGCCCGCTTGGGGAAAATCTTCGATTACGCGAATGTGTTCTTTGTAGTTCATGCCTGAACCTCCGTTACGGATTGGTTATCTTTATATGCATTTAAAAGAATGCGCGTTAATTCCTTAGAGGAAGTATACATTAGCTCTTGTTCCGCCTCACGCCATTTAAGCCGCCGCTTGTATCTACTTGAGGTCGTCAGATCCCGTTTGACCGCAGCCGGAACACAACGATACCCGCCGCTCCATCGTTCTACCAATGATAATTCCTCAAACACTTCAATAATAAACGTTACCATGTCTCGGGACAAGCCTGATCTCGCGCTAAAATATCCGATGACGTCTTTATGCCCGCCCTGATACCGGTCATCCGGTTTCAGCAGCATCGAATAAACCTGCTTGAACATATCACGAGTCGGCACGACGCCTTCCGGCTGCGATTCACGAAACACTGCATAGATGCGCTCCAGACCGATGGATTGATGAAGCAAACGGCTGAGTTCTTCCAACGAATCGGGCATGGAATAGAGAATAAGGTCCTGCACTCGATCAAAGGTAGGTTCTATTGGGTCGTGTTCTGCCTCGCTTGAACGAACCCCCTCTACACATTTCATGGTCCCCGACGAATCAGGAGCCCAGAATGTGGTGCCTGCTGGAAGCGGCAATCGCCCCGCCTCCTCCGCTTCGCTTGAGCTCGACACAACTACTCCGCAAAGAGGAGCTGAACGGTTTAAACCGCGGGAATCGGCGGCAGTGAGCGTACTCCAGCGCGGATCTGTATCCTTCGCACCGCGCCAGTCGAAAACCTGCCGTTCTGCAATCCGCATATCCTGGATGATGATTTGTGCCTTGCGGCTGCCGTTCCATTCGTTGATGGACAGCTCTCCGAGAATATCCATGCGCGCAGCATCCGATATCCGGTGAACTAACTGGCTGCGACTGAATCCGACAGCATCAAAAGCAGAAGCCCTGTTTTCCGACGTCCTCTGGGAAACCGATAGCTTGAGATGCCGGTTATCTTTTCCCATCGTCCGCTTCTCTAGCACGTGGAGTCCCGTGAAGACGAACCGCGGCGACGGATTGCCCATCCCGAAAGGCCCCAGCTTCTCCAAAGATCCAATCCAGCCCATAGGATCCTCGCTTAAATCGACCGTCATATCCGCGTGCAGAACCGGTATGTAATCCTCCTCGCTCAGCCATTCAGCAGCAAGCGTCTGCAATTCGGCCCGGAATCGATTAAGGTTGGCCGCTTCCAAAGTCATGCCCGCTGCGGCCTGATGCCCTCCATAATGGTCCATCATCTCCGCGCAGTGGGTCAGCGCCTTGTACATATCGAAACCGGGGATGGAACGAGCCGAACCTTTGGCAAGCCCAGTCTCCGGATTGATACTTAGTACAAGAACAGGACGATAGTACTTATCCACCAGTTTGGAAGCGACAATGCCGATGACGCCGACATTCCAATTCTCCTTCGCCACAACCAGCACTTTTCCAGATCCGTCGGCAATGGCAGACTCGGCAATGGCTGCAGCCTCGACGAAAATTTCGTCAACGATCCGCTGACGTTCTTTGTTCAGATTGTCCAAAGCTGCCGCAACCTCTTCCGCTTCCGGCTTGCTTGCCGTTACCAAAAGCCGCACGGCGTCATCCGCCGCTTCCAATCTGCCGCTGGCATTAATACGCGGTGCAATGCCGAAGCCGATATTGCCTGCTGTTACCTTTTCGCGGTCAACACCTGCCACATCCAGCAGCGCCCGGATTCCGGGATTGGCAGTTACCCGCATATGGT
Source organism: Gorillibacterium massiliense (assembly GCF_000455485.1). Lineage (GTDB taxonomy): Bacteria > Bacillota > Bacilli > Paenibacillales > NBRC-103111 > Gorillibacterium > Gorillibacterium massiliense. The sequence goes on from NZ_CBQR020000080.1 coordinate 11,456, forward strand.
CTAGTCCAAGTTTGACGATAGCCCGGTTTTCCCCTGTGAGCGGCATCAAATCCCCAACCGTACCGATAGCCGCAATTTCCAACAGCTCAACCGGGATGCGACCTAAAAGAGCCTGAGCCAGTTTGAAGGCGACACCTGCACCAGCAAGATGCTTGAACGGATAAGGACAACCAGGTTTCTTCGGATTGACCACTGCACAGGCAATGGGCAATTCCTCCGGAGGCTCATGGTGATCCGTTACCACCACATCCAAACCTAAGGAAGAAGCATACTCCACCTCCACCTTCGCGCTTATCCCCGTGTCCACGGTAACCAGCAGGGAGACACCTTCCTCTTTTGCCAGCTCCAGTGCGCCCCGGTTCAGTCCGTACCCTTCGCTTACGCGATGGGGAATATAATAATCGAAATCGGCATCTAGCTGGCGAAAAAGAAAGATCATAAGGGCGACACTGCTGACGCCGTCTGCATCATAATCACCATAGATACGGATTTTTTCATGACGTTCCAGCGCGAGACGAATTCTTGCTACCGCCTCGTGCATGCCATCCAGAAGGAAAGGATCGTGAAATTGCCCGCTTCCCACCGCCAGAAACGGAGCCGCCTCTTCAGGCGTCCGAAAACCGCGTGCGGCAAGCAATCGGGCCAGCATCGGCTCAAGCCCCAAGCTTTCGGTGAATTCCCGAACGACGCTTTCATCGCTCGAGCCTATCGTCCATCTTGCTTTAGCAGGCAGCATATGGCGTTCCTTTCTTGTGCGTAATCGTGAGTGGGAACCCTATTCATTCAGGAAAAAAAACCGCCGTTTTATAAAACGGCGGTAGGCTTTGGAACCTTGCTTTTCTGCCTCTTGTTATTAATGCTTAGCAGGAGCCGCGGCTTTTGGAGCATTGAGCGAACCTTTTTTCAACCAAGCCCAGATTGGGCTGGCTATGAAAATGGAGGAGTACGCTCCGCAAACGAGACCAATCAGAATAGCTAAAGAGAAGTTGCGGATCGATTCACTGCCCATGAGGAACAACAGCAAAGCGCCAATCAAAACCGTGAGAACCGTATTGATGGAACGGGTCATTGTTTGAGAAACGCTGTGGTTGACCAGATTCGTCAGATCCTTATAGTTCTTTAACTTAGCAAACCGCAGATTTTCACGGATCCGGTCAAAGATAACGATCGTATCGTTGATGGAATAACCGATGATGGTCAGCACCGCCGCCACGAAGGTCAAGTTGACCTCCCAGCGGAAGATGGAGAACAAACTGATGACGATAAAGGCATCGTGCAGCAGGGCAATGATCGCCGCGATACCGAAGCGCCACTCGAAGCGGATGGCCACGTAAATGATGATACCCAAGCTGGCGATTAATACGGCGTAAATCGCTTTGTTCACCAATTCCTTGGCCAAAGAGGTATCAACGGTATTTTCTTCGATCTTTACGTTCTCTCCGAAAGAAGTGTTGAATCCTTCGCGAATCTTGGTAATGTCTTCTTTGGTCAAAACGTGATCGTAACGGATGGAAACCCGCTCGCCTGCCGGTGTGACGACGCCGCCAGGTTGTCCGGCACTCTTCATGATTTCTGTTACTTTCGCGCCATCTACCTGCTTGCCTACGGTAATATCCAGGTTCGTCCCGGCGTTGAAATCGACACCGGTATGTAGACCTTTCGCCAGCAGGAAGACCAATCCGATAATCGTAATGGCAATGGAAATGGTAAAGAAGATTTTGCTCTTCCCCATCACGTCCAATTTAATGCGGTAATCATAACGCATGGATTTCGTCCCCCTTCACTCCAAATAAAGACGGCTTCTTCAGAACGTTGGAGCGAATCAGCATTTGCAGCAGCCAACGAGAAAGTGCAACGTTGGTCAGCAAGCCTACCAGAAGGCTGAAGATCAGCGTAAGAGCAAAGCCTTGTACGGTGCCTGTACCGAGGAAGTACAGAACCGCGCTGGCCAGAATCGTCGTAATGTGCGCGTCGATGACAGTCTTAAGCGATACTTTACCGCCGGCACGATAAGCGGACATAATGCTCTTGCCGCTGCGGATTTCTTCTTTGATCCGTTCGTCGGTAATAATGTTGGCATCGACGGCCATCCCGACCCCGAGAATGAAGGCGGCGATACCCGGCAAAGTCAAAGTGGCGTTCATCAGGTTCAAGACCAATAGTAAGAGCCATGCATAAACGATGAGCGTAAAGCAGGCCAGCAAGCCCGGAACATGATAAAAGAAGATCATGAACGCCAAAATCAAAGCAAAAGCGATAAAACCGGCAATCAGCGTCTCATGAAGGGAAGCCTTCCCGAGGGTCGCATCAACGGCATTGGTATATTTTTCGCTAAGTTTCAACGGGAGGGCGCCCAGGTTGATGATGTCCCTGTATTCTTGGGCTTCCTTCAAGCTATATCCCGTAATGATAGCGGTTCCTTCTGTCATCCGACCGTTTACAGTAGGACTTGTCAAAACCTTATCATCAAGAACGATGCTCATCGGTTGTCCGGTCAGTTTGCCCGTAACGTCGGCAAATTTTTCTTTATCCTTGACTTGGATTGAAATAACCGGTCGATTGGTTTGATCGTAAATGATCTTCGCGGCGTTCGGCACAAAATCGCTGCCGTTCATCACAACGTTGTTTTTCGAATCGCGGAACGTGAGTTCAGCAGGCTTTTGCAGCATGTCCCGCACCTGATTCGGGTCTTGCACGTCAGCCAAACGCACACGGATGCGGTTCTTTCCTTCCGTAGTGATGCTGGGTTCAGCAATCCCTGACTTGTCCACCCGTTTTTCAAGGCTGTTTGCTGTTTCGATCAACGAGCCATGGGTAACTTCTTGTCCCGCTTCCAAAGGCGAAGCTTCATACAGAATTTCAAAACCGCCCTTCAAATCAAGCCCGAGCTTGACATCCTTGACGATGTATGGAGCACTAATGCCCATACCCGCCAGCATGATGACGATAACGAGAAGAAAGACGGTAAAGCGTTTTACGTCCATCGTGCCTTTTGCTCCCTTCAGTTTGCAATAGTCCTATTATACTCGTGCGAAAAAAAACCGTCAATTTCCAAGGGTTGGATAATGGCGGGCGAAAAAAAAGAACCCCCTTCTCCCGAGGTTGCTGCTTCAATGACTGACCCCGATATAAAAATATCGCGTCAAAAGGATTCGCCTTTGTACGCCTGCATCGTCATCCAATTCATATAGTCCGTCGCTTTCAGCGAATAGATGTCATTGACTAGCTGGTGCAAACGGGGAAAGCCGGTTTTGCGGTATTTTGCATCTATGCATTGCCAAATATCCTGGGGTGAAATGTGATTATAACCCAGGAGCTTGAACTCTTCCGCTTTGCTTTTGCATAAATGCTCTACAATCTCCTCGAACTTCTGGCTGTCCATACCGTACTCCCGCTCTTCCTCCAAATGAAGCACCTCCTTCAACGAGACGTTTTCAGCCGATGAATCAGTTAACCATATTCGCCATAAACCGCGAAAATCCTGCAATGTGCATGTAAAAAAAGAGATAGGAGCATGAACAGGGACAGGTTCTGCACATCATGCTGTAGGTGCATCGGACAACAACAGCCGCGGAAGGATGGATCAAAAGTGAGCAGCAGAACCAAACAAACCTTTATGCAGGGAGCGATGATTCTGCTGGCGGCGGGTGCCGTCAACAGACTCCTGGGCTTCATTCCCCGCATAACGCTGCCAAGGGTTATCGGCGCAGAAGGAGTCGGCTTGTATCAGATGGCTTGGCCTCTGCTCACCGTCATTCTTACGCTGGTTACCGGAGGAATTCCTTTAGCGGTCGCCAAGCTGGTCGCGGAAGCCGAATCGGAAGGCAATACCCGTAAAATACGTCAGGTACTAAGTCAGTCTCTAACTCTCACGGTTACCATGGGATTTGCGCTAGCCGGATTATGCCTAGCGGCGGCGCCTATCATTACGCGTACCCTGTTTACGGACGAGCGTGTTCTTCACCCCTTCCTGGCCATGCTTCCCATCGTGCCCATCGTCGGTGTCTCTTCGGTTTTTCGCGGCTATTTTCAAGGCAAACAAAACATGATTCCTACCGCCTCCTCTCAAACGGCGGAAACCATCAGCCGGATTGCTGGCATGCTTATTCTTTCCTATCTTTTGCTTCCTTATGGAATCGGATATGCGGCTGCTGGGGGGATGCTTGGAACGCTGGCCGGCGAAATCGTCGGAATGGCGGTTATACTTGCCCATTACCGATCCCATGTGAGGAGCAGAACCAACTCACCCGAAAACTCTCTGAAGCAGCTTCAGGAACCGCCTTACGTGGCGGCCAAAAGCCGGAGAGCAACATTTCGCAAGCTGATCCAAATCACAACACCGGTTACCGCCAGCCGTCTGGTCGGCTCCTTCTCTTACTTTTTCGAATCCGTCCTGACCGTTCAGAGTCTCGCCATCGCAGGCGTGGCTACAGCCGCCGCTACTGCCCAATATGGCGCGCTGCAGGGCATGGTTTTGCCTGTCTTGCTGCTGCCCGGCGTTTTGACTTATTCCCTCTCCGTCTCCCTCGTGCCTTCTTTATCCGAGGCAGCGGCGAGAAACGATATGGTGACAATTCACAAACGGCTGCATCAATCCATCAAGCTGGCTCTCGTCACCGGAGCGCCTTTTGCCGTATTTATGTACATATTGGCCGATCCTATTTGCTACTACCTCTATCATAACAGCGAAATCGGCGTCATGCTGAAGATGCTTGCTCCCGCCGCCGTTTTCATCTACTGTCAAGGCCCGCTGCAGGCGACGCTGCAGGCGCTGAACCGTCCGGGTACCGCCCTTGTCAACACGTTGATCGGCTCCATAATCAAACTCGGTCTCATCTACTTGCTTGCTGCGAAACCGACTTTCGGCATCCTCGGGGCTATCATGGCGATCATACTCAACACGATGATTGTGACGGTGCTGCACTGGAACAGCGTATCCAGATTGCTGCGGTTTTCCTTGCCCAGCAGCGTCTTTATGAAAACGGCTTTAGCCTCCGCCGCTGTCGCCTTCTTCATCAAGGTAATTATGACTACAACGGTTCTGGGCACTCCCTTTTTCCGCTTCTCCCTTTCTCTTGTTGCGGGAACGCTTATCTATCTGGCTGCCATCCTTCTGTTCAGGCTGGTAGACCGGGATGATCTGCGAAAGCTGCCCATGCCGCGGTTCACCAAAAAATAAACGTTCATCCGTCCCGCTCAACCATTCATATTCAATCCTCGTCCGCATAGGATGTTTAGTGTAGATGGCTTATCCCACTTTGCCAATCAAGGAGGATTCCCCATGGATATGAATGTCAGTGATAAAATACGGATCGTCCCCTCCGTGCTGAAAGGCACGCTGTATGCGTTTATCGTACTGGCTCTGTGCGCGCTTGTTTTTTCCCTGCTGCTGGTCCTCACCAATCAGTCTGAGGATTCCCTAAAGCGGTCGGCTTACGCCATTCATGCCCTCGCGGCTTTGATCGGCGGCTTTGCCGCAGGACGCAAATCCGGGGCCAAAGGCTGGTCCGCCGGAGGCATTACCGGGCTCATTTACAGCATCATCCTCTACCTGGCTGCCTTCCTCGGCGCCGACCGGGATTTGAACTTGCAACTGCTCTTCTTCGCGGCGGGAGCCTTCGTTGCCGGCGCCCTCGGCGGCATGTTAGGCGTTAATACGAAAAAAAATTAACGGGGTTTCGTAAATAGATCAGAATACGCCGGAAAAAGCGAAAAACCGAGCCCGTCGATTGCCGACGCCGCTCGGTTTAAGTTTGTTTATCTGATCTTACTTTTCTTTGTCATCCACAACAGCCGACGAAACGACGCTGCTGATTGCGGAGCGATTAAACGTCATCTTAGTCGCATCGTTAACCCGGATCACGACTGTCTCATTGTCCAGTTCCATGATGGTGCCGTGAAGCCCTCCAATGGTGATGACCTTATCGCCCTTCTTCATGCTGCTTTGCATGGTATTCGTTCGCTTTTGCCGCTTTTGCTGCGGGCGCAGCAAAAGGAAATACAGCGCTACAAACATGATCGCTATGTATACAAAGGATAAGTAGCCGCCGCCACCGCCGCCACCGCCGCCACCGCCGGTATCAGCTGCCAGTAATTGCACGTGGTTCATTGTTTCCCCTCCTTCCTCTCATCTCATCTTAGAAGCCGCTGGGATTGTCTTTCATTCCATACTTATCGAAAAATTCATCCCGAAAATCCGCCAAGCGATCTTCTGCAATCGCCTGCCGTACCTTAGCCATCAGATCCAGAAGAAACTGCAAATTATGATACGTCGTCAAGCGAAGGCCGAAGGTCTCGTCCGCCTTAATCAAATGACGAATATAGGCCCGGGAATAATTACGGCAAGCATAACAGCTGCACTCGGGATCCAAGGGACCGAAATCGTCAAAATGCTTGGCATTGCGAACAACGAGCCGACCCTGACTGGTCATAACCGTGCCGTTGCGGGCAATACGCGTCGGCAAGACACAGTCGAACATATCGATGCCGCGTATCGCTCCTTCGATCAGGGCGTCCGGAGAGCCCACTCCCATCAGGTAGCGGGGTTTGTTCGCCGGCAAGAGCGGTACGGTGTAATCCATTACTTCGTACATCAACTCTTTAGGTTCGCCTACACTAAGGCCACCAATAGCATACCCCGGGAAATCCATGGAAGTCAACTCGGCGGCGCTTTGCTTGCGCAAATCTTCATACATGCCCCCCTGGACGATAGCAAACAGCGCCTGGTCGTGAGGACGGGCATGGGCTTTTAAGCAGCGCTCGGCCCAGCGGGTCGTTCGTTCCAGCGATTTCTTGGCATATTCATGCTCAGCCGGATAGGGCGGACACTCATCGAAGGCCATCATGATGTCGGAGCCGAGGGCGTTTTGGATTTCTGTCGCCACTTCCGGAGAGAGAAATAACTTGTCCCCATTCAAATGAGATCGAAAATGCACGCCTTCTTCCGTAATCTTGCGCATTTCGCTCAAGCTGAACACTTGAAAACCGCCGCTGTCGGTCAAAATCGCCCGATCCCAATTCATGAACTTGTGCAAACCGCCTGCCTGCCGGATCAGCTCATGCCCGGGACGCAAAAACAGATGATACGTATTGCTGAGGATGATTCCGGCGCCCATCTCTTTCAGTTCTTCCGGGCTCATGGTCTTGACCGTCGCCTGGGTACCTACCGGCATAAAGCAGGGAGTATCGATGACACCGTGAGGAGTGTGCACACGCCCCAACCTAGCTCCCGTCTGTTTGCAGGCTTTAATAAATTCATATCGAACAGCAGCCATAGGGACTGTTCCTCCTTCATGAACAAAGCTTATTCCTAGTAAATAAACATCGCGTCGCCGAAGCTGAAAAAACGGTACTGCTCGCGGACCGCTTCCTCATAGGAGCGCAATACCGGTTCTCTTCCGGCCAGTGCACTCACCAGCATAATGAGGGTGGACTTGGGCAGATGAAAATTGGTAATAAGAGCATCCACCAATCGGACGGGTATGCCGGGATAGATAAAGATGGAGGTCCAGCCTTGGCTGGATTTGATCTTCCCATCCCGTTGTCCCGGCTGCAAGCCGCATTCCCGGGCTACGGTCTCCAATGTCCGGGCAGAGGTCGTGCCGACGGCAACAACCCTTTTGCCTTCAGCCCTCGCAACGTTAATTACATCCGCCGTTTCTTGAGACAGATGATAAAATTCCTCGTGCATCGTATGTTCTTCGATCCGATCGGCAGACACCGGCCGAAAGGTGCCTAAGCCGACATGCAGAGTGACATAAGCAAGCCGGATGCCTTTCTCGCGGATTTGTTCCAAATACTCTTCCGTAAAATGCAACCCGGCCGTCGGAGCTGCAGCTGAGCCTTCGTGCTTGGCGTATACCGTCTGGTAGCGTTCTTTATCCTCCAGCCGCTCCTTGATGTAAGGCGGCAAGGGCATCTGTCCGAGACGGTCGAGAATTTCGTTGAAGATGCCGGCATACTCAAACCGGAGAATGCGGCCGCCCATCTCCCCTTCCTCTTCAATCACAGCCGTAAGATGAGGATTCGTAAGGGAACTGCCCGCAGCTTGCTCCGCGTTTTCGGATGCCGGGTCATTTTCAGCAACGCCTGTTCCGAACACGATTCGCGCGCCTTTGTGCAATCTTTTCCCCGGCTTCACCAAAGCCTCCCAGCGGTCTTCGCCCAAATTTTTCAAAAGCAAAATTTCCGCCTTCGACCCGGTGTCGGCCTTCAAACCAAAAAGCCGGGCTGGAATTACCCGCGTGTCGTTCAACACGAGTACGTCCCCGGCTTCCAAATAATCGATGAGATCAGAAAAGCGGTGGTGCCCGATTTCGCCTGTTGCTTTGTTCAGCGTCAGCAGCCTGGATTCCGTGCGGTTGGCCAGAGGCGTTTGAGCAATCAGTTCATCGGGCAGGTGAAAATCAAATAAATCAATATCCATTCCATTCATCCTTGTATTACTTGATAGTTGTTCCTGGGTAGTAGTAGCTCAAAATATCCATGTAGCTTCGGCCATCCCGCGCCATTTGGGCGGCGCCGTCTTGGGACATGCCCAAGCCGTGACCGTACCCGCTGCCACTGAAGAGGAACTTCTGGTCAACGGAAACCGGGCGAACGGCGCCGGTACCGTTTAACACTAGCATCTCCGAAGCGGGTTGGGTTTTGTTACCCGTGCCGGTAAGCACGTAGGGAACTCCCGTGGTAACCGGATATTCGGAGCTTGCTCCATTCGCTCCCAGAATAGTATACCTTCCGGTTTCTTCAATATCAAACTTCGTGCTCCTCAAGCTGCCAAGCATAGTACGGAAATTATCCGGATAAGGCATGGTAAAAGGAACTCCATCCAGCTTCAGACCGGTCACTCGGCCAGATGGGCCGCGTGACAGCACTTCGATGGTCTTCACGCCGGAGACTGCAGTCGGCAAATATTTATTGAGGGAAGGAACGAGCTCCTGGGCGCTGGACAGCCATTTCCAAGTGTATTTGGTGGATTCGATGGCTTGTCCGATGACCGCCACTCGTGTACCCGTATTCAACTGGGCAATTGTAGCCTGTTCAGTGGATGGCGATGGGCGCAAATTGGCTCCATCTTCCGTCGTCTCATAGTAGGGAAGATTGGCCTTGCTTTTGACACCGGTATCCCTGAGCAAATCGGACCTTATATAACCACTGATCCCGTTGTCCGTTATGACCCGGTACCACGTCAGCTTACCTACGGATGGAGCCGAGTCGGGGCTTGTAACCGACGTGAGATAAGGCAGAGACGATCCCCACACCTCCGCTCCGTCGGAGGTCATTCCCCCGGCGTTGGCATAGAAGAAGGTTTGCGCCAAATCATTGCCGTAATAGACCAACTGCCCCTTCGTAGCGTCCACGCCATCCGTCGATTGTTGGGCTTCCTTGCCGAAATACACCTGATCCAGGGTGCTGTCGGAAACGTTAGCGATGCCGTATTTGTTTCCTGCAGCCATTGCGTAAGTACGAGCAATGACAGCTTGGGCTTTGATCGCTTCCGCCGGCACGTTGGGCCCGATTTCGGAATAGACGACGGCGTAGAGGTAATCTTCAAAAGGAAGTTCATTCACTACGGCCAGTTTCCCGGAAAAAGATGACAGTTCAAAAGCACCGCGGTAGGAAAGCTGCTTTTCCTTCACGGTCAGCTTGCCCGTATCGGTGGTGATCCATACTTTTTGCCCGGCGGCATCCGCCGGATTGAGCAAGTAAAAAGCCGTACCGCCGGAAGCGGTCAAGCTGGCATCGGTCTTCCGAATGAGATAAGGCGCATCGGTATTCGCGACAGCGAATGAGAGACCGGGAGAAAGCGCTGAAGCCTGGGCTTTGAGGCTGTCCAGCTCTGCCTGGCTGGCTGATCCGCCAAACCACAGCTTATAAATAGCGTTGCCTGCAGGGTTGTTCGCACTGACGTTGTCCTGAACGACCAGTTCCGTGGCTACGCCGGCTTGAGCAAGAATGCCCTGACGGGTCACTGCCTCTTGTTCAGTAGCATAGGAAGCAACTTCAGCAAAGAAGTTACCGGTTAATACGGTCTTATCTGTATAGGTTGCGAAAATCGGACTTTTCAGCAGGGCAGCCTGTCCTTGTGCTCCTTCCGTGCTGCTGGCATAATCGCCGGAGAAAATTTGGTAAGCCGGCTTGCCTTTGAGCGAGAACACGAATAGTACAGGCGACTGTTTGGCGTCCGTCAATTGTTGATAAAGTGCTTTGGCTTGATTGTAATCCGTTGCAATCGGCCACTGAATCCGGGTTTGGTTTAGTCCAAAGCGGGTTTCGCCAGTTGCCGAAAACCATGGACGTACCCCTCCCGCCGCCGTTTTATTGCCAACTTGAATGGCGCCTCCCGAATTAAACGCTACGGAAGGAATGGTCTTCAAACTTTTATTTAGCATATAAAAAGCGACACGGATATTGGCGGGTACGGAGGTCTCGGCATGAGCGATCTGCGACACGGAGGAAAAACCGATCGGCAGCTGAAGGAGTCCGGCTGTCAACAATGACCACACAGCCAGCTTACGCTTGTTTTTCATGGAAGAATCCCCTTTGCTTATGGTGATAAATGGAAAGAAGCCGTAAAAATGCAAGCAAGCAATTGAACTTGCCCCTATGAACTTGACCATAATTTCCCGGCTGCTGAAAGGTTAGACTCCTTCCTGCTCCAAAAGTTTCGATTATTCGACACGCCCTGGACAGACGGATAACGTTCTATGAACGTTCTATCATTTCACAGTTCCCAAGACGCTTGATTCCCGCCTGGGCCTTCATTGGCCTGACGGGGTGGTTCCATTCCGAGATGGGCGTATGCCCGGTGGGTCACAGTACGGCCTCGCGGAGTGCGCTGGAGAAAGCCGATCTGCAGCAAGTACGGCTCGTATACATCCTCGATGGTTTGGCTTTCTTCCCCGATGGTAGCCGCGATCGTATCAAGGCCGACAGGCCCGCCTTTGAAACTGGTAATGATCGCTCTCAGCAGCTTGTGATCAATCTGGTCCAGTCCAAGATCGTCCACCTGGATCAGCTTAAGCGCCGCTTTTGTAATATCCAGGGTAATCACACCGTCGCCCTTGACTTGGGCATAATCCCGAACCCGCTTCAAAAGCCGGTTTGCGATCCGCGGCGTCCCCCGGGAGCGCCGGCCGATTTCCCTGGCGGAATCGCCGACGATCTGCACCTGGAGGATGTCCGCCGAACGGCTGACGATAAACTCCAGCTCATCGTCCGTATAATATTCCAGTCGGCAGACAACGCCGAACCTGTCCCTTAGCGGCGCGGACAACAGCCCTGCCCGAGTGGTTGCTCCAACCAAGGTGAAGGGCGGAAGGTCCAGCCGAACGGAGCGGGCACTGGGGCCTTTTCCAATGATGATATCCAGTGCGTAATCTTCCATAGCCGGATAAAGCACTTCTTCGACGGTGCGATGCAGCCGGTGAATTTCATCGATAAACAGCACGTCGTTGGGCTGCAGGTTTGTAAGAATCGCCGCCAAATCCCCCGGCCGCTCGATGGCCGGTCCAGAGGTGGTGCGGATATTCACGCCCAACTCGTTAGCGATGATATTCGAAAGCGTCGTTTTGCCGAGGCCGGGGGGCCCGTACAGCAGCACGTGGTCCAGTGCTTCCTTCCGCTGCTTGGCTGCCTCGATGTAAATCTTCAAATTTTCCTTGGCCTGTGACTGGCCGATATATTCACCGAGATAACGGGGACGCAGGCTTAATTCCATCCCCTGGTCTTCCATCATCAAATTAGCCGATATGATGCGGTCTTCCATTTGATTCCCTCCTTGAAACCGGCGCTTAGTTCGCTTCATCAGAATTTATAAGTTTGCCACTGTACATAGCCTGATTGCGCTACAGTAAACGCCGCACTTCTTGTATAACGGCGTCAGCCGCTTATCCTTGTTATTACCCTTGCATCATCGCTTTTAACGCCAGTTTGATGAGGGCGTCGGTGCTTTCGCTGCCTTCGGCCAGCTTCTGTACCGCCGGGCGAATGCGGTCCACCTCTGCTTCCGTATAGCCGAGAGCCATCAGCGCCATTTTCGCTTCCGTCCAGGGCGCGCTAGCCGGAGCACCGGAGGCTGCCGCTTGCGGCGCGCTCGCCAGCAAGGTGTCCAAGCCGCCTACGGAAAGATCAGACAGCTTGTCCTTCAAATCCAGCACGATGCGCTGAGCGGTTTTTTTGCCGATCCCGGGCAGACGAGTCAGAAAAACGATGTCTTCCTGATAGATAGCCGACACGATGGCGTCCGGCCGTCCAGCCGATAGAATGCCAAGGGCAACCCGCGGTCCGACGCCGCTCACATCCAGCAGACGGCGGAACAACGACTGCTCTTCCCGGGTAGGAAAGCCGAAGAGCAAAATGGCATCCTCCCGAACGTGATAGTGAATATACATCGTCAGCTTGGAGCCTTCGTCGGTCGTAAGACCATACGGATTCGAGCAAAATACTCGGTACCCCACCCCATTTACGTCAATCACCACATAATCGTTTTCCCGGTGGGCTAGAATCCCTTTTAAATAATCGATCATGGCTTATACACCCCGTTGATTTTATCCAATAATGTATGGGAATGGGCATGACAAATGGCGATAGCCAAAGCATCAGCCACATCGTCAGGCTTAGGGACGGCTGCCAGATTCAAGTACCGGCGCACCATCTCCTGCACCTGCTTTTTCTCCGCTTTGCCATATCCGGCGATGGCTTGTTTGACCTGCATCGGCGTATACTCGCCGACTGGAAGTCCCTTCTGCACCGCCGCCAGCATAAGAACGCCACGGGCTTCGCCTACGGTTAAAGCCGTTGTCACATTCCGGTTGAAAAACAGCTTTTCCATCCCTACCGTATCCGGCTTATACTTTTCAATCAAATGAACCATGGAGTCATAGACGTCCTTGAGCCGGGTTCCCGGATCGGTGTGGGCTTCCGTCTGAATACTCCCGTACTGCACCGGCACTAGCCGGCTCCCTACTTTATCGATAAACCCAAACCCGACGATAGCAATCCCCGGGTCGATCCCTAATATACGCAAATAACTCTCTCCCATCGGATAGTAACGTGGATAAGCGGCTGACGGCGACATTGCGCCCACAAAGTGATGATCGTCCTAACAAAGCTTTTTCAAATACTTTGCGGGGAGCCCCGAGCATCGTACGTGCGACGTTTACCGTAGCGGCATAAGGCAATGAATAGTGAAACTTAAACTATCTTATATAGGAACATATGTATGCTTTTCATTATACCAGAATGACTCGCGAAAAAGCACTGCAAATCTAACGGCCGCAAAATGAACAAACCCGGCATCAAATGGGATGTTGCTCCCATCCAGCCGGGTACTCATGCATGGTATAAGGTTTTGGCATAGAGGCTACTGCTTCTCTCGCAGCTCATCAGAAGCGGCATAATCGCTGAAGGTGGACAGAACACTGTTAAACTCTGCCATATCCGCTACCCTTATTCCACCTTGCAGTTGGGACCATACGCCGGCAGGCAAACTGCTTTTCATCTGCTCAACGTTAAGCTGGAAAAAGGTACGAATCACCCGTTCCTCGTCCGGCTGGCCATCGAACAGAGTTAGATTGCCCTGACGATCAACACCGAAATAAGCGCTTTTCTTGCAATGAGGCGACAGATCGTCAACCGTCCGGGAAAAGAAGACGGCATTTCCCCCCGACATAACTGGAACAAACTCAGGATGCTGCTCGGCATATTTTACGATAGCGGTTGAATCCATCAGGCCAAGAGCCTGATCTTCTTCGCCGCATATATAGTTTGTTTTAACGGTCACCTGAAAATAACCGGTACGCTGACGAATTGCCTGCAGAGTATCAGATGGGCTTTTATTCCCTATCTTCTGCTCCCATCCCGGAGTCTCCTTGCTATCCAAGAGGAAGGTTGCCGCCGAGGTTGAAGCAAACACGGTCCCAGCTGTTGCTACATGCGCAAGCAGGATCACCGATCCAAGGGAGAGCCATCTTTTTTTAGAACGCAGCTGTTTCTTCAATTGCTTGAACAGGTTGGAAAAGCCCATGGTGAATTCCCCTTCTTCCGCGTTTTTTCTAGCTTTTCCCGGAAGAAGGGGAACTATGCGATATATGGCGATTATCTATAAGGGTTCAGCCATGGGATATTGTCTTGGGTTTGTCTGCCTAATCCGCTTTTCTCCACAACCTGGTGAGAATGCAGGCGGGCTTTCGGGCCTGTTTTTCCGGTCCGGTTTTTAGAAGAGCCGGTTTTTGCAGTGATCTTTCCGCTCGTAGTTTCCTCGCTTTGACGAGCGGCCGCCCCATCTGCTGAAATTATCGCCTCTTC
>NZ_CBQR020000081.1 GCF_000455485.1 Gorillibacterium massiliense
GCATATTCGGCGTTCCCAAGCTCATAGGCGAAACCATGCTTGGCGCCTCGTTGCCCCCTGTCGATAAAGGCGAGATCATATTGGGCACACCGCCGTAGGGTTGAACGACCGGCGTTGTATAAGCCGGTGCAAACGTGCCGGGCTCACAAGGCATAAAAGCGGCTGGCGAAGTGAACATCGGCGACGAGAAACCGGTTAGCGGCGGAGCGGCGCAGGGCTCGCAATTTTGCGGCAAAAATGAAGCTGGTGCGACGGAGAACGGGTGGAACATGGTGGGCATTGCCATCATCGGAGCCATTGTCGGAGCCATCGCCGCCATTTGTGCTACAGGGGCTTGCAGATTTTCGGTGGACAGACCTGCGATGTTAGCCGGCTCGTTACCTAAGGGCATTACGTTGCTTGGAAAAGTAGATGCTGCTTGCACGGGCATCGGCATGTTGGCGTTGGCGAACTCCATCGGGCCAACCGGATAGGGAATGCCCCCGCACAATCCGGGAATCGGCATCTGATCCGCGGAATACATCTGTGGAGCAAACGGCTGCATGCTTAACGGACTGACGCCAAAAGGCGAGAATGGAGTCATGTGATGAAATGCAGGGAGCGTTTGGGGATAAGACGGAACGTTCATCGCTTCGGATAAATTGCCGAGGGTAGATCCGCAAGGTCCTCCGCACGGCTGCTGCATCGCTCCATAAACGGGAGCCTGATTAGCGGACTGCATCACAAAAGCTGGCGTCGTCGGTGCGTTATTGGCAGTCGGCATGGTAAATGCAGGCGATACATTCGCAGATTGCATGCTGAATGCCGGAGATGTGCTGGTAGGCTGTTCCATCATGGGAAATGCCGTGTTACTCGGCTGACTGAACGCTTCTACCGCTGCTATATGGTACTGCATAAACAAATGGTCCGATTGAGAACCTTCCACAGGAATCGGATATGGATATTGACTCATCATGTCTGCCGCAGACGGCTTTTCCGCCGGTTTTGTCTTCTCTGCGGGCTTAACGGCCTCCGCAGGCTTGGTTGCTGCAGGCTTCACATTTTCTACCGGCTTCTCTGCCGCCGCAGGTTTTACATTTTCTACCGGCTTTTCTACTTCCGCAGGCTTCACATTCTCCACCGGTTTTTCCGCTTCCACAGGCTTCACATTCTCCACCGGTTTTTCAGTTTCCGCAGGCATCACGTTTTCTGCCGGCTTCACTTCTGTCGGTTTCACTTCTGTTGGTTTCTTTTCCGCTGGCTTTACTTCTGTCGACTTCTTTTCCGCCGGCTTCACGTTTTCTTCAGGTTTGACATTTTCCACCGGCTTAACATTCTCTGCGGGAAGCTCAACCGGAACCTCTGTGATCGGAGCGGTATTTTTCTTACCTGCCGGTGCAGTAGCAATTGGAGATACAGGCGCATTAGCCTTTTTGCCGCTGGAAAGAAACATATCCGAAACCGACGCCGCATGAACGCCTAAAGAGGTATGGCCCGGTTTGGGAATAAAGACGACTTGCCCGGTCATTAAAATATTGGGATTATTGATTTGCGGATTGGCATCGATCAGCGATTTCAGCGGCACTCCCCACGTTTTGGATAGCTTCCACATTGTATCGCCTTGAACGACGGTATGAGCATTCATTCCTTCCGGAACGGATACAGCCGCCGCACCGCCGGGAATCTTGATCTTCATGCCGACATCAAGTTTGCTCGGGTCCGCCAATTGGGGATTCGCCGCGATGAGCTTTTCCAAGTCCACGCTGTATTTTTTGGACAGCTCGTATAGCGTATCGCCCGATTTCACCACATGGATTTTCAATACAGTTCCCTCCTTGAGTAGTAAAAACGTAGATCTCCGCCGTTCTTGTGCCCAGTCCTGATCGCCCTCGGGATGCCTTGAGAAGATGCTCCCGGTTTAGGCATGGAGGAACGGAAGATCGCTGCCGGTGCTCACAGCGCGTTGGCGGCCCAGCAGGAACTTGATCCGGAACGGTTCCTGCCCAGATTTTCCTTACAGTTTATGCGTGCAAATAGGCGTTTGACATCATCAGCGAAAAAAAACTTCAAACCCCCGACATAATCACTTCACGTCCGCCACTTACAACTTCAAATACGAACCCTTTAAACCATTCTTTGAACAAAAAAACACCCCCTTACCCGCAGCCAGCCTAAGGGCAACTACGGATACAGGGGGTGTCCCATCGTATAATGTTTCGTTAAATACCGGCCGTTTCATACGCATAGGTCGGGTAAGAACCTAGCACCCGCACCTGACAGCCCAGCGCTTCCACCTCGGCAATAGCCGCAGTCATCAGCACCGAATCCATGGCCATTTCCACATCGATATAAAAATAATAGGTGCCCAGCTTCAGCTTCGTCGGCCGTGACTCGATCTTCGTCATGTTAATGCGCCGCCAAGCAAAGGTGGACAACACCTGATGGAGCGCGCCGGGAAAATCCTCAGGCAGCGTAACAATCAGCGTCGTCTTGCTGCTGCTCACGCCCCCGGGCAAAGCAGGCTGCTCCCGTCCCACGAGGACGAAACGCGTATAGTTATTATCGTGGTCCGTGATATTTTCCGCGAGCAGATCCAAACCGTACCGCTCAGCCGCCAATCTGGTTCCGATGGAAGCGATACTAGGATCTCCGCTGGCTGCGGCAAGCCGGACGCCTTCCGCCGTACTGTTCACCACATCGATCTCCACGTTCGGCAGTTCTGACCGCAAAAACTTGCGGCATTGACCGCTGGCGACAGGAAAGGCGATGAGTTTGCGAATACCGGCGTAGCTCTTGCCCTCGTCGGAAGATTTTCGGCCGATCAGATTTTGGATGGATGGATAAGTCCACTCCGTCAAAATCGGCAAATTCATCTCATGGATGAGCCAGTCCAAATGCAAGCTAACGGAGCCGTCTATGGCATTTTCAATGGGAATGACGCTCCAATCGGTTTCACCTGAATCCGTGGCGAGAAACACTTCCGATATATGCGAATAGGGAACGAACTCATATTTATCGTCCTGCTGCTGAAAAAAGAACCGGGTCGCTTCTTCCGAAACAGTACCCGCCGGTCCCAAGAAAGCGACGCGCTTCAAGCCGAAACATCTCCTTTAACGGTTTCCATAAATGTACGCGGATCGCCATCCCGTGTCAACACAGTTGCACCCGTGCCGGACGGTTTCAACCATTGCATGGAGGCGGATACCCCGTGGGTGTTCAACGTTTCGGCAAGGAACACTTCCAACCGAGCTTTGTCTCCGGCGGATGCCTCCATCAAGGCGATAAGCGTCGGGCCTGCTCCAGATAAGGCAATGCCGAGGGCGCCGTGTTCAGCCGCACCTGTCAGCACTTCCGCCATACCCGGAATGAGTGCAGAACGGTAAGGCTGGTGCAGCGCGTCTTTCATGGCAAGTCGGAGCATATCATAGCGACCTGTGCAGAGAGCCGCCACCAGGAGATTGGAGTGGCCGATGTTGAATACAGCATCTTTCATCGGCACAGAGGAAGGCAGCACGTGGCGGGCTTTTTCCGTCGATAGCTGAAAATCAGGAATCGCCACCAGCGCTTCCAGCTTGTCGCCTGCGTCAAGCCGAATATGCCGGGCATCAGCACCGTCCCAATAAGCGGCAATGATCCCTCCGAAAAGCGAGGCGCCTACGTTGTCCGGGTGTTTTTCCAAAGAGCTTGCGATTTGAAACAGTTCCTCGAACTCGAAAGGGCTGCCGATGAGGGCGTTAGCCGCCGTCAATGCGCCGACAATAGCCGAGGCGCTGCTGCCAAGTCCCCGGGTCAAAGGAATGTCGCTGTACATGGAGATTTCCAATTCTGGCATGACAACGCCCGCTCGTTCAAACACAAGCTGCGCCACCTGATAGATCAAATTGCTTTTGTCCTCGGGAATTCCCGCCATCTGCTCGCCGTATAGATGAAACTTCGTTTCTTCCGCTGCGCTCATCCCCACCCAAGCATAAAGAGACAGCGCCATCCCCAGCGAGTCGAAGCCCGGTCCCAGATTGGCGGTGCTTGCTGGAACTTTTACGATAACCATCTTTTGTTTTTCCTCTCCGCTATCCTTCAACTCTATATACACTGCGAATTTTATTTACAACATCCAACTCCGCAAAATCGGCCAACACATTTTTCATGCCCGCCCGATTGGCACTGTGGGTAATAATGATAATTTCCGCATTGAGATTCAGCGGATTCGGATGCTGCAGCACCGATTCCAAACTCACCTCATGCTTGGCAAAAGATTGCGTAATCCGCGCCAGCACCCCCGCCTTATCCGCGACATCCAGCAGTATAAAGTACTTCGAAGCCGCTTCAGCGTCAGACCGTAACTTTTTCTCTTTATAAGGAGCAACCATATACTTCCCGTTAACTCCAAGACGCAAATCCTTCACTACAGAAACGAGATCTGCCACAATGGAGGTTGCTGTCGGCAGTTCCCCCGCGCCAGGGCCATAAAACATCGTCTCCCCTACCGCTTGACCGTACACGTACACCGCGTTATAAACGCCGTTTACGCTGGCGAGGGGGTGGCTTGTCTTCACCATGACGGGCTGCACGCTGAGATCGATACCATCTTCTTCGCACTCGGCGATACCAAGCAGTTTCATTTCATAGCCGAGCTTTTTGCCATAGGCGATGTCCTCTTTTGTTACCTTGCTAATGCCTTTGACCGCAACATCTGCCAGCTCTACATTGACGCCGAAGCCCAGCCGACCCAAAATCGTCATTTTCCGAGCCGCATCTAACCCCTCCACATCGGAAGTAGGGTCCGCCTCCGCATAGCCCAGCGCCTGTGCCTCTTTCAGAACATCGTCGTAGACAGCGCCTTCCTGGCTCATTTTCGTTAAGATGTAGTTGGTCGTCCCGTTGACGATCCCCATGATTTTGGTAATCCGATCCGCGGAAAATCCTTCCGTCAGCGTGCGGATAATGGGAATGCCCCCAGCCACACTCGCTTCGTACAAAACATCGCAGCCGTGTTTTGCCGCTTGCTCCAACACTTCCGTTCCATGCAGCGCCATCAAGTCCTTGTTCGCCGTGACGACATGCTTGCCCTTGGCCAGCGCCTCCATGATGTAGTCCTTAACCGGTTCGATGCCGCCCATCACTTCAATGATAATATCAATAGAAGCATCGTTCAGAATATCCTCAACATTCTCCGTCAGCTTCTCCGGATCAATGGTTATATTGCGCCGTTTCTCTTTGTTGTTCACAAGAATACGCTCGATGACGATAGGCGTTCCCACCTGCCGCTGCAGCTCTTCCTGATGTCCTTCCACGATGCGGACGACGCCGGTTCCCACCGTTCCGAGTCCGAGCAAACCTACTTTTACCGGTTTCATAACCGAAACTCCTTTCCCACCCGAGAAAATCTATCTAAATTGAACCAAAGACTGTATGGATTCCGTCGCTGCGAAACCTGATTATTCTGGAGAGTCGCTGTTGCGCCCAGATTGCATGATTAGAAAATTTCATAAAGGTAGGAATCGTTAGAAAAACCTCAGCAGTTCTGCCTTCACAGCGTTGTTCGAGCCGCTGACGCGCGTCTGGTGCTGCGGCTTCTCGAACAGCGCCGCGATCTCCGGCGGGTGGGTGAACTCGATAGGGATCAATTCGAGGGCTTCGCCGAACTTCGCTGGATGTGCAGTTGAGAGGGCAACCGTCACTTCAGCTTTGTTAGCGAGCTTTTCTGCTGCTGCGACCCCGCAAGCGGTGTGTGGATCCATCAGATAATCGTATTTGCTATACACTTCACCGATGGCTGCCAGACATTCGTCGTTCTCCACGCCATATGCCGCGAAGATCTGCTGAACCTGCGTAAGCAAGTCTGCCGGAATCGTGATTTTGCCTTCTTGCTTGAACGCGTTCATCAGACCGCTAACCGTACCTGCATTCTCGCCGCACAAATAATACAAGTACCGTTCAAAGTTGCTTGCGACTTGAATGTCCATTGACGGACTGTACGTCATGTGGAACTCCGATGGCTCGTAGACGCCCTCATTCACGAAACGCTCCAAAATATTATTCTCGTTCGTCGCCAGAATCAGCTTACCTACTGGCAGTCCCATTTTCTTGGCCAAATACCCTGCGAAAATATCTCCGAAGTTCCCCGTCGGCACGCTGAAGTTAACCACACTCGCAGCTTGCACACCTTGCTCAGCCACGCGGAAGTACGCGTAGAAGTAGTACACCGTCTGTGCGAGAATACGTGCGAAGTTGATCGAGTTGATGGCGCGCAAATGATACTCCTGCTTGAACGCTACGTCTGCGAATAACTCTTTGATGATACGCTGGCAGTCGTCGAAGTTGCCATCCACCGACAGATTCAGAACGTTCGGATCGCCGACGGTCGTCATTTGCAGTTCTTGCACTTTGCTAACCTTGCCATGTGGATGGAGGATGCAAATCCGAATGCCGTCCTTGCCGCGCACACCCTCAATCGCCGAAGCCCCCGTATCGCCGCTCGTCGCTCCGAGAATGTGGATGATGGAATGATTTTGCCGCGAAATGTAAGAGTAGAGGTTGCCTAAAAATTGCAGCGCTACATCCTTGAACGCAAACGTCGGTCCGTGAAAAAGTTCCAGTATTTGCAGGTCGTCACGAATGCGGCGAACTGGCGTAACTTCTGGATGACGGAACGTGCTGTAACTGGTCTGGATGAGCTTGCGCAGTTCCGCATGTGGGATCTCACCATCGATGTATAGCGAGAAAATCTCCAGAGCCAAATCGGCGTAGCTGAGTTTCTGCCACTTGGCGAGCATGTCTTGAGACAGTTGCGGAATGTGGCGCGGTACTATGAGACCCCCGTCATCCGCCAGTCCCATAAGAACGGCGTCGATGAAGCCGATGGCTCCGATACCGCCGCGTGTGCTAATGTATTCCATCGTTTAAACGTCCTCTCGTTAATCCTCGCCGGGCGAGCGATATAGTCATTAATTTGTAGCATAGAACGAAACTGCGGTCCTGGCACAATTGGATATCAGGGACGATCGTTCCATTCCATTCACCCTTGACCGGCCACGCTTACTCGCTTCACGCCATCCAGGCTGCTTAATGCATGAACCAAATCCGCCAGCCTCACCTGCATCTTCGAGGTATCCGCTGTGATGACCGCATTCGCCATTCCCTGCAAGGGGATCGTCTGGTGAATGGTCAGCACATTGGCTTCCAGCCCCGCGATAGCCGCGAGCACCCGGGATAGAATGCCGGCGCGATGCTCCAAGTCCATAGACAAGGTAACAAATCGTTCCCGTTCCAGCTGGCTCATGGGATAAATGCCGTCACGATACTTGTAAAAAGCACTCCGGCTAAGCCCCACTTGGTCCACCGCTTCATGAACGGTTTTCGCTTGCCCCCGAGCTAGAAGTTCCTTCGCTTCAATGGTTTTGAGCAGAGCCTCGGGCAAAATGTCCTCCCGGACGACAAAATAACGCTCCTGGGGAGCTGTATTCACTGTCATCACGTCCTCTGTAAGTAGACCCGTGTTTTTGTATAGTGGACATTATAACGGATAACCAGCCGTTCCGACAAGGGGCAAAATCACGGGGGATACGGCAAATCTTCCTGTATAAAAGCATTCCCTCAATCGAGCACAAAAAGAAGGCCCAAGACTCCAACTGACGGATCTGTGGCCTTCCTAAACTTTATTAGTTTTGATGCTATAAATTGGCTTATTCCACTACTTCGCACGGGACAGCAGATACACAAAGTAAGGAGCGCCAAGCAGCGCAACAACTACTCCGGCTGGCAAGCCGTCCGGGTAGGCAACATTGCGGCCGATAAAATCCGCGACCAATAGCAGCCAACCGCCCAGCAGCATCGAGACAGGAACG
>NZ_CBQR020000082.1 GCF_000455485.1 Gorillibacterium massiliense
GCCGTCCGGGTAGGCAACATTGCGGCCGATAAAATCCGCGACCAATAGCAGCCAACCGCCCAGCAGCATCGAGACAGGAACGAAGCTTTGCGACCTCTGGCCGACAAGCGCCTTCGCGATATGCGGTGCCATCAAGCCGATAAAGGAGATGCCGCCTGTCACCGAGACCGCAGCTGACGCCAGAGCCACTGCCGCGATGAGGAACAGCAAGCGTTCCTTTTGCAAACGAGTCCCTAGCCCCTGCGAGACCGGCTCGCTCAGATTAATCACGTTCAACGTGTTCATTTTATAGACAATATAAGGGATGATCAGAATGAGCCAAGGCAATAAAGCCAGAATGTACGGCCAATCCCCGCCCCAGATGTTCCCCGCCAGCCACTTGGTGATGAACTGGACCTTCTCCCGATCCGCCTTCGAGGTCAAGATGACCATCATTCCGGATAGAGCCGTCGAAATCCCGACGCCCGTCAGAACGAGGTTAATCGGCCGAACCCCCGTCTTGCGCCGGTAGGACATGATATAGATGAGAGCCGCCGTCAGGATTCCACCGAGTAGCGAAACGAGCGGAAACACATAGGCATTTTTCCCACCTACAGGGGTGAAGATGTAATAGAGAGCGACAGCTACGCCCGCCCCCGAGTTGATCCCCAGCAAGCCGGGATCGGCCAAATCGTTGCGCAGAATGCTCTGCAATAGAGCTCCCGACAGTGCCAGAGCCATCCCCGCCAGCAGGGTAATCAGCATTCTCGGCAACCGGATGTTGAAGAGAATGATCTTCTCCTTAGCCGTTCCCTCTCCCATAAAAGCAGGGATCAAACGGTCAAAATGCAAGGAAGCGTGCCCGACGGCAGCCCCCAAGATAAACGTCAGGATAATGAGAACAAATAGAGTGGCGATTGACCAGCTTCGTTTTCTTCTGGCGGCAGCATTCATGATTCCTTACCTCCTTTATTAACGATGAAGAGGAAGAAAGGAATACCCAAGACGGCGACAATCGCCGCGATCGAAGTCTCGAACGGGGCTTGAATCGTTCTCGCCACCGTATCGGCTGTAAGCATGAAAGTAGCTCCCATTAAGGCAGAGGCCGGGATGATGTATTTGTAATCCACGCCAACCACTTTTCTGGCCAGATGCGGGATCATTAAGCCAACGAAGATCAAATTGCCAGCCAACGCGACGGACACGCCTGCAAGCACGATTACCAGAATAAACAGAAGGATTTTGATGAGAATCGTATTTTGGCCCAGCCCCGTTGCTACATCCTCGCTCAAGCTCAGAATAGTAACTTGCCTGGACAGCAGGATCGAGAAAAAGACGCCGACCACGACAATGGGGATCAGGATCCGCAGCTGTTCCCAGCTCGTTCCAACGAAGCCGCCTGAGGTCCACATCGAAACATCCTTGGCAACTTTATAGTTAATGGCTACGCCCTGAGAGATGGCATAGAGAAAGGCAGAGACAGCGGCACCGGCAAGCACCAAGCGAATGGGAGAGAACCCGCTTTTGTTAGCTGAGCCGATGCCGAAGACCAGACCCGCTCCGACCGCTGCTCCGACAAAGCAAGCCAACACAATGTTTGTGAAGGACACCTGCACAGCCGCCGCCATCACGATCGCCAGCGCTAGATTCGCTCCAGCCGACAGTCCCAATAAGCCGGGGTCCGCCAACGGATTTCGGGTCATCCCTTGCATGATCGCCCCGGATACAGCAAGAGCAGCCCCGACAAACAGGGCTGCCAGCTCTCTGGGCAATCTCAATTCCCGGATAATCAGGATCTGCTCATTCACTTGATGAGTAAAGATGGCGCGAACCACATTGAGGGCGGTGATGTCCCTCGCACCCAAAACGATGGACGCGATGAATATGAGCACGAATAGAGCAGCCAATCCTATCATCTTTAATCCGAATGCCAGAGATCGATTCGTCATCGTTTATTTTCCTAGCATGCCATCAGTGATGAATTTCAACTGATATTCCAACGTGATCGGATCGTTGAAGTAGAACTGGGCTGCATCGGCAGTCAAAACGTGGTTCTTCTTAACCGCATCAATGTTCTTGTAGCTCTCCGTATCCAGGAAGGAATTGTCGGCATTGCTCGATTTGCTAAAGACGATGAAGTCGCCGCCCAGTTGAGGCAGGACTTCCGGCGAAATCGCCGAGTAGCCTTCCTTGGAGACCAGTTCCTTGACTTTATCCGTTTTCTTCAACCCCATCGCGTCGTACATGATCTCCGTTCCGCGGGCATAATTGTCGCCGAATACATAGAGGTCCTTCTCCCAGCTCTCGATAACCGTAACGCTGATGTCTCCCAGCTTCGCCTTAATTTCTTCTCCAGCCTTCTTGGCGCGTGCTTCGAAGTCGGCAACCCAAGCTTCCGCTTCTTTTTGTTTGTTCAAGATCTTGCCCAGCTCAACTACTCGAGTCAGATACGTTTGAGAAGAGTAGGTTAATCCAAGGGTTGGAGCGATCTCGCCCAATTGCTTCAGATTCGTCGCGTAGTCGTCCGTGATGATCAGGTCCGGATCCAGCTCGATGATCTGCTCGAGATTATCCGCGCTAACCTTCTTAACGTCCTTCAAGTAGTCTTTCATGAGCGGATTGTCATATGTAAAAGAATCAACTGCAATGACCGGTGCTCCCAAGAACAGAGCATGTCCTGCATAAGAACCGCTAAGTAC
>NZ_CBQR020000083.1 GCF_000455485.1 Gorillibacterium massiliense
CAACTGCAATGACCGGTGCTCCCAAGAACAGAGCATGTCCTGCATAAGAACCGCTAAGTACAACGATACGCTGCGGATTCGACGGAATCTCCACCGGACCTGCAGCTGTCTCGTACGTGGTGGTTGCGCCTTCGCTGCTTGCTGGCGTGCTGCTCACTGCTGCCGAAGAGCTCTCCGCGCTGCTGGTCGGCGCTGCCGAAGCGCTCGGGCTTGCACTACCGGAATTGTTGCTATTGCCGCATGCCGCAAGAATGAGGACAAATACCAAAGATACACCCAGTAAAGCTTTCTTCATTGTCTTTTTCTCCCCTCTGTACTAATTGATATTGAGAATCATTATCATATGGGAGTATATCATTAACTTGAGGTCACCGTCCAGCTTTTGAGGAAAAAAAGTAGTTGATCTGCCCACGGCAAATACGGAAGAGTTGACATAACAAAACAGCCGGAGGTCCGCTCTGTTGAGAAGACTCCCGGCTAATTGCTCGTCCATGTATTCTATTTTTTAAGTTCTTCTCGATTCACCGCATGCGAATTAATCATTAACCAGCAGCTCTATTGCATCCCTTTCAGCACCGTAACCACTCGAATAATCAATTAAGCCTTTGCCCTTCTCCCAAGTAAACGATTCGTAAAATCCAGTGGAAACCTCATTATTATAAGAATGATATTCTCGCCGATCTCCTTTTACATCGATATAGTGATGCCAGCCGAGTTCATTCTCGCTCAAACCATCCTTTTTTTCTTTATCCTGGCAAACAATCGCGCTGCCATTTGGCAACTCTTCACTTTCTTTCAACTTCGCTAGATTATCTTTTGTCGGATCCATTTTGTAGATTCTGTCCTGCTGCACGTAAAAATACCCCAAATTCAATCGTTCATCCGGAACACCTTCAATAGGATTAAGCTTCAGCTCGTACAATATCCCATCCTTAAGAGTATTTATGGCCTTGATTTTCAACACCACATCTCTTTCAACCATGTCGTCGAATAGGAACTTCGCTTTATATCTTATCTGCGAAATGTTGCGATTGAAGAAAAACGAATTTGCTGCCGTTTCTTCTTTTACATTGTTTGACGCCGTAACCGGCCATACTTCGGCTTCCGTTAATATATTGTCTTTTATGTCTTCGTATTTTATCTCAAATTCAGCGTGATCACCCATGGCATGACCAACGCTTATCGAGATTCCTAAGGAGTCGCTCGTAAAATAACTAAATACGTCAGATTGATTTTCTGTACCCAGATTGTCCAAAGAATCCGCTTCGGTGAAATCCTTCAGAATATCCCCGTTTGTAAGATTTCCTAATGCCTCATTATGTTCAGAAAATAAGGCCTTAAATTCTCCATGCAAAAACTTATAAGCAAATCCCTCATCAAGATTTACGATGTCTTTTAGTCTTAATTTTTCTCCAGTCTTGATATTAAGGTTAGTAGTAAAAAACAAGCTATTCGGATGCGCAGCATTGCTAACACTACCAAGCCCCCGGTATTGAACACTTAATAAGCTGGGATTCTTTAAAACAATCTCATAATCTAAATTCAATTCCACTGAACCATATGGACTTTCATAATAGTTAAGCACTTTTAGAGCTTCATTTTTTAAAGTACTATTGATCATTTTCTGCTTATCCGTATCACTTAATCCTGATATCTGCGGGTAATTAATCGTGTAGTTTAGCTTGTCATCGTTTTTTGTGACATTCGACTTTTCTATCGTAAAGTTACTATCCGTTTTTTTTGTTTCCGCGTTTATACTAGGCTTAGAAGTTGCTGTCGAGTCTTGGGTTAAAGCTGAAGTGGCATTGGTTTTCGTTGGGGATATTGCACTAGCAATCGTTGTTGTTGGTGCCACCATCGATGGCGACTGTCCATTTTGTTTTACGATATTGGCTGGAACAGCCTTTCCGCATCCCGTCAAAAGAAATAATGTTGCTATTGTTGCGAAAAGCAAGTTTCGGTTCATATTCCCTCCGTTATAAGCGAAATTGGGATTGCTATCCCGATTCTTTCTACTCTACTTTTTTTATTTTCAAAATATCCCCATCAACGAATACGGTATAAACCTTCTCCATCTTTCTTCTGAATAATCTGCTTGTCCTTGATCAGCTTTTACATCGCGGGATCAGTTGCAGTGGCTTGATCTTCATCCGAACCGGAGGCTGAACCGCCGCTATTTAAAGTTATCGACTGAACGCGCTGTGCATCATCCATGTCAAAAGAAAGTTGCATATCGTTAAGCCGATATACCACCGAGGTGCTTCCTTCCGATTCAACTTTATTGCCAGAACCATATAAACGCACTATATCATCCAGATTTACGCCGACTGAGATCCCTCTTGCTGTCTTGAAAGCGGCTGTTTTCAAAGAGATTTGCGTAATAAAATACTCGTCGAAGCTCCTGTTCTTTGTATCGTAATCGGCATTGGACGTATAGAGATCGAAATCCGCATATTCATGCATGTAGTTTTTATAAACGGAATCCCCGGATGTTGTTTCGCCGACATAGTTGTTATCCAGTGGCGTTTCCGCTTCGGAGGTCTGAAAATCCTTGAACGGCGTATCCAGGAGAATAGTCGTTTTCCCATCCGTGACTGCAAAATCCTTCAAATCCAGCGATGCGATCCCTATTGGTTCTTGAGTTACCGGCTCTGTTGTGCTGATTGGGCTGGAAGTGCCTTGATCGGCGGTAGATTCGCATTGTGCCGTCGCCTTGGGGCTGGTTGTTGTGTTGGTTGTAGTTGCCATTTTCCCGCTACTTACGCTATTCTCCAATGGAGTTGACCCGACATTATCATCCGTTTTCTCGCTGCAAGATACCGTTAGAAAACCGATTACTAATAGGATCCCCAATGCAACTCTACTTTTCATGACGACCTTAGCCTCCGACAGAAGCGCAATATGTAAAATAATAGCGAATTACCTCTATATAACAGATTTCTTCAGGCCAATTCCATTATCCTTTTCGAGAAATCGAACGAAACGGTGAACGAAAAAAACCGCTACATCAGCGGCGGCTCGCGGAAGGACTCAGTTTGCTGCTAGGCACAACAAATTGATGCTTGGCCCCATTATAGGAAAAAGAGCGTGTACCTATTATAGTGCAGGGTACCCGCTCTTTTATCGATCGTCATTTGCTATTTCGACTCAAATAATCGTCGATTTGACGTTGGAACTCTGCGAGGACCTTCTCAGACCCAGCTTCTTTGAGCTTCTCTCTCAAGTATCGTACATCATCTGCTGGGCTTTGTTTGATAACACCATACATCATGGGTTTCGCATACTGCTCCATCACGTTCGTAATGGCAGCTAACTCGTTCTTCACCTTGCTATCGTTGAAAATAAGTGATGAAAGCGGCGTTGTGAGCGCATTTTTAATCATGTTATCTTGAAGTTCATCGTAATTAGGTATGCCGCCTTCGATTCGGAGAGACAGCTTATCGTTGTTCCAGCCCCATGGAGACCCAGAATCAGGGGGATAATTGGCACTATCGGGTAAAGGAACGATACGTTGGCCATCCTCGGATATCCGATAATGCTTTCCTTCAATGCCATAATGGGTCAGATCATAATAACGCGGATCGTTACGAAGCAGATCGAGAAACATCATGGCGCGTTCTGGATTTTTGGAAGATCGGTTAATCCCCATGCCGTTCTGAGTGTATGGCTTCAACTCGCTGGGATTTCCGAAGGACGAATCAAACACAACGCTCTTCCATTCCGGATGCAGTTGGGTAATCGAGATGTACTTTGCATTTATTGTTTCTAAATTCCCTCCCGTGAATGAAGCCTTCCCATGAAGGAAGTCGTCACTGTCGGAGGATTTATTCACCATGGCGCTTCTGCTGATATAACCTTTATCCAGCCATTGATTGGATACCGTCACACCTTTAAGAAAAGCATCCGTATCGATGAACGCGAAAGCTTTCGGATGAACCAATGTCCCGTCGTAATAAATGTGATAGTTTCCCGCTCCGCCGATTTCGAACCAGTTCTTCTTGTCTTCCATCGGCACATACATAGGCATGCCCCACCAACTAACGCCTCCCCCTTGATAGGGTACCAAGTCGCTGTCATTCTGGACGACCGCCTCGTAAAATTTTTCAATGTCACGTGAACTCGATGAGATGTCCGGAATACTCAGTCCGTATTTTTCCAACATGTCGCCGCGGATCATCGTAAACGTGCCTTGGACCTCTTTGGCGTTCATAGGGAGCATATATACTTTCCCATCCACTTTGGCTTGTTCCCATGCTTCCCCATACATCGTTTCCGCAGTCTGTGGCATAAACTTGGCGATCATCTCTTTAGTGAGTTCCAAGAACCCGCCTCTGGAGGCTTGAGCGTTATACATCGCCCAGTTGGATGTATAAATCAAATCAAATTCTTCACCGGCTGCGAAGAGAAGCGGATACTTTTGCTGCCAGTCCGCCCAGGAAAGAAAGGTGACGTTTACGATCGCGTTAATATCTCGTTTCAGCAATTTATTGACTTCGGAATAAACAAGATCGAAGTCCTTCGGCTTATCGCCGAGGAGAACCATTTTCAAAGCAACCGGTTTATCCGTAATACCTGTCGGAAAAGGTTGCGAGGAATTGGCTTCTGAAGGAACGGCGTTGTTCCCTCCGCTGCTGTCATGGCTGCACCCGCCTGCAACGATTCCCAGCGCTAATGCAAGGATAGATAATAACTTAGGGTAAATTCGTTTGTGCATCCTGTTGCCCCCAATGAAGGTCTGTCCGTTTTGATTCTATAATAGCAGGAGCGGGTTTTTAAGCAAGCTTACATGTTTTCTACCAATCACACCATTAGTTTAATGGTCCAAACCCCCGGGGAAAAGTCGGTCTTGGTAGAACCGAAAATCGTAAGCTTCACATATCTAGCTCTATCCTCAATCGCATCCACCATAATCCCGGTAGCGCTATTCATCGATCTATCTATAACTGCCGGCCAAGTCATTCCATCTGAGGATAGCTCAATTTTATAGGTATATGATTCCGTTAAATACTCGAAAATAGTGGCTATTTGTCCGATCTCGCATACGGCCCCCAAATCAATCTGCAGCCATTGAGGATACGAATTGCTTGCCGCCTTCCACATCGTCGAGAAATTATCGTCCACGACATAATCGGGCGAATATGCGGTACTTGCCATAGAAGAAGCCGTCACTGTTTTTCCGAGAGCGAGGTTTATCCTCGCATCGATTAAGGGCGCCAACGCTCCGACTCCCATCGTTCCAGGCACGATTATCTGCAAAGTTCCGTCCGCATTGAATACCATCTTTTCAGCCGCTGCTTGCCGGAACATATCCTGGCTTCGTCTTGGATACGACATTCGATGGTAAGCGATGTAAGTCTCCTCGCCAACTGCAAAACAGTTATTGTGCCCCGTACACAGGAGATGATTAACAGAATCCGGTGAAAGGATCGGATTTGCGGGATTTTGATTGTATGGTCCGTAAATCGATTCGGTGCTGAGTGTAGCCCTTACATTATAGGAGCCGGAAAGACTGCCCGCTGAATAGGTCAAATAGTAAATTCCATTTCGTTTGAAGATACCGGGACCCTCAAAGAGATTCGGATCGGATTTACCCGTAAAGATGACAGTAGGCGCTTCTTCGAAACGCACCATATCGGATGCGAGCTTTCCCAAGTAAACTGCACGTTCATCATCGATGGCCGGTCCCATATAAACCAAGTAATAGGAACCATCGGTGTCTTTGAACACATCAGTATCAAACATGTCTGGATGTATAGACTGACCACCATTCTCATCCCGCCACGAACCAAAGGGATCACTTGCAGAAGCCACATAGCAGTTATACCCGTCACGGATATAGTACATGTAAAAGCGGCCGTCAGGCCCTTTGGTCATGCTAGGCGCCCATAATTTATTGCTTGTGTAAGGGAAATTTTCCGGATAGTCCAGGTTCTTGAAGGTCCAGTTCACAAAATCCGTGGATTTCCAAATCCCGAAGGTAGGACCGTTGGTGAATTCTCCCGTATCGTATCCATCAGTCGTAGCGTTCATATAAAAAGTACCGTTATCATAAAACACGTTGGTATCTCCCCAGTAGCCGGGCACGTAAGGATTGCCAGCGACCGGACCATTTATCGCCGCATGATTGCGAGTCTCCATTCTCCAAACTCCTTTTCGATCAATTTAAGCTCTCTCTACGACCGAAGTACGTTAAGCGAGTCCAATTTATTTCCTTTAAAATCGAATAACGTTAGGTTTGACCAGTTGTTCGGATGTCCAACTGACCATTGTTCTTTTGAAGGAATCCATGCCGGTTCCCAGTAATGGAACCCGCGCCCTTTCCCATTTGGAGTCCGTCGTATAACCGCCAAAAGATCAGCCAGATAGCGTTTTTGCCCTTCCACTGTTGCCATATATCCATCATGGAGCTGGTCTTCTCCCTGAACGATGAACGCAAGGTTCCCTTCCGGTTCTATCGTCCAAGGATAGGCAGTCTCGACGACAACGAGTTCCTTATCGTACCGTACTGCCAAATCCTGAAAATTCTCTTCCAACTGTTGAAGCGTACCATGCCACCAAGGATAGAACGACTGTCCAATGACATCGAAATCGACGTTCATCGCCACTAATTTGTCTAGAAAATATCGGCTTGCCTGGTTGTCTCCGCCACGATCGATATGAATCATAATCTCAATATCCTGCACACCGTCCGTCGCCCGCTTTGCACCCTCGATTCCTGACTTCAACAACGCCGCAAGCCGAGACCATTGTTCTTGAGTATCGCAAAGTTCACTTCCGCACCACCGCTCAATGCCAGTCCCGGCGTCAACCAAGACGCCGACTATTCCTTCCTCCCACAGCATCCCAGGCGTGATTTCATTTCCGATTTGCACCATATCAGGCAGCGTCCCCTGCTCTCTTAAAACCGATAGTACCTGCTGTGTGTACTCGCCTACCGCCTTGACCAAGTCTGGAAATGCGAGTCCTTCCCACGCTTTCGGCTTTGTCTGCTTTTGAGGGTCCGCCCAGTAATCGGAATAATGGAAATCCAATAGAAAATGAAGGCCTGCCGCCTTGATTTTCTTTGCTATACGTAATGTCCGCTCCAGGTTCACGTATCCGGCTTCCGGCTCATGCCATATACGCAATCGAATCGAATTTACTCCGCTGTTTTTTAAAATATCCAGCAGGTCCTTCTCTTTGCCATCTTCGTAAAATGCACCGCCTTCGGACACAACTTCATCCCAGAAGGAAATATCCATGCCCTTTAAAAAGTCCTTCGTCATCTTATATAGCCTCCTTTGTGCTCTTAAACAAAATGCGCGGGGCAGGGATACGGACAACGAGATCCATACGCCTGCCTACCGCGCATCATGCTATTAAATCAGCTGTCGTTTGTCTGCTTTCTATTTGTTTGCCGCCAAGAAAGCATCAACTTGCTTTTGAAGTTCCGCAACGACTTCATCGCCACCGGCCTTCTTGATCAGCTCGCGAAGCTTAGCGACATCGCTGTCGATGCTGGACTTAATCATGCCATAGACCAAAGGCTTCTCATATTGTTCGAGCACGTTGTTTACAGCCGCAATTTGGTTTTTGACATTGGTGTCGTCGAATACGAACGTCGTCAACTTAGGATACGCGGCGTTATTGACCATGTCGTCTTTGAATTTCTGGTAGTCCGGCATGCCGCCATCGATTAATTTATAGAATTGATCGTTCCTCCAACCCCAAGGACATGCGCCATCAGGAGAGAAGCCTGCGCTATCTGTGAGCGGAACAATGCTTTTGCCGTCTGCAGAAAGATCGTAATGTTTGCCTTGAATGCCGTAGGTCGTAAGATTGAAATAACGTTCGTCGTTGCGGAACAAATCTAGCATCATCAACGCGCGCTCTGGATTTTTCGAGTTGCGGTTGATCGCGATGCCGTTCTGAATGAACGGATTGACAGCGACAGGATTTCCGTAGTTCGCATTGAGACCAACAAGCTTATATTCTGGATGCTGAGCGTTAACAGATGCATAATTGGAGTTCGCCGTTGCCAAGTTGCCCCCGCCGGCAGGAGCTTTGCCGTTCAAGAAATCATTGAAGCCATCTGACGATTTATTTACTGCCGCACTCTTCGAAATAATTCCTTTATCTACCCATTCTTTTGTTACGGTAACGCCTTTAACGAACGCGTCCGTATCAATGAACGGGAAAACTTTCGGCGAGTCTTGTGTTGTATCGTAATAGACGTGGAAGTTGCTTAAAGAACCGACCTCAAACCAGTTTTTCATCATCTCACTCGGCAGGTAATATGGCATGCCCCACCAGGTCTTGTCGCCGCCTTGAAGCGGAACGATCTTCGTATCTTTGTAGAACGCTTCATAATAGGCTTCGATGCTCTTCGAATCCTTGACCATATCTTCTGCTTTCAGGCCGTATTTCTCAAGCAAATCTCCACGGAGCAATGAGAAATTGCCGAACATTTCCTTGTAATTCATTGGGACCATGTAAACTTTGCCTTGAATCTTTGCCTGTTCCCAAGCTTCTGGATACATGGATGCCGCCGTCTTCGGCATATATTGGTCGAGCATGTCCTTTGTAAGTTCCAGGAAGCCGCCTTTCGAGGCTTGTTGGTTATATTGTGCCCAGTTTGCCGTATAGATCAAATCGAAATCATCGCCGGAAGCGAACAGCAGCGGGTATTTTTGCTGCCAGTCTGCCCAAGAGAGGAAGCTCACGTCTACCGTTGCGTTGATGTCCTGCTTCAGCAGTTTGTTCACTTCACCATACACTTCTTCGAAGTCTTTTGGCTTATCTCCGAGAAGATACATTTTCAGCTTTACTTCTTTAGAAGTGTCTACCTTCGGACTAGCCGCTGGCGAGAATGCCGCCGATGAAGGTACCGAGGTTGCCGATGGTGCGATGGAAGACGCAGCTTCTTTGTTGTTCGAGTTGCCGCAACCTGCCAATACGGACGTTGTGAGCAATGACAGCGCGAGGATCGATTGCCACTTGTAACGCTTTTTCATTGTGATGCTTCCCCTCTCGTTTATTGAATATATGATAATCCGGCATTGCCGGTCTTACCCTTTGACCGCTCCGAGTGTAATGCCTTTAACGAAATAACGTTGCACGAAAGGATACAGAAGGACGATTGGCCCTGTCGTGACGATTGTAATCGCCATTTTGTAGGCATCGGACGGGATATCGGTAATCGTGATGCCAGCATTGCTGGCTGCATAATTGAGAAATTCCATCTTACTTAACGTTTGGTAGAGATAATATTGAAGGTTGTACATACTGCTTTTGTCGATGAACAGCATCGTATTAAACCAGTCGTTCCAATAACCCAAAGCGATAAATAAACCGATCGTCGCTAGAGCGGGTTTCAATAGCGGAAGAGTCAAGCGGAAAAAGATCGTAAAGTCCCCCGCGCCGTCTATCGTGGCTGATTCCCGGATTTCCCCAGGAATCGCACTGATAAACGTCCGCATGATGATGATATGAAACACATTCAGCAACAGTGGAACAATCAAAGCAAGATAGCTGTTTTTCATATGCAAGTACTTGACCATCAAAATGTACCAAGGTACTAATCCGCCGCTAAACAAAGTCGTGAAATAGAAGTAGAAAGCGAAATAATTCCGGAACTTAAAATCTTTGCAGTTTAGAACATAAGCGGTCATTGCCGTCAAAAAAAGTCCAAGCGTCGTTCCGATCGCCGTGACGCAGATCGTGACTCCGTAAGCCTGCATAAGATTGCTCGCGGTCTTGAAAAGCAACTGGTAAGCTTCCCCGGACCACAACGACGGCCATAGCCGATACCCCTGCAGCGTAATTTCCTTCTGGGTCATAAATGATCCCGTTATCAATAGCCAGAACGGCAAGATGCACAGTATCGCGAATGTCCCAATAATCAAATATCCGATTATATTAAATAAAACTTTATCCGATTGCCGGCGCATGCTGTCTCCTCCTTAGAACAACGCGTAATCTTTTTGCGTCTTGCGCACAATATAGTTGACTGTGATGATCAGGAAGAAAGAGATCACCGACTGGTAAAGGCCAGCCGCTGACGACATTCCGAATTCCTGATTCGTAAGCAGTGATCGAACCACGAACGTATCAATCACATCGGTCGTATTGAAAACAAGTCCATTGTCACCGACGATTTGGTAGAACATCTGGAAATCCCCCCGTATGATACCGCCTACGGAGAGCAGCAGTAGCGTAACCGTCGTAGGGATAAGGGCCGGGAGTGTAATATATCGGATTCGTTGAAAAATATTAGCCCCATCAATACTTGCGGCCTCATACGTTTCCGTGTCGATATTCGTTATGGCCGCCAAGTAGAAAACGGTTCCATAACCAACCGATTTCCAGGCGCTGAAGAAAATGAGAATAATAATCCATGCTTTAGGATTGGAATATACATCGATCGGACTCATACCTAACGATTTCAATACGGTATTCAGCGAGCCGTATTCGAAATTGAACACGTTGTAGACAAAAGCCGAAACGACAACCCACGAAATGAAATAAGGAAGAAAAATGGCGGATTGCATGAATTTTCGAATGTACTTGCCTGTCATCTCGGCAAGACAGATCGCCATAATAATCTCGAGGCCGTTATTCAAGATAATGAAAACGACGTTATACAGCATTGTGTTCTTCGTGACATGCCACAGTTGGCCGGATTCGAAGAAAAACTTAAAATTATCGAAACCAACCCAAGGACTTCCAAACATGCCGCCTACATAGTTGTATCTTTTAAAAGCAACCACGATCCCCGCCATCGGAATATAGGCAAGTACGAAAAAGATGAGGACCGCAGGAGAGATCATGAGGAGCTTTGCTTTGTGCTTATTCAACTCCCACAGGATCCCTTTTTTGTTACGCATGATTCATTCTCCCTTCCGCTTTCTGTCTATGCTGATCTTTTCTCTGTGACTAATCATAAGCTCGGTTACTTGCGATTCGTACAAGACAAAACTATGATTTCGAGTAAAATCGACTACAGTTTCGCTTTGCCATTTGCTACGAAGAACCGAATCGCGGATAATGAAAATGCGACTTTTTAACCGCGGAGGTATAGGCATGATGATCCGTCTTTTGATCGTGGACGATGAACAAACGACCCGCGAAGGTCTGCTTCATTTTATCGAATGGCACGAACTTGGCATCGAAAGAGTCATGATTGCCGAAAATGGATTGGAAGCGCTTCAAATTTGCGACAGCTTTAAACCCG
This sequence comes from Gorillibacterium massiliense, assembly GCF_000455485.1. Taxonomy (GTDB): domain Bacteria; phylum Bacillota; class Bacilli; order Paenibacillales; family NBRC-103111; genus Gorillibacterium; species Gorillibacterium massiliense. Next base: position 11,213 of record NZ_CBQR020000083.1, read on the forward strand.
ATATCGTGTTGACCGATGTCAAAATGCCACGGATGGACGGCATCCAATTCGCCAAAAAGCTTCTGGAAAGTCAGCCACACTGTAAAGTACTGTTCCTTAGCAGCTATGCCGAGAAGGAATATTTGAAATCCGCAATCCATTTGAAGGCTCTTGATTACCTCGACAAGCCTGTCGACTTAGAAGAAATTAAAGAAGGCATTCGACGGGCCGTCAACGTATGCATGGATGAAAAGAAACACAAAAAAGCCGAGCAGAAACTACTCGGCGAAAATGAACTTCATCATCAAGAGCAACAAGCCTTATTTTGGCTGACTAGCCACAGGGAAGATGCAAATAAGGCCGGCGGCGATTCCGCCTCCTTTCCTCAGGGTGCATCATTCGTCACGGCGATTATTAAATTTCATCATGTTCGTGATAACGACAATCAGAGCATCCTACTCGGCAAACATGAGCTGCTTGGGAAAATAGGATGCAGGTTCTCCGCATTCGACTTGGACACGTTGAGGGGATTTAAAGATAGTCAGCATCTCATTATCCATGCTTATTCGAAAAACCTTGCTGCTCCAGAACAGCTTTTAAACCCCCTTGCCCTTGCGCGATCCGATCTTCAGGAACTCATGGGTTCACCGCTGCAAACGTTCATCGGCGTCGGGCACTTGGTCCATCGACCGGAAGGCTTGCTCGAATCCTATCACTCGGCGGCTGTCGCCGTTCAAAGGCAATTTTTCATCGGCTACAATCAGATTGTGGTATTTCAAGAATCGTTTCTATCATCGGCTGGTTATCATCCGGATTGGGAGTTACTTACCCAGCAATTCGAAGACCATCTCGAAGAAGAGCAAACAGATAAAGCCGTTGCACTATTGGAACGTTTTTCCATACTCTTAAAAGAAACCGAAGACACACTGATTAACGATGCCAAGAATGTATTTTTCGGACTCCTCCTCGCCATTTTCAAAGCGGCCGATCGCAAAAAACTTAGTCTCTCACAATCATCAGGTGATCGGGAATATTTATGGAACGTCGTATTCCGATTCAATACACTGCAGGAAATGGCTCAATATACGAAGGAGAAATTAGACCAGTTTTTCGAGCATCTTCAAGGAAGAGTGACCGGTGGCTCCATCGCATTCGCGATCATGAGGTATATCCAGGTCAACTACAAAAATCCCAACCTGTCTATTAAATCCATCGCGGATCACATCTTCCTAACGCCGAATTATTTAAGCCTCCAATTCAAAAAAGAAACCGGTCAAACCATCAACGAATACATAATAGAGTTTCGCATATCCAAAGCGAAGGAACTGCTGTCCGACCGCCAGCATAAACTTTATGAGGTCGCTGCACAAGTGGGCATCATGGATGCGAACTACTTCGCCAAAACGTTCAAGAAAGTTACTGGAATGACGCCGTCGGAGTTCAAGGAGAAGCATCTATGAAACGATTCGAACGCTTCCGCAGTATGAAGCTGAAGCATAAGTTAGTGCTTTTAAATTCACTATTGATTGTGATCAGCCTCGGCACGCTTTCGTATATCGCTTATAAGCAGAGTTCAAAATCACTTAATTCCGAAGTGCTGTTTTCGACTAAGCAGGTGCTTAACCAAACAGAATCGTTCTTGTCCTACAAAATCGGCAAAATCGAGGACGTCTCGGACGCGATTGTTTTGGATAACAACCTGAACGAGATGTTGAATCGTCCTGCTTCAAAATACGAGTTGTCGGAACAGTTGGGGGACTTCAGAAATTTTTACATCAACCTGACCACGTTCCAAAAAAACGATGATATTTATCGAATCCGCGTCTATATTCCCGATGAGTTGGCATACTCCAACGAAGGCGTAAACTTTTTCCCCTATAGTCAATTTACATCTTCCAAGGAATACACCGCTCTTTCTCAATATCTCGGGAAAATAATGTGGGTAACGGACCGCGATGCCATAACCTCAATGATTCATCCCGACTTGCCTACCGTTCATGCCATCCGTTTTATTCGAAACCTTAGCTCATTCGACTCTCGCCTCGGCATGCTGGATATAGACGTAAGGCAAGACGTTTTAAGCAGCATCGTCAAAAGAGCGAATACCTCTGCAAACGGTGTTGCATACCTGCAAAATGCTGAGGGCGAAATCATTGCCGCATCGAACACCGAATTGACGAAACAATGGAATTTGAATCTAGAATCCGTGTTCTCCATCGCGTTACAAAACGACCCATGGCGGACGATAACACTAAGCGGCAAAAACGTTATGGCTGGCGTCAAAACGATCGAAGGAACGGATTGGAACCTTGTTTCGATCGTTCCCTTACAGGATCTATACGCTTCCGGCAAGAAAGTCAGAAATCAAATACTCGCCTTTATGATCTTGCTAGCTATTGCAGCAAATCTATTAGTGTACTGGATTTCCAGTTCCCAAACGAGGCGGATTGGCATGGTTATTCGAAAAATGCGCCGCGTGCAAACAGGTGAACTCGAACCCGTAATATCCGATGGGCGCCAGGATGAAGTCGGGCAGCTCGTCGAAACCTACAACTATATGGTCAGCCGAATGAAGGTCATCCTGGATGAGCAGTACAAGCTCGGCGTAGAAGCAAAAAACGCCGAGCTCAAAGCGCTACATTCTCAAATCAACCCTCATTTTTTATATAACACGTTGGACTTGATAAATTGGACTGCTATCCAAAGAAAAGTACCAGAAATTTCATCCCTCGTACAATCGCTCAGCCAATTCTACAAGCTCAGCCTTAATAAGGGAGAAGAAGTAACCACTTTGGGCAAAGAATTGGAGCATGCTCGCTTGTATGTGGACATTCAAAACCGCAGATTCGGCAATTCCATCGAGCTCAATATCGACGTGGACGAAGAGCTTTTCGAGTATGACATACCTAAAATCACACTTCAGCCTATCGTCGAAAACGCGATTCTTCACGGCATACGAGAAACAGCGCATCGTAGAGGCGAAATCTTCATCTATTCTTACTGTGAGAATGGCGACATCATTCTTGTCGTCCAGGACAATGGCATCGGCATATCTGAAGATCAAATCAATAGCCTAAATGGTTCATATGATTCCAATGCCAACAAAGATGGGTATGGCATCCGTAACATCAATTACCGGATTCGCCTCTTATTCGGCCTAACCTACGGACTTCATTTCGAAAGCCAACTTGGCGAAGGCACGAAAGTATTTATACGGCTACCACGAATAAAAAATGACGGAAGATAAGGACGAACTACCGTATGTCATCCTCATCGCCTAAATAATAAATGCGGCAGTCCAGAGCAATCCCCGGCACTGCCGCATTTTTGTTCAGATAGATTATTGATTCGCCGGCCAAGCAAATTGGTCATGCTCGACAACCAGCTTGTCGTATTCGTTGGTTGGAGTCGACCATGCCCGTTAAATCGGTACCCACTTCAAAAGCCAGCTGAAGGTGTCGTTTCCATATTTGAGCTTTGCCGCATCCGGATCAGCTTCAAAATTTTTGGTACGTTGTTCCATAAATTTCACTTTGCCATTTTCATCGTAATCCCATGCGATGCCTTTGGGACCATAATACATATATCCTGGGCTAAGAACAGCCCGGGATTCGCAACTTTATCGGACGATCAGTCATTCGTTGGTGCCAGGGTCAGTCGGTCTTCCTGCTCGATGAGCTCGAAGATAACGGGGCGTTCCATGGGATGGGCGTTGGGCGAATGAATCGTCATCCTTAAACGACCGTCCAGATCACGGAAGATCATGCCATGACCTCCGTCCTCCCCGAACAGCGGCTGTGTACCCTGCTTCCAAGGACCCGTAACCTTTCCACTGAGCGATCTTGCGATGCCCATGGTGTACCCCTTAGTACCGCCGCTTGACCAAAGCATGATCAGTTCACCGCTCTCCATCCGATGGAGAAACGGGCCATCCGTCACATGCTCACCTCCCCCGCCGGGCTTGGACCAAGGTGCCTGCGAAGCACGAAACAACAATACCGGCTCCCCCGCGGGCATGTCGAGATTGTGCGATAAAGGGATGGCGTACATTTCCCCGTCCTTCACTTGCAGCCATTCTTTGCAGAATATCATCCAGTGGTTCCCATCCTCATCGGTGTAAAGCGTACCGTCTAAACACTCCCAATCCGGCGGGGTAAGCGGGCGCTCGCCCAAGGGACAGAAGGGACCCAAAGGATGATCGGCGACCAGAGCCTGCGTTCCCCGGCAGATGCGGTCAGCCTTAAAGGAAGCGAACATCACATATTTTTCTCCAAAAGCATAAACTTCCGGCGCCCAATAATGATGATCGGACCAAAATCCCTCAGCGGGACGAAAGACGGCATGCGGTCCCTCCCAATGAATCAAATCCTCGCTGACATAGGCGTCAAAGCCTACGGGATTACCCGACCATGCCGTAGCCCCTTCTGTTCCGTAGAGATAATACTTCTTTACTGATGGGACCGGCAGTATATAGGGATCTCTTAAATGAATGTGAGCTAGTGATTTCAAGACTATAACCCCCTCTTGATCCGTTCATCGACCTAAACCTCTAAGCTTCTGGCGACTCGGCAGTCAGTAAGATGCGCCGCACGGGTTCGGCGGTAATTTGGTGAAACTGGGCGCATTGTTCCCCGGAAAAGTGCCGTTCAACAGCCATAGCCGCATCGGCATCGACAGTCATGATTCCTTTACGCAGCGGCGTAGTTTCGAGAATGATATCGCCTTGACGGAGCTGCCTGCCAAACCGCTTCAACCCCAACTCCCACGGAGCGCCGTTATGGAAGTGATCGTGGATAAGCTTCCCTCCGGAGAAGGCATACCCGACATTTCCGGTATAGTCGATGCTAAAAATAACATCATCCGCATCCTGCAGGACGGCGGTATTGATATGCAGCAATACCTTGTGAGGATGCAGCTTGGTCATACGAAAAGGAATCTGCAGCAACGGCAGTTTAACCCGATATTTGCAGAAAGCTCCCTCCTCTTCCAAGTGTACCTTGTACAATTCCTCTTCTGAAGCCCATTGAGACTTCGGCTCTGCGAAAACATACTCGCGGAAAGTAAACTCACTCGCTCCATTCGCAAAGAATTCGAGACCTTTTTCGGATACCGTCAGAGGCGTTTCAGAAAAGAGAACATGACTCTTGCCTGCCGCTTCTGATACCCAGAGCGTGGCAGCTTCTTTAGCGGACATCACATATAGGCGAATCTCCCGTTTTCCTTCGCGGGTGACGCGAATCCAGGCGGAACCGCTGTGCGGCACCGTCACAATCGCCGTGCCGCCTTCCCCCCGTTGGACTGCGCCGCCTTCGGCGGCAACATGCTCAAGGTCCTCCATATCAAAGGCAAATTCTCCATCCACGCCTTCCGGCATTGCGAAGAAAAACGTCATGGCTTCCGCAGCCTCAACCGACGTCACCGGCTGAGCCGTTGCATACCGCAAATTCAATCCGTCCAAGTCAAAATGAAACGGAAGCATCATGGAAGATTTACTTTTGATCGTAAGGACAGTCTTATGTGGGAATGTAAGATTGCCGCCGTTCATATTCAGCGAAAATCGCACATGTTCATGCGTTTTCATTTCGATATGATCTTGATAGTTGTTGATAAAAAGAAAGCCTGACCTGCCGTCGGTACGAAGAGCATACCTCAACGGCTCTGTATCCTCCGGCTGAATCGCCTCCGCTCCTTCCGGGAGCACGGTCGCCATGGGGCTTAGACGTCCGCCAAACCGTTGCAAGAAATAGTGAAGCGGCCGGAGCAAGTGATTGGATTCCCGAATCTGGCCGAATTCTCCGATCGGCGCTTGAAAATCATAGGTGATCCGCGGTGTCGTACTTTCGTTCAAATAACCTGTCAAACCCACCGGATTGGTCCCGCCATGAAACATGTAGTAGCCTAAGAAATTGCAGCCGCCAGCCATTTTAACCATACTCATGGCAAGAACACTCTCGGGTTCCACGATGAATCTCGACAAGTACCAAGTCTGCATTCCTCCTCCCATTTCACAACAAGCGAAGGGATACTTCGTTTTTGGGTATTTCGGTTGAAACTCGCTGCTCACGATTTTCTCATCGTGATAGCTGGTAAAGACATATTCACCGGTAGGCTTCTGCTTCGGGTTATCCGGACTGATGCTCCAAGGCGTATACGCATATCCGCCATAGAGGGGCAGAACCTCGTCCTCGAGAACAGGAGCATCTCCCCACCCCGTGCTTGTATAAATCGGGGCAATCAGGCCGGCAGCGGCTGCAAGCTGCTTGAGGTTCCGCATATGTTCGGCGCCGCCAGTGCCCCCGCTCAGATACTCATCTCCTTGCTTGGCGGTCAGCTCCCACAAGGCGGCAGCCGCATTGAATTCATTCTCCAACTGAATGCCGATGACGGGGCCACCGTCCTGAAACATCAGCCCGACTGCTTGACGGCCGATTTCCGTGTATAACCGGCGGACATAGTTTAAATATCCTTCGTCGTTGGAGCGGACGTCGAAATCCCTGCCGAACAGCCAATCCGGCAAGCCGCCGTTACGCACTTCCCCGTGGCAAAAGGGACCGATTCGCAAAATGGCGTAAAGTCCGTGCCGCCCGCACAATTCCGTAAACTTCCGCAGGTTCCGTGAGCCCTCCCAATCGAATACGCCTTCCATCTCTTCATGATGGTTCCAAAAGATATACATGGCGATCACATTAATCCCTGACATCTTCATTTTCAGCAGTTCCGGCTCCCAATCCGTTTCCGGATACCGGGAATAATGGAATTCGCCGCAAATGGCGATAAAAGGCGCCCCGCCCAATTCCATATAATAGTTGGTAAAACGAATGTCCAAACCTTGGGGATTTTGCCCTCCAAGCTTTAGGGTTGACGGATAAATCGCCTTTGGGGAAATCCGGGCGTCAATGGCATACTCCATGTCAAAAGCTCCTCTCATTCACTCATCTGCTTTTGATCATAATCTAATATGTATATATAACCATAGAAAATTACCATCAATTAATCGTACGATCTTAACATACAAGCATTTGTCGCAACGATCCGCTCCGGTTATGAATAACAGGAGAAACAACAAAGAAGTTCCAACACTGTTACCGAAGGAACTTCTTTTATTTTTCCTACCCCGACTTATATTGCTTTATTCCTACACAATCGCGAGCTTCGCTCCATCTCTCAAGAACAAGGGGATGCGTTCCAAAGGAGCATCTATTGTTATTGAGATTCCTCCTTGATAGGATACGCCTGTATAGGCATCCGCCCAGACTGAACCGGCCGGCAAGTAAACGGCTCGGCTTCTGGCCCCTTCGTGCAAAACGGGAGCGACGAGCAAATCCGGTCCGAACATATACTGGTCAGCTACGTCCCAAGCTCTTTCATCTTGCGGAAAGTCATAGAGCAGGGGCCGCATAGGCGGCGTTCCTTTCTCGTGGGCTTGCTGCATCAGCTCCGTAATATAAGGACGAAGGCGTTCTCTCATATGCAGATGACTCACCATAATCTCGTAGGCCACATCGCCGTAGCTCCACACTTCATTCGGGCCGCCGCTGCCGCATACCCCTCCTCCTGAGGTTCCAATGGGAGCATTAAACGGCTTACGATCGCCATGCAGGCGGAATACCGGACAAAAGACGCCATATTGGAACCACCTGATAACGAGTTCCTGGAACGATGGATCGTCCGGATCCCCTCCATGGAATCCGCCGATATCCGTTGTCCACCAAGGAATACCGGCAATCGCCATGTTCAGTCCAGCCACCACCTGATAACGGAACACCTCGAACGTTGATGCTATATCCCCCGACCATACGAGAGCTCCGTACCTCTGGCTGCCTGCCCAGGCGGCGCGAACCAAATTGATGATGTTCGTCTGGCCTTCCGATTCCATTCCTTCGTAAAAGGTCTGGCTGTATCGGCTGGGGTAAATGTTCCCGACTTGTTTACTCGAACCGATATGATAGCGATAAATGTCATGATCATAGACGGTTAACTCAGGCTCCGCCTCATCCAGCCAAAATATTTTTATGCCGGAATCATAGTAATTCTTCTTGATTTTGCTCCAAAGATAGCTGCGTGCTTCCGGGTTTGTCGCATCAAAAATCGCACTTTGCCCGAGAAATTGGAACTGTGAGCGGACACCGCGGTCGGAGCGAAGGAGGTATCCTTTTTCCAGCATCTCTTGGTAGTTCTCGCTCTCCGTCTGAACGGTCGGCCATACAGACACCATAAGTTCAATGCCCATCTCTTTCAGTTCCTCGACCATCGCCTTAGGATCCGGCCAGTATTCAGGGTCAAACTTCCAATCTCCCTGATTCGTCCAGTGGAAGAAGTCGACAACGATGACCGAGATCGGAAGATTCCTCTTTTTATACTCCCGCGCGACCTCCAATAGCTCTTCCTGATTCCGGTAACGGAGCTTGCACTGCCAAAACCCCGTCGCATAATCCGGCATCATGGGAACCTTGCCTGTGGCGGAAGCATAGGCCTCTTCGATTTCTGCCGGCGTGTCCCCTGCCGTGATCCAATAGTCTAGCTGCTTCGTGGATGGAACGTTCCACTCCGTGACATTTAGGTTAAAGTTAGCCCGGCCGATAGCGGGATTGTTCCACAGAAAGCCATATCCCAAATTGGACAAGACAAAAGGAACGCTGGATTGCGAATTGCGGTGCGTGAGCTCCAGTTGACAGCCTTTTAAATTGAGAAAAGCTTGTTGGTACTGGCCCATGCCATACAGCTTCTCGGTTGGATCGGATTCCAAGCGAAGGGTCAGATGAAAATCGCTGCTGCCAGGGTGGGCGATCAGCTCCCGCCCTCCATATTTGAGTTGATAAGTAAGCTCACTCTCACGCAGTAAGATTTCGCCTTTCTGGTTATAAAACGTCATTTGACCGCTGCGTGAAATCTCGGCTTTGATCTTGCCATTGGTAATCGTCGCGCTATCTTCACCGATTTCGATGAAGGATTCGGATTGCGGCGCCGGAAGAAGTGCCCAATCCTCCTCCGTCATGGTCGAAAAAGAAGCACGCACGCGGAAGGCATTTTCTCCCCAAGGCTCAATCCAAACTTGTTCGTGATCATACTCTCTAATCAATCGGGACTTGTCCGCACGAAACATCTCTCATACCCTCCACTGCTTTATGAATTAGAATCATATATTCGTGTACAAAATCATTATATTGTGATAAAAATGACGTAACTACTGCGGAAAATCAGATCTTTTCATACGATATTACGATTTTTTTGGAGGCACCAAGTCATGCAAAAGAACAGCGAATCCTTGTCGCAAAAGGAGCACACGCTCATCCCCGATTCTACGTTTCCCATAAATATTTTCCATCTGCACAAGGAGTTCTATCAGATCATACCGCCCCATTGGCATGATCATTTCGAATGGTTAGCCATAACAAAAGGAAGCTTCCGCGTTCAGGTGGAAGCCCGCTTTGAGGATGTGCGGGAAGGGGATGCGATCTTCGTCAACGCGAGACAGGTCCATTCGGCCTTTCCGATTGAAGAAAACAGTGAACTGTATGCAGTCGTTTTCAATGAAGCGTTGCTCCGGAATAGCTCCCTGGACAGTACGGAAATCAAATATATTAAGCCCTTACTTGGTCATGAGGCGCTATTGCCGCCCTTCTATCGTGCGGAACAATCTGGAGCCTCTCCCATTCATGCTGCTATCGTAAAGACCGTCGAAGATTTTCGGGAGAAACGGTTCGGTTATGAGTTACTCATTAAATCTGCTCTTTTCGCGGCTCTTGGACATGCTTTCCAATATGAATTAGTCTCGATAACCGATGCCAAGACGAAGCATCAAGCAGCCATCCAACCTTTGCTCGTGCATTTAAGCCAACATTTTTGCGATCCCATTTCAATAGAAAAGGCTGCGCAGATGATCTGCGTCAGCCCGAATTACTTCTGTGCTTTATTCAAAAAGGCAACCGGCAAAACCTTGCTGGAGTATGTCAATCTGCTGCGGGTCCATGAAGCCGAGCAGCTTCTTAGAACACGGCTTTACTCCATTGAGCAGGTCGCTCTGAAGGTAGGCTATACCAACACGACCTACTTCGGAAGGGTCTTCAAGAAATACAAAAATCAAACCGCAAGGGAATACTTGAATTCCTTATGATCTTGCCGTTATTGATGGGTGTACCTTCTGGCTCTACGTTTAAGAATGCGAACCCCATAAACACCGAGACGAACAAACCGCTCCTCCGCTGCTCCCGTCTCAACATCCGCATAATCTGCCGAGTCCAACTCTACTTCCGCTTCCTTGCCGCTGAAATTCATCAGGAAGAGATAATCGTGCTCGCCATCGGAACGAATTTGTGCCGTCACACCGGCTGGGAGATGGGAGTTCAACACTTTGCTCACTCCAGCTTTCTGCGCGATATGTCCGTAAAGCAGCTCGTAGAAGGAAGCGTCAGCAACCCGCGCCGCTAAATGATAAGCCTGTCCATACCCCAAACGGTTAACGGTGAGCACCGGGCGGCCCGCATAAAAGTCATCCCCATACACTGCGAGAGTCTCCGCTCCCTCAGAATGGGTTATCTCGCATATCTCACGGATTTCAAAGCGCCCGCTCAAGCCAAGCTGGTTTGCCTCGAGACAGACAAGCTCGTTGCGGTCATCGGGGTGCAATCCTTCCGTCTCTTCCGACCAAACGCCCAGCGTTCGCCGAAGGGGACCGGGAAATCCGCCAAGATGGCAGAGGTCGTTTTCGTTGACGATGCCCGACCAGTAGGTGGCAACAAAGGTTCCGCCTGCCTCCACGAAGCGTTCGATCTTTTGCCCGGTCTCCTCGCGGACAAGATAGAGCATCGGTGCCACAATCAGTTTATATGCCGAGAAATCATCCTCCGAACCGATAATGTCCAAGGGAATGCCCAGCTCCCAAAACGCCCGGTAATGGGTGAGCAGCGTCTCCTCGTATCCGATGCCGCGATTGCGCACCCCTTGAGCGTCTTTCACTGCCCAGCGGTTATCCCAATCCATGACGATCGCCGTTTCAGCCGGCGTAAACGTTCCGATGACATCGGAGAGGCCTTCCAGTGTTTTGCCGAGAGAGGCTACATCTTGAAATACCCGGGTATGCTCATGGCCGGCATGATCGACGACGGCGCCATGGAACTTTTCGCTGGAGCCGCGGCTTTTGCGCCATTGGAAATACTGCACGGAATCCGATCCATGGGCTACAGCCTGAAGCGACGACAACCGGTGCATGCCAGGTCGCTTCAGTTTGCTGACTGCCTGCCAGTTTGTGAGGGACGGTGTGCTCTCCATCAGCAAGAAGGGCTTTCCTTTCAGCGACCGAAACAAATCGTGATTCATGCTGAACCAAGCGGCAAGCTTGCTGTCATCCAGGTTTTCGTGCCAGGTCGGATAAGCATCCCAGGAAATGACGTCCAGTAAATCGGCAAATTTCCGGTAATCCAAGCCTTCGAATAGGTCCATCATGTTGGTCGTAACAGGCAACTCAGGGGAAAGCTCGCGGATCGGAGTCATCTCATGCCGGCAAAAATCGACGGTTTGGTCGGTGACAAACCGCTTCCAATCCAGGTTCGCTCCGTGAGCCTGCGTCTCCCCGTGGGGCGCCGGAGACTCGATTTGCCCCCAATCCGTGTAAGTATGGCTCCAGAAAGCCGTCCACCATGCTTGGTTGAGGGCATCCAACGATCCATACTTCTTTTTCAGCCATTCCCGGAACGCTTCCTGGCAAAGCTCGCAATGGCAATCCCCGCCGAATTCATTAGATATATGCCAGCCGATAACCGCAGGATGCTTTCCATAACGTTCCGCCAGCTTGGTATTGATCAAACGGGTTTTTTCACGGTATACCGGAGAGGTATAGCAGTGGTTATGGCGGAAGCCATGAAGATTCCGTACGCGGTTTGCTCCCGTCCGCAACACTTCAGGATAAGCAGCTGACATCCATGTGGGACGGGCACCACTTGGTGTTGCCAGGAAGGCGAAAATGCCGTTCTCCGCAAAAGTATCCAGCACGTGATCGAGCCATTCAAATTGGTATTCTCCCTCCGCCCGCTCCAGCGAGGACCAGGAGAAAATTCCGACGGACATCACATTACAGTGAGCCAATTTCATCAAACGGATGTCTTCCTCGAACACACCCGGATAAGACAACCATTGATCCGGATTATAATCGGCTCCGTGAAGAAAAACCGGAACCTTCGGGCTAATGGGCTGAACCTTTTTCATCTAAACTTCCTCCCTCAGGTTAAAAGCTCCTCTCATTCACTCATACGCCTTTGATCATAATCCAACGAGCATATATAATCATAGAAAAGAAGCACCAATTAATCGTACGATCTTAACATGGAGGCCAATTTTCGATGATGCCCTTTCTTCTTGCGGAAATGACGAACCTGGATGAGTCGCTGCCCCTTTACGTATACTGCATCGGCAGCCATGAGCAGAAGATCTTGTCCAGGCCTGACGGATACTCGGCCCATCAGTTGTTTTTAACCCGAAGCGGGAAGGGACTCATCCGGATCGACGGGATGGGAGAGCTTGTCCTGGCGCCAGGCACCGCCTTTTTCCTTCCCGCCCACTTGGGCCATACGTATCAACCTTACCATTCGGATGAAGTATGGGATTTGGGGTTCGTCGCCTTCAATGGCTCCGCCGCCTCTGCGCTTTTCGGCCAAGCGGTTAAAGTGACATGCCGTGCTTTGCCCATTCTAGATATGAATCCGCTATGGATGCAACTGGAGTCCATTTGGAACTTGATCAGCCTCAACGGCGAGAATGCCTATTGGGAAGCCTCCAAGCGGTTGTATAGTCTCATATTAGCCGTACTCGAAAACCAATCATCCGGCAAACGTTCTTCCGAGCGCATCTATCCCGCGGGCCAGCCTAACTCAGCGCTTCAGACCGCTGTGAAGCTCATTCACGACCACTACAACGAGCGGCTTCTGCTGAGCAATGTCGCGAGGGCTGCCGGGTATTCCGTGCAGCACTTTCATCGTTTGTTCGTCGCCTACTATGGCATGACACCGCAGCAATACATCCTTCAACTGCGCATGAGGCAATCCTTGCAACTTATGGAGGACCAACCGAATATCACCATCGAAAAAGTAGCGCAGCACCTAGGCATGGAAACCAGTTATTTCATTCGAATGTTTAAGCGCACATATGGATCGACTCCAAAGCAGTATAAGAAGGGATAAATAAAAGAAATCCAAGTTTATTTTGCATTTGCGAAAAATCAACAAAAAAGAAGGTGGTGACCATCTTGCTAGTCACCACCATTTGTGTTTTTCGTCCACTTTGATTTTGATAGATTAAATCATGATCCATTCAAAGCAGATCTTCTTACAACATCTCAGCCCACAGACCCTTAATGGCAATCTGTGCAATTGTGGGAATACAGGCCGATTGAAGCACCTGTTTACTTTTCGTCAACTTTTTACCCACGCTAAATTTGTTTAATTTTTCTTCAATAATCTCAAATAACTGTCCATCTTTACAACTGACATATACCCAATTAGGAAGGTTATCATTCGAACTAGGGGGGTCTCCCATCAATAATGAATAAATCACGTCGAAATAATAATACGTTGTACCCTGAACTTCGATATCATATTTGATAATATGTGATGCTTCAACGCCAATATTAGGTCTTTTACAAAATTCTATGACTGCTCCCTTAGCTTCATCAACCGTAATGACAGCTGCTTGCTTGTCGTTGGTAGAATCGTTATTACGTTTTGGTGCTGTTGTAGGCGATGTCGTCGTTGATAGCGTCGTCGGTGCGATTGTTGGTGCACTAGATGGTACGATTGTCGGTGAAACTGTTGGCGCAACTGTCAGTGTCTGCAAGTCAAAGTTTTAACCAAATAGTTCGTCAAATGTGTACGTAACTTTTTTAATATTTTCTTCTGCTATCTTTCTTGATTTAAAATAGTTTTGTGTTACTTGGTCATATTGTTCTTTTGATATCCTCATTATATATATACCATCTTTGTTAATTAGTTGTTCGCCCATTTCTTTTGCTAGTAATTTGTATTTCTCAAATTCTTCAGAACCTTCACGAAAGCCAACCATATATATCGCATCTTCTTCATTTGAAATATCATTGAGATACCCTTCAGAATGAAAGAATATTTTAGAATTTATATCTCCGTTTTCATCTACCTCATAAAATTCATAGGTAATTCCTGTCCCGTCGTACCAAGCACCCATTTTATTATTACCCAAAAAGTAACTAGTTCCTGCTTTTTCAATATCTAACAGCTCAACTTTATTCGTTTTTGTATCAAAAGAAAAAATGTCTATATATCTCATATCATTACCAAATACCATTAGTTCAGGGACTTCATCTCCATTCATGTCAAAAAAGTAATAGGTATATTCCTTCCTATTTTGAGGGTCAAATTCAACCAAATCAGAAAGTCCCTTTTCTTCTAGTTTATTTATGTAAGATTCCTCTCCATTTAATACTTTTAAAAATTGTTCTCTGTAAAATGAATTTTCTTCCAACTTCATAGGTTTAAAATTTCCCATAAAATCTATGTTACTGCATATCTCAGCGATTTTTTCATAAGTTTTTTTACTTACGTACCTTAATTCTTGAAACTTAACATCACCCCAGTTAAATATTTTAAAGTCGCCTTTCTTAATTGATTCCGGAGAATTTTTAGGTACTGAATCGCTCTCTTCCTTTATAGAGGCTATATCCGAATTCAAGGATATATAAAGCTCGGAATCTATACCTTGTTCATCATCTGATACAAAGCTGTATAACATTCCACCAACCTTAAAATCTAGTTGGTAAGCTAAGTTAGCTTCGTTTGAAAACCACGTTTTCTTGACTTGTCCGTTCCCGAGTTTGCTTAAAATGTCTTTAAAATTCATTCCTGGTTTAGCACCGTTAACATCGATATTTTTCACATTCGTTTCACTGCTAACAAAAATATATGTTGGCTTCAGGTCTTCCACATCATCAGCAAAGATAAATGTCAATCCCAACTGTTCTACAAATATACATGGAAAAACCATATGGGATTCCATAACTGAAATAGTTCCAGTTCCAGTCTCAGCCCCATTTATCTCTAGAATTTCAGACCTCTTTAAATTCAGATATCCCATAAGTTCTTTCGTAGTAATCACTGCAGATGTTGTAACCGGCGAAGATTCAGGAGTCTTCAATGAATCATTAGGTCTTTCCGTTGCCTTTGCCATTGAGCTCT
Source organism: Gorillibacterium massiliense (assembly GCF_000455485.1). Taxonomy (GTDB): domain Bacteria; phylum Bacillota; class Bacilli; order Paenibacillales; family NBRC-103111; genus Gorillibacterium; species Gorillibacterium massiliense. Next base: position 26,386 of record NZ_CBQR020000083.1, read on the forward strand.
GAGTACTTACTGAAGTGCTCACTGGACTACTATTTTGTTGAAATCTACAAGAACAAAGCATCATTGTTATAGATATTAGAATGCTTGCTAGTGCTATTGCTGTTCTTTTTTTCATTTAAGTAACCGCCTAATTTAAATGACTTAAAATAACGTTGCTAATCATCCAAAGGGTGAGATTACTGAGGTGTAGAGTTTACCCAAGAGTGTATTTTAGCTTTGAATAACCGGCGACAGGCGGCGGTGACACCATCGTCCATCTTCGATTGTTCCGCTTGATATTCTTCTTCTGATTCTTTTATCAACGTATTCTTATCCGTCCAGACAAGTTTTTGTAGGCCTCCAGAAACTGCATCTGCTTTTTGCCAATTAAGCAAGTAACCATCGTGCACTTCTATTTCCGAAAGCATCTCATCACATTTTACTTTAATAAAATTATTGGCAGAATCATCCCAGACATACAGTGCATAACTATTATTCTTAGCGCCTTCTTCTTCCAAAACTTGAATATCTGCATAACCATCCATGTTAACATCTATAAAATTAATAGCCATATATTCATTTAAACCTGATGCATCTGTGGATAATGCAAGCAGGTTTTCGCCCTTCTCACTTTTCAGAGTAAAATTGTTTATATATTCCTTATTATCGAAACTTAATTCAGCGGAATATTTCGTTCCATCTTTACCTTGAGTGATATCATATTCCACTTTGTTATCATCATAAGAAATCGTTTTATTAACATTAGCTGTAAAAGAGTTGGCGCATTCTATTTTTTGTTTATTCACCTCATAATTCGCTGTAGGATAATCATTGAATAGATAATTGTCCAATTTACTGTAATCAGATTCAACTAAATAGTAAGCATCCCGGTAGTAAACTAAATAGTTCGTCATCCCATCCCCTGATACACTATATAAACCGACTATTCCCGAATCATCGGTTACATGAATATAAATCTCGATTTGCTCATAATCAGGAGACAGACTACTTAAGTAGGTTACGATGTCTTCCGTATTGAGAAAATCTTGTTTTTTTATTGCCTGAATTGTAATAGTCATATGAGGTTCTGGCCGAGCTTCTCCTTTATCAATTTCAGTCTTAAATGTTTCAGTATCATTACTGAGCGTATCTGATACTACATGATATTCATCTAAATTAATTAAAAGTTTCCCGAATTGGATTTCCTTAAGAGATTCATTTTTATAAATTTTAACATAACTGGATGGCCTATCAGACGGCGGTTCGATCCCCTTTGGTTCCGGGGTTGTCGGTTCTATGGTGCTGGTTGTTTCGGAAGTGCTTTGTGGTTCCATCGTTTCGGCGGCTGGGCTGCTTTGTTCCGCTACTTTGGGGCTGATTGTACCATCAGGTACCGTCGCCTTTTCTCCGCTGCTTGCGCCATTCTCTAATAAGGATTGACTGGCATTATCAACCGTCTGACCGCTGCACGCAGTCGCTAGAAGACCGAATAATAATGTTCCCAACACAACTCTTCTTTTCATTGCAACATTCGCCCCCGACAAAAGCACATAGTGTAAAATAACAGCGAATTAACTCCAATTAACAGTATTTCTGCAGATCATTTCCATTATCCTTTTCGAGAAATCGGACGAAATGATGAACGAACTGGAAGGCAAATTTGTTTCAAGTTCAGGCGCGATCTCCACGTGTACCCATGCTGTTCGCTTGGAAGGTGCCCCCGAAACGCCGGTGCCTTCGATTCGTTTCAACCAATTATATAGTTGTCGACGATTCACCTGATTCGCCTTGCACCAATGGGTTGCTTTTTCTCCACTTGCCCGGAACGCTGCGATCCGTGTTTCCCATTGTTGCCGAATCTCTGCTCTGGCCATGAAAAATCCTCCTCTGTCGTTCTCTGAGGAGGATTATCTCATGGATAATTTTTGACGCTTACAACCGCCATTAAAAATGTATATTGTTTTTTGCTTGTTACTGAAAATTACTGCGATAAATTAGTGACTATTTTTCATTCCGCTCGCTACAGAATTACTTGCATTTGTTTGCGCAAAAACTTCTGTTAAGCCATTATTGCTTGTCCAAATGACAATAAGGTCTTTAGTGTTGTCAATCTTCACCCCATTATTTGGTTGAATATCATTTGTTACCCCCTTTGGGTAAAATGAAACATTCCAGTTGATGGTGACATCTTCATCTGTGAGCGAAGCATCAAGTGAACCTCCATTTTTTTCGAACGAAAGGGTATGCGAACCCGCACTATCCTTAAGTCTATATCCCTGAATGACCAAGTCCCCATTACCATATACGATTTTGTCACTTGACACAGAGAGGGTAGAAAGAGAACCCTCTTTCCACTGCTCCCCAGTGCCGTTTTGTGGGTTTACTGCATAAGCCACTTCTGTCCAAGTACCTAGCAAGCTCGAATAATTCCCAGCTTGGATTTGTGTGAGGTTTATTCCTGTACCTTGAATATCTTGTGTTGAACTGGAAGTACTTGTCGAAACGCCCGTCGATGTTGAAGAGGAAACAGATGAACTTTGGGAATACACTGAGGATTCATCTGATGGTGTGGCTGTATTGATTGAAATACTTGAGTTATTAGTTGACGTGTTGTCATTGTTACCACAAGCGGCAAGGGATAGCATAGGTACCAAGATCAGTGCAAGAACGAAAGACCTTTTCATATTGAATACCCCACGATTAAATTAGTTTTTGAGAAAAACCGTAATTTAATGTTCTGCAAACTCTTTTCATTGCCTCTACCCGAACAAGGCGGAGGCATTAATTAATCAGAGTTTGCCTCCCAGCTCTTTAATACTCTTCCTAAGAGTTTGCTATGGGTTACCGTATAATCCTGTCCAGTCCCCCGTTATGCCATTGAGATCCTCTATTTCCGCAGTACTCACAGATGTCGACGGAATGTAAACAATTCCTATGCTTCCGGCTGGGAGAGGTTTCAATAAGGCGAAAGCAGCTGTGGCCGGCATGTCTTTAGTTCAACACCGCCTGCTGCGGGGCTTGAGTTTGTTTTTTTAGATTGCTTCACCAAATAATTAGCATCCTGTATCGCAGATGAGGTCGACATGTCAGTAGTATCTACGTTTTTAGGTGTCCAGTGATTAATAAACCCTCCAGCTATGTTTCCACCTGAACCCTCGTTATCTGAATAGATGTAAAATAAAACAGGTGAAACTCCAGCAGCTCTAACTGCATTTGTGACCTCTTTTATATTATCGGCATTAAGATTATGTTCTGCATTCTTGCTCTTAACATTACTATGACTTAGATTCAATAGCCCTATCCGATATACTACCCAAGGTCGAGGTAATAGGCTCGCTACAAAACCTTTCCACGTAAACTCAGCCAAAGAAATGGCGGCAATCATTTTATCGAATTATCGCCATTATATCATCCGGCTTGGCGTTCCGTTAGAGGCATTGCTGGACCGTAATCGGTCTTATTCTTCATCATGCTATAGCATGATGTTGACGAGTTTCTCCGACCGACAACTATTGCACTAACGCTTAGACCTTCGAGCTTTGGTTCTCAGCCACTTTCGTCGGATGACCGGTATAATCTTCACCCATCATACTTGAAAAGTCATCTCGCCGGTTTCTCGTTAATCTGCGCCAATTCAATGAATCCGAGATCGCGACGCACTTCCTCATCTGCCGCTTCCAGTTCCTTTTTCCAGCTAATGAGCTCAAGGAACCATTCCTTATCTCCGACTCCGAGAAATTTTCACATTAAAAATCACATTCATGAGTCTCTCGTAGAATTTCACTTTGACATTAAATGTGACCATCATGAGTAATTCGTAAAAAGAACCTTGAGAGGCATAAAGCCAACCAAGGTTCAAAAGAAATCAATTTTGTTACTCTACGGGTATTACATGGGTTATATGTGTTATTGGTTGAATATTGGATTCATTCGGCACTGGGTAGCCCACAAAAAAACCTAGAAAGGCAAAAGCCAATCAAGGTCAATAGTTATTTGGGAAGATGTGCCTGTTTGTGGAATTAGTTATTGTTTAAAGTCAAGAAACACAGCTCCTGCTGGTGCCGATGTTCAACGTGCTGTTTCCGGCTGGAGAGGCATGAAAACAGTGAAAACTGCAGCTTCCGCCTTTTTGCATTGTTAGGCTAATAGGGCAATTAATTCTTTTTCACGTTCGTTCATTTGACATCATCTCCTTATTGGAGGTTATTTCCATTTACACAGTTGGATATACAGTCTCCATAATTGCGCCTCCGGTCTCGAAAAGACGTGATCAATGGATTGGCGCTTGGTAATCTCTCCGAACCGCAAATCTTGCCCGGGGCGTTTATAACATCCGATCACGTCGAGTTCATCAATCTTATCAAATGCAACCGTCACCGCATGTACAGTTGATCGTCAAGCACTGATTTTAGGTTGATCCATTACGACTCAACAGACCAATCAGTTCTTGACTGCTCAAATCGACGGGACTCAACTTGCGAGTACCCCTTATACCTAACGTTTTCGTGGAAAGTATGGAAATGATCGAACGACAACTCAGATCAAGCACTAATCTTGACAACTCCAAGGAACTCATTCGGGCGGCTGAATATATATCAATCAATTTGTGCAAAAACTATTTCGTTTTGCATTCCGCTGTACCAAATGTCAATGAGATTTTTAGTGTTGTCAATCTTCACGCCATTATTGGGTTGGATTTCATTTGCTATCCCTTTTGGGTAAAATGTAACAGCCCAGTTGATGGCGGTATTGGCATCGGCGAAGTCAGCGGAGAGAGAACTTCCATTATTTATAAACGAAAGAAGATGAGAACCCGCAGCGTCTGTAATCGTATTTCCCTGCATGACCATCGCTGAGTCACTGTAGACGATTTTGTCATTTGACACAGAGAGAGTATGAGGAGCAGCGCCAGATGTACCCGCATGCCATTGCGCTCCAGTCCCGTCAAATGGGTTATCTGCATAAGCCACTTCTATCCAAGTTCCGAGCAAGCTCGAATAATCCCCGGCTTGGATTTGTGTGAAGTTCATCGCTGTATTTTGGGTATCTTGCGTTGAACTGGGCACCGTAGGGCTTGGGGTTACGGTCGGACTTGGATTTACAGTAAGGCTTGGAATAACGGCCGATGGCGCTGATGTAATATTCGCTGTGTCGATATCCGTTGGCATTGTCGAATTGCCTTGGCTCGCCAGGCTTGAAGGCGTTCGTGCAGCTAGGTTAACATTTGTCTTGCTGGCACATCCGGTTTGAAAAACGCATACCGTGATGAACGCAACAAGAATCAGCTTATGTTCATTTAAAGATTTCATTTTTTCAACTCCTATCGAGAAATAATCATATGTGATTTCTGGCCAGTCGCACTTTACGGGTTATCACCCATGGCTTTAATAGATTTCATAACTCCTTGCATCGGGGCACCATAATTCTGGACTGTGTTATACTTCTTTAGCAACCCGTTAGGATAATAGACTTCCCAAGTGGTTGCTGCCGTTGCTGCTATATACGCCCTGCCTATTGAGCCGCTGGGCATATTGGCAAAACTAGCATTCCCGCTATTCTTAACACTCTGGGGTACAAAGTCTACATAATTTCCTAAGTCTATCCAAGCTGGTTGGCTGTTCATATTTTTTGATTGCGAAGCTAGATATTGCGCATCTCCACTCGCTGCATTTACTGCTGTGTCACCACCGTGGTTTGAATAGTAGCTTTTCCCATAATGATTAATAAAACCTCCGGCACCGCCACCTTCGTTCACAGTATAAGCATAAAAGAAGACAGGTGAAACACCAGCTGCCTCGAGTGCTGCTGTAACATCACCAATATTGGTGGAATTGAGACCGTATCTTTTAATCACAGGCTGGGCAGTTTTTTGCTTTAAGAACCATGCCTCAGCAGTACTATTGGATATACCCCAGGTCGAGGTAATAGGCTGTTCACAAAACCTTTCTAGTTCTGAAAGATTAGTATTACCCGTCCCCTGAGAATTGCTCGAACCACTTGTCTTACCACTGTTCCCAGCCGACGAACTGCTGCCGGTTTTGCTGCCAGTCGAACTGTTGCTCGCTGTAGTGGTCTTGCTACCGTTTGACAGCATGTTGAGCATCTGCGTATTCTGTGCGGCTGTACCGGTATAATTTTTTATTCCCAGGTCCTTCGCGAGTTTCTCTCTTGCTGTAAAGGAGCTGTCCTTGCCTTGCGAATTCAAGTATTCAACAACCGACCCCGTCACGACTTTAGTACTGCTGGTTGTCGAGGTAGTGGTCTTCGAACTATTTGTTGTCGTGGAGCTAGTCGACGTACTATTGGTTTTTGTGGTATTGGTTGTTGTACTGCTCGTCGTTGTGCTGCTGGTTTTTGTGGTGTTGGTTGACGTACTGCTCGTCGTTGTGCTGCTGGTTTTTGTGGTGTTGGTTGCCGTACTGCTCGCCGTCGTGCTGCTGGTTTTTGTGGTGTTAGTTGACGTACTGCTCGTCGTCGTGCTGCTGGTCTTCGTGTTGTTAGTTGACGTACTGCTCGTCGTCGTGCTGGTTTTGCTTGTCGTCAGCATATTGAGCATCTGTGTATTCTGAGCTGATGTTCCCGTGTAATTTTTGATTCCCAAGTTTTGTGCGATTTTTTCTCTAGACGAGAAAGAGCTATCCTTGCCTTGGGACTTCAGATAATCGACGACAGAACCAGCTGCATGCCCGGTCGGGTCGACATAGGTTATAGGGTTGTTGAAACAATACGTGTACAGATTGAGACTGAGCGGATTGCGGTTTTCACCCCTATAGCTGTCTTGCGAGATGAAGCGTCCGATGTACGGATCGTAATAACGGGCTTTCAGATAATATAAGCCCACTTCCGCATCGTAAAATTCACCTGCATATCGGATCGATTCCGAATAAGCCTCAATAGTTAAGGTTGGGTTACCGAATACGTCATAATCATATTGATTGACGACTTCTCCCTCTTCCGTTACGGTCTGCACGACATCTCCATGGCCGTTATACAAATAATATAAGGTTTGGCCTGTGCTGTCTGTGCGGGAAACATAATTGAGGCCCCGGGTGTACTGGACGGTTACCTTGTTGGATCCGTCTGTCTCCTGTATTACAGCCCCGCGGTCCCAAAGATAATTAGTCACTACTGTTTTATAACCGTCGGCAGAACTGCGGGACAGCTTTTGCGTACGGAGCCCGTCACCATCGTAGGTGTATTCAACGGTGTTGCGTTTTCCGCCTTTGACGCGCTCGGCGCGTACAAGCCGGTTGAACCCGTCAAAAGTATTGCTCACTCTCTCGATCAGGGTGTCAATATCGCCGCCGATTTTATCCCCGTACGGATCCGCCCCGTTGGATTCCCCCATCCCCTTTTTGTGGGGCCGGATGTAACTTACCTGCTGGCGGAGCTCATTGCCGTTGCCGTCATACACGTATGCCGTCGTTTTTTCCAATACCTGCTTGCCGTCGGATGAGAACATCGTCTCGACAAGCTTGACCAATTCATTGTTTGCGGTATACACGTATTGGCTCTGTTTGACGAGATACGCAATATCCTTGCCAGTCCCCGGATCGTTGTAACCGCTGGGCTGTTCGGATTCGTAGGTCTCTAGCTCCGATTGACGGTTGCCGGCAGCGTCATAAGCATATGCCGTCGTCTTACCCGGCGCGTCGACTTGTGTAATCCGCCCGTCCGCATCGTAGGTGTAATCCGTCGTTCCGTAGCTGTCGGTTTTTGAGGTCTGCCGTCCCGCTGCATCATAGGTATAGGCATAAGCCGAAATTGATTTGCCGTCTGCTCGCTTATTTTGCAGAGTCACCAGGAGATTGTTTTTGTTGTACGAGTAGATTTCCTTCATGCCGTTGGCATAGGCGATGGACGCACGGTTGCCGTTGGTGTCGTAGCTGTATCGCGTTGTTTTGCCATTGGCGGTGACCGCATCCAGACGGTTCAAAACGTCATAGCCGTATGTCGTTGAATATCCTTTTTTGTCTGTAGCCGAAACGATATTGCCCGCCGCATCGTAACCGTAGGCCAATTGAACGGTTCCGTTCTTGGTTATTTGAATCAAGCGGTTATTGCCGTCGTACGTATACTCACTCTTGCCGCTGCCGTCCGTCATGGTTGTCCGGTTGCTTGCCGCGTCGTAGGTGTAGGAAATCCGGTCTCCCGTTTCGGCAACTTGTTTTTCCAACAAGCGATTGCGGTTATCGTACGTATAGGTGGTGCGGTGATTGTTCCGGTCCGTTAGTTCCGTTACATTTTGCGCCAGATCATACCGGTACTTCAGCGGCTTGTCAAGCGCATTGACCTCTTCGATCAGCAGCCCGAATGCTGCAAAGCGGTTGTGCGTCACTTTTCCTCTGCCGTCGGTCATGTCCAGCACATTGCCGGCTAAGTCGTAGCTATAAGAGGTGGTGATGCCCAGCGGATCTGTGACCGCGGCTAAACGGCCGGCATTGTCGTATTTGTAGACATAACTTTGGCCGAGAGCGTTCCTTTCGCTCGTCTTCTCGTTTGCCGCATTGTAACGATATACAGTCCTTCCCCCTTCGGCATCAGTTGATGCGGTCAAACGACCGGCCAGATCGTATTCATATAACGTACCGTAACGGGCATCGTCCGAATCCGCCGCCAAGTAGCCTTTCGCATCGATCTTCTTTACAACATGGCCATCGGCATCATAGACATTCCGGGTTGTAACCGTCCCGGCCGCATCCTTGACTGCAACCTGCCGGTTCAGCTTGTCATATTGGTAGGTCGTTTCATGGCCGCGTTTGTCGGTTACCGCCGTCCGGTTGCCCGCCAAGTCGTACTGATTGCGTTCCGTTAAGCCCTCTGCATCCGTCACGGATACGACACGGTTCATTCCGTCATATTGGTAGGATGTCGTATACCCTCTAGTATTCGTCACCGATAGACGATTGCCTCTCGCATCATAAGCATACTTTTCGTTGACCGTTGCGCCGTCTTCCCAGCGGCTGGTTTTGATGAGCCGGCTCAAGACGTCATAACTGTAGGTTGTGGTATATTTGTTGCGATTGGCTGTATCGGATCCCGCGAACAGATATGCCCGCGGATCGATGGCCTTAATCATGTTCCCCTGCTGATCGTATTCATAGCTCGTGATGAGCCGGATCATACCGGGATAGGCATCATCGCGAAGCTCGGATGAGCCGCTTAAAGAGACCGAATCGAGAGCTTCCTCCTCTACAAGCTTAATCTGCTTTACCAAGCGATTCTCCTCATCGTATTCATACTGCACGATATCGGATTTCGCGGCATTTCGCGCTTTTTCAGCCAGGATGAGATTGCCGTTTTTGTCGTAACCGTTCTTCGTGTATGCCCCGCTGTTGTCGGACACCGTTATGACCGAGCCGTCGAGAGCGTACGTATAGGTTGTTTCCCGCAAAAAGGCGCGATCCTTGGAATGAGTCAAGCTCCATTTGATGACATTATCAACCGCATCATATTGATAGGCATCAACCGCATACACGACACTTCCGCTGGCATCCCGCTCAAGAGGCGACCGCTTCTCGGCCAGGCGCCCGGTAGCATCGTACTTAAAGGTCGTCACGCTGCCGCGTTTGTCTTTCACCGTAGCGGATTTGCCGCTCAAGTCAACCTTCGTTTCGATCGCATATCCGTAAGGATCCGTCACTAGCTTCACTTGGCCGAAGGCATTGTATTTGTATGTCGTCACAGCGCCAAGAGCATCGGTTTGCGCCGTCATTCTGCCCAGCTTATCGTAGGCATACGATACGACGCCTCCATCTGCACTGGTTGTACGCGCTAGCGTGCTGTCAGGGTTATACGAAAATAGTGTCTTGTTGCCGAGAGCATCGTTCCGTATGGTCACGTTGCCAAGAACATCGTAGCCGTATGTGCTCCGATTCCCCAATGAATCCGTCTGTGAGACGATTCTCCCCAGTCCATCGTACCCATTGGTTGTCCCTTGGGAAGACGCCATGTCTCCCGTGTAACCCAACCCGTCCGCCTGTTTGACGACACGACCGGCTGCATCATAAAGGATGTAGAGCACCCCTTTGCCGTCAGGGGAAAAGGTAGCCGTTCTGCGATTCATCGCATCATATTCGTACCGGGTTCCGGGAAGCGATGCGACGGAATCGGACGTATCCTTTGAAGCGTCATATTGGTTCGGTGCGATCTCCCGAATCAGATTGCCGGCTGCATCATAGACATACCTCGTCACTGCCTCGCCGCCGTCCGCCGCTGGTTCGTGCTTGCGGATCAGTCGATCCAACGCGTCATAGTCGTACTGCTCCACTGCGCCGTTCGCTTTGACTTGCCGAACAAGACGCCCCTTCAGATCATAGATGTTTTCCGTTGCCGCCATAACCGGATTCGTCGTTTTGACTAGCTGTCCGTCATAGTTATGTTCAAAAACCGTTTCTCCGCCATTGGGGTTGGTGCGCTTCACCATATTTCCATTCGCATCGTAAGCAAAGCGTGTTGTGGAGTAAACGCGGTCCCCAAATTCATTATCAAATTTCGCTCCGGCCAAGCTTTCCGGACTGAGCTCCCCCGTACGGACAAGCAGTGACGAAGCGATCATGTGGGAACGGGTGTCGTACTCGTACCGCTCGACGTCGGAAGAACCGTCATCGACCTTGGTCTGTTTGGTCAACACGTTTCCGACCGCATCGTATGCATAAGAAACTTGATGTCCGAAGAGTCCAGACTGCATCGTCAGATGTCCAGCCTTATCATAGGCGAAAGTAACTTTATCACCTGACGAAACTTTCTCTTCCGCAAGTCCCGAACGCTTCGGCTCGCGGACAAGGATGGTTTCAGCGGACAGTTTGCGGTCCGCTTCATCATACACCGTTTCAGTTCTCTTGAATGACGTGTAATCGCTATCGGACCCGATTTGCTCCATCATCGCCGTTTGATTGCCGGAAGCATCGTATTCGTACCGGGTCACATAACCGAGAGGATCAATCTGCTCGATCAAATCTCCCTTGGGAGAATAGGAGTAACTTGCGACACTGCCATCGGGATTTTCGATCCGGTACGGCTTGTCGAATATGCCGTTCCAAGTTTTCGTCGTTCTTCCCATGCGGTCCTTGTATACGGTCATCATATACCCGGACAGATCGTAGTCGTAGTACTCGGTGACCTTGTCGGGGTAAGTGACTTCCTTCAGCATTCCGTTCAAGTAGTACACATACTGTGTCGTTTTTCCGAAAACGTCGGTATCAGTCAGCACATGCCCCTCATTGTCATACGTATAGGAATGGCTGACGGCATCGGAATGATTTTCATCGTTCCATGCAGTCGTTTGCGCGGATAGTTCCGCGATCTTTCGGTCATTAGCGTCATAGCGGTACTTGGTACCGATGGACTGCTCCGGATGGTCGGCATTATAGCCAACTCCGTCAGCTTCCAACACAACATTACCCCGAGCATCGTAAACGCGGTAACTCGTCACTTCCCGGTTCTTACCGTCGAAAGCCACGGTTTTTACGAGACGGTTCAAAACGTCATATTCCGCCTCCACCCCTGGCGCTTCCGAATCGGTCATGGACAAATAACGGGCATCGATCTCTTTAATCTCATTACCGTTTGCGTCATAGAGATAGCGGGTAGTGTTCCCCAGTGGGTCTATCTGCTTGGTCATCCTTCCCAGACCGTCGTAAACGAAGGTTGTTGTCAAGGAAATTCCGCCCACGATGATGGTCTCCGACACTTTGTTTCCGACTTTATCATATTGAATGCGGGTTTCTTTCATTCTAGCTTTATCAAGCGAAACTTTCGTGCTAATAACGAGATTCATATAATTATAGGCATACTCCGTAACATCCAAACCGCTGCCGTTATCTATCGACCCACGGATACGGTTTCCGGCATCGTCGTACGAAAAAAGGTTATGATAATGGCCATATTCCGTGAACCCACCGTGCCCGTCGGACTCTTGATACTTACCACTCTCTTCTATCAATCTTCCGGCATAATCATAGGCATACGCATAAGTGCGCGATTTCGCGCCTGCCGCATCGCCAAGCTGGATCATCTTGGATCGATTTCCATTGGCATCGTATTCATATTCGGTATGACCGGTTCGGGTGGCATCCATCCGTTTATATTCATCGGTCATCCGATTCATCGCATCGTATGCGAACGAAGAGTCCGAAGATACTGCATCCTTTGCGGATACGACGCTGCCCCGCTTCGTTCGCCTGAGATTACCGGCGAGATCATAGTCATGCGATTCATAGGTATAATCCGCAGAGCCGGATTGATAAACTTTCCGCTGCACTTCCAAGCCTAGCGCGTTGTACAGGCTCTCCGTTATTTTGCCGCCTGGCTCGGTCTGCCGCGCAATTTTGCCCCAGACGTTATAGGAATACTCCGTTTCATTGCCCAGCGCATCTTTGCGCAGCACCTGACGGTCCAAGCTGTCGTAGGAGTAGCTCGTCTCATTACCGCGGGGATCCTTTTCGGCCAATAAGTTGCCTTCGTAATCGTAGGAATAGGTTGTCGTCACACTGGACTTGCCGTCAGGCGAAAGTTCAAGCTTGGTCATCCGCTCCAAAATGTCAAAGAACGTCTTCCGAATGTTCCCTTCTGCATCCGTTTGCGTGACCAATAAAGGCGTTTCCGCATCATAGCCGATACGATAAGCGATTTGCGTGGCTCCTTTATTGACGGTATCTTTCTCATACAAGGTTTTCCGAATCAGTCGGTTGGCGCTATCGTATTCGTAACGTGTGCTGTTGCCATTGGCATCCATTTCTTTGATTTTATTTCCGAGCTTATCATAGTTTATCGAGTTCAACACTCGCCAAGCTCCGTCAACCTTCGCGCTCGCTGCGCTCAAACGGCCAAGAGTATCGTACTCGTAAGCAAATTCGTTTTTAACGGCGTCCGTATAATGGATGGACTGGTTGGTATACGGCGTTTCGTTGTAGCTGTAAGAAACCAAGCTCCCGTCCGCTGCAGTCGTCTGTACCAAACGGCTGAAGGCATCGAATTTGTAAACGGTCTTGTTTCCGTTGGGATCAATCTCCACCGTGCGGTCGCCCGTATTCCAATCGTACCCGTATGCGGTAGCCGCTGCTGCTCCGTTTACGGTTGTGAACTGCTTTGTCAAATAAGCCCCCTTTACATCGACTCCGTTAGCATCTTGCGCATACTCGTAAAAGGTTTGACTTGTTGTTCCTCCTGCTGTCATGGCTTTAGACGTAACGTTTCCGTATGAATCGTACTTGTAATCCGTAACGACCCAATCGTCCTGCTTCGCCCCGTTGGTTTTCGTTTCTTTGGTTACATTCCCTAGGTTGTCGACCTCATAGGCAATTTGGTTGGTCGTCTTCGCGTCTTGTTTCCATGATTTCAACGTCAGCACATGGAATTTGTTGTAGGCGTAGGAATAAATGACGGTGTGCTCATTATCGACGGGATTCCCGTTCTCATCCCGCTTCGCTTCGGGTCCCGTGTAATTTGTCATGTTCCCGTACTCATCGTAGCGGAAGTTCTCGACCTTCCTCAGCGGAGTACCGATATCTTGGCCGTTTTCCACTTGATAGGACAGGGTTTCCCTCTTCTTAACCAGCTTCATTTCGTCGTGTTCGGTCCGGTATACCTCATGATGTTCCGAACCCTTTTCTTCCGTCAGCAGCAATTGATGTAAGCCGTCGTATGTATATTGGGTCGTATTGCCTTTGGCGTCCGTAACTGATGAGGTGTAGCGATAGGTATCGCCCAAATAGGCGTTGTCATAGCCTTTATAACCTGCAAAACCGTACCCGTCAGGTTCATTGCCGTAGGCATAGTTGGTTTTGCTCACTTCATTCGTAACGAACTTGTCCAAAAAATTCGTCTGCGCTGCATCGTATCCCGTTTTAGCAAGCTCTTTCTTCTCAAAAATTTTCCGGTACTGCATGCTGCCTTGATTCAACGTTTTGGTAAAGGTGTTGTACGTGTACCGCACGATCCGGTTGGTCCGGGCGTAATCGATTTGCACCAGGTTTTCGTAACGGTTAAAGACGGCGTAAGTATTACCGTTCATGTAAGTAAAGCCAAGATCTGGCTGTTCGTACCAAAAATGATATTTCGGTTTGTTGTCTACGTCGATCACCCGCTGCAGCCGGGTGCGAATCACCTGCTTGGCTGAGTTGACGAGAACGGCCGACTTATCGTAAACGATCGTCTTGTTGCCTGGTAAATGCAGGATCACCTGGAATTTTCCCTGCAGGTCGCCCGAATCGGTGTTGTTCGGATTTTGCGAAGCCTTCCAGCTTTCATCCTTGCCATATTGCGCATTGGTGATCGGAGTAACGAGGAAGGAATGATCTTCTTTGTATTCCAGGTCCACCGTTCTGCCCACCGAGTCCGTAATCCGCGACATCAGCTTCTTGCTGATCGTTTTTCCATCAATGGAATAGGTAAGTACGGAATACTCGAAATTGATCGTATTGCCGTAACGGTCGCGGATGCCCAGCAGTCTGCCGTCTTCGGCGAAGTAAGACTTTTTGCCATCCTTCCCCACCATGACATACTTTGAGGTTCCGTCGCTTTGGCCGTTGCTGTATTCAGCCGTTTCCTTCACGTAAACGTCCTTGACGGTCTGGCCTTCCGGCACATAAACATAATCACCGTCAACTTTTTCGTAGCTCAGTGTATAAATGTCCCCGCTTTCCGTGTGTAAAAATTTGAAGCTTGTTCCGTCGTCATTCTTTTTGATTTCCATTTGCGGGAAAGAAAAACCCATGCCCACACCCAAGTTGTACCTGTCCTCATTAAAGGAGGACGTCTCCGCATTGGACTCCACATAATCCACCCAAGCCCCGTTCAAGTAGCGCACGTTCATGTTCTGAACGTTGGAGATGCCGCTCTTGTAAATGCGCTTAAACTCTAAATCGAGACCGTTGCGTCCGGGGAGCACAAAGTCGGTTTGGGCAATGGTAAGCTGCCCGCTCTGGGGACTGATCGACTCCTCCGTCGCGTTCGTCTGCAAATATACCGGAGACAGCTTGGTGTCATATTGCTGTTTGGGACCGATTAAATGATTCAATTGATCTTCCAGCGTTGCCGCCGATGCAAGCTTGGCTGGTAAGAAAAAGATGAGAAAGGCGACCAGGAGAATACGGATGGGCGATTTATTCAGGGATTTCGTCATATTTTTCACCATTATCGATACTTATCCTCATAACTTTCCGCGAAGATCGCTTCTGCGCTTTCGCCTTGTTTGATCAGACTTATAACGACTTTTGGATCTTTGCCGACCTTGTCGGCGAGCACGAACGCATCCGTAATTTGCTCTTCGGACAAACCGGTCGACTCCTGGAATGATTTCAGCTGCTCGGTTTTAATTTGCACCCGGGGTAAAGTATCGGCTCCGTACAAAATGCCCAAGTTAGCCGCCACAACGTTCCAGTGGAGGCTGTTTTGTTTTTGCTCGATCAACTCATCAAAGGATTTCCCGGAGACGACGGATAAATGGTCGGCGATCATAACATCGTCAGCCGTCACGCTCGCCGTGCTCATCAGCTTCTCCAAATAATCGGAGTCGAAGGAACGCGGCTGAAATTCCTTATGACTGCGGTCATACTCTGTGAAAATCTCCTTCCAAGACGTTCCCTTTGCTTGCTGATCGACAAAAGACTTCAGATCAGAAACGGTCCCGAAGCTATGGTATAAAAACGTATACCCGATCATGATTTCCGAGAGAGGATGCCCCTCCTGGACAAGCTTCTCGATCTCGGCTTTCATTAATGGATGAACTTGTAGCGAGACAAGTAAGGATTTATAGGCGGAGATGACACGGTCATCGCCAGAAGGCTGATTGTCCTTGATTTGATTTATTACCTGCGTATCGATCTTGACGTCGTCTTCCGACTGGTAGGCGGCATTGTCCTTCGTTTCTTGCGAAGCCGGAGCCGCCTTCTGAAGAGAAGGGACGTCGGAAACCGCAGCGAAAACGGCATAACCCGCTTGAAGAACCAAAATACATATGACGGCAACGACAATGATTTTTCTATGTTTTCTCATAACAAGAGACTCCTCATTTTGGGATGGAGACATTGGGATTCAGCTTTTGCATTTCCGCTTCAACGGCTTTGGCAGGGTTGACGGGCTTCACGTCCTCCGGAGTTGCCGATGGCGGTTCGGGAAGTGGATTGACCGCCGGAGCCGAAGAGTCTGGACGGGCGGGATCAACAGTTTTGCTGCCCGCTGCACCCTGCTCTTTCTTATTTTCACTTTGGATTTGCTCCAGCAAGCGCTTTTCGATTTCCGCCATGGAAATCACCGTGGCGTCAGGGTGCTCCGTTTTTTTGTTTTCTTTGTCCTGGATGTATTGATCTTTATCTTTGGAGTACTGCCCTAAATCTAGATCGAACTGGAGGGCATACAAATATTCGTCCAACACCGCTTCCATACTCCCAAAGGCGATCTTCAATTCAAGCATGAAGCGGACTGCTGTCTCCAAATCGAATTTTCCGGCAACGCCGGTAAGCTCTGTCCGGAACTTCTCGCGATCCGACGTTCCCTGGTTATCCGGACTTGCACTGGGCAAATCCACAGCAGGCAGGCCGCCGGTGTCCGTTAACTCCCGGATCTGCATGGTGACCCGTTCCGCCAGCATTTTTGCATTTTGAATGTCCTGCTTGGTGTACCCTGCCGAGACGAGACGCTGCACCGCATCCTCTCCGAGCCCTTCTTCCAGCAGACTCTGGCTCCTATCACTTTTGGAAGTTTTCGAAGTGTCTGCAGCTTTCAAATCTTCAAGAATCTCATTCCATGACTTTCCTGCAGACCGCATCTGTAAGATTCGTTCCGTGCTGACTCCTGTCATATTGGAAATATCGGAGGCCGTACTCAAGTCGCCATCGCTTGCCGCCGTTCCGGAAGCGACGCCCGGGTGTGACCCGGCGGACGAAAAGAGAAACAGCCCGCCGGGTACAGCTAGAGTAAGGGCGATAAATGCGGACAGCAAGATCAACGGTTTGGATAGCTTTTTCATGGTTCTTCCCCTACTCCCTACTCAACAGTGACTTTTATAGAGGTTTGTCCTGCCTTTACCGCTTTGAATGCGATCGTCGCAATCTCACCGGACCACGAAGTCCCAGGAACGACATTGCGGTTGACCTGAAACTCGATGCGGCCGGAGGTTACCCGATAGGTTAGCGGCAGTCCTTGAGTCACCGTTCCCGAACCGCTCGTCTCCAACTCTGGCGTAGCTTCAATCAAATCGGCGATCGCAAGCGCATCGGGATCGAACGTGACGACAAAGGTCTTTTCGCCAAAATCCTGAACATTATAGGCAAACAAAGTCAGATCGAACGCCATGTCCTTCGTCGCGTCAATGACATAGTTGGGATTGGTCGTGCTTTGCACAAGGGCTTGACTCCAAGCCGTAACACCGGTCATATTGTTCGCTCTTACCCGGTAAGTGTGCGACGTGCCGGGTTCCAAATTCTCATCGACATAGGTGGAATCCGCGCCGATACTGACGGTTTTGCCGTCGATTTCGATATCGTATCCGGTAGCCCCCTCCACCTTTTTCCAATGCAATTCAATGGAATGGTTCGTTGATGTCCCACTGATTTCAACCGGGGCATCCGGCGGATCAGGCAGCGTGGACAGAGTAAGCACCGCGACCCAGCGTCCGGCGGAATCCCCGTTCTTGAAGCGGACTTTGTAGGTGTGGAATTCATTCGCCTTCAATCCCGTATGATGGAAAACCGTATCCTTTCCGATGCTCTGAATGGTTCCGTCCACTTCCATGTCGTATTCGGCATCGGGAGCAACGGTTTCCCAGGAAATCGCGATATCATGATTGGTTACAATTGCTGCAACATTCGTCAGCGAATAAGTCTCATTGCCACCTTCCGCCTTCGGCAGCGTAACTGCCGTGACCGGCATGCTCCATTCGCTATAACCGCTGATGTTTTTCGCTCTTATGCGGAATGAATGGCGGCTGTCCGGTGTAAGGTCGGCCACTTCAATTTGCGTGGTACCGGCGGAATAGACTCTACCCCCGTCCACCTCGATTTCATAAACATCCGTGTTCGCGACTTTGTACCAGGTGAGCGATATCGACGTTTCGTCCGAGGTTGCGATCACATTGGAAGGCATGTCCGGCTTCTCGGGATGGGTGGTGATGCTAACCGGCACGCTCCAGGGACTCTTTCCGCCCGCATTTACCGCTCTAACTCGGTAGGTATGCCCGGAAAGGGCATCGAGATCACGGTCAACATAGGAGGTTTCTTTTCCGTTGTCCAAAATAATACCGTCCGCTTCGACCTCATACCCGGTAGCCCGCTCCTTCTTTTCCCAAGTAAGCGTCACTTCATGGATGGACGGCTCGGCCAAAAGTTTAACCGGGGCCTCCGGGGGATTAGGCAAGGTCGACAAGGTTACGACAGAGCTCCAGCTACTAACGCCGCCGGTGTTTCTGGCTCTGACCCGATAGGTATGCGCCGTATCCGGATCAAGCCCGGTATGCGAATAAGCGGTCTCCGCTCCAAGCTGGAGGACCTTTCCATCCAGTTCGATGTCATAGCTGTCCGCTTTGGCCACTCCATCCCAGTCGAGCAAAATTTCCTTGAGATGAGGGACTGCGCTTAGATTGAGCGGGATTCCCGGGGGATTCGGTAATGTATTGACGACCGACACTTGGCTCCAATTGCCGGTGCCGCCGGCGTTGGTTACTCGTACCCTATACGTGTGGCGGGTTTCCGGAGACAACCCGGAATGGGTGTAACTGGTTGCCGTTCCGTTAGAGATCACGGCGCCGTCTGCTTCAACATCGTAGCCGGTGGCTCGCGCAACGGCGTCCCATTTCAAAGTAACGGAGGTTTGCGTTTGCGAAACTTGAAGGTTTGCAGGCGGCATAGCTGCCGTCGTGCCCTTCACAGCGGAACTCCAGGCTGATGCCACACCCTCGCCATTGATCGCAGTGGCCGTGACGCTGATCTCCGTATTGGATGCCAGCCCATTGATGGTGAGCTGTCTGCCGGACGGCGTCACGGAAACCGTGCTCGAAGTCAGATTACCGGCAGCATCCACATACATCGATCCAACCTTAAATTGATAGAGAGTTGTCGAAGGGTTACTATCGGCGAGATTGATCCGCAGGCTCGTTTCCGTCGCATTGGACAACGTGAATGCGGGAGTCTGCGCTTTTGTGTAGACATTTTGCTGCTTGCCGCCGATATGATCCAGATTGTCCTTCGCTTCGGCCTTGACCGTGTAAAGCGTGTTCGGCGACAAACCGGTGAACGTATAGCTGCTTGCCGTCCATGGGCTGAGCGTACTATTCAATGTATAGCGGTAAGGAAGAGCTGCCATTCCCGAACCGGAATCGGTTGCGGACGCCTGCGCAACAATTGAGTTTTCCGTTGAAGAGGCGGAGATGGTGCCCACTGTCGGCGCAGTTTGGTCGACTTGGAAAGTGACCGTTTTAACGATAGGCGCCGCCCATTGGTCGGTAATTTGAACTTTTAGCGTGTGCACCCCATCCGCCAGTCCGGCAAGAGAAAGCGCATTGAAGGTGGCCTCCTGCGCTGTAGCCGTATTCGTGATCGTCCGGGTGTCGCGGGGCGCCGTTTCGGAATCCACATAATAGGTACAAATGAGAGCATCACCGTCGGGATCGGATACCGATATTTTCGGCACCAGATCAGAGACGGTGCGTCCTGCCCATTGATTGGCCAAAGGGCTCAATACGGTAAGGGAAGGAGCGCTATTCGTGTTGATCATGCTGGCCAAGGCGTTCAAATTTCCTGAGAACGCATTAGAAATCTCCGAAAAAATTCCACCAGTCGTCGTAAACAGGCTCTGATAGACCGACATATAGCCGGTTGGTGCTACGACTGACGTGACGATGTTGTCATTTTTCAATAAGGCAACTTCTTTGCTCATCGTAATTGGATCGCTTGATGTGTCAAAATGAGTGCCTTCTTTGAAATCCGCGTCCGTCACAAGGATAATGAATTTTTGGAAAGGGTGTTGAAGCTCATTCTTCTTGCTTCTTCCAGACCGTCGACGGCCGATTCCGGAGTGTCTCCGCCACCGTCCGCACCAATGCCCGCCAATGTATTCTTAAAATCTGTGCTATTCGCATACCAACCGTAGTTGCTCGTGGAATAGTAGCCGTCGGCATAGATATCTTTGAAAGTGACCAGGCCCAATCTTGCGTTTATGTTGTTGCTGGCTAACAGATCGACAAACTGAGTGACATTGTTCTTGACGTTGCTGATCACCCCGCCCATCGAACCCGTCGTATCGATGACAAAAACGATATCGGCTTTTCTTTCGGTCTGGGCGAAAACCGTCCCCAAGCCGGAAGGAAAGGCGAG
>NZ_CBQR020000084.1 GCF_000455485.1 Gorillibacterium massiliense
TGTGTGCCTTGGCGGTCTCAGCGACAAACTGAGTGACATTGTTCTTGACGTTGCTGATCACCCCGCCCATCGAACCCGTCGTATCGATGACAAAAACGATATCGGCTTTTCTTTCGGTCTGGGCGAAAACCGTCCCCAAGCCGGAAGGAAAGGCGAGTATAACGATCAATAATAGTGCCCATATTCGAATCCATTTGCTTCTCATCGACGTCCTCCCCATTGTTATTGCGCAACGAATCAATCGACGGTATACGTGATTTTGGAATCTTCGTTGGATTTGGCTAAGAATCGAATAATGTTAACGGTTGTTTTGGTCGCGTTCGTCACGGAGAATACAATTTTCCCGTTCGCATGCTCCACAACCGTAAGATTCGTCCCCTCAATCTTCCCGGGTTTCAGTTCCCGATCCGGCGTAGCGGCGCACAAGTCAAGCACTTCCAGTTCGTCCGGATCATAGGTGACGGTGATGAGCCGTTCCGATAGACCCTCCTGCTTGGATGCGACGACTACAAAGTTGAAGATTGTATCCTGTCCCACGTTGACGGTCATCTCGGGAGTCGTTCGCTCTTTGATCATCTCCGACCAATCGCTTTTCCCGCTATGATTCGACGCCCTTACTCGGAATGTATGCATCGTATTCGCATCCAAATTGGCATATAGATACTCAGTCCGGGTTATGGCGGATACCACTTTCCCGTCTATCTCAAGGTCGTAGTTATCAGCGTCCTTCACGCTGTTCCATTGCAGGGAAATGGAATTAGTGGTGGCCGTAGCCCGCAAATTTCCAGGCGTATCGGGTGTTGTTGTAAGCGTCCGGCTCGTACTCCACTGGCTCCATTCGCTGGTTACACTGGCGTTCTTCGCCCGCACGCGGTAGGTGTGAATGGTATTCGGCAACAATCCGTTGTGAACGAAAATGGAACTGCTCCCCGCATCAATCACGGCATTATCCGCTTCTACCTCGTAACCGGTCGCCCCGACGACTTCGTCCCATTCAATGGCGATCTGTCTGGATGTCGCCTTGATCCCGGTAATCACCGGAGTAGCCAGCGCCGTCGATTGGGTCAAAGCTTCGCTCCATTCTCCGGTTTGCCCGTCGCTGACAGCCCGAACCCGATACGCATGCCAGGAGTAAGGAAGTAAGCCGGCGTGCAAATATGAAGTGCCCGTTCCTGCGTCGATGGTTTCTCCGTCGATCATGAGCTCATATCTCGTCGCGCCAGAAACGCTGGACCAGGTGAGTGAAATCGAAGTCTGCGTAATGGCTGCCACTGCCAGTTGAGGTTTATCCAAACCGGTAGAAGCCGAGAGGTACGAGCTCCACTCACCGGTACCAGCACGGCTATGTGCCCTTACGCGGTAGCGATGATCGGTAAATGGGAGCAGATTCTTATGAACAAAGGTTGTGTTAAGACCGACATCCGTCAGCTTTCCGTCCGCTTCCACCTCGTAGCCTGTAGCGCCGATCACCGGGTCCCACGTCAGTGAAATTTCTTTGCTTGTTACAGCGGCGCGCAAATTGGTGGGGACATCGGACAGCGTTGTCCTGGTAATGGAGGCGCTCCATTTCCCAATGTTCGGACCGTTCTTCGCCCTGACGCGATAGGTGTGCTCCGCATTAGTCGACAAACCGGAATGAAGGTAGGTAGTGCCCGATCCGTTATCCAATACCGCCCCGTCGACCTCGATGTCATAACCGGTTGCACCCGCCACCTCGTCCCAGGCAACGGAAATATTCGAGCTGCCTGCTGTTGCACGCAGATTTAATGGGATGGAAGGCAGCGTCGTCGCCGTCACGCTCCCGCTCCATTCGCTTGCTCCTTCCCGATTGACCGACTTGATCCGATAGGTATGGGTCGTATTAGAGGCCAATCCGCCGTGCATATATTGGGTTCCCGCAATGCCGGTGACGACCGTACCGTCAACTTCCAAATCGTAGCTCTCCGCTCCGGAAACGGCATCCCAAGTCAAGCTGATGGAGGTGTCATCCGGAACGGCGCGCAAGGAACCTGCCGTCCCCGGCAGAGTCGACTTTGCAACGACCGAACTCCAGGCGCCTGGGCCGCTGGAGTTTTTGGCGCGGATGCGGAAGGTGCGCTGCATGTTCGGATTCAGATTCTTCTCCGTATAGCTGGTTATGTTGCCGTTATCGATGACGGTATTGTTTGTTTCAATGTCATAACCGGTCGCGCCTGTCACTTCGTCCCAAACAAGCTCCACTGAGCTGCTGCCGGACTGGATGCGAATGTTTTGGGGAATACCCGGTAAAGTCCATATATCCGTTAGCCCTGACCAATCCCCTTTGATGTCTCCGCCGTTGGCGCGAATCCGATATCCGTGTTCCGTACCCGAATCCAACGGCCCATGTACGAAGGCATTGACATTAGCCAGGGAATAGATGCCTCCATCCGCCTCTACTTCATAGCCGTCTGCGTTAAAAACCGGCGACCAGATGAGAGTCATATCAGATGAGGACGGGCTGGTGCTTACAACCGGTGCCGCAAAAGGCTTCAATTGGTTTTGCGGAATGAGCGCATTCCCTTCGGAATCACTTTCCCAATAAAGAGCAGCTTTGGGTTGCCCGCCAAAGTCGGCATATTCCATTTGGATCTCGTATGGAATCCCGGCTTCGAGATCCAATTCGCCTGTGTAGCGATGATCTCCGTTCCCTGCGGACCATTGGTCGATAAGTAAAACGCCGTTGACCCACAGCCTGACCCCGCCCTTAACATCAGTCGTAAAACGGTAAGTCTCGGAATAACGAGCCGTGAGAAAGCCGGTCCATCTGACGGAAAAGCTACCGTCGTCCAACCCGGGAGAAGTGATAGACGACTGCAGATTCAAATCAACTTGCGGATCTAGAGAAGTTATCCGCTCGCCGTTCAAATTGGATTCTGAGTAATACTCGGCTTTTAATCCGTAAGAAGTGTATTTCAACTTCGTATAACCATTGGTTCCCGTTCCGGTATGAACAATCGGCAATGTATTGGCATTCATATTGCCCCCGACCGCCAAGACGCCTCCGACTTCAAAATCCAAATGACTGTTAACATGCAACTCATCCCGCACGAATAAATCTCCCTTTTGCACGGTGATAATTGCCGTATTGTTGTTAGAAATCAGCGAGCCTACCAACATTTCTTGTTCGATGTCCATCTGAACATTGGTATTGATATGCATGCTATTCTTGACTATGAGGCGTTTGGCGCCGACGGTGAGGGTGCCGTTATTGTAGATCAAATCCCCTGCCGCAAAATCCCCATCTGCCCGCACAGTAGATTCATTGTTGAGGTGTACGGCTCCTTGCACCCAAAGGTTGCCCCCGCTGATCATAGAAGTGGAATTGGGAGAAAGGACTGAAAGGGACAAGCCGCTATTTCCGTTGAGATCGCCCTTAACTATCAAAGCACCGTAAATCGTAACAGCAAGGTTGCGATTAACATTCATACCATCAGCGATCAGGAAGACCGGTTTTTCCGGAGTTCCTAAGGTAAGTGGAGAATCCAGATTCAAATATCCGGTCTTCAGATAAACGACCGGCTGCGTACTGGCTTGAACGGATGCTTGCAAGCTTAGGGCATCGCTTCCCGTACTGGAAACGGCCTGCGCGTCGGCAAGACGCAGCAGCTGATCCAGCGATTGAAGCTGAGCATTTAAATAATCGCCTATGGTATTTTGCAGCCCATCTACTTTGATGCTGGGCAAAGCATTATGGACGTTGCTTTGAGTTCCCGAGAGAATGATTTTATTTCCAGGGACCTTATTCTGCACCGCAGGCAGACCGATATAGGGAAGCTCCATCGTGCTTGTAACGGGCAAGACCGGATCAACCGTCACTTGCCGAATATAGGTTTGATCGGATGCTTCGGTTCCCCGCAGTGTCAGCTTCCCGTCTTTTACGCTAACCGTTTTTTGAATCGTGTCCTCTTCTCCGGCTGATAGAACATGGTGATCCCACAACAAAGTATCTTCCGCGAACAGGGTATTGTCGCTCCCGTATACAGCGCTGCCTACGCTGACAGACACCTTGTAGGTGCCGTTAGGTAGTTCCAATTCCCACGTTCCGTTTGATTGTACCTGGATCGCGGTATCGCCAACGGCTCCATAAACGCTTTTGGAAACTGAGCTATCCAATTCCGCAACAGAATTATCTGTTTCCGTAACCGGAGTATCCGTTTCCGTAACCGGAGTATCCATTTCCGCAACAGAGCTGCCTGTTTCGGAAACCCAATTGTCCGTATGATCAAAATTCCAACCATATGTATAGCCATTGCGCTCCCCATAAACTTCGCCGTAATCGGGTAAAGCGTGATCCTCCAAAGGAACATCCGGGGACTGAAATGATATGGTGAGATTATGGATGGGAGAATCCGCAAAGACAGGCGGCGCCGCCAAAGGCAGCAGCCAGGACAAAAACATAACAAAACAAATAATTTTTGCGAGTAACGGCATGATAGTTCTTTTCATCCTTCATTTCCTCCTTCTCTTTCAGGTAATTACAAAACGTCTTATTAGCTCGATATTAATATCACTTCCATTCTTGTGTATTTCGGCCTATGCATCATAGGCTGCTTTGTCGGAACGGACGCGCCACCCATTCGTTAAAGCTTTTTTTTAACAAAAAAAGCCCTTGAAGCCAGCAGCCCGGCTATCTTGGCATCAGTTCGGTATAAACTGATACTTTAGACCCGTGGCTTTGCGTCCCCAACTTTCGTCTGGGTTTGCCTTTTATAGATTCAAAAGCTCTAGATGGTGATTATTAGGTTTTTTGGCAATTTAAATAAACTAAAATATATTTATCTATTTCTCCATTTTTTTCAAATGACCTTTTGAATTTTGTATTTATTTGTGAACAAATGTAAAATATTTTAATATTTTGGCATATGATAGTGCATTATTGTCGGTATACTTCGAATCATGGATGATTCTGACAGATACCTAAGAAAACAAAGCAAAACAAAAAACCTGCCGTTTGGCAGGTTTTTTTTGCTTCATTTCTTCGAGCCGTCATCCATCCCAAACCCATAGGCAAACAGCTTCTCCGTCTCTGTGAAACGAGCGTCGGCCGTCGGCGTTCCCATGACGACAGCGATGAGCCGCCGTCCGTTCTGCTCCGCCGTTCCGGTGAAGCAATAGCCGGCGTCGTCGGTATAGCCGGTCTTTAGCCCGTCATTTCCAGGATAGGCGAAAGCCCCTCCCGGCAGCATCTGGTTCGTGCTGGGCAGCGCGGGCTTGCCCGGCAGCTTAACCTCCTCCTTGCGGGTAATGTCCAAAATGAGCGGGTACCGCTTGATGAGATAAGCGGCGAGCCGAGCCGAATCCCGGGCTGTCATCCGGGTATCTCCCGCGGTTGCCGCACCCTCCAGTCCCCGCAAATCCGCAGCGGGTAAGCCTGTGGCATTGGCGAATTTCGTTTTGCTGGATAGGCCGATCTCTTTGGCTTTCTTATTCATTTGGCGAACGAAATCCTTTTCCGTCCCGCCCACCAGCTCGGCTAATGCGACGGCGGCATCATTAGCTGAATAGATGGCGGTGGCGTTCATAAGCTCCTCGACCGTTAGTTTTTCTCCTTGCTGGAGATCCGCTTGAGCTCCGGGAACACTGGCTGCATAGGCGCTTACGTGAACCGTCTCGTTCCAGTGAATCTTCCCTGCGCCAATGGCGTCCAACACCAGGAGCTCCGTCATCATTTTCGACATGCTGGCGGGCGCATAAGGAGCATCGGCGTGTTTTGCAAAATAAAACTCTCCGGACTCCGGATCCAACAGCACCGCTGCTTTCGCATCCAGCACCAGACCGTTCGACTGCTCAAAACTGCTAACCGCCGGCGCGATCTCTTTCTTGTACAGCAGCACCGCCAATAAACAAATGACGATGATCAAAATCATTTTTTTCATGAAACCTGGCCCTCGCTTCTCCTTGCGTCCTTCCGGAACATCGCGACCTTCCGTGGAAACGCATCTTCGCCTCCAGTTTACAGGTGCTTTTTTAAGAAAAGAGAAACGGAAGCTTAAGAAAAGTTTAAGTTTTCCGCAGGAGAAGGTGGGGCGGCCGGTTGCTTCCGCAATTCTCCGTCTTTATGATAGAGGAAACGGTTTTTGCGAAAGGAATGACATCCATGACGCTGAACTTACGGTTGATGGCAACCGCCATGCTTTTTAACGGCGGCGATCTCTTGATGATGAAGCGCGCCCCCACCCGATCTCTCCATCCCAACTTTTGGGCGGCGGTCGGGGGGCATATAGAGCCGGAGGAGATGAACACGCCCCTCAAGGCGATTTTAAGAGAAATCCAAGAAGAAACCGGGTTGACGGAACAGGATCTGACGGGTTTGCGCATGCAATACATTCTCGTCCGCCGCAAAGACGATGAAATCCGCCAGCAGTTTTTCTATGTTGGAGAAACCCTCAGGCGGGATGTCGGCTTAACGGAAGAAGGGGAGCTGCACTGGATTCCCCAGGAAGAGGTGCTCCATGAGGAGCGGAGCATTCCATTCGTATATCGCGCGTTGTTGGCCCATTATTTTGAGTTCGGACCGGCGCCTCATCTCTGGATGGGAACAGCCGGTTGGACCGATATCGCGGCCCCCGGCACTCCGGCGATCCATTGGATTCCGCTGATCGACCCGCATGTGCTCTAGAGCAAAAATGAAAAAGCAGTTCACGGCTTTTGTTCCGTGAACTGCTTTTATTTTGCGACACATCTTTTTCGTACCTTATTCGTGTTCCACAAATTCAAACTCAAAATCGCCTATGCGCACCAGATGCCCGTCTTCCGCTCCCCGCTCCCGCAGCATCCGCTCGATGCCGCGTTTACGGACGATACGGCCAAAGCGCAGCAAAGCATCCTGAGAGTTAAGCTGCATGCGTTTGACCATTTTCTCCAGGCTGGGGCTTTCGACGATGAACAAATCATTCTCTCGTCGGATTGTCACGTCGTCGATGTCATCCGGATCCGCATAACGATATACCTTCCGCTCCTCTTGAGCCTCCACATCCTCGACGACAACCTCTTCCGGGATGGAATCGAGAATATCGACGGCTTTGTATAGAAGTTCTTGGACGCCTTTGCGGGATGCAGCGGAAATCGGATAAATCAAGATGTCCTCGCGGCCGATTTCAGCCAACTTGCTGCGGAAATCCTCAAGGTTGTCCTCCGCTTCGGGAATGTCCATTTTATTGGCAGCAACTATTTGCGGACGATCTTCCAGCTTGGCGTTATACAGCTTCAGCTCTTCGTTGATTTTCTGCCAATCATCAAAAGGAACTCGGCCTTCGGTACTTGCCATGTCGATGACATGGATGATCACCCTCGTCCGCTCCACGTGGCGCAAAAACTCATGGCCTAAGCCGACGCCGGCATGAGCGCCCTCGATCAGCCCCGGCAAGTCGGCCATAACGAAGCTGCGGCCATCGCCCACGTCGACGACGCCTAAGTTAGGCGTCAGGGTCGTGAACGGATAAGCGGCGATTTTCGGCTGGGCAGCGGACACCACGGAAAGCAGCGTCGATTTGCCGACGCTAGGAAAGCCCACCAGGCCGACATCCGCCATTACCTTCAGCTCCAGAACGATCCAGCGTTCCTGACCTTCCTCGCCCCTCTCGGCGATTTCCGGTGCCGTATTGGCCACCGTTACGAAGCGGGTATTGCCCCGCCCGCCGCGTCCGCCTTTGGCTACGACAATCTCCTGGCCGTGACGGGTCAAGTCGGCCAGTACTTCCTGAGTATCGTCATCGATCACGACCGTACCCGGAGGAACGCGGACGATCATATGATCCGCATTGGCTCCGTGCATGCTTTTATTACGGCCTTTTACGCCCCGGTCCGCCTTGAAATGGCGCTGATAGCGAAAATCCATCAAAGTCCGCAAGCCTTCATCGACGCGGAAGATAACGTTGCCGCCATGGCCGCCGTCGCCGCCTGCCGGTCCGCCTTCAGGAACGTATTTTTCACGGCGGAATGCGACGATTCCGTCGCCGCCGTCGCCGCCTTTTACGAATATTTTTGCCTTATCGATAAACATGATGCCACCTCCACTTTCATCTGCTGCACCGTTTTTCACGCTGCCGATGGGTATTCCTATGCTGAATCTGCTCCTTGTTTGAAAAACGGCACACGAAGGTTTGCGCTGATCCCTGCATCCGCTGCTTCCAGCTCAAGGGTAACCTGTTCGGCGGAATAAGCCGCGATCAGAGCCTCCAACTTTTCACGGATACCGGGGTGATATTCTCCTTCATAGACGAAATCGAGGAGAAGCGCATCCTGTTCCTCCTCAAAGGCCAAACTTAATTGGTTGGCTTCGCCGCCTGAAGAAGAGATGGAACAAACGTTGAAACTCGTCACGGTTTCCCGGATGAGGCGGGTAACCCGGTTTCCATGAAGGGGAAGCTTCGAAAGATGAATTTCCTGGTCAAATTCAAATTCCAAATTGAATGAGTGCTCCTCCATGCGGAAACGGTAATAGAAGGCGATGAGATCCGGGTCGCCCAGCTTGGCGACACAGCTCTCCTGATAGGCTTTCGCATTTATTTTATCCATGAAATCCAGAAGCTTATCATATTTCTGCAGCTTCGCATACCCGAGCAGCACTTGAATGTCGTTCATCCAGTCATGCCGATAGACAGACAGCATGCGAATCATGCGCGCCTTTTCCAAATCCTCATGACGTCGTTTCAACCCGTGCCAGATAAGGGTTGCACCGCATGCAACAGGAAAAAGGGCGATTATCCGAACGACGAGTGCAGACCACCCGATCATGACCGAGAGTCCAAGAATCAACAAGACAAGTCCCCATGAAACGGAACCCCAGAGCTTCCACCGTTTCATCCTATCTCTTCCTTCCGCCTTGGCCAGCAATCTTTCCCATTCTTCTTCATGAGAGAAAAAGCCCCGGCGCCGGGCCGAGGCTTTAGTTCTGTCGGGTTATTAACGTTCGATGGAAGCTGCAACCGGAGCTGCAACTGCCGGGTAGACGCTCACTTTCTTACGGTCGCGTCCCCAGCGTTCGAATTTCACAACGCCTTCTACCATAGCGAACAGTGTGTCATCCGAACCGATGCCAACGTTGTTGCCCGGGTGAATCTTGGTGCCGCGTTGGCGCACCAGGATGCTGCCCGCGGTTACCACTTGGCCGTCTGCACGCTTCACGCCAAGGCGTTTGGCAATGCTGTCACGACCGTTCTTCGTGGAACCTACCCCTTTTTTGGATGCGAACAACTGAAGGTTAAGTTTCAACATTTGAGTCTACCTCCTTCTTCGGTCATTTGTCTTGCACTTGAATATATGCACCGTAGGTCTCTTCGATTGATATCAGCATAACCACCATAGACTCAAGCAGCAGCTGAACCTCCGCACGCTTTCCTTCGTCCCCATCCTGCGGGATGCGGGCACTCAGGAACCCGTCCTTCATTCTGCTAACCGGCACCACTCCCGTTAACTTCTCGACGGCATTCACCGTTCCGACCGTTACGGCGGATACGCCGGCACAGACAATATCTTCGCCAGGGTCTGCGTAGCTCGCATGTCCTTTTACCTGAAACGAGAGGATATTGCGGTCCGCTTTGCTCCGTTCAATGCGAACACGAATCATGCCTGATTACCCTTGGATCTTTTCGATCACAACTTTGGTGTAAGGCTGACGGTGGCCTTGCTTGCGACGGTAGTTCTTCTTCGCTTTGTATTTGAAAACGATGATTTTCTTGTCCTTGCCGTGTTTTTCCACTTTCGCGGACACGGTTGCGCCGGCTACTACCGGAGCGCCGATGGTCAGTCCGTTATCACCGGAAACAGCCAGCACACGGTCAAAAGTAACCGTTTCGCCTTCAGCTGCAGTCAGCTTTTCGATAAAGACGACATCGCCTTCTTGAACCTTGTATTGCTTTCCGCCGGTTTCAATGATTGCGTACATTCGTTGCACCTCCTCATGTCTAAGACTCGCCTGTGCCAGGTGGCGTAAAACGCTAACGGCTTCACGCGCTTCAACCCGCTTCGTGCGGTTGGGGCATGTTTGACAACACACTGAACTATAGTATCACAGCCCGGGGGCGAATGCAATGCATTTCCTAAAGGATAAACGGTTAACGCAGTCCTTTCAGGACAAGCGGCGTTTACAATAGTGGAATAAGACTTATTATATTGAGAACCGGGAGTGGGTTTTCCCGCTGCCGCCGCAAGATGAGCAGGTCTCGTAGAGACGAACCTCCAGCGCCTTGCGCTTTTTCTTCCGGGTCATTTCAAACAGCCCCAACTTCGTCCATCCGACCAAAAAAGCGCGGGAGCGGTCGCCTTGAATCGCTTCTCCCAATCGTTTCTGCACTTCGTGGCGATGCTCCTCCATGCGCATGTCGATGAAATCGATGACGATAATGCCGCCGATATCTCGAAGCCGCAACAAGTGGGCGATCTCCTCGGCTGCTTCCAGATTGGTCTCAAACACTGTCATTTCCAGGTCATCCCCGCCTGTATAGCGGCCTGTATTCACATCAATCACCGTCATGGCCTCGGCTTGATCGATTACGAGATACCCCCCGCTCGGGAAAAAGACTTTACGTTTGTAGGCGGTTTCCAGTTGACTTAAAACGGAATAGGCCTGGAACAGAGGGACGTTGTCCGTGTGAACGCGTATGCGAACTGCCAACTCTGGACTCATCCCGGATAAAAGGCGAACCAGCTCCGCCGCCAGCTCCGCGTCATCGATAATCATCTCGTCGACCCGTTCGGTAAATAAATCCCGCACAAGCCGGGGGATGAGATCGAGATCGCGGTAGACGAGACTAGGCGCATCCACTTCATCCGCGTAACTTAGAGCGGAACGCCAGAGATCGCGGAGCAGCTCCCAATCCCGGCGCAGCGCTTCTTCTCCCGCTCCTTCCGCTGCCGTACGGAGAATAATGCCGTCCCGGGGGTCCCGCAGCTCGTCCCCCAGCGCCTTCAACCGCGCGCGGTCCTCGGCTGCGGAGATTTTACGGGAGACGGCGGTATATCCGGCTTCGGGCATGTAGACCAGCCATCTACCGGGGATGGCAAAATGAGTGGTGACCCGGGCACCTTTCGCTCCAATGGACTCCTTCTTGATCTGCACCAGCAAGGTTTGCCCAACGTGCAACAGGGTAGAAATGCAGGGCTTGTCTTCTGCATGGGCATAGAGATAAAGAGGAAGCAGATCATCCCGGTAAAGAAACGCATTTTTACCCATACCGATGTCGATGAATGCCGCCTGCATGCCCTTCAGAACATTCACCACCCGTCCTTTGTAGACGTTGCCCGCCCGCTCGTGTTCTTCCGGCCCTTCCATATAAAATTCGGCCAACCGGCCGTTTTCCAGTATAGCGACCCGGCTCCAGCCGTTCTTGCATTCCACAACGATTTGATTCATGATAACCTCCGCTAAACCTGTACCGTTTATTTTATCATGAACACGTCGGATATGGCACGATTCGATTGCTCTCCGGCAAAGAACAAGCGCAAGAAGCTTTGTTCGGTCACGACTCGGCGGATACTACCCTGCTCTCCGCATATGTAGATCAGATGATATTTTTCCCGCATGAACATTTGCGCAATATCACCCATCGTCCTCCTACCCGTCACCAAGAGCGGCTGAGCCGCGCCCCCCTTCAGCAGAAACAGTGCCGCCCGCCGCTCTCGTCCTGCCAAAAAGCGCAGAAATTGAAAGCTCACATGCTTCATGCTGAACCAATTGGAGGCGGCAAGAAATAATGCCACCGCCAGTAAGTTGAGATGGATTCCCGTTGAATAGAGGGGAATGACAGCCGCAACCGCAAGGAGAAGGCTTAGGGCAAAACTGATCCGGGTGCCGACGAGCAGCGCCTTATGAAAGCTGATGGAATAACTAAGCAGAGCAAGGGTTACCCGGCCTCCGTCTAGTGGAAGAACCGGCAGCAGGTTGAACCCGCCAACCAAGAGATTGGCTTTGATAAAATAATCCCACCATTCGGCATTTTGCCCGATAGCGACCTTCATAATCAGTCCGATGGCGATCATCACTGCATTTTGCAGCGGTCCGGCCAGTGCGATAAGTATCTCTTCCTTCGCGGGCATCCCATTACTCTCTTCCGTCACAGCTACCCCGCCGAAGGGCAACAGCTGCACTTCCTTCACACGCCAGCCAAAGCTGCGGGCCGCCGCCACATGGCCAAGCTCATGGATCAGTACGATGGCGAAAAGAGTCAGCAGCTCGATAAAATAACCGGCTGCGATGGATACCAACATCAACAGGATGAACAAGGGATGGAAGCGATAGGCCGTGCCGAATACCTTAATCAAACCGCACCACTTCCGCCGGGTCCATCACATTCTTGTCCTTGGTCAGCGCAAAATAAAGTGCACCCTTGCCGTTCGTAGGGTTGGTCCCCGCGCTTCCGATAATTCCGCCGGCTTCTACCCAATTTCCTTTTTCCATATCACCGGGAGTGAGATAACCATAGGTCGTCTCGTACCCGCTGCTGTGCCGGAGCACAACGGTATAGCCCGTATCCGTGCGATACCCGGCAAAACGGACGATTCCCGTATCCATCGCCGCTACAGGGCTCCCAGGAACGGCGCTTATCTCCATCCATGGATGACCGTTGGAGAACGGCGTTACTACTACCCCGGCCAGGGGACGCGTAAAGCTTTTCTGCTTCCCGCCAACCTGACGGGTATTCGCGCTGTTATCGGTATGAAAAGCAGGCAGAAAGGATGGCAAATCCCCGAACCGGTTCTCATACCACACCGATACGGCAGCGAAGTCCCACTCTTTATCCAGCATATTGCGGAAAACCTGCTTAACAGGTTCAGACCCGGAAACGGGATAATGGAACAATCCCCAAAGAGCAGCCAAAAGCATCGCACTGAGAACAAGCTGAATCCGAAACCGACGCACAGCGCCTATGAGATAACCGGATGATTCCTCATTCTCCGGTATGACTATGCGGCTGCCCCCGTATAAAGAATCGCCTGACGGACGACGGGCGAACAGCTCCTTCTCTTTCATTTTCCATACCTCTTCCGGGTCCCGTTCCTCGGCAACATGCACAGAGCCTGTCTGGCTTGCCCCGAGCCTTTCCGGTTCTATCAACACCTGATCATCCGGATAAATCGGCCCCCCATTGCCACTGGTGGGATCCCATCTGCCATAGTCCGCCTCGTCTCGCTCATAGGCGGAGCTTGCGAACCGTTCTCTGTCCGATGACGGCCCATGCCCCCGCAGCTCACGGATACGTTCTTCCCGCCTGCGGCGGACATTTTTCTTCGTCTCCACGCTCGATTCCCCCGATCACAGGCTTGTTTACTAGAGCATATGACCGGCGGACAAGGTTTATGGCAACAAAAAAAGCACCCGCAATGGGTGCTTTCGTTCAGCTTGATGATCGTCCATCATTCTTCCAGCGGCTTGTTTCCGTGGATGCGTACGCTCATGACAAGAC
This sequence comes from Gorillibacterium massiliense, assembly GCF_000455485.1. Taxonomy (GTDB): domain Bacteria; phylum Bacillota; class Bacilli; order Paenibacillales; family NBRC-103111; genus Gorillibacterium; species Gorillibacterium massiliense. The sequence goes on from NZ_CBQR020000084.1 coordinate 13,425, forward strand.
CGATAGCCATCATATTGATCAGAAGCGAGGTGCCTCCATAACTGATAAACGGCAGGGTGATACCGGTGAGTGGCATAATGTCGATGAGCATGCCGATGTTTTGGAAAATTTGAAACACATACAGCGATACGATGCCGATGATCATGTACCCGCCGTTGCGGTCCTCGCTTTCCTGCGCGATGATGATCATTCGGTAGATGAGGAAGAAGTATGCCATCAGCAGCCCCGCGCTGCCAAGGAAGCCAAACTCCTCTCCCACCACCACGAAAATCGTATCCGAATAGGCGACGTAGATCAGGTTGTTATGGGTAGCATAGCCCTTCTTGTAGCCTTCTCCCGTCAGACTTCCCGACCCGATAGCCATCTTCGCTTGGTCCACCTGGCGACTTTTATCTTTATCCGCGTTTGCCGGATCGAGGAACGAATCCAGCCTTACCATCCAGTGGGCCGCTCCGATGGATTCCGTCATCTTCTTCATTTCATCATGGTGGTTATGGTAGAAGAAAAGAAACAAGGCGGCGAATCCGGCTACGATAGCGGTGCCGATCAGCACATGGGTCAGCTTGATGTTTCCGATCCAATAGATGCCAAGCAGAATAACCATCAAAATAATGGCGTTGCCCATATCAGGCTGCGCGACGATCAATAAAAAGGGAAAAAAGACGATGAGTCCCATGGGGATGACGTCCTTTTTCATCTGCAGCTTCTCACCGTTTCGTTTTGCCAAAAAAGCCGCCAGGGTGATAATGACGATGATCTTCATTAATTCCGCTGGCTGAAAGTCCGTGAACTTTAGATCATACCAGCCTTTGGCGCCCCCCCTCTCGACGCCCAAAGGAGAAAACAGGCCGATGAGGAGAACGATCCCGAGACCGTACAAAACATAGGCATATTTCAGGTAATAGCGGTAATTGATGAAAGCGATAAAGAACATGGCCACGAAACCCATGCAGAAAAACATAATATTTTTCGAGGGAAACCCCTTATCAGCATAAAGGGTGTCCATCGTGGCGCTAATCAGCACCATTGTGCCGAACACCATGAAGACCAGCAAAACCGCTACTATGGACCAGTCCGTCTTTTTTATTTTTTGAATGAATAACATAGTACCGCCTGCCTAACCCATTCCAAAAAATTTCTTCATCTTCTTCAGCATCCCCGGTTTCCCTTGGAGGGAAAGAAGCGGAACCGTATCGCCCAATATGCGCCGTGCGATATTCCGGTAAGCGATGGCTGCCTGGGACGAAGGATCCATCACCGTCGGCTGACCGCTATTGGCCGCTTTGATGACGTGCTCGTCGTCCGGTACGATGCCCAGCAAATCGATGGATAAAACTTGACAGATTTCATCGATATCCAACATTTCGCCCTTTTGAACCATGCTGTGGCGGATACGGTTGATAATCAGCTTCGGTTCGCTGATGTTTTCACTTTCCAACAGACCGATAATCCGGTCGGCGTCGCGAACGGCGGCATTTTCCGGAGTAGTGACAACGATAGCCTTATCCGCACCGGCTACTGCGTTTTTAAAGCCCTGCTCGATACCGGCCGGACAATCGATAATGACGTACTCGAATTGCTTTTTCAATTCCAAAACGACTTTACGCACGCCTTCCGGAGAAACGGCATGTTTGTCCTTCGTCTGGGCGGCGGGCAGCAAGTACAGTTCCTCGAATCGTTTGTCCTTGATCAAAGCTTGCTCAAGCCGTGCGTTGCCTTCCACGACATCGACCAAATTATAGACGATGCGGTTTTCCAGCCCCATGATGACATCCAGATTGCGCAGGCCGATATCCGTATCCACCATGCACACCTTCTTGCCTTGCAACGCAAGCGCAGTACCCAAGTTGGCTGAAGTCGTCGTTTTGCCGACGCCTCCCTTGCCAGACGTAATGACGATCGCCTCTCCCATAGGCTCACTCCCCATCTATTACAGCATATTTTGCCCTTTCGGACGGATGCGGAACAACTGATTCATCTTGTCGATTTCCATGGCGCCATCACGTACATAGGCGAATTCCATATGCGCCTCCTCGATGCCCCATTCATCTGGCGGACGGCTGATGATGCCGGCTATCCGCAGCTGAGTCGGCTGCATATAGGACGCCGTAATAATCGCCTGCTCGTTGCCCTCAAATCCTGCATGAGCCAGTCCTCGCAAGGATCCCATGACGTAGATGTCCCCATGGGCTTGAATCGTGCCGCCTGGGTTGACATCACCAAGAAGCAGCACACTGCCCGGATGGGTCACGGTTTGTCCCGACCGGATCATGGCGCGAATAATCTTCACTTCCTCTACGCCTTCGATCGGAACTTCTTCGCCTTCCGGAGGGTTCGTCTCGATAGATTGGATATGGAGATTATCTCGTTTCCCAATGATCTCGCTGATTTCTTCCCGATCTGCATCGTTGATGATCCGGCTTCCCAGCTTTACCTGTACGTTGATGGCCGGTCCGGAAAAAAACTTATCATGGCTTTGATTCATTTTCTGCTGCAATTCCTGCACCATATCGGTATAGCGGCAGGAATCATTCAAAATGAAGACAAGTCCGTCTTTGACTCCTTTAATGGTGACATTAGGCTTACTCAACGGCTTTAGACTCCCTTCCGGACTTTAGCGAGCACCGCTACAAGCGCCCGCACATCCTCGCTTTCATTCTGTTCTCACCCTTTGGGCTTTAACCCGTTCCAGCAGGTTGCGCACCGGGATGTAGATCAGGAGAGCAAACAGCAGATTAATAAAAATGCTGGGAAGGATCTGTTGCAAAAAAACCCGCTCAGGTGTAAGGCGGGTAACCGCCAATACTCTATAAATTCCATAAATGAGCCACTCGAACGTAAATTCACTGACTGCGACGACAAACAAACTGGTCAAAATATTGCCCTGAGGCTTGAACCGGAACATCCCCGCCAAGTAGCCGACGACTCCCATTGCCATACAAAAAGTGCCGATCATCGGGCCGTAGTATACGATGTCGTGAAGAAGTCCGAAGCCTAACCCAAACACCAATCCCGTGCGTCGGCCCAGGAAAATGCCGATGTAGCAGACGAGGACCATGACCAGGTGGGGAGATACGACGATGGAGGATTGCCATTCCACCGGAATCATCCAATTTAGCCAGGTACCCTCGATGAGAAAAAAGAACATCAGAATCAACGTCAACTTACTGAGTTGCATATGTCCCTCCTACTCCGGCACTTCCACGACCAACACCTCGCGAAGGTGGATAAAATCAGCTGCAGGCTCGATATGCGCCAGGTTGTTTAAGCCGAATTCGTCCACTTCCACGG
>NZ_CBQR020000085.1 GCF_000455485.1 Gorillibacterium massiliense
TCCACTTCCACGGAAAGAACGGTGCCGATAACGATGCCTTTGGGAAATACCCCGCCATATCCGGAGGTAATAACGGTATCGCCGACAGCGACGTCATCCTGGGGAGGGATTTTGGACATAGCGAGTTTTTCATTGTCCGAATTATAACTGATGATGCCGAAGGAGCGATCTTCCTTACCTTTGATGGTAGCGGCAACCCCTTTGGAATCGGCCACGGAATCCGTCGCCGTCAACAGTTGAACTGTCGATGTAAAATCCGCCGGAAGCAGCACTCGGCCAATTAAGCCGGCTTCGGAGATGACCGCCATATTTTTCTTGATGCCGTCTTTCGATCCGACGTTTATCGTGATGACATGGCTGTAGGGGTCAGGCGCGTAGGCGCTTACCTCAGCGACATGATATTTATAATCATTTGCGGTCTTTTGCTTTTCCGTAAAGTTCAGCAGGCTTTTTAACCGTTCATTTTGCGCTTCCAGTTCGTTAAGCCGCATTGTATCCCGGGCATATTGTGAAAGTGCCAACCTCAGCGTTTTATTCTCAATATAGACGGTGTGCAAATCGCGGATATCCGCGACGACGCCGGCTGTATATCGCGCCGGAATGTTGAAAACACCCTGAGTCCAAGAAACGCAATCCTTAATGAATTTTTCCGGCCATGTCAATTTGTCCCTCGTTCCGATCCGTGTCAAACCAAAGATAGCGATAAACAAAACGAGGGTGAGCATGAGCACGAGTACTTTCCGTTTCCCCATAAAATTAAACAAGACGTACACCCTCATCTCAAGAAGTCTGCCTTGGACAATGATTGTCGCTAGGCAGACTCTCTCGTTCTCTTATCGCTTTGATTTAGTGTTCGTGGCCGACTTTGGTTTATTGAGCAGATGGATATTGTCGAGGGCTCTTCCCGTCCCGATCGCTACACAGTCGAGAGGATTATCGGCAACAAGCACCGGCATGCCAGTTTCCCTGGAAAGCAGCTTATCTAAATTACGCAGTAAACCGCCGCCGCCGGTAAGCACAATACCGCGGTCCATGATGTCTGCGGCCAGTTCAGGAGGACATTTTTCCAGAGTTACTTTTACCGCATCGACGATGGCATTAACCGTATCCGTCAGCGCTTCCGTCACTTCGTCAGAGCTGATGGTCATCGTTTTCGGAAGACCGGAGACCAGGTCGCGGCCGCGGATTTCGAGGGTTTCCACTTTCTCCATGGGGAGAGCGGAACCGATCTCGATCTTCATTTGTTCGGCAGTCCGTTCCCCGATCAAAAGATTATACATCCGTTTGATGTATTGGGTGATGGCTTCATCCATCTCGTCCCCGGCAATCCGAATGGAACGGCATGTCACGATGCCTCCCAAGGAAATAACGGCAACTTCCGTCGTTCCCCCGCCGATGTCTACAACCATACTGCCGGTCGGTTCCCAAACGGGAAGATCAGCGCCGATCGCTGCAGCAAAAGGCTCCTCAATGGTGTGAGCTTCCTTCGCACCCGCCTGCTTAGTGGCGTCTTCGACTGCCCGCTTTTCTACTGCGGTAATGCCCGAGGGAACGCAAACCATAACATTGGGATGGCTTTTGAACAAGCCCTTCTGTTTCTGGGCTTGGCTGATGAAATATTTGATCATAATGGCTGTGGTTTCAAAGTCGGCAATGACCCCGTCCTTCATCGGGCGCACAGCGCGAATATTACCCGGAGTCCGGCCAATCATTTTCTTGGCTGCTTCCCCAACGGCCTCTATTGTTTTCGTATCCGTCCGGATGGCGACAACCGACGGCTCCCGCATGACGATACCTTTTCCTTTTGCATATACGAGGGTATTTGCTGTACCCAAATCGATTCCAAGGTCTCTAGATCCTCCAAACATGTAAACACGTTCTCCCTTCTGTCGCAACCTATCCGATTGCTAGTCCTATTATATTACATGTACCCTTTTTCCTTCAAACTTATAAATCGGCCGTCGCCCAGGATCAGATGATCCAAAACTTCGATGCCGACCAGTTCCCCGGCTTCCACCAGTCTTGCAGTAATTTGTAAATCCTCGGGGCTTGGAGCAGGGTCGCCGCTAGGGTGATTATGTACGCAAATGATGGATGCGCTGCTGCACTTGATGGCAGCACGAAACACTTCCCGCGGGTGTACGATGGATGCGTTCAGACTCCCGATGGAAAGAGTCTCCGTTGCGATAATGCGATTTTTCGTGTTAAGAAACAGGCAGACGAAATGCTCCTTTTGCAGATAGCGCATATCTTCCATGAGGAATCGGGCTGCGTCTTCCGGTGAACGGATAAAATCTTTTTCCTCCAGGCTTGTCCGCGCCAACCGTCTCCCCAATTCGATCCCCGCTTGAATTTGCAGCGCTTTGGCTGGGCCGATGCCTTTTACCTGCATCAGCTGGTTTGTGCTCATATCCACCAAATTGCGCAGTGAGCCGGATTCCTTCAGAATCCGACAAGCGACGCTGACCGCTGATTCCGACACGGTTCCGGTGCGCAGCAGGATAGCGAGAAGCTCCGCGTCAGACAACGATTTTGCGCCCCGCTGCAGCATTTTCTCACGGGGTCTCTCATCTTTCGGCAAGTCATGCAGCGTTGTGAGTTTATCTTCCATTTCATCCAACATCCTTTGTTCCGATGCTACTCGCTGCATGACCAAGAAGCATTTTCTTATTATAGCATGTTCACCCGGTGTAACAAATGCAAATCCTCCCGGTAGCGGTACCATTTTTGTCCAAATTTATTCTATCTTATTAAATAAAAAAGCCGCACCATAACGGCACGGCAAAAATTAGGTATAAAGAAGGGGCTAACAGGCTTACATGACAGAAACGCCTAATTCCTCCAACATGTCCGCAAGAAGTGAAATGGACAAGCCGACCACGTTGAAAAAATCGCCATGGATCTCCTGCACGATAATCGACCCGATTCCTTGGGCTGCGTAGGACCCGGCTTTGTCCCTGCCCTCTCCGGTTCGAATGTAGCGGTCCAGTTGTTCATCCGTCAGTGGCTTTATGACAACATCCGTAACAGAGTGGCGAGTCAGCGCCTCTCCGGACTCCGCATCGAGACAAGTAATTCCGGTGTAGACTTGATGGGGCCGACCTTGAAGCTCTCGGAGCATCCTTTTCGCATGATCGTCGTCAACAGGTTTGCCGAACACTTGTCCATTCAAATAGACAATGGTATCTGCTCCGATCACGATCTTATCCTTACCGTCCTCCAAAGCCATCTGAACAGCCACCGCTTTTCTCAAAGACAGTTCCTCCACCATACGATCCGGAGCAAGAGAATCGGAGATGTCCTCATTTGTATCAATCGCGACAACCTCGTAGGGGATGTCTAACAGCTTGATCAATTCCTGGCGCCTCGGCGATTTGGAGGCAAGCACCAATGTTTTCGTCGTTGTCATTTCACACCTCATGTCCAAATTTCGAAAAAACGGACCCGTGTAGGGTCCGTTAACGGGTTGTCTTACATTTTGCGGTATAGCCAAATCGAAGTGATCATACATGCGACACTGAGCAAATTCATGCGAATTGTAATATTAATGTTGAACGTAAGCACATTCAGATCGGCGCTTGGTTTCCAGTTGATCACCGCTGAACGGGTCAAAAACGAGATGCCCTGAACCGGATCTAAAACAGCGGTCAGCACCGCACCTGTAATAATTCCCAAAATAAGAAAAACGGCGAACATGAGACCTGACTTTTTCATTGGCTCCCTGCCTTATTTTTTCCTTAAGTATTTCTTTTATGATATCAGAATGTATAAACTTCGGGGCATCAGCTTCCTGATATCACAAGAAAAACTACCTTTAAATGCGGTCTGGCTTCTTTGAATTTACGTTGATAGACGTTTTTCTTATTATAAAAGGATAGAAGCCGGGAGCGCAATGCAGATTTCGACAAAGCTTTCAAAAATCAGGAAATTCATGTAATCAAGAGGCGATGTTCGTCAATAGCTGCTTTTCCGCCAGAGCCGCTTGCATGATATAAATTTGCGCCTGCTGCAACTGCTGCGCCGATGGTTTGCCGGCGTAATCTTCCAACGCTTTTTCCGTCGTATGGATCGCATTGGACATCCGCTGCAGGAGCGCACCGGGATCTTTCGCCGCTCCCGATATGGCGGTCTTCTCCTGCTTCGCCCAGGCTTGATACGTCATCTTCATAGCATCGACGCTAGCGGCGTTGAGCGGAGTCGGCGATTCCTCATCAAGATGAACGATGGTCAACCCAGACATCATTTGCAGCATCTTATTGGCCTGGGTCAGGAAGCTTTGCAGCGACGCGGTGCTCCCGTCCCATTTCACGCGGCTCATGGCGGGCAATTTGACTTCCTTGGCGTAAATTTCAATGCCTTCATTCTGCAGGCGAAGTGCGTATTGCTTGCCGGTGGTAAGATCCGGCGCTATGCCGGCATAGACAAAATAAGAATCTCCGGACTCCGTGACAGCCGCCTTGCCCTTACCATCCAACGCCTGAGAGGCGACCTGCGCTCCGTCCGCCGTGCTGAATTTACCATTTTGCAGCAGAGTGAAGGAAAACGCCGGCAGCGAAATGTTGGCAGATGCTGAGACTGGCGCAGCGGATTTCCCCGTTCCGGATGAGTTGTCTGACTGGTCTTGCTCGATAACGGCGCTACCTTTATCCCCTAGGGTGGCATCTTCTTGTTTTGGCCCAGGTCCATTGAACATTTGCAGAACAAAGTAACCGAGCAATCCGCCCAGTGCCAAGGCTCCGGCCAAGGCTCCGGCGATTTTTAGCCATGCGGTATTCGGGCGGCGCAGCCTGCGGGCGGTAACGATGGGCATGTCCTCATACCGATCCTCATCTCTTTGGTAACCGTACGGATCATATTCTGGTTCCATTTTCACATCCTCACGGCGAAAAACCGGATCATTATCCCTGGGAGCACGAGAAGACCGCTCGCGGCGTTCCGTAAGATCATCCCGATACGACGTATAATCCATGTACTCATTGTCCCAATATTGGCCGTTCGATTGGACGTTCGTTTGATTGGTATAATGGAGCAACCCGTCGATGCGCTTCGTCTCTTCGTCGTAAGCGTCATAATTAGCTCCATAGGTATCCGATACCCGACCGGACCAATCATCCTCCGGAGCCTTCCGAAACTCTTCATGAAACAGAGGAATGACATTGATATCGTCCTTGTGGCTACCGTTCCCATGGGAGTTTCTCTCCCCGTAAACGGGAATCCGGCCGCCAAAGCCGTCGGCTCCCACCATCGGGGCAGCTTCCCGGTGGGACTCTCCTGCCTTCTCCTTGTTTCGTTCATCCCCTTCATATGGTTCACGGTTATCCCGTTTCATGCCGTTATCGTTAAACCGGTAGGTGATCCGCGCCTTGTTCATCTGTATCCCTTCCCTCTCATCCGTCGTTTCAGAATAAGTTGAACCAAAGATTGTAGCATTTGTTCAACTTATACTTCATGCATATGAAACAAGCCCGCATTATATGAGAGGAATAGCAAAGAAGCCGCGCAGGAAAGCGGACGAACGCTTTCTTACACGGCTTCCGGATATTTGCTTAAGTTATTGGTTGCGCAAATGTTTAGCCAGCCCGTCGGCTGCTTTCCATATGTCTCCTGCGCCCATGGTAATCACCAAATCTCCCGATTGTACTCGGCTTTTCAGATCCTCCAGCACAGCTTCTTTCGTCGGAATGTACCGGACGTTTCCATTGCTGTTTTGACGGATCAATTCAACCAATTTAGCGGAGGTGATGCCCTCGATCTGTTTTTCCCCCGCGGGGCTGTAGATGTCGGTAATGATCACTTCATCCGCTTCCGGGAAAGCCCGGCTGAATTGATCAAACAGAAAATAGGTACGGGTATAGCGCTGGGGCTGGAAGACGGCAATGATCCGCTTTCCCGTAGCTTTAGCGGCGCTGATGGTGGCCAGAATTTCCGTTGGGTGGTGAGCATAGTCGTCTATGACGAGAATATCATCCACTTCACCCAGCACTTGAAACCGGCGTTTCGCCCCGCGGAAGCCTGTGATCGCCTCAGCCGCTATTTCAAAGGTAAGCCCCGCCTGCATACAAACGATTAAAGCAGCCAGCGCGTTATAGACATTGTACTTGCCGGGAATCGACAACGTGACGGATCCCAGATGATCCTCTCCGTGGCGTACCTGGAACGTAACGGTTCGGTCGCCAAGCTGCAGGTCATAGGCCATGTAGTCGGCTTCATTGTGAATACCGTAGGTAATGGCGGTTGCGCCGAGCTCGGGCAGCATCTCCGAAAGATGCGGATCGTCGCCGCACACCACGGCTTTTCCGCCTTTTTTCACCTGGGTCAAAAACTTCCGGTACGCTTCCTTCAGGTTCTGGAAGTCCCCGCCGTAATGTTCCAGGTGATCGGCTTCGATATTGGTGACCACCGCCATAAGCGGATGGTATTGAAGGAAGGAGCCATCGCTTTCGTCTGCCTCGGCAATGACGTAATCGCCCTTGCCGGCTTTAGCATTGCTGCCCAGATTGACGATTTCCCCGCCGATGATGTAGGTAGGATCTTTGCCGCATGTCTCCATGATCAAAGCAATCATGGAAGAGGTTGTCGTTTTTCCGTGGGCGCCGGCAACGGCAACGCCTTTGCGTTCATTCATCAGCCGGGCGAGCATCTGCGAACGGTGGAGGACAGGAATTTTTAATTCCTCTGCCTGACGCATCTCCACGTTGTCGCCAGAAAGCGCCGTGGAATAAACAACGAGGTCGGCGCCGCGAACGTGATCGGCCTCATGACCGATGTACACCTGAGCGCCTTTGGCAGCTAACTTCTCCGTCAGCTCCTGCTGCACCAAATCCGAACCCGACACCCGGTATCCCAGCTCCAGCATTACCTTGGCGATGGCGCTCATTCCGTAGCCGCCGATGCCGATAAAATGGACATGTTCTGTGTTGTTCAATCCGTTCACCAACCTTTTTCGGAATCGGTCCGGCGCAAAACCCAGGAGCGTACGTCGGATATCAAATAAAGTGTGCCGCAAACAAGTGCTAAATCTTCCTCATCCGTCATCGCGATCAATGCGTCGAGGGCCTTTCTCCAGTCCGCTTCCACGATGATCTTCGGTTTATGTAAATCAGCCGGGAGGGAATTTGCCCGCTCGGCGAGAGCGGCAGCATCCATTTTTTTATGGAAGTCAGGCTCCGTGAAAATGACGGTGTCCGCCAGGGGAAGGATTTGGGATAAAAACCCCACATGATCTTTGGTGGAAATCATCCCCATCGCGATATTCAATTTTCGGTACCTGTAGGTTTCCTTCAGCGCGGCCGCCAAAGCAGCCGCTCCTTCGGGATTGTGGGCGCCGTCTAGGAGAAGCCGGGGATGGTTGGACACCAACTCCAACCGGCCGGGCCAACGGGTTTCCCGAAAGCCTTCGGCAATCTGCTCATCCTCCAAAACGACGGCATAATATTGCCGCAATACCTCCAGAGCCATGAAAGCAACCGAGGCGTTCTTAAATTGATGATAGCCGATCATGGACATCGGTACCTCTGCAAAATGACGGAAAGGCCCCATAAAATCGAAGGTTTGCCCCGTTTCACTGCTTGCCGTCGCCTCAAAATGAAACTCACGGTTCAAGCTGTACAGCGTCGCTTGCTTATCCGTGCACACCTGATGGACGACTTCCAGTGCTTCCGGCTGATCGATGGCGCTGACCACGGGAACACCGTTTTTGATGATACCGGCTTTTTCCCAAGCGATCTTCTCCAGGGTATCCCCTAAAACATCCATATGATCATGCCCGACATTCGTCAGGATCGAAAGGATCGGCGTTACGATATTCGTTGAATCGAGGCGACCGCCCAGCCCCGTCTCCCAAACGACAAAATCAGGAAAAACGGTTTGACCAAAATAGAGAATCGCCATCGCGGTAACCAATTCAAACATTGTCGGGGGTCCTGCCTCACCCTCTGCCAACTCGTCGGCCAAGGGCTTGAGCCTATTGGCAAGCCGCAGGACGTCCTCATCGGGAATGTCTTTCCCGTTGTAGCGCAAACGGTCGGTAAACCGCTCGATGTAAGGGGAGGTGAAGCTGCCGACATCGTAACCGTTCCGCTGCAATACCTCAGTCAAGTAAGCACATACAGAGCCCTTCCCATTCGTTCCAGCGACGTGGATAAATTTGAGCCGGCGTTCGGGATGCCCGAAATGCTCCATCAGCAGGTTCATCCGCGTAAGCCCCGGACGAATGCCATATACCGGTGCTCGCCGGGTTATCCAATCCACCGCTTCCTCGTAGCTTCGGAATGCGGCTTCGGACTGAATCATCATACCGCTGCCGCCTTCCGCTACATCATGTTCTATTGTCATCCAGACTCATCCTTTTTATATATATGAGTAAGTACCCGGGTTTGGTCCGTAAATTCGCCCGTAACGGCTCTTTTTAACCCTATCGGAAATAGGCGTCATAGCCCTCGTTGCAGAAGATGGGGGCTGATCATCAGCCCCGCAGTTCCGCGATACGAGCTGCCACTTTATCCCGTTTGTCGGAATAATCGGCCAGCTTCGCCTTCTCTTCTTCGATAACTTTAGCGGGCGCTTTAGCGACAAAGCCCTCGTTGCCCAGCTTCTTCATCACCCGGTCTACTTCGCTGTGCAAGGTTTGCAGTTCTTTTTCCAGGCGGGCGATCTCCTGGGTAATATCGATCAGCCCGGCAAGAGGTAAAATCAGCTCCGCCCCGGTGACAACGGCGGTCATTGCCTTTTCCGGCGCTTCCAGTCCCGTTCCCAGCGTAAGCTCGCTTGTTCCGCAAAAACGGCGCAAATAGTCTTCATTGCGAGAGAGAATCGCATAGGTTTCTTCGTCCGATGCATTCACCCGAAGCTCGATTTTCTTGCTCATCGGCACATTCACTTCGGCGCGGATGTTGCGAACGGCACGAATGATGTCCATCAAGAGCTCCATCTCGCGTACGGCATCTGGAGCGGCGAATTCCGCCTTCGGCGTCGGCCAAGCCGCCAAGGTGATAGTCTCTCCCTCGTGGGGCAGGTGCTGCCAAATTTCCTCGGTAATGTACGGCATGAAGGGATGCAGGAGGCGCAACGTTTGATCCAGAACGTAGGCCAGAACGCTGCGGGTCGTGGCTTTCGCCGCTTCATCCTCGCTGTACAGGGACAGTTTGCTGAATTCAATATACCAGTCGCACAGATCATCCCAAATAAAATTATACAGAAGTCGACCGGTTTCTCCAAATTCGTAGGTATCCAGCAAGCGGGTAACCTCTCCGACGGTTTCGTTCAAACGGGACAGTATCCAACGGTCTGCCGTGCCCAGCTTTCCATCCAGACGGATATCCTCCACTTTCATATCTCCCAAGTTCATCAGGGCAAAGCGGGAGGCATTCCAAATCTTGTTGGCAAAATTCCGTGCTTGCTCGACTTTCTCGATACGGAAGCGGAGATCCTGGCCGGTCGTGATACCGGTGGAAATCATGTAACGCATGGCGTCAGCGCCGTATTGGTCGATGATTTCCAAAGGATCGACGCCGTTGCCCAAGGATTTGGACATTTTGCGGCCTTCGGAGTCGCGGACGAGACCGTGGATGAGCACGTCCTTGAAGGGAATCTTGCCGGTATATTCCAGACCGGAGAAGATCATCCGAGATACCCAGAACAAAATGATATCGTAAGCGGTCACCAGCACGCTGTTGGGATAGTAGCGCTTGTAGTCTTCGCTCTCCGTGTTTGGCCAGCCGAGAGTGGAGAAAGGCCAAAGAGCCGAGCTGAACCAGGTGTCCATTACGTCATTGTCTTGAACGAGATCGGTACTGCCGCATTTGCCGCAAGCGTCAACCTCCGTCCGGGAAACGTGAACTTCTCCACAGGACTTGCAATACCAAGCGGGAATCCGGTGTCCCCACCACAGTTGGCGGGAGATGCACCAATCCCGGATGTTTTCCATCCAGTGCAGGTAGCTTTTCTCGAAGCGCTCGGTGACAAAATGAACGCCGGTGCCGTTTTTCTGGGCGGCAATGGCCTTGTCTGCGAGCGGCTGCATTTTCACGAACCATTGGGTAGACAGGTAGGGCTCAACAACAGCGCCGGTGCGCTCGCTGTGGCCGACCTGGTGGATATGCTCTTCGATCTTGGCCAGATATCCCTGCTCCTTAAGATCAGCGACAATCTTCTTGCGGCAGTCGAACCGGTCCAAGCCTTGATAAGCACCGGCATTGGCATTCATCGTGCCGGATTCGTCCATGACGAGAATTTGCGGCAGGTTGTGGCGGGTGCCTACTTCAAAGTCGTTGGGATCATGAGCAGGAGTGATTTTAACCGCGCCGCTACCAAAATCCATCTCTACGTACTCATCAGCGATAATCGGGATTTCTCGCCCGGTGAGCGGCAAGATCAGCATTTGGCCGATCAAGTGCTTATAGCGGCAGTCCTCAGGATGCACGGCTACGGCTGTATCTCCAAGCATCGTTTCCGGACGGGTGGTGGCTACGGTGATGAAACCGCCGCCTTCCTTCAGCGGATAGTTCAGATGGTACAGCGCGCCTTGAACTTCCTTATACTCCACTTCAATGTCAGACAGCGCCGTGCGGGCGGCCGGGTCCCAGTTGATGATGTACTTGCCGCGGTAGATGAGTCCCTTTTCGTACAGCCGGACAAAAACCTCGCGAACGGCGGCGGACAAACCTTCATCCAGAGTAAACCTCTCCCGGGAATAATCGAGGGATAGGCCCATCTTGGACCATTGCTTGCGGATGGAATTGGCGTAATGCTCTTTCCAATCCCATACCCGGTCGAGGAATTTCTCCCGACCCAAATCGTAGCGGCTGACGCCTTCCTCCCGCAGCTTTTGCTCCACTTTCGCTTGCGTAGCAATCCCGGCATGGTCCGTTCCCGGCAGCCACAGGGTATCAAATCCCTGCATCCGCTTGGTGCGGATCAAGATATCTTGAATGGTAAAATCCATCGCATGACCAATATGCAGCATGCCTGTTACGTTGGGGGGCGGGATGACGATGGTATACGGCTCCGCGTCCTTCCGCTGGCCCGCTTTGAAATATCCACCCTGCTGCCAATAATCGTACCATTTTCCCTCGGCTTCCTTCGGGTCATAGGTCGTGGGCATCTCTGCCGTGGGTTTGGTTTCATTGATTTCTGTCATAAGATAATCCCTCCATACGATTGCATCTGTGTTTGTCGCGGGGTTCGAATCGCCCCCGGAAAATGCAAAAAGCCCTCCGTCCGCTAAAGGACGAAAGGCATAAGCTTCCGTGGTACCACCTTCATTCCGCATCCACCGTAGGACGCGGCACTCATAAGCAGATAACGGCTGCTACCGGCGGCTGGCGGTGATCCGCTGCCGCAGCTCCAGGGTGACCTTCATCAACCGATTGACCCGCGGATCTTGCACCGTGTGACCCGCTCTCTGCAGGGATGGTTGACTACTCTTCCCATTCTTCGCTGTTTCATATTATCCCTATCATAACCATATTATCCTTTATCGTCAACGTTCATACCATTTGCTCCGAATTAGCATATCGGGTGATATTCGGCTCATATGCTTAAGCATGGCCCATTCGCCAAACGAGCTGTGCGAGCGCCAAGTCCGCGCAACTCCCCCTTTCTTTTATTAAGCTATCTAGGATAAACGGCTAACGCCGATCTTCCAGGACGAGCGACGTTAACCATAGCGGAAGGCTTATTGTAGTGCCAAACCTACAAATTCTTATGAAGCCAAAAAGAGGTGGCCTCCTTGCAGAAATGGTGGTGGAAATTCCGACCGACATTGCGGGCCGTGCTGTTCCCGCTCATCTGCATCCAATTCGTGCGCACGCTGCTGCTGCCGAACCCGGTGGATGTGCTTTTGCTGTTTGCTTTTTTCCTTGTCTATTTGGGCTTTCTCTTTGACGTGTATTGAAGAAACTGCGGCAACAGCCAATTTTTGAGTATGACTCCAAAGGAAAAGACTGCTCCTTGCCAATTACGGCTAAGAACAGTCTTTTCGCTCTGTTTATGGCCGATCGTATTCTTACGACGGGATCACAATAATCTGCCCCTCATCCAACTGCTGGGTGGAGAGACGATTATAAAGGGCAATTTCCCGGGGCTGAATCCGGTAGCGGTTAGCGATCTGCTCAATGGTTTCTTCCTTTTGAACGATACAGATCCTCATGCTTTTGAATTCCCCGAGTTCATCGTCTCGCAAGAACAGGTTTTTCCATTGCATGTCCTCGTGATACTGCTCAATGGGAGCTGTCTCGACTACAGCCGCGGTCCAGCGCCCAGACGCTTCGGCAAGAGAATGCAAACGGGCAACGGCAGTCAGCTTCTCGTCGGTCAATTCCGGATGCGAAGCCACCCCAGCCGTTACGACAGGTTCCGCGGATCGCTTCAGAGGCACAGCCGATTCGGCTGCAGGTTCTTCTGCGTAAGTAGTTGGAATGGCATTGTTGCTCCCAGGTTCTGCCTCCGGCTCGATCTCAGCAAGTGACAGATTATAAACCGGCACCAGCTCCGGCACGTTTGCCTGTTCGTTTTCCACGGCGAAGACGGTATATTCTGTATGGGCAGGATTCTCCTCTGATTGAACAACCTCTTCGTGCATTGCTGGTTCAAGCTGATCCGATTCGTTTGCTTCGTTTTCCACAACCGGTTCATTGGCTTCTGCCACTGCCCCTTCGCTTCTCTCGACAGATGAGAAAGCAGGCACATATTCCGGCGCCGATTGCACAGGAGTGTAAACGAACACCGTTTCTTCTTCGTCGGGTTCGTCCCAACTTTGCTCGGCAGAGGAGGAGGCAAGCTCTAATCCGTGTAGGGACAGCACACCCGTAACATTCAGGCTGCGGCTGTTCAGCATTTCAATATCAAATTGCTCGATCTCAACGTTAATGTCTTCCAGACGCTGCACGCGGCTTAAGGGCATCGTAATCTCCACCGGTATAAGATGCGCAAGTTCCCGTCCCGGCTCGCCTTCGTCCCCTGTATAGGTCCCGGTCAGCCACAGATTGCCTTTGATGACCGCATAATCCCGCTCCTCAAACACTTGAATATGGGGAATGAGCTCTGCCTCGTCCAGCGCCTGAATGCCGGCAAGTCCATCCGGCAAGCGCACGCGTTCGTAAATATCAAAACGCAAGCCGGAATGATTTTCCGTCATCCCATCTTCCTCCCTCCGATATCGTCATCCTTTCCCTAACCATTATATGGATGACCGAAAGGGAGCATGCCAACTATTTCACCGGTACATTTTCCTCAAATGTTGCAGCAGTTCGTGGAAATCTTCAGGTAGGGGACACTCGGCTTGAATCCATTCTCCCGTCATGGGATGAGGAAAACTTAATCGCTCTCCATGGAGGGCTTGCCGGTTGAAGGTGTATGTTACCGCCGGTCGTCCTGCTTTTGAACCAGATTCCGGCATGCTTGAAAAAAGCGCCAGTTGCCGTTTGCCGCCGTAAAGCTCATCACCGGCCAATGGATGGCCGATGTGGCTCATATGAACGCGAATTTGATGAGTCCTTCCGGTCTCCAGCCGCAGCCGCACCAAGGTAAAGCCGGGGAAATCTTCCACCGTTTCATAATGGGTCACCGCCGGATCCCCAGTCGCGCTGACCCGCCGTCGTCCCGCTTGATGCCGGTCCTTGCCGATGGGCGCGTCGATTGTCCCGCGCGCTGTACCTAGCCGTCCATGTACCACAGCCAAGTACGTGCGGCCGATGGTCTTTTTTCGCATCTCCTCGTCCAGGCGAAGCTGGGCTAGCTCGTTTTTAGCATAGAGCACAGGGCCGCTTGTATCTTCATCCAGACGATGAATATGACGCACGCGGCATTCCTGCCCTGTCATGATATAGTAGCCTGCGATGGCATTGGCCAGAGTGCCGTTTTCCTCTGGCCGCGAGGGATGAACCGCCATCCCCGCCGGCTTGTCCGCCACCAGGCAGAAATCGTCCTCGTACAGGATCGGCGGTACATTCCACTCCGCCGCAAATTGCGGTTCTTCCCGGGGAAACAAACGCAAAAAGAGGCGGTCGCCCTTGATCCGGACCCCTTTCTCCGCCTCCAGCTTACGTATGAGTTTATCCGGCAAGCCGCTTGCCTCCCGCAGCCAAACATTCAGATCCTGCCCATCTGCTTCTGCCGCCAATTCCAGCCATTCGTCTTTCCGAATGCCTGCTCTCATTGCGACTTTATCCCCCTCCAAGCGATCAATAGAAGGGCAAGGCCGAATACGGCCATCACCAGCAGCAAATCGGCAGGAACGCTAAAGAGCACATATTTTGCCAGCATATCCGTCCTCCTCATGCTAAATTTTCTTTAACGCCTCCAGATGAGCCGCAATCGTTGCGTCGATGTCATCATCCGTATGGGCGGCGGACACGAACATGCCTTCAAACTGGGAGGGCGCAATCACCACGCCGCCATCCAGCATATGGCCAAAATAGCTCGTAAATTGAGCCAGGTTCGAGGTTTTGGCCGTCTCGTAGTTGATAACTGGCCGGTCCGTGAAAAAGGGGCAAACCATGGAGCCAACCCGGTTAACGGAAAGGGCGATCCCCGTTTCTTCCGCATTCCGGCGAATGCCCGTCTCAAGCCTCCCTGCCGCTTCTTCCAAACGGTCATATACGGCGGGAGTAAGCAAGCTCAAGGTTGCGAAACCCGCCGCCATCGCCAAAGGATTGCCGGATAGCGTGCCGGCTTGATAGATTGGGCCGGATGGAGCGATTTGCTCCATGATCTCGCGCTTGCCGCCATATGCGCCGACGGGAAGCCCGCCGCCGATGACTTTACCCATGGTGGTCAAATCCGGCGTGACGCCGAAACGGCCTTGGGCGCTATGATAGCCGACCCGGAATCCGGTCATGACCTCATCGAAAATCAGCACCGTTCCGTACTTCGTCGTCAAGTCCCTGAGTCCCTGCAGGAAGCCCGGCTGAGGAGGGACGACGCCCATGTTGCCGGCCACGGGTTCCACGATGACGGCTGCCAAGTCCTCACCGAATTTTTCAAAGGCGAGCTTAACGGCTTCCAAATCATTGTACGGAGCGGTGATCGTATTGACCGCCACGCTTTCGGGAACACCCGGACTATCCGGCAGCCCTAATGTCGCTACGCCGGAGCCTGCTTTGATCAGCAGAGAATCCGCATGCCCATGATAACTGCCTTCGAATTTCAAAATCCGCGTCCGGCCCGTATAGCCGCGAGCCAAACGGATGGCGCTCATGGTCGCTTCTGTGCCGCTGTTGACCATCCGCACCACTTCAACGGATGGCACCCGTTCGCAAACCAGTTTCGCCATTTCCGTTTCCAGCTCCGTCGGGGTGCCGAAGCTTGTGCCTTTTGCCGCCGTGCGCTGAATGGCCGAAATCACTTCCGGATGGGCGTGGCCCATAATCAGCGGTCCCCAGGAGCAGATATAATCAATAAAGGTATTGCCGTCAATATCGTAGATGCGGCAGCCTTCGCCCCGCTCCACATAAACCGGCGTCAAGCCAACGGATTTGAAAGCCCGCACCGGACTGTTCACGCCGCCGGGAATGACCTTTTTCGCCGCCTCAAAAGCGATTCGAGATTTGTCGTCTACTCTTTTCCGCATGTCGCTCACTACAGCACCCTCCCACCTGTATCTTCCATCCATTATCCGCTATTTTCGCAAAAATGCCAGACACTCCGCTGCCGTATCCCGGCCTTGCCGGATGCAATCGGGCAGTCCGACGCCATCAAAAGCCGCTCCTGTCACATAAACCCCCGGCATGTCTGCCGCAAGCTCCGACCGGGCTGCCTGCACATTTTCCAGATGGCCGACGGGATAGTTCGGCATCGACCGGTATAGCCGGGTTACTTCATGAAACAGCGGCTCCGCGGTAATATGCATCAAATCGGCAACCTCGCGGCGCACGCCGGCTACCAACTCCTCGTCGCTCAGCTTCACCCATTCCTGATCTCCAGCCCGACCGACATAACAGCGCAAAAGCATGCGTCCCGGCGGAGCGGTATGCACCCATTTGGATGAGGTCCACGTACAAGCCGTGATGAACCGCCCTTCCTTGCGGGAAATGACAAAACCGGCCCCGTCAAAATCCGTCGCCGCTTCCGCTTCGTCAAAAGCGAGAACCACATTGGCTACCGAAATATAAGGCAGCTCAGCCAGCTTGCCGAGACCCGGATAAGCCGGAAGCAGCCCGGGATATTCATAGGTCGGAACCGTGACGATCATTACATCGGCAGCAAGCCGGTTTCCGTCCTCCAACTCCACCTGATAGGCTGGCGGCTGATCCGCTTGCCCCAAGCTAATCTCCGCCGCTGCGTCTTTATGAATCCGGACTGCGCCTGTGCCAGTTGCTATCTCCACGCCGTCCAGAGCCCGCAAGAGCCCTTTCACTAGGGTGTCCAAGCCGTGATTAAAGGAAAGAAACGCGCTGTTTCTGGCCGCTTCGGGCTGATCTGCCGGAGGTTTGGCCGTGCGCTGATCCTCCTGCATTCCCTTGATCAGGCTACCGCAGCGCTCTTCCGCTTCCTTGAACTGCGGAAAAGTTGCAGCCAGACTGAGCTTGAATAAATCCCCTGCATAAATACCGGCCAAGAGCGGTTCGGCGACATTTTCCACCATCTCCGTTCCCAATCTTCGCGCCAAAAATCCGCCGAGGGACTCGTCTCCCGGTTCCTCGCGTTTCGGGATGTCCAGATCCTTAAGCACCCGCGCTTTTCCTTCCGCACTGACCAAATCGGTTTCCATAAAGGCGTCCAAATCGGTGGGAACCCCCAGTACCATTCCTTTGGGCGCAGGGAAAAATTGCCCCCGCTGCAGAAAATACGACCGTTTCCCTTTCGCTCCCTGCCCGGTCAACTCCTGCTCCAAGCCAAGGGCAAGAGCTAGATCGATGATCGGCCGTTTGCGGGCCAGAAAAGAATCCGCGCCTTTTTCAATGGTAAACCCTTCGCGCTCCAAGGTATGGATTTTGCCGCCAAGTCTCGGGCTTTTCTCAACGATGCGAATGCGAAGGGGAATGCCGGCTTCAGCGGAATATTGTTTCAAATAAAAAGCGGTGGTCAGCCCTGTTATGCCGCCACCTAAAATGACTACTTCACGCAGGCCATCTTTCACCTAGCTCATTCCTTTCTAACTTTATCGCGCTGCCGCCTTATGATTTTCCAGGACGGATAAAATGCTGCTTCTTAACGCTTCCATGTAGAGCGGATCGATATTGAGGGATTCGGTGCGTTTCAGGTTCATGCCTAATTCCGCCGCCAACGCCTGGCACTCGATATCCACGTCGTACAACACTTCAAGATGGTCGGATACGAAACCGACGGGGCAAACCAGCACGTTGCGGGTGTTCTCCTCATGGCGCAGCTTGCGCAGCACATCGAGAATATCTGGGCCGAGCCACGGCTCCGCCGTCCGACCCGCGCTTTGCCAAGCAAATCGCCAGCGGGTGATGCCGGATTTTTCCGCTACGATCTTTGCGGTTTCCATCAACTGTACGGGATAAGGATCTTTCATAGCGAGAATCCGCTCCGGCAGACTGTGGGCGGTAAAAAGCACCTCCACCTCGTCCTTGCCGGTTCCCTCCGAGGAAAAAGCAGCCATTTCCTGCATCACCCGATTGGTCAGAGCTTGGATCAAACTCGGATTCAAGTGATAACTCTCTACAAATTGCATGGAGATTCCCAATTCATCTGCTTTCGTCCGGGCTTCTTTTATGTAACTTCCAACGCTCATGGTTGAATAATGCGGAGCGAGAACCAAGCCGATTGCTTCCTTGAGCCCATCCTTCGCCATCTCCTCCACTCCGTCAGCGACAAAAGGCTTGGCATGCTTCAACCCTTGATAGCACTGAAAGGTATATCTCCCGTCCCCGCGATTCAAGGCATCCTCCAGGGCGGCTACTTGCCGGTCTGTATTTTTCCGTAGCGGGAAAAACCCGCCGACAATCGCTTCATACCGGTGAATGAGATCCTGCAGCTGTTCAGGCGACGGCTTGCGTCCATGACGGATGTGCGTGTAATATTCCTCAATTTGATCCATGCTTTCAGGCGTTCCATAAGACATCACCAGTACGCCGATCCGAGCTTTGTCCGCCATGGTTAACGAGCCTCCTTCATTTGCGCCGCCAATGCTGTTCGGGAATAGTCGTGAATGAATGCCGTCAGTTCCGTTAATTTTTCCAGGGATGCCTCCGGAAACAGCCCATGCCCCAGATTGAAAATATAACCGGGTCCGCCCGCCATTCCTTCGTCCATGATCGTCCGGGCCTTTTCCTTGATCACGTCCATCGGCGCTGTCAGCACATAGGGGTCGAGATTGCCTTGAACAGCAAACCCTCCGCCGGTTCTTGCCCTTCCTTCCGCTATCGGAACCCGCCAGTCCAGTCCGATCACATCGGCTTGAATCGACTTTAGAAGCGGTAAAAGCTCGCCTGAGCTTACGCCGGGGAAATAAATTTTCGGCTGGGGTAGATCGACCAGCTCCGCGAAAATACGCTGAATGGTAGGCAGAACGTATTGGGCAAAATCGGCGGGAGAGAGCGCTCCCACCCAGCTGTCAAATAGCTGAACCGCTTTCGCCCCTGCCGCGATATGAGCTCTGAGATAGGCGATAGCCATGTCCCCCAGCTTGTCCATCAGAGCGAACCACACTTTAGGTGCGGCATACATCATTTCTTTTGTGCGGATATAGGATTTGGAAGGCCGTCCCTCGATCAAGTAGCTGGCAATAGTAAAAGGGGCTCCGGCAAAGGTGATCAACGGCACCGTGAGCTCCCGGTCGAGGATCTCGATGGTTTTCAGCACATGACCCAAATCTCCCTCCACATCGATGGGGCGGAGCCGAGCCACGTCCTGCTCATTGCGGATCGGGCTGGCAATAACCGGACCAATGCTAGCGACGATATCGAAATCGACGCCGATGGAGGCTACCGGATTCATAATATCGGAATAGAGAATCGCTGCGTCCACGTCCAGCTTCCGAACCGGCATCATCGTCACTTCGGCCGCCAGTTCCGGCTGTCTGCAGATTTCGAGCAGGCTGTATTTCTCCTTGATTTTCCGGTATTCGGGATCGTAGCGACCCGCCTGGCGCATATACCAGACCGGCAAAGCTTCTATAGGCTGCTTGCGGCATGCCCGCAGAAAAGTATCGTTAAAAGGCATGATTGAACTCCTTTTTTTCTTAAGATCGTTCTTCTTTCTATTATGCCTTATCGAACAATCGCGAGACAAGAAAGTTGCCTTCCCGCCACATAATTGTAACGATTTGCGGCGGATTTCGTTATATTTTGCATAGCATGCTGTAAGTTATTCGACAAAAGATCAAGACGAAAAGAGACCGCCCTCTCGCGCTCGACCCGTTCAGAACGAGTTTGAGAGGAACAGTCTCTGCAGTCGGATTATTAAACCCGAGCTTCCTTCAGCCAGCGTGCGGCATCCTTGGCAAAATAGGTGATGATCATATCGGCGCCTGCCCGTTTAAAACCGGTCAGTGTCTCCATTACGATGGCTTGCTCGCTGATCCAGCCGTTCATGGCAGCGGCTTTGACCATGGAATATTCGGCGCTGACATTGTAAGCCACGACAGGAAGGTCAAAGTTGTCGCGAACCGTGCGGATGATATCCATGTAAGCGAGGGCCGGTTTAACGATTAGCATGTCGGCTCCCTCCTGGACGTCGGATTCCGCTTCCCGCAGAGCTTCCCGGGCGTTTGCCGGGTCCATTTGATAGGTTTTGCGGTCGCCGAACTGGGGAGCGGATTGAGCCGCTTCGCGGAAGGGACCGTAGTAGGCGGAAGCATATTTCACCGCATAGGACATGATCGGGGTATCCTGATAACCTGCCTCGTCAAGAGCGGAACGGATTGCGGTGACGAAACCGTCCATCATATTGGATGGCGCGATGATGTCGGCCCCCGCCTTAGCCTGGGATACGGCTGTGGCGGCCAAAAGGTCCAACGAGTCGTCGTTGGTAATGACGGTTTTGTTGGTGTGAGGGTCTGTATGCACCATACCGCAGTGGCCATGGTCGGTATATTCGCACAGACAGGTGTCGGCAATCACCAGCAGATCGGGAGCCAGCTCTTTGATGCGGCGGGTCGCCTGCTGAACGATGCCATCCTCGGCGTATGCGGAGGTGCCGACGGCGTCCTTATGCTCGGGAATGCCAAAGAGCAATACCGCCGGAATGCCGAGTGCCGTCACTTCGGCAATCTCCTCCTCCAACCGGTCAAGGGACCAGTGGAAGACGCCGGGCATCGAGGGGATTTCCCGTTTGATCCCTTCTCCATAGGCAACAAAAATGGGATAAATCAAGTCATGGACGGAATAAGCATACTCCCGTACCATGCCCCGCAAGGCGGCGGACGATCTTAACCGGCGGTGCCGGACAACAGGAAAACTCATGTTCCTTACCTCCAACTCTATTTTTAGTGGTCTTCTGAGAACGAAAGGGCATCGATGAGCGACGAAATCGTCGCTTCCTTTGCCGTCACTATGCGGATAAAGCCGAAATCACGGGCAGTCTCCGCCGTAACCGGACCGATGCAGTAAGCCGGAAGCTTCGCTGCCAGACAGAGGGCTTCCTCCCGGCTTCCGGTTTCCTTCTCCAGAACCGTGAACAAATTGCGTACGGTAGAGGAACTGGTAAACGTGATGGCATGCAGCTCGTTTTCCTGCAGCATGCGAACTAAATCCGCTGCGTTTTCACCCACGGGGATGGACTCATATACGTCTGCTTCCGTCACTTCAAGCCCACGCTTGCCCAGTTCGGCAGGCAGCAGCTCCCGGGCAATTTCCGATCGAGGCAGAAGCGCCTTCTGTCCCTTCCGCAAATAAGGGTCGACCGCTTGCAGCAGATCTTCCGCCTGGAACTTACCGGGCAGAATATCCGCCGCAAGGCCCCTCTCCCGCAGGGCTTGGGCCGTAGCCGATCCCACCGCCGCCAGCCGTGCTCCGGCTAAGGCGCGGATATCTTGCCCCGTCCGGGCCAAGTGGCGGAAAAAGTACTCAACACCATTGACGCTGGTGAAAAATACCCAATTGTAATCCGCCAACTTACTAAATGCGGTATCAAGATTAGCCAACTTTTCCGGATCGGTAGGCTCCCGCAGCTGGATAACCGGAAACTCCACCGGTTCACCGCCGGCTTCATCGATGAGGTCCGCCAGCTCGCTTGCCTGAGCGCGGGAGCGGGTAACGAGAATCCGTCTGCCGAACAGCGGTTTTTTCTCGTACCACGCCAGCTTGTCTCGTAATTTAACCACTTCGCCAACAATGATGATGGCAGGGGATGTAAAGCCGGATGACTCTACTTTTTGCACGATATCGTCAAGGGTACCGGTTAAGGTGCGCTGCTCCGGCCGGGTTCCCCAGCGGATAACCGCCGCCGGCGTGTCGCTCGGCTTGCCGTTGGCGATGAGAGTATCGCGGATCATGGCGATACTGCTTACGCCCATCAAGAAAATGATCGTTCCCGTCGCCGTCGAAAGCTTGGCCCAATCAATGTTGGAATCATCCAGCTTCTTGCACTCGTGTCCGGTTACAATCGCCAAAGAGGAGGTCAAGTCCCGATGGGTAACGGGAATGCCGGCATATGCCGGAACGGCGATGGCCGATGTGATGCCGGGAATGATTTCAAAATCGACGCCATTATCAGCCAGAAGCTCGGCCTCTTCACCCACTCGTCCAAAGACGCTAGGGTCGCCGCCTTTGAGCCGGGCGACGGTTTTCCCCTTCAGCGCCAAGTCGGCCAATAGCTGGTTGATTACTTCCTGGCGCAGCGTATGGCGGTCGGGAAGCTTGCCGACATAAATCCGCTCCGCCCCTTCTTTCATATATTTCAATAGAGCGGGGTTAGCCAATCTGTCGTAAACAACTGTATCCGCCTTTTGGATGGCCTCCAACCCACGGAGCGTGATCAACTTCGGATCTCCGGGACCTGCTCCAATCAGGTAGACTTTCCCCTTCTTTTCGTTGGTCATGACTTCCCCCTCCTTATCAGGCGAATATTGCGATAGCCTCTTGCGGCTTACGATTCAGCCGATTGTGCCGCCTCCGCCAGGATGCGGTCCGCCCCCCGGGCGATCAGCGCTTCGGCCAGCTCCAGCCCCAGCGCCTCCGGATCGTGGCCGGAGCGCTCCTCCCGGAGCAGGCCGCTGCCGTCGGGGCGGCCGACCATGCCGGCTAGGGTCAGCGCCGGCCGGCTGGCCTCGCCGCCTGCGAGCACCGCATGGGCGCCGATGGGCACCTGACAGCCGCCGTTCAGACGGCTGAGGAATGCCCGCTCGGCGCGGACCGCCAGCGCGGTCTCTTCATGGTTGAGCCTGCCCAGCAGGTCAACCATGAAGTCGTCGCCGCCTCTGCATTCGATGCCGAGGGCCCCCTGGCCCACGGCGGGAATGCAGAGTGCAGGCGGCAAATACGCGCTGATGCGGTCCTCCCAGCCCATGCGGATGAGACCGGCGGCAGCCAGCACCACCGCGTCAAAGCCCTCCTCCGTCAGCTTGCGCAGACGGGAGTCGATATTGCCGCGGAGGCTCTCCACCTTAAGGTCCGGCCGCGCCGCCAATAGCTGGGCCGCCCGGCGCAGGCTGCTGGTGCCGATCCGTGCTCCTTGAGGCAAATCCTCCAAGGAATTGACTCCCTTGGTGATCAGCGCATCACGAGGATCGACCCGTTTGGGCACAGCGCCGATGATAAGGCCGTCTGCGCGAGCCGACGGCACATCCTTCATGCTGTGCACGGCCATATCGATCTCGCCGTTCTGCAAAGCCTGCTCGATCTCTTTGACAAACAGACCCTTGCCCCCGACTTTCGATAACGTAACGTCGAGGATGCGGTCGCCTTTGGTGACAATTTTTCGGATTTCAAAGGTGCATTCGATACCGGCTTGCGCGCAAATTTCCTTCAGGCTATCGATGACATGACCGGTCTGGGTCAGCGCCAATGCGCTTTGCCGGGTCCCTACGTAAATGGTTCGCATCGCAGTTGTTCCTCCTGTTTCCTGAATCGATTTCTATGTATCAAACCCAAAATGTAATCCCTATTTTCTTTCTTCATTCCATTTCATTCTCACTATTAAATCCGGGCATAAGCCCATCCCACATGAGGCGAGCCAGATCCTCCGGTGCCGCAGACGCCCTTTCCAGCACGCGTCCGCGGAATGCATCAAAACCGCCTTCGCGGACCAGGGTCAGCACATCCCAACCTGCCGTTTCCTGCAGCAAGCGACGGCGCAACCTCTGGTCCGTGCAGCTTGCCATAAGCGCCGCCCGCACCTCACTCAAAAACTGCAAGATAAGGTCATATTCCTCTCCATATCTTTGCTCCAGCTCCTCTTTGATGGCGACGGCCGTTCCGGGACTGGCGCCGGATGTGGAAACGGCAATCTGCAGATTGCCTCTGTTCATGACTGCCGGAACAATGAAGCTGCTGCCATCCGGGTCATCCGCGGCATTGACCAACGCTCCGTCCTCCTCCGCTTCTTGGCAAACCGCTTCGTTAACCCCGCGATCACCAGAGGCGGCATATACGAGAAAAGCGCCGGCTATATCCCCGCGCTCATAGCTTCGATTCAAAATGGTCAGCTGTCCTTGGTCCGCCAGTTTCGTTAGCAATGGCGTCAATTCCGGGCTGATGACAACCACAACGGCGCCTGACTCCAGGAGCGCCGACGCTTTTCGTTCCGCAACAGACCCTCCGCCCACGATGACGCACTTTTTCCCGGCCAAAGCCAGCATAACGGGATAGTACCGGAACACGACCCTCACATCCAGACCCATTGATGAAAATTCGAGAAAAGACTAGATACAACCAAACTGATCAGCATCACGCCGAAGGCCGCAATTCCCCAGTATGAGCGCCGGGGACCGTCCCAACGAGAAGATGCCATAACATAAAGATAGGACAAGTACATGGCCAAGGTCAACCAAGACGCCAACACCTTCGCATCGGCAAGCTGGGCCACATCTCCCTGCAGTAGGACCCAAACGGTGCCAAGGGACAACGCCGATATCAGCAGCGGAACGCCGATCATTACGGAGCGATATGCATAGCGCTCGGCGATCTCCAAACTGGGGAGGCGCATCAGAGCGGAGGACCATGTTTTCTCCTTCAGCCGGCGGTGCAGATACAAATACATCCCGCTAAAAACGGCACCGGCGGCAAATGCGGCATAGCTCCCGACAGCAAGAGAAATATGGATGAGCAGCAGCCCGCCGGAAACGTTCCAGCCGCCGATCTCCAGGGCGGCATCGCGGCCGCCGAACATGTCGAGAGCGAGGGCAGCTAAACCGAGGACGTTGATCAGAAAAACAAACAGCTCGATGCGGAACAATCGGTCGATAATCAAAGAAACGCCCACAAGGAGCCAGGAAAAGAGCAGGACGGTTTCCTCCATAGGAATCGCCGCGAGAAAGCCATGCCGGGTGAAGCCCTCCAGCATGTAGACAGACTGCAATACCCATACGAAAAGAAGAAGCCCCGCGCCTATCCGTTTGGCGCTCCGATTCCTTTTCAGAAAATCGGAGAAATAAAACAGCAGGCTTAGGGCATATAGATAAAGAATCGCTTCATATAAAAAAATCCGCGTAAGCATATCGCCCTCCTGCGCCGAAGATTCGCCCGTTTAAGACTTAGGGCTGGACGGCGATCTCCCGATTCGGCAGCAGGGCAGCGGCAAACCGATCCCGTTTCACCGTATCGGCAGACTCCCGCTCGACGCGTTCCAAAGCTTCCCGTGCCTCCGCTTCAGCAGCTTGGGCGGCTGCCAGCTCCGCTTCTTTTTCCGCCAATTGTTCCTCCAAGGCCAGCAGCTTCACGAACATATCCAGCGCTTCCGCCCCGTCCCGCTCGCCAGCCATTTCCTTCACCCGCAGGATCGGGTCGCGCATCATTTGGTTCAGCATGCTTTTGGTCAGACGGCGAATAATCGTTTCTTCCCGCTCCGTTAACGACGGCAGCTTTTTCAGCATGCTATCCAAGGTGTCCTCATGAATGCGGCTCGCCTTCGTCTGCAACGCCTGAATGACGGGAGCGACGCCTAGAGTTCGATACCACAAGTCATAGGCCTCGTATTCTTCCGCAATCATCTTCTCAATCACCGCAGCTTCTTTGCGGCGTTCCTCGAGATTGCCCGCCACCATCGTTTCCAGATCGTCAATGTCATACAGAAAAACATCGGCAAGCTCGGCGATACCGGGGTCGATGTCGCGAGGAACGGCAATATCGATCATGAACAAAGGACGATTTCGGCGCGCCGGCAATACGGCAGCCACCATTTCTTTTGAAATCACAACCTCCTGGGAGCCCGTCGAGCTGATCACGATATCGGCCATGGCAAGCGCCTGAGGTAGCTGTTCCAAGGAAAAGGCTACGCCGTTCATTTTCCCCGCCAGCTCCCGGGCTTTTTCCGCCGTGCGGTTAACCACTAAAATCTTTTCCGCTCCTCCGGCGTTCAAGTGCTTCGCCGTCAGTTCGCTCATTTTTCCGGCGCCGATCAAAAGCACGGTTTTTCCCTCAAACTGGCCGAATATCCGTTTGCCCAGTTCTACCGCCGCATAACTCACCGAAACGGGATTCTCGCCGATGGCGGTCTCCGTTTGTGCCCGTTTTCCGACAGTAATCGCCTGCTTGAATATCCGGTTGAAGAGTGTACCCGTTGCCTGCTCACGCTGAGCCAGGAGGAATGCGTCACGCACCTGGCCCAAAATTTGCGTTTCCCCGATGATCATCGAATCCAGCCCGCAGGATACGCGGAACAGGTGCCGAATCGCTTCCCCGTCCTCCATAAAATAAAGATAAGGGTTAAACGCCTCCCGGGAGACGCCAAACCTTTTCTCCATATAAGCTCTTATATGATGTCCGCACATTTGGTTGCGGTCTACGACCAGATAGATCTCCGTACGGTTACAAGTGCTGATTATCACACATTCCAGCACGCTAGTTGTCATCTTCAGCTCCCTCAGAGCGAGCGGCATCTCCTCCGCCGCAATGGCAAACTGTTCTCTGATTTCAACGGGAGCCGTCCGATAGTTCAAGCCAACCGCCAAAATATGCATCGTTTTTTCACCTGCCGCGATTAAAGTAGAAATGTTCTCAATATGAAAATAATTATAACATATCTCACAGAAATGCTGTTCGCCATAACCCGCAAAAAATATGAAGAACCTGTGTCGGATATCATAGACGCCTTGAACGATCATGAAATTGCCAATCGTTTTTTATCCTTCCAGATTTGGGCTGTATTATTCATTCTGCAGCAATTTCATCGCTTCCCGATCCAGCTTCGCCAAGGCATCGTTTTGGGTCGTAACGACTTCTCCCCCGGTCGTGATCAATTTGGCGTAATGTTCGCTTATTTCTTTATAGAGCGTAGCCATTTCCCGCCACTTATTCGTGTCCCCCGCAAAGCCGGATTCCGATTCGGGAACGCCGCTAATTTGCGCTCCCATGAGATATGACAGCAGCTCTTGAAGCGAATCGAGGGTATCCACACGGTCTTCGCCGTAGGTAAGAACAAGCTTCTCGTGACTAAAGCGGGCAATATAGACGAGACGCTTCAGCGATTCCATCTCCGGAGCACCTTCCGGCGGCTGCTGCAGCGCGCTTGCAAGAGCCTGCATTTGAAACAAACAGATCTGGTATAAATATCGTTCCGCCTCAGGTTTATCCGTCTTGGCCCGATACCAATCTACCGTTTGATAGATTGTGCCTGCGGCCATAAACAGTACAATCAACCAGAGCAGAATGGGGAAACGCCTTCTTCGCATCATGCCGGAGAACCCCCTTTGGTGGACATTCTCCTAACCTTATGCGAGACAATGCAAAAAAAAGACCGAGCAGGGGGATTCCTCTGCCAGGCCTTATCATAAGCAAGTTATAGACTTTCCAAGGCGTACAGCCGCTCGCTCAGCTTCATCAAAACTTCGTCGATCTCGTCATACTGGCTCTCTTTACCCGGCGAATTGCGCAAATCCAGCAAGGAATCGATATCCCGGGTCACCAGCTCGATCTCCCGTTCAGCACCGTCGTAGAAGAACAGCTTTTCCAGATCCATCAGAATACGAGTTTCTTTGTACTCATAGATCAACTTCACCTTGCCATCCCGCTCTTCACCGATGCGGACTACGGAGCCGCGAGAATACTCGTAGATCATAGCAAAGCCGTTGTAAACGCGGCGGACCACTGCATCCCCTTTGAACACGGCTATGGCTTTACGCATCGTATTCGCCATTTTTTGTGAGGATAACGTGCACGGGCCAGCCCCCAGAAAATGGTCATCCTTGCGCTGGAACATGAACACGATCGATTCGTCGGCGTCCTCAAGAATTTCAAGTTCCCGGTTTCCGTTCTCCAGAATATTGACCTGGACTTTCTTTCCGGTACTCCTGAACAAACGGATGAACTGGTCCAACTCGGCTTCCGTCAAATCCAGGAAGGTTTTGACAAACTCCGTCTCTAACCCGTGCGCCATACCAATCCCTCGATTCTTATTGACCGCAAACCCGATCCGCACTCCATCTTTCCATATTATACTACAGGGTGCGGGCGCTGTCTCTTAGGGATTCTCTGCTGGTGGATAACCGGCTGCCTCGTCGATCCGACTCCATAGTTCCTCTACACCCATTCCCGTCTCCGAAGAGAACAGAATCGGTAATTCACCCTTGCCCATTCCCAGCTCTTCCCGGATGACCTTCAGGTGCTTTTGCCATTGGCTGCGGGGCAGCTTGTCCGCCTTCGTCGCCACCACAAGGGTAGGGATGTCGTTATACGTCAACCATCCGTACATGGCCTGATCGTTTTTAGTTGGCGGATGACGCAAATCAATGATCAGCAGCACCCGTTTCAACTCTTCCCGAGTCAGCAAATATTCCTCGATAAACTTCCCCCAAACCGCCCGCTCCGAACGGGCAACCTTGGCATAGCCGTAACCCGGCACATCGACGAAATAGAAAAAATCATTGATTTTGTAATAGTTCAGCGTTTGGGTTTTCCCGGGCTGAGAGCTTGTCCTCGCCAAATTCTTCCGGCTGATGAGCCGGTTGATCAAGGAGGATTTGCCCACATTGGAACGCCCCGCCAGAGCGATCTCCGGCAAGGCGTCGGTTGGATATTGGCCCGGGCCAACAGCACTGATGATAAACTCAGCTTGGTTGACCTTCATTCATTTGTACCTCGTCATTATGATGGATTGGCATGATTAGCGATCCCTGCAGGGGACGAATAAGCGCGTGTGAAAGCACCTGATCCATATGGGATACGGGGATGAACTTCACATTTTGCCGCACGCTGTCGGGAATATCCCGCAGATCCTTTTCATTGTCCTTCGGGATCAGGATGGTGGTGATACCGGCGCGATGGGCGGCCAGCGCCTTTTCCTTTAATCCGCCGATGGGAAGCACTCTCCCTCTCAGCGTGATTTCGCCAGTCATCGCCACTTCCCGGGAAACCGGGATGTTGGTCAGCGCCGAGATCAGCGCCGTCGCCATGGTGATACCGGCCGAAGGACCGTCCTTCGGAATGGCGCCTTCCGGGACATGGACGTGAATGTCGTTTTTCTCATGAAAATCAGCCGAAATGTCAAATTCCTTCACCCGGGAACGAGTGTAGCTGAAGGCGGCTTGAGCCGATTCCTTCATGACGTCGCCCAGCTTGCCGGTCAAGGTAAGCTTGCCGCTTCCAGGCAGGACGCTGACTTCGATGACCATCGTGTCGCCGCCCACTTCGGTCCAGGCAAGACCCGTCACCGCTCCAACCTGATCTTCTTCCTCAGCCAATCCGTACCGAAACTTAGCTGGCCCCAAAAAGTCCTTCAAATTGTCGGAGTGGATTTCCACAGTTTTCGTTTCGTCCGTGATGATTTCCTTCGCGCTCTTGCGGCAAAGACTAGCCAGAAGCTGCTCCAGATTCCGTACGCCAGCCTCCCGGGTATACTCCCGGATAACCGATTGCACGGCGGAATCATCTACTGCCAGCT
The DNA here is from genome assembly GCF_000455485.1 of Gorillibacterium massiliense. Lineage (GTDB taxonomy): Bacteria > Bacillota > Bacilli > Paenibacillales > NBRC-103111 > Gorillibacterium > Gorillibacterium massiliense. The sequence goes on from NZ_CBQR020000085.1 coordinate 28,939, forward strand.
GCTCTTCCTTCAGACCATGCTCGCGAATCTGCTTAGGCAGCAAGTATTCCTTGGCGATGTTGAGCTTCTCCAACTCCGTATAGCCCGGAATATAAAGCATCTCCATCCTGTCCAACAGTGGCCTTGGAATATTATGAGCAGCATTGGCCGTGGTGATAAACATAACGTTGGACAAGTCAAAAGGCACTTCAATGTAATGATCGCTGAAGGTGCCATTTTGTTCGGGATCGAGAACTTCAAGCAGCGCCGCGGAAGGATCGCCGCGGAAGTCCATCGCCATCTTGTCGATCTCATCCAGCAAAAACACCGGGTTTTTCGTCCCCGCGTTCTTCATCCCTTGGATGATACGGCCTGGCATCGCGCCCACATAGGTTCTCCGGTGTCCGCGAATCTCCGCTTCATCCCGTACGCCGCCGAGAGAGATACGGACGAATTCCCGCCCGAGAGAACGGGCGATAGAACGGGCGATGGAGGTTTTGCCGACGCCGGGAGGCCCCACAAAGCAGAGGATCGGCCCCTTAAGCCGTTTGACCAGCTTTTGCACGGCCAAATATTCCAACACCCGCTCCTTCGGCTTTTCCAATCCGTAATGGTCTTTGTTCAAAATCTCCTCGGCCTTGACCAAGTCCAGATCGTCTTCCGTTTGGTTCTTCCAGGGTAAAGCCAGCAGCCAGTCGATGTAGTTGCGGATGACACCGCCTTCCGCCGAAGAGGCTGGCATTTTTTCCAGGCGATCCAGCTCTTTCTCTACTTTTTCCTGAACTTTTTCCGGAAGTCCGGCTTCCGCCATCAAACTCCGCAGCTCCTCCACTTCGCCGGCGCGGCCTTCTTTCTCGCCAAGCTCTTTCTGGATCGCTTTCAGCTGCTCCCTAAGATAATACTCCTTTTGGGTCTTCTCCATCTGTTTCTTGACCCGCTGGCTGATCTTACGCTCCAGCTCCAGCACTTCCCGCTCGTTGCCGAGAATGTCAAGAAGCTTTTCCAGCCGTTTGCGGACGTCGATGGTTTCCAGAATATCCTGTTTGTCTTTAATCTTCAAAGAAAGATGGCTGGTGATGACATCCGCCAACCGTCCCGGCTCCTCGATATCGGATACGGCAGCAAGAGTTTCCGGAGTTACCTTCTTGGAAAGATTGATGTAGTGCTCAAACTGCCCCAACACCGTGCGAATCAGCGCATCGACTTCCGAGTCGTTAACCGTCTGTTCCGGAAGCTCGCGGATCATCACCTCGTAGTACTCTTCATTATCCAGATACTCTTCGATTTCAGCGCGGATGACGCCTTCCACCAAGACGCGAATCGTACCGTTGGGCAGCTTCAGCATCTGCCGGACCCGCGCTACCGTGCCCGTGCTGTATATGTCTTCCTGCGTCGGCTCTTCAATGTTGATCTCCGACTGCGAACAAAGGAGAATCAGGCTGTCGTCCACCATTGCCTTCTCCAGTGCCTTAACCGATTTTTCCCGCCCCACATCTAAATGAAGCACCATGCTTGGATATACCAGCAACCCCCGCAAAGGCAGCAATGGTATGCGTTTTCCCTTTGAACTTACCGACCCCATGCCACACCTCCACTGGTGAATCAGCCATATGTCAGCATTATTTTATCAAATGTTCAGGCAAAACACCAATTTACGGCAATCCCAGCTCCATCTTTTACCGCATGTTTTACGAAAATTGGGCTCGAAACTGGTTATCCTTGCTCGGCATGGAAAACCGGCATCGCCGCCGTCATGGAAGCATCGGCCATTACAGCAGGGGTCATATCCCCGCGGTAAGCGATGGTTAAGCCGAGAGAATGTTCCAACACCTCTTCCACCGATTCCACCGGGAGCACTTCCACCCCCTGCAGATCGCGGAAAATCTCCTGCCAATTTTCCTTCGGAATCAGCACCCTCGTCGCCCCTGCCTGAAATGCCGCTTCCACCTTGGGAACGACGCCGCCAACGGGCTTCACCTTGCCGTGGATGCTGATCTCTCCCGTCATCGCCAGCTTGTTGTCCACGGGGATTCGCTCGATGGCGGAGACGATGGCCGTCGCCATGGAAACGCCGGCAGAGGGTCCATCTATAGGTGTACCGCCGGGAAAATTGATGTGCAGGTCGTAATCCTGCGGGCGAAAGCCGAGTCGCTTCAGCACCGTCAGCACGTTCTCTACAGAACCCCGAGCCATGCTTTTCCGGCGGATCGTGCGGGAGCCACCGCCCATCTCTTCCTCATCCACCACTCCGGTAATGTTGAATGCTCCGGCGCCGGCCGCAACTGCAGGCATCGAAGTAACTTCTATTTCCAGCAGAGTACCCAGGTTCGGGCCGTAAACGGCAAGACCGTTGACGAAGCCGATACGGGGCACGCCAGGAATCTTCCGCTCCGGCCGCGGAGGGATCTGGCTACTGTTCACCACCCATTCCACGTCGGCAGCGGTCAGCTCCTTGCGGTTGTCGGTCAAGGCCAAACCGGCGGCAAGCTGAATGACATTGACTGCTTCCCGGCCGTTGGTGGCGTATTTTTTTACGACCTCGACGGCTTCCCGGTTTTCCTCAAACCCGATTTTGCGGATGGCGCCCAGAGCGATCTCTTCGATTTCCGCTGGAAGCAGCGGCCGGAAAAATACCTCCATGCAGCGGGAGCGGATGGCCGGGGGAATCTCCTGAGGCGTGCGGGTCGTCGCGCCTACAAGCCGGAAATCCGCAGGCAGCCCGTTCTGGAAAATATCATGGATATACCCCGGGATATTGGGGTCTTCCGAATTGTAGTAGGCGCTTTCCAGATAGACTTTGCGGTCCTCCAGTACTTTGAGCAGTTTATTCATTTGCACCGGGTGCAGTTCCCCGATTTCGTCGATAAACAGAATGCCACCGTGGGCCTTGGATACGGCTCCCGGCTTGGGCTGGGGGATCCCCGCCACTCCCATGGCCCCCGCACCTTGATAGATGGGGTCGTGAACGGAGCCGATCAGCGGGTCGGCAATGCCCCGTTCATCAAAGCGGGCGATGGTAGCATCCGTCTCCACAAACTTCGCCTCCGCCCGGAAAGGAGACAGCGGATTCTTTTTCGCTTCCTCCAAAATAACCCGAGCCGCCGCCGTCTTCCCGACTCCCGGAGGTCCGTAAACCAGCACATGCTGCGGATTCGGCCCGCACAGCGCCGCCTTGAGCGCCCGAATGCCATCCTTCTGGCCGACAATCTCATCCACAGAACCGGGGCGCGTCCGTTCCGACAGCGGCTTGGTCAAAGAGACTGAGCGGAGCTTCCGCAGCTTCTCCATCTCTTTTTTAGACTCCCTGTCCACCGCAGAGCGGTTGTTTTGCTGGCCTTTAAGCAGATTCCAAAAATAAAGCCCGATAACGACGGCGAAAAACAGTTGAATGCCCATCAAAATTACGCTGATTCCCATATGATTTCCCTCCCAAAGAAAGTGCCTGCAGGATGTGATCCCGAAGCCATCTTCCTAATTTATACTGGTTAGTATTGCCCGCAGAGAAAAGGGATAGTCAATGGACATCAGCCATTACCCGCTTTTACGGCATCCGGAACGAAGGAATGTGCTTTAAGCAATCTTGCAGCAGCGCTTGATAGCTGTCCGTAAAATCCAACCGCTTCAGCACATCCAAATAGCCCGCCAAGTTTTCGGACGTGTTTCTTTTATTCAAGCAAATCAGCGCAATCTCATAATAAATGCAGGTTATGATTTTATCGTATAAAAGGTTGGTTTTATCGGCCAAAGACAGCGCTTTTTCAAAAAAAATCAAGCTCTTCCCGTACTCCCGGTTTTCCAGGCAATGCAAGGCGATATTTTGCATCAAATGCTGCTGGGTCGTCATGCCCTCAATGAAATGCTGATATCTGGTAAATTCGGAGACCGCCCTTGTACCGAAAAAAATAGCATCCTCCAAATCCAGCGAAAACAGGAAGTTATTCAGCAGTTTGAATTCGTACAGGTACCAATTTTCCACCCCTAGAAGATAGGGCTTGATGACCGCGGCGATATCCTTTCGCTCCCGGATTTGATCCGGGCGGCTGTGCTGAATCAATACACCCTGACCGAGTAGATAAAGATGGTAATAGGTTTCGGTTCTCGTCTCTTCGTACAAAGCCAGGCATTCCCGGCTGATCGCTTTTACCTTGGCAAAATCATAGCGGTTGCCGGCCTCCACCATGTCCAAATGGAATCTTCGCTTCAGTGGAGGAACCAGGCCGTTTTGCAGCAGCAACAATTCTTCCAGCGACATTTCCAACCGATCCAACACTTGAACGAATTTCGGGTATCCCGGAAAATAGCTTCCACCTTCGAAGCGCGACAAATTGGATCGGCTCATAATGCCTTGGGCCAGTGCGTCTTGATTCATGCCTTTCGATTTTCGGATTTCCTTGATCGTTGCGCCCAGTGACATTCTCTTCACACTCCGCATTCCTATTTTGTGAGTATCCGGCACAAAGGAAGAACCTGGATTTCATTTTATGCTATCTTCATAAAAATGAAAATGACCCTTGCGGGAAAGGAAAGTGCATGTCGATGGGCAAACCGAAATGGAACAGCAAGATAGTAACGATTTTAATGGGCACTTTTTGTACGAGGACGGCGCTCTTTATGAGCATGCCGTATTTGGCGGTCTTTTTAACGGGGCAAAAACAGTTTTCTGTGGAGCTTACCGGATATGTGCTCGGCATCAATCCTTTGGTGAATGTTTTGTTCAGCGGTCTTGGCGGAGCCTTGGCGGACAAGCTTTCAGCGAAGGCGGTACTAAGGTGGGTACCGATCTTTTGGGGAATCTTCTTTAGCTTTTTTTATGCCGCCGACACGTTCTGGCAGTTTATGCTGCTTAACGGACTTAACGGATTATGCTACAGCCTCTTTGAACCAGCTAGTAAAAAAGCGCTGTCGCTGGAGACGGCACAGGAAGACCGGATTACGGTTTATAACCTTCGCTATGCAGCCATCAACCTGGGCGCTTTCGCAGGGCCAATGCTAAGCGTCCTGTTCAACATGAAGACGACGATGTTCCCCTATGTCATCCTAGGAGCGGTCTACATCCTCTACGGAATCTCCACAGCCTTTATTTTTCGGGATATGAAGGAATCTGTTCCAGCAGAAAATCACGTTTCTCTTCTCCAAGGGTTTTCTGTTATACGCAAAGACTCGGTTTACCTCCTTCTGCTGATCGGCATGAGCTTCTCCTTTTTCGGGTATGCGCAGTTCAACGCAACCGTATCGCAATATGTATCCTCGGCTTCCGTTTTTACCGGCGGCATCCATCTCTATTCCATGCTCCTGTCGATGAATGCGGTCATCGTCCTCGCGGCGCAATTTTTCGTAGTCAAACGCATTTCTACCTGGAACCCCTTCTCCGTCATCCTGCTTAGCAACCTGCTTATCGGCGGAAGCCTCCTCTTGCTGGGCTTGGTCGCTACCTTCCCGTTGCTGTTGGTCTTCATTGTCCTATTCAGCCTTGGAGAGCTATTGATCGGCGCCCGCTTCGATACTCTCATCGATGAACTGTCGGCTCCGGAAACCAAGGGGATGTATTTTGGACTCTCCGAAACCGTAAAAACCGGCTCCATACTCGGCCCGATTATCGGAACCTTTCTGCTTGGGCGCTTCGGAGTGGAAGCCGGTGGGCTCGTGTTCACCCTTTTGTGCGGGATTACTTTGGCAGGTTCTGTCTTCATCGGCTTAGCCAAGTCCCGATATCGAGCATCCGCCCGAACCAACGCCTGTGTGAGCGTCCATCATCGAAAAAAAACGGCGTAACCGGCTGATCCGGCCACACCGTTTCTTATAAAAGTTAGGTAGAGGTTAGAAATAAGTTCAAGAAATCGCGTTTTGGTGCAGCCTTTCCCGTCCGGGAATTTTCCCTGTCCGCTCAAATTCTTGGACAATAAGGTCGATTTCCTTCTTCAATTCGCTTAACAGCTCATCTTCCGGTACCTTGCGGATCATTTCGCCGTAGCGGAACAGCATGCCTTCACCGCGGGCGCCTGCGATGCCGATATCGGCTTCCCTTGCTTCACCTGGACCGTTGACCGCGCAACCCAGCACCGACACCTTAATCGGCACTCTCAAGTTGGAGATATACGCCTCGACCTCATTCGCTATGGAGAACAAGTCGATATCCAACCGGCCGCAGGTGGGGCAGGAGATCAGCGTAGCGGCGTTGGTGATCAGTCCGAAGGCTTTCAGCAGCTCGCGGCACACCTTTACTTCCTCCACCGGATCGGCGCTTAAGGAAATGCGGATCGTGGAGCCGATCCCTTGCGCCAGCAGCGCTCCCAGCCCTGCCGCACTCTTTACTGTTCCAGAGAACAGCGTGCCGGACTCGGTGATTCCAAGGTGCAGCGGATACTTGATAATCTCCGCCGCTTTCGTGTATGCGGCGATGGCCATCGGCACATCCGACGCCTTCAACGAGACGATGATATCGTGAAAATCAAGCTCTTCCAAAATGCCGATATGGAACAGCGCGCTTTCCACCATAGCTTCCGCCGTCGGATAGCCGTATTTGTCCAGCAGGTGTTTCTCCAAAGAACCGGCATTCACGCCGATACGAATCGGAATGCCCTTCTCCTTGCAGGCTTTGACGACCGCTTCGACCTTTTCTCTCCGGCCGATATTGCCCGGGTTGATCCGGATCTTGTCGATGCCGTTTTCGATGGCCTTTAGGGCTAGCCGGTAATCAAAGTGAATGTCGGCGACCAGCGGAATATGAATCCGCTTCTTGATTTCTTTGATAGCTTCGGCCGCTTCCTCGTTGTTGACCGTCACCCGCACAAGCTGGCAGCCGGCTTCCTCGAGGCGTAAAGTTTCCGCCACCGTCGCTTCCACATCCGCCGTTTTCGTTGTGCACATGCTCTGGATGATAACCTCGTCGCTCCCGCCGATGGTCAAATTTCCCACTTTGACAGGAACCGTGTCTCTTCTATGAAACATATCGGGTTTTCTCTCCCTTTACGCCAAACATCCTCCAAGCCGGAGCCTGGAAAAAAGCGCCGGTTTGGAGGCATGATCGGTCGGTAGTATGCAAAAGCGTTACGCGCTTTCTTCTTTTTTCTTGGTTGCTTCTTTGGTCGTCAAGAGAGGCATAACCTTCTCTTGAACGACTTCCTTTGTAACCACGCACTTCGTCACATCGGTGCGGGACGGAATGTCGAACATGACGTCCAGCATGATGCTTTCGATGATGGCACGCAGTCCCCGGGCGCCGGTGTTGCGCTTGATCGCTTCCTTGGCGATGGAATCCAGGGCGTCGGCGTTGAACTCCAGCGCGACGTTATCCATGTCCAGCAGCTTTTGGTACTGCTTGACGAGGGCGTTTTTCGGCTCCGTTAGGATCCGTACCAGCGCTGCTTCATCGAGAGGTTCCAGCGTGGAAACGACGGGAATCCGGCCAACGAACTCCGGAATCAGTCCGAATTTCAGGAGGTCCTCCGGAAGCACCAGAGACAGGTATTCGCCCGGTTTGAGATCGGCCTTGTGACCGTCGGAGCCGAAACCGATGACCTTTTTCCCGATACGCCGTTTGATGATGGATTCCAACCCGTCAAAGGCACCGCCGACGATGAACAGAATGTTGGTGGTGTCGATTTGGATGAATTCCTGATGCGGGTGCTTGCGACCGCCTTGCGGAGGTACTGAAGCAACCGTACCTTCCAGAATTTTCAGCAACGCTTGTTGTACACCTTCACCGGATACGTCGCGGGTAATGGATGGGTTCTCGGATTTGCGGGCTACTTTATCGATTTCGTCGATATAGATAATGCCGCGTTCCGCTTTTTCCACATCGTAATCCGCAGCTTGAATCAGCTTGAGCAAAATGTTTTCCACATCTTCGCCGACATAACCCGCTTCCGTCAGGGAAGTCGCGTCTGCGATGGCAAACGGCACATTCAAAATTTTAGCGAGAGTCTGCGCCAGCAGCGTTTTGCCACTACCAGTCGGACCCAACAGCAGAATGTTGGATTTTTGCAGCTCCACATCCTCCTGCTTGCTTTGGGAATTGATGCGCTTGTAGTGGTTGTAAACGGCAACAGACAAAGATTTCTTCGCGGTATCCTGCCCGATTACGTATTGATCGAGAATGTTGCGGATATCCCGAGGCTTCGGAACGTCCTTCAAATCCAGATCGTCATCGTGGCCCAGTTCTTCCTCCACGATTTCCGTGCACAGCTCGATGCATTCGTCGCAAATATAGACACCGGGACCCGCTACCAGCTTACGCACCTGGTCCTGGGATTTTCCGCAAAAGGAGCACTTCAGTTGGCCTTTTTCTTCATTAAATTTAAACATCGGATCACCCCTTTTTAACTGCTTAGATCTTTACGAGTGACAACCTCATCAATCAAGCCGTAGGCTTTTGCTTCTTCGGCGCTCATGAAATTATCGCGGTCGGTATCGCGATCAATCTTCTCGTAAGACTGTCCGGTACGTTCAACGTAAATCCGGTTTAGTTTTTCCTTCGTTTTCAAAATCCAATCCGCATGGATCTTAATATCCGCTGCCTGACCGCGTACGCCGCCAAGCGGCTGATGAATCATGACTTCGCTGTTGGGAAGAGCAAAGCGTTTGCCTTTGGCTCCGGCCGTCAGCAAGAGCGACCCCATACTAGCTGCCATCCCCACGCAGATGGTGGAAACGTCAGGCTTGATGAATTGCATGGTATCATATATACCCATCCCAGCAGTTACTGAACCACCTGGAGAATTGATGTACAAACTGATGTCTTTCTCGGGATCAGAGGCCGCCAAAAACAGCAATTGAGCGATTACCAGATTCGCCACATCGTCATCGATTGCGCTGCCCAGGAAGATAATCCGGTCCTTCAGCAGACGGGAATAGATGTCGTAGGACCGCTCTCCGCGGGCTTCTTGCTCTACAACCATTGGGATTAAACTCATCGACAACAACCCTTTCCCTCAAATAGCCGGACTTTGGAATCATTTTAACACGTTCCGCCGCCCCTGTCATTTTTTACACAGGTCCGTTAATAATTAAATTCCGGGGGCCCGTTTTTCGAAAAAACAACCCCCAAAAGTGCAGTTAAGCTTGTCAGCTTAGCCCGGTAACTTTTTGGGGGCCTTCATCATCAATAACACTTCAAGAGTTCGAAGCTGCAGCTTGGAACAGCCGCTCGCTAAAGCTTAAGCTGTCACTTTGCTGTTTGCTACAAGGAAGTCAACGGTTTTACGGGTTACGATTTCGCTCTGGAGCTGATCCAGCATGCCGTTTGCCGTGAAGATGGAGCGTACTTCTTCAACCGGACGGTTGTAGGTTTTCCCCATCTTTTCCAGCTCTTCCTGCAATTCTTCTTCGCTTGCTTCGATGCCTTCGGCTTTGCTGACGGCTGCCAGCACCAAGTTGCCGAGAACGCGTTTTTCAGCGTCAGGACGCATTTGGTTCTTCAAGGTTTCCTCGGTTTGACCTGTGAACTGGGTGTACAGTTCAAGGTTCATGCCTTGGCTTTGCAGACGGTTCGCGAATTCGTTCAGCATGTCAGAAACTTGGTTTTCGATCATAACGGCCGGAACTTCAACTTCAGAAGCCGCAATAACCTTTTCGACTACTGCGTTTTCTTTTTCCGTCTTCAGGGCTTGTTCTTTTTGAGTCAAGAGGCGTTTGGAGATATCCTCTTTGTATTCGTCCAAGGTTTCAAACTCGCTAACGTCTTTAGCGAATTCATCATCAAGGGCTGGCAGGTTTTTGCGTTTGAGACCGTTCAGGGTTACCTTGAAGATAACCGGTTGACCCTTCAGTTCTTCCGAATGGTAATCTTCCGGGAAGGTTACGTTGATGTCCTTGGATTCGCCGACGTTCATGCCCACGACTTGCTCTTCAAAGCCAGGGATGAAGCTGCCTGAACCCAGCTCCAGGGAGTAGTTCTCGCCTTTGCCGCCTTCAAAAGCAACGTCGTCTTTGAATCCTTCGAAGTCGATGCTGGTCATATCGCCGTTTTCGGCAGGGCCATCTTCCACGACGACCAGCTCAGCATGGCGCTGTTGCAGACGGTTCAGTTCGGCCGTGATGTCCTCTTCCGTTACTTCGGCTTTCTTTTCTTCTACTTCGACGCCTTTATATTCGCCGAGGGTTACTTCCGGTTTAACCGTAACCTTAGCGGTGAATTTCAAAGCTTGTCCTTTGCCCATTTCCTGTACATCGACTTCAGGACGGTCAACCGGCTCGATTTTGGTTTCTTCAACCGCTTCGGAATACGCTTCTGGCAGAATGATATCCAGCGCATCTTGATACAGACTTTCCACGCCGAAACGAGCTTCAAACATAGACCGCGGAACTTTGCCCTTGCGGAAGCCCGGCACGTTTACTTTTGCCACGACTTTTTTGAATGCTTTGTCTAAAGCGACGGCGACTTTCTCTGCTTCCACTTCAACGGTAAGTACGCCTTGATTCTTCTCTATTTTTTCCCAGGTTGCTTTCATTTTATGCATTCCCCTCCAAAAAATGTGCCTGATTAATCCATTCTTGACAATAACCATTCTATTATAAACATAACCTGTACGCTTTTCAAGCTGGAATCCTTCACAACTTAATCCGGGCTTTTCATTAAAATAAAGGTCTGAATCGCTTGCACTGCCTGTCTCCAAAGAACGCTATACTCATCGGTCACCCCATATCGTTCCTTAATCTCCTCACTGTCCGGGTTTTCCTGCATCATGGAATGAATCGCGCTGTGAAGAGCGGCCGCCCAAACGTCCACTCCGGCGATATCCAGGTCCGCCAGCTTGGCATACAAAGGAGATACATAGATGAAGGCAAGAAAATCGTTCCACAACTGCTCGGCAAAATAGGTGAGTGTCGGATCGGCAAGCCCACTCACCTCCTCAACGCGCTGCAAAATCAATACAGCTGGCGGGCAGAAATCCGTGAGTTCAAGGGGCGTATTATCGATATCCATCTCCATTTGCGTACCTTGGTAATTCAAGGTAAGGGTTCCCTCGGCCCCTCGCTGGCGAAGGGCTTGCATTCCTTTAAACCGTATGTACGGATGAAGCTGCGCACTTTGTACCCATGTCTTCAAAGCCGGATCGATCTCTTCGTGCTCGATATGCGTAAGCTGTCCGAGTGCGAGCAGCATCTTTTCCAATGATGATCCTGTGATCAAGGAATCGAGCAACCGACTCACATACCCGCTGTCGGCGGACGTTCGCTGGCGAACATGACGCTTCAGCATGTCCTGTTCCGACAATTCCTCCTCCTCATCAGTCCAGCTTTCCTCCTTTTCCGGTGTGAAGACGATGGACGACTGCATCGTTTCCAACCATCCAAGCAAGGCCTGCCATTCCTGGCGATTGCGGGGATCGCCGCTGTCGAGCCTAATGAGAAAACGCAGCAGCTCCACCGCTTCCCCATATTGTTCCCCTTCCAAGAGACGGGTCAGCATCATCTGGTAATAATCGACGGTTTTTGGAAACAGGATGACGTTATCTTTGCTGTCTCCATCCTTCTTGCCATCCGTATGCTGCGAAATTTGCCTCACCGCTTTCCGTTTTCTTCTATGATAGATGGTAATCTTTCGAGCAAAAAAAAGCAAAGGGACACGCCAATTTATGTCGATTTTATGACATGAGAAGGTTGTTGAATTTTAAAAGTCGATATGGTATGATAAATCCTGCTTCTTTTTCAAAGGAATATGCGGGTGTAGTTCAATGGCAGAACGCCAGCTTCCCAAGCTTGAGGCGTGGGTTCGATTCCCATCACCCGCTCCATTTACGCATGTGATTCCCGCAAGATGGTCGGATCCAGCGTCAAAACGCCGTATTCCTCCTCTTGTGGGTTTATTATGTCCCAGTAGCTCAGTCGGATAGAGCACTCGCCTTCTAAGCGAGTTGTCGGGGGTTCGAATCCCTCCTGGGACGCCATTATTCAAGCCTTTGATAATACTGAGTTTTTGAAATTTTTTTACACATATTTTACACACAAAAGCCCTGCTATGCAGGGCTTTTTTCTTATTCAATCCAATCCTATTCGTCACAGTTTTTAAATCGTTTCATAATTATAAGCTTCTAATTCCTCTCCATCATGCACCTTGATTGATCGGCTCCGCAGTTCCCGTTTTGGCCGATAGAGATCCTTGCTAATCCGGTAAATGAGTACATCCGCTGCAGACAAATAAAACGCCCGCAGCAACACGGACGAGAGGGTATGTGGATAAAGAGTGGGTCATAAGTGAGAATGGTTTTTTTCGTGTTTGGATCTAGTCCGCTCCCACCCGCTCCGGCAACAGCGTTCTACCAGTTGCATATTGGTTGACGATTGATTTGATTTAATCCATATCTTTGGACGCCGGTTATTAATCGGCGTCCTTTTTCATTTATGTACAGCAGGACGGACCACGGCTCTCAATAACCGATTAAAAAGAACTACGAGGCAAATGCTTCATTTCAAAAATCAGTCAATTTTCCCAATCTTGCTCTTAATGCGACTTATTATAATCTCCATGCGATCCAAGGAGTCTTGAATGGCGATAAGTCGTTCATCGATTTTTTGGATTGCACCAATTAAGCTAATTAATTCCAGGCGGAGCCGAGCGTCTTGGAGACTAATTCTATCTGCTCCTAAATCTCGGGCTACTGCAAGTAATGCATCATTAATTTCCTGCTTATTCAAGGTAGTGCCTCCTTAATTCCTACAAATTCTTGCTTCACCTCATCTCTTTTGGTCCGTCCCTATCATAAAAGACCAATTTTCGACATCACTGTTTCCGACTTTCCCGAATAACACTCTCGTAATCGGAGAGGTAACCGGGAAAAATGTGACTTCTAGAAGTAATCCCGCTCCTATTCACATACAGGTTAGGCAAGTGTTTATGGTAGAAAATCCGACGCGGCTCTCTTAATCGCATATGGCCGGAACTACGGTGGATCTGGTGGTGTTTGGTTTAGCACAAAAAAAAATATCAGAAAAAAGAGCAGCGAAGTCTGGTCATAGCCCCGTCAAGTAGACAACTATAAAAGAGCACTTTTAAGCAGCGACCGCTTGCCGATATTCATAAGGTGAGCGGTTGCCGAGTTTTTTCTGGAAACGTTTGTTGTTGTAAAAAGTTATATAATCAAAAATCATTTTTTCTGCCTCTTCAAGTGACTGCGGCTTTTCTAAATAGATTTTCTCTGTCTTTAAGTGAGAAAAGAACGACTCGACGCATGCATTGTCGTAGCAGTTCCCTCGCCGTGAATGACTGCCTTCTATGCCTTTCTTCTTTAACAGTAAGGCGTAGGGCTTCGAAGTATACTGGTAGCCCC
>NZ_CBQR020000086.1 GCF_000455485.1 Gorillibacterium massiliense
AGTCATCTCGCCTGCTCCTTTTTGTTTCGATTTATTCGGGTACATCCGTTATCTCAATCGTCAATAATCGTAGGCCAAAATTCGTTCAAAGTTATTTATTTGTATAATTTTGTAACTTAAGTCCTCCCACTAACGTATCATCTCTTGGTAATCTTGTCTAAATTCCTAAAATTAGGGAGGATTTTGAATGTGGGCTGCAATTGGTGCTTTGAGTATTGTGGGAATGATTTTACTTTTCGTCATCGGGTTAATCATGTTGCTTAGAAAGAAAAAAGCCCGATCTTTTTTCGTAGGAGCTCTCGTCTGCCTTGTTCTAATGATTGTCTCTATGGTCGCAACGCCTTCCAAAGATAAGACAGCAGACGCTGCTGTAACGTCGACCCCAGTCACTTCGCCGTCAGCTACAAAAACCGTTGATCCAACTGCAAAAGCAAGTGAACCGGCTAAAGCAGCTAAACCAACGCAAACAGTAAAAGCAACAGCTTCTCCTACCAAGGCACCAGCTGCCACAAAAGAGCCTGAGAAGGAAGCCAAAAACGATCCTGAGATCACGAAGGCTGAATTTGATAAAATCGAGAATGGTATGTCCTATGAAGAGGTATCGAAAATAATTGGTGGGCCGGGTGAGATATTGTCGGAAGTCGGGCAAAAGGGTGATGATCTCTACACCGTCATGTACATGTATGAGGGGAAAGGTTCTATTGGGGCAAATGCCAATTTTATGTTCCAGAGTGGAAAACTCCAAATGAAAGCACAATTCGGTTTGGAGTAAGGTTATACTCGTTCAATGAAATTTTGATTTAGGGGAGCGAAGGGAAAATGAAAGGAAAAGGATTCTTGTTAGGGGCACTCGCAATCTGCCTCACGATGGTGGTAGCGGGATGCGGGGACAGCAGCAAAAAAGAAGCAACAAATGCTACGGCAAAGACACAGGCAACGGAAAAAGCGAGTGCAGTGCCGGTAACCGCGACGGACAGCAGCTCAGCCACGACAACACCAAAAGCAACAAAAGCACCGGAAAAGAAGAAAAAACTGACGAAAGACGAACAGGTTGCGCTGGATTACTTCAACATCTACATAAACAGCTCGGATACAGAAGCACGAGCCAAGTTTGTGGAAGAGCAGGTGGTTGACGAGATGAAGCCTCTCTTTCAGCTATCGGACGGGTCAGTAGCGGATGAAAGCGAAAAAATGCCGTCCCCCGAAGTCAAGGGCAATATCCGCTATACGGGCGACGGAACACTAGACGGCCGTGCCATCTTAATTTCCAATTCCGAAGGCAAAGAGGCCATCGTAATCACTTCCGACGGCAAATACATGATCACGCTATTTCCGGATGTAGAAATGACCAAGGAAACGTATGATCTGGCGAGAAAACAGTTCAAATCATAATAAACATAACCTAAGCGAAGCCGTCTAGCCCATCTGGGATAAACGGCTTTTTGTTGAACCAATAAACCGCTGAGATTCTTTTGGATTGACAATAGAACATAGTGGAACTAGAATAACGTTATTCAATTGATTAATTGAATTATTGATTAAACGAGGTGACAATGAGATGAGCACAGAACGAATGTGGAAAGATCAACTGTATCTAGAGTTTGCCCGTGTTGGAAAAAGTCTTTCCAGTCCTAAACGGTTGGAAATCCTTGATCTGCTGTCACAAGGGCCAAAATCCGTTGATGTTTTGTCCAAAACAACCGAAATGAGCATAGCGAACGTGTCCCAGCATTTGCAGACGCTGCTTGAAGCGCGTTTGGTCCGTTTTACTAAGAAAGGCACCTTTGTCATCTACGAGCTTGCCGACCCGGCCATCTCTGACTTTATGCTCTCTCTGCATAGTGTCTGTGAGAAACAATTAATCGAAATTAGGCGAATTAAGGCAGAATTTCTTCAGCATAACGGAAGTGCCGAACCCATCCAGCTGGATGTTTTATTGGAACGTATGGAACGTGGAGAGGTCATTCTTTTGGATGTTAGACCAAAGGATGAATACGAAACGGATCATATCCCAGGCGCAATCTCGATTCCCATTGAAGAATTGGAAAAGCATCTCTCTTCGCTGCCGACCGGCAAAGATATCGTCGCCTATTGCCGCGGCCCTTATTGCCTGATGTCTTCCGAAGCTGTTGAGATCATGAAAACGAGAGGCATAAATGCTCACCGTTTAAACGAAGGTGTTCACGAATGGCGGCAATTTACAGAGCATCTTCAATAATCGCGGCGGAGGTACCGTGTAATGAAACTAGGCATCATTTTAGAAACCAAAGAACCCGAAAAAGCTTGGAATGCTTTCAGATTCGCCAATACTTCATTAAAGCGTCAGCATGAAGTGAAGCTATTTCTCATGGGTGAAGCTGTTGAGTGCGAATCGATTAATGCTCCAAAATATAACGTGGTAGATGAGCTCAAAAAGTACTCTGATCTTAATGGAGTCCTATATGCTTGCGGTACCTGCTTAAAGTCCAGAATGTTGGACGAGCAAACTTCGTGCCCCATTTCCACAATGAACGATTGCGTGGAAATCGTGGAGTGGGCGGATAAGGTGATAACTTTTTAACGATGAAGGAAGGTGGTAATGTACGATGACTCGTGAATCCAAGGGTGGAATCAAAAGTCGTATAACGGATATAAGTTCCTATGTTGATTCTCCCGAGGCTCTTGGCCACTTATATAAACGAACGCTGTTCTTTGTCGTTCTTTCACAAATATTCGGAGGCGCGGGATTAGCGGCAGGTGTTACGGTCGGTGCTCTCCTTGCACAGGATATGTTAGGATCGGACAGTCTTGTCGGCCTCCCTTCTGCTTTGTTCACTCTTGGATCCGCAGCAGCGGCACTGCTCGTTGGACGACTTTCACAACGTTTTGGAAGGCGTTTGGGATTAGCGGCAGGATTTTTAACAGGCGGTATTGGAGCTATTGGAGTAGTCATTGCTGCGGTTACCGATCAAATTTCACTTTTATTTCTTTCACTACTTATCTATGGCGCTGGTACTGCTACCAACTTACAAGCACGATATGCGGGTACGGATATTGCAAAAACAACGGAAAGAGCAAGAGCTATCAGTATTGCCATGGTTTCAACTACAGTCGGTGCGGTAGCAGGCCCGAACCTGGTTGCTCCTTTGGGCAGGTTCGCTTTGTCCATTGGCATTCCGGCTCTGGCCGGCCCTTTCCTTCTTGCAGCGGCAGCCTATATTCTTGCAGGGCTTGTGCTTCTGGCATTCCTTCGACCCGATCCTTTTATTGTTGCGAAAGCGATTGCCGCTGAAGCTCGGAAGACGGATTTGCCCGATCATCCGGTACATGAAATAGCCACAAATATTCGGTGGATCATAGTGGGAGCAACCATCATGATCTTAACTCAAATCGTTATGCTCGCGATTATGACCATGACCCCAATCCATATGAAACATCATGGGCACGGTTTATCCAGCGTCGGTTTAGTTATTGGTGTTCATATCGGTGCAATGTACCTCCCCTCCCTTATTACCGGAGTTTTGGTAGACAAAGTGGGGCGAATGGCAATGTCCATTGCTTCCGGCGCTACTCTTCTCCTTGCAGGTGTTATTTCGGCAGTAGTACCCGGGACCTCCATGTTGGGCTTAACAATCGCGTTAGCATTGCTGGGACTTGGCTGGAATTTTGGATTGATCAGTGGAACTACTCTTATCGTAGATGCATCGTCTCCCTCTTCACGTGCAAAAACTCAGGGAACAATAGATGTCTTAATTGCACTAGCCGGAGCATCCGGCGGGGCGCTTTCGGGGATCGTTGTCGCGAACTCCAGCTATTCAATCCTGTCACTGGCAGGCGGCATTTTATCATTATTCCTTATTCCCGTAGTGATCTGGTCAATGCGACAACCAAAGCCAGTTGAACATACACTAAGCCAATGAGCTGAAACGAACATAATCGAAAGCCAGAGCAGCGAGTTAACTCCTGCTCTTTTTTATTTTTTTGAAAATGTTCAGACAACGACGAGCTAACCTTTTTTTCATCAGGTACCTTGCTATAAATATGTGTGCGATATATACTGTTTATAAAATAAACTGTGTATATAATACACGAAAAGGAGAGTTCCATGAAACCGACTAGCGTTATCGACATTTCCGGTTTGCGGAAAGGCTTCGGCGGCAAGACCGTTCTGGACGGCATTGATCTATCGGTGCCCGCTTGCACTGTCTTTGCCCTGCTTGGACCGAACGGAGCGGGGAAAACGACGCTCATCAACATCCTCTCGACACTCACAGCACCAGATGCCGGTACGGCAAGAGTTGCAGGATATGATGTCCGCTCCGAAAAAAACGCGGTCAAACGCTCCATCAGTCTTACGGGGCAATTTGCCGCCGTCGATGAAGGGTTGACCGCTGAGGAAAATCTGCGGATGATTTCCAGACTGTGCGGTTTGACCAAGGAGGAGGCTGTCAGCCGTACGAGAGAGCTGCTGAAACAGTTCGACTTGGAGACAAACGCCAAAAAGCTCGTCAAAACCTACTCCGGCGGCATGCGGCGTCGTCTGGATCTTGCTGTCAGCCTGGTAGTTGAGCGGCCGATCCTGTTCCTCGACGAACCCACAACAGGACTGGATACCATCAGCCGGCGTACCTTGTGGAACGCGGTGCTGGATTTGAAGCGGCGGGGCGTGACGATTTTTCTCACGACGCAGTATTTGGAAGAAGCCGAGCAGTTGGCTGACACCATCGCGGTCCTGGCAGGCGGCAGGATCGTCGCTCTAGGAACCGCAGCCGAATTGAAGGCGCGGGTCGGCCTCGAGCGCATCGAACTGCGAAATGAGGAAGATGAACTCATCCGAAGCGTTCCAACCGACGGCTCCATCGAAGATATACACCGTACCCTTGGAGAGCTTCTACCCACTGTCCCTCCGACCATCCGCATCGCCATCACCAAGCCCAGCATGGACGACGTCTTCATCTCCCTGACTGCAACATCCGCACAAACCATGACCGAGAAAGAAGGAGTTTCCTTATGAAAGCATTAATAGCCCCCACCGAACGCAAAATCTCCTTCGCCGCGACGGGTGCTGTCTTCATCGGCCGCAGCATCCGCCACAGCCTGCGCAATGCAGAGGCCATGATCATGACTATGATGCTTCCGGTCATGCTCATGCTGCTGTTCACCTACGTTTTCGGCGGCGCCTTCGACGAGAGCGGCCACTATGTCCAATATGTCGTGCCGGGCATCATCCTCCTCTGCGCCGGCTTCGGTTCGGCCTCAACGGCAGCGGATGTATGCCAGGACATGACCGGCGGCATTATCGACCAGTTCCGCACCATGCCCATCCGCTCTATGTTCGTCATTACCGGCCATGTTGTCGCCAGTCTGGCCCGCAATTCACTGGCTACCGGCGTCGTCATCGGCGTCGCCCTCCTCGTGGGGTTTCGCCCCGCCGCCAGTGCCGTGGAATGGATCGCGGCGGTAGGCATCATCCTCCTGTTCATCCTGGCTATCACCTGGCTTTTCGCCGCTATCGGACTTGTGGCCGGAAGTCCTGCCGCTGCGAGCAGTTACGGCTTCATTTTGCTCTTCCTGCCGTATCTCTCCAGCGCCTTCGTGCCCATCGAAACGATGCCGCACTGGCTGCAAGGCGTCGCTCGTCATCAGCCGATGACGCCTGTCATCGAAACTATCCGCGGACTGCTCTTAGGTAATCCTGTCTATGCACACGCCGGTGCCGCCATCATATGGTGCCTGGTGATCATCTTGATTTCCCTCATTTGGGGCACTTGGACTTTCAACCGGAAAGCGGCGCGCCGTTAACCGCATCCGCTCCCCCTTCCCATATGTCTAAAAAAACACAGCCCAAGCATATCCGCTTGAGCTGTGTTTTCGTTATTTTGCTGCAGACTGCTTCTGGTGCAAATAGTGCTCGATGCCGTCCAAAATCCGTTCCAAACCAAAATCAATATCGTTGCCGTACTGTTCCTCATTCTCCGGATCGTTTTCCCCCGTGTAGGTCCCCGACATGACGATAGGACTCAGATACGGAAACCGTTCCTTCGTCACCAGCCGTTTGATGGCTTCGCTGTAATCCAGTCCTTTTATCTCTTCGGGGGTCGTCCCGGCCATCATGGCTTTGTCGAAATCCCGCTGCATGATTCCAGTGGAACGGGCATATCCGCTAAGCAGAAGGACAAAGCTCAGCTTCTCATAATCGCTGAGGGGAAAATCCCGCATCGTCCGCATCACCCAATCGATGACCTGCATATTGTTCGGACCGAGAGGAACACCGGTTATGGGAATCTCGCTAAACCAAGGATGATCCCGAAACACCCCGATGCAAGCCCGCACATACTCGCGAAAGCTTTCGCGCCAGCCAGTTTCCGCCTCCAGCGGGGGAATGGGAATGAAGCAGACGGCATCCTGCATGAGCAGGAGCAGATCGTCTTTGCTGGAAATGTAACGGTAGAGCGACATCGTTGTAAAACCGAGGGAAGAGGCAACCCGGTTCATAGAAACCGCCGCCAGCCCTTCCTCATCGGCGATTTTCACCGCAGCCTCGACGATTTGCGGAATGCTCAGTTCCCCCTTGGGTCCTCTCTTCGCTTTTTTGGCCAGCCCCCAGCTCAGCGCAACTCCATTCGGCAGTCGTGCAAAAACATCCTCTTCCGTAAGACCGTTATCCTGCATTCTAAAGTCCCCCATCGCATCCTTGCATGCATCTATAACCTTATAAATAGTTTACACCATATACAGTATTATATACAATGCATGGCGAAAGACGGATGGCCGCGATAGCCCTCTATTAGAAAAATTCGTCCTCTTTAAAAATCGGCTTTATGCTCATTTCAAAAGAAAACTCGCTTTCGTTAAAACGGTACTTTTCTATCAGTTCCGGACCGCAGGAGTTGGAGCCGACGCCGCTCATTTTGTAATCCAGATGGACGAAGGTTTCTCTCGCTTTTGCCAGTTCATGTGAGTGGGTTGCCCGGGTCAGCTCTTCAACCGAGTAATGGGAAGCGCTGAAGCTAAAGCTTTGGGGAGCGCGGAAGGCGAGCCCCATCCCCAACTTATTCGAGATAATTGCCCATTCGGTTCCGTAGCGGGAGCCGTTCTCCTGAGGCATGATATAGTCCTCAAACATCTCATCCACCTGCAAAAGATAGCGTCCCTTACGTACGCTCCGCCGCTTGTCGACGTAACTTTCATGGGGGCCGTACCCATAATATTCGACTTCTTCGGTGCCCGGAGGCATCGTGAGAACGAGGCCGAACCGCGGCAAGTACGGAAGTCCCTGACGGGGCTTGGCGTCGGTTTTATGGCCGATGACACCGGCGCTGTCCACGCTCCATACGGTTTCTCCGTGCAGCAGCGGATCGTTGATATGACCGCCAAGAGAGAACTGTACCTTGATCTCGACGCTGTCGTTTTCCTTCTGCTTCCAGTTGCATGCGTAGTTCTTCATCCCGATGCGGTCGAAACCCGCTTCCTGCCACATCTTTTTCACATACATATCATTATCTGTAGGAGCGCGCCAAATCGAGAAGGCGGCAGGAACGGCCAGCATTTCCACTCCGTTTTTGGCGATGCTGACAATAGTGCCGTCATACAAGTCAAAGACATAGCGGAAATCGAAACCGTCCAAGATGAGCTGCGTACCGTCCTGGCTAACGGACAGAGGCCGCCCAACCGCCGGAATAGCAGCAGACTCAGCAGGCACGGCCGATATCGCACTCGGCAATTCAAACTGGGCAAAAGCCAGCTCATGGCCCTGAGGTGCCCAGCGGGTTTCCTCTTTCGTGCGGAAAGACAAAGTGAGAACAGGCGATTTGCGGCATTTCACCGCATCATATGGCAGTTGAAGGCTCAATGAACCGTGGGGCGCCGCCGTAAGCTCCCAAACCTGCCCCTGCTTCGCAAGCTGCCCACTTTCTTCTATTTTCCAAATCAGATAGACGTGAGAGAGGCTGCTGAAATCGTAGAGGTTGGTCAGGCGGAGCTGCCCTTTCTCCAAATTCTCTGCATCCACCCGGATCGGCGCGATGACCTGTTTCAATTCCAGCAAGCCCGTATGGGGCTTCCGGTCCGGCGTAACCAGGCCGTCGATACAAAAGTTTCCATCATTGGGCTTGTCGCCGAAATCGCCGCCGTATGCGTAATAAGGAGTCCCGTCGGCGGTACGGGTCAATATGCCGTGATCGCACCATTCCCATACGCAGCCTCCCATCAGTTTCGGATAACGGTAGATGACATCCCAGTAATCCTGCAGATCTCCCGGCCCGTTGCCCATGGCATGGCTGTACTCGCATAGAAACAGCGGCTTCGTCTGCCCCGGATCGGCGGCGTATTCTTCCAAATAAGGGACGGAAGCGTACATGCGGCTCTCCAAATCCAGGCTCTCCACATTAGGGTTGCCTTTATAGCTAGGCGTACCGCCTTCATTGTGCACCAATCGGGAGGTGTCTCTCGAGCGGGTCCACTCCTGCATGGCGATATGATTGACGTCGTAGCCGGATTCGTTGCCCATCGACCACATAATGACGGCGGGATGATTTTTATCCCGCTCCACCATGCGAACCGCCCGGTCAAGAAAAGCTTCGCGCCACTCTGGATGCTTCGTCAACCGATGCAGCGCCCCTTCCGCCCAACCCAATGCGGAGCCCATGCCGTGGCATTCCAGGTCCGCCTCATCGATCACATAAAACCCGAACTCGTCGCACAAGCCGAGAAAACGCGGGTCGTTCGGGTAATGGGAGGTGCGGAACGTATTGATGTTGTGAGCTTTCATCAACTTTAAATCGTCGATCATATGCTGAAGGGGAATGGTCTGCCCCATCTCCGGGTGCGAGTCATGCCGGTTGACGCCTTTCAATTTCACGGGCTGCCCGTTAATCTTAAAAACGCCGCCCTCTACCTTGATCTGCCGGAACCCTACCGGAAAGACAAAGTGCTCATCCCCACAAGTGACTAGCAACCGATAAAGTACGGGCGTTTCCGCATTCCATAGATCTGGCCGATCAATGGCGAGCCGAATGCTGCCTTTACCGTCGACATGCGCTGCACCGCTATCCACGATATGTCCCGCCGTATCCTGAAGCTCCAACTGGATATCGACCGTTCCAAACGATTCCACTTCCACCAGCAACTCCGCCCGATCGAACCCATCCTTAAACTCCTGCTTGATGAACACGTCGCGGACATGCGATTGATCCCTTGCCAGTAAATAGACGTCCCGGAAAATTCCCGTGTACCGCCACAGGTCCTGATCTTCCAGATAGGTACCGTCGCACCATTTCAGCACCATGACCGCGATGCGGTTTTTGCCGGAACGCACATAATCCGAAATATTGAACTCAGCCGGTACCCGGCTTCCTTGACTGTAGCCTACGTAGTGTCCGTTTACCCACAGGTAGAAGCAAGAGTTGACGCCTTCAAAAACGATATACTTCTCTTTGCCTTCCCACATCTCCGCCATTTCGAACTCTCTTACATACACCCCGGCAGGATTAGCATCCGGCACATAGGGAGGATCGCAAGGAATCGGATAATTGACGTTCGTATAATGCAATTGGTCGTAGCCGCTTGTCTGCCAACAGGATGGAACGAGTAGTTTGTCCCAGTCGGACAGGTCTTTCCCTTCCCGGTAAAATCCGTCCTCCACCTCTTTTACACTGGCATGGTAGCGAAAGCTCCAACTGCCGTTCAACGTTTGATAATAAGGGGACCGCCCGCGTTTTCCTTCGCTAGCCGCAGCGGCATCTCCGTAAGGCACATAATACGCCCGCGCCGGTTCCCGGTTTTCGTGCAGAATCCCGGGATTCTCCCAAAGCTTCGGAACCGAAATCATCCAACCCTCTCCTTTGCCCTTTTGTACACGCACTCATTATAATCGTGCTATACTGGTCGGGAACAGATTCCGAAAGCGACATGCTCTAGTACAAAATAGACATCGTTGGAAAATGATAAACAAGAATAACGAGGAGCTCCTCCACATGAAGCTGCTTGCACTCCGAACCAATCTGGATCAAGGCGGGTATCAAGGTTTGCCTTTAACTGTATACACCGTAGGAACAGAAAAGCAACCACCGATGACGCGGCTCACCGGTTTCTCGGCCATGCAGCTTTTGGTCACCTCATCCGGCTCCGGGAGATTCCGCCACTTCGGGCAGGAGAAATGGGACATCATCACATCAGATCAGGTGCTGTACATCCCGGAAGGCATTGCCCACGAGTATGAACCGATAGGCGACGAACCTTGGATGGTCGGCTTTGTCTCCTTCAAGGGGAACGGGGAATGCTGGGGCTTCTCTCATCAACCTTTTTTGCTCGAAGTGGAGAGCACCGCCCGCCTATTTGAATATATTGAACAAATTTGGTCCATCTCTGGGCCGAATCATGACCTGTGGACGGCTTCCGGGCAGCTTTACGTGTTCCTGGCCGAACTTCGCCGGTTGTCTTTTTCAAAGGAAAATAACGCCATCCAAAGGGACGGTGACGCATCGGAATACCGCAGTTCCATCGTGCAGCGGGCTACCCGGTTTATGCAGGACCACCTTTTCCGCCAATTGACCATCGCAGATTTGTCCGAGCAAATCGGCTACTCGCAAAAACAGATGACCCGTCTTTTTCTCCACGCTTTCGGGACTACTCCGCTGCAATATTTAAAACAAATGCGTCTTGATAGCGCCGCCGTTCTTCTGGAGGAGCGCCCCAATCTCCCCGTGCAGCAAGTTGCCCGCCAGGTCGGCATGGAACCGGTCTATTTCTCCCGTATGTTCCGCCGAGAATATGGCATCACCCCAAGCCAGTACCGGAGTAAAAAGATAACCGATGCGCAGAATGGCAAGCTCTAGCAATTCGTTTGCGCAAAACAATCAACCGTGGTAATCTCTAACGTAGAAATCATCACCTATTTTTTTGTTGATGTGACTTTTGCCTCAGTCAAAAGAGATAAAGAGAATCTACAATGAATAAGATTTAAACAGCCATTCCATGCAAGAGGGGGAGAACTCCCATGTCCAATACCGCAAAGCCGCTCGTAACCGATATCGAATTGTTCGCGGCAGCCTTGCTCCGGCGAAGAATTTTGGTCGTTCAGCGCACTAATAACGTCATTCTTTTATATCCCGGCATTATCGAAAAATATGACGAGGATACCGTCTGCGTCAGCGGCTCCTGTTATAAACGCAGCGAGTGCAGCTTCCAAATCGCGTAGTTCCGCCATCCTGTACAAATGAAAGGCTCCCCTCCGGTTGCACGGAGAGGAGCCTTTTTACTTTAGAAGAAAGATAAATCATACATTCGCTGATCTGCGCCATGCCATGAGCAGCTCGGCTTCCTTCACCTCGGAGAGCCCCGCTTTGCGGGGAGTTCCCACTGGCCGGGACAAGTCCCAGTTTAGCGTATCCCGCAACGTCTCGGCCAGCGGCCGGAAGACGAGTCCGTCACTCCGCGCCTTTTCGCCATTTACGGCCTGCATGCCAAGGGCATCCGCCGTTATTTCTTCCGCGGGAATCCAAAGCGGCATCTCCTGCCAGGGACCAAGCCCCTTTTCCAGCAAGAATGCCTCATCCTCCACCCAGGCAAGGGGAGCGTCCGGATTCAATTCCTCGCGGGCAGTCTCTAAAAAAGTCCGCATGGTAAGCGGCTGCTCCGGGCCGACAGCATTGTATACGCCCGTTTTCTGCTGCGCCGTCAGGTCCAACATCCATTCCGCTAAATCCCTGGCGTCGATGAATTGCACCGGCGCGTCGGGACGGCCCGGGGCCAGAAACTCTCCCCCTTTGCGGATACGCCGTGGCCAGTAGGTAAAGCGGTCAGTCGGATCGTAAGGCCCGACGATCAGACCAGGCCGAATGATCAGCGCGTCGCCGGGAAAAGCCGCTAAGACCTCTTGCTCGCAAAGAGCCTTCAAGGCGCCGTAGTGCTTCCCCACATCCTCCGAGCCCACCTCATCCAGATGCTGCAAGGGAGCACCCTCCGCGACGCCCGGCAGGCTCAAGTCCGCATACGCCGACACGGAAGAGACGAAAACATAGCGTTCGACCTGACACGCCAAAAGCTCGGCGGACTCTTTCACGACCCGCGGAACGTAGCCGGATGTGTCGATGACGGCATCCCACTTGCGTCCCCTGAGCCCCTCGAGACCTCCGTCCCGGTCGCCGGTTATCTTTTCCGCTTGCGGGTACAGATCGGGGTTGCTTTTCCCCCTCGTAAACAACGTCACTTCGTACCCCCGCTGTAAAGCAGCCTCCGTCAAATGCCGCCCGAGAAAAGCCGTTCCGCCCAATAGAAGCAGTTTCATCCTACTCCTCCTCTCAACTTCCCTGCATGAAATCTCCCTTCCATTTAATAACATGAGCGGAAGGAAAGTAAAGCCGCCGCAGAGCGGACAGACATGTTTCCCCAGCATTCCGCATACCTTACCAATAAAAACGCCTATGCCGTCGATTGCCCGTCCTTCGGCTGCATCGGCAGAAAGGATGGAGAGATTATGTGTGGAATTACCGGCTGGCTGGACTATCAAAAAAACTTGACTCAGCACTCAGAGACCTTGCTCAATATGACGGAAACGCTGGCGGCCCGCGGCCCCGATGCTTCCGGGACGTGGATTACCGCCCATTGCGCTTTGGGCCACCGACGGCTCAGCGTCATCGACCCGGAAAACGGCGCGCAGCCGATGACCCGAATATACGGAGATTATCATTATACTATCGTTTATAACGGCGAGCTGTACAACGCCCTGGAGCTGCGCAAGGAACTGGAGGACAGAGGACATCGCTTCCGCACCCATTGCGATACGGAAGTGCTGCTGATCTCTTTTGTGGAGTGGGGAAGGGGCTGCCTGGACCGGTTGAACGGCATCTTCGCTTTCGCTATTTGGGATGAAAATGAAGAGAATCTGTTTCTGGCGAGGGATCGGCTGGGAGTAAAGCCGCTCTTTTATTCATTTTATAAGGGGGTTTTCCTCTTCGGCTCCGAGCCGAAAGCAATTCTCGCCCACCCCGACTTCCCGGCGGAAATCGACCGCGAAGGACTGGCAGAGATCTTCGCCCTGGGACCCGCCCGGACTCCCGGTCACGGGGTTTACCGCAACCTGGAAGAGCTGAAGCCCGGCCACTTCCTTGTCGCCGACCGGAACGGCATCCGCAAAGACGCCTATTGGCGGCTTATCAGCAAGCCCCATGAGCACAGCGTGGACCAAACCGCCGCACACCTGCAGGACTTGCTCCGGGATACGGTAGAGCGTCAGCTCGTCTCCGATGTACCCGTATGCACCCTGCTCTCCGGCGGCCTCGATTCCAGCGCTCTCACCGCTCTCGCCGCTGCTTATTATAACCGGGAAGGGCAGGGCAGGGTGCCGACTTTTTCAGTGGACTATGTGGATAACGACAAACATTTTACCGCCAGCGCCTTCCAGCCCAACGCCGACGCCCCTTGGATCAAGCGGATGAGTGATTATCTGGATACGGTGCATCACGCCGTTCAATTCGATACCCCGGAACTGACCGAAGCGCTGACGGAAGCAGTGCTGGCCCGGGATCTGCCGGGAATGGCCGATGTGGACGCCTCCCTCTATCTCTTTTGTAAAGAGATCAAGAAACTGGCGACAGTGGCGGTATCGGGCGAGGCAGCCGACGAAATTTTTGGTGGATACCCCTGGTTCCACCGGGAAGAATCCCTTACCGCCAACACCTTCCCTTGGTCGCTGAAAATGCAAACCCGCGTCGATGTACTCCATCCCGAAATCCGCGATTTGATCCAACCGGAACAGTATGCCGCAGAACGCTATGCCCAGGCGTTGGCGGAAGTGCCGCACTTGGCGGGAGAAAACGCCGATGAACGGAGGATGCGGGAAATCTCCTATCTGAACATCACCCGTTTCATGCCAACGCTCTTGGACCGCAAAGACCGGATGAGCATGGCGGTAGGGTTGGAGGTGCGGGTGCCCTTTTGCGACCACCGGTTGGTGGAGTACGTCTGGAACATACCATGGGAGATCAAAACGGCAGGCGACCGGGAAAAAGGCATTTTACGCAAGGCGCTGAAAGGCGTACTGCCGGAAGATGTTCTGACCCGCAAGAAGAGTCCTTATCCCAAAACCCATAATCCTTCCTATACGGCATCGGTTAAAAAATGGGTGCTGGACATTCTCGACGATTCCTCGTCGCCCCTCTTGCCCTTGATCGACACTGCCTATGTATGCAAACTGGCAGAATCGTCAGTCGATGACCGCATCGTTCCCTGGTTCGGCCAGTTGATGTCCGGCCCGCAATTGTTCGCTTACTTGGCCCAGGTGGATACCTGGCTGCGGATGTATAAAGTGGCGGTCAAATAAGCGGTAAATGCAAAATCCCCGGCAGGCTATTTGCCGGGGATTTTTTTCGGCAGCCCGCGTTTGGCCGCTTGACTAAAAAGATCCTGATCAAGGGCTCGACCCTCATTCCCTGCTACATTCACCCCTTACTCCATCCTTCATTCATGCTGTCCGCTTCCCTTCTCCATTTCACTGGAGGAAACGGGCGGCATATCCGCTTCCGGTGTGACAATCGTTGATATCTTTCTCAGCCGCCGCCCGTCCCCTGGTTGATTACCGGCATATTTTTGCATCTGCTCGCGAATCGTCTGCAGCAAATCGCTGTATTCCTCATCGTTCAGGTTTAATTGAACTTGGCGAAAACTAACGCCATCCTGCAGCAGATGGTAATGCTCCTGATCAAGATAAGAGCCGAAGTCGCCAATCAACAGCCCGACGAACTTCTGAAACATTTCCATATGGACGTCAGCGGAAGTTTCGGTATAATCATTTACTTGCAGATCCGAACCGTTTGGCGCTAAAGTATAAACCTTTTCAATGGTTCCCCGGTTTTTCCGCTCTGCCACCACTTCCAGAATCCCTGCATTCACCAACTGGTTCAAATGCCGGTACATCGTGGCTTGAGGAATATTCCCCATAAATTCCGCAAGCTGCAAGGGCGTCTGCATGCCTCCGGTAATGAACGCTTGAATGATTTTCATCCGGACGGGATGAAGAAGGGCGTCTGCTCTGGATCGTGTCATGTAAAAACCCCCAAGCCATTATCATTATCGATAATGATAATATATTCGCTTTTCCATATTTCGTCAACCTTATCTTGGAAAAAAATATCTCTCGGCGCGGTTTGCACACCGAGAGACTCTCGTTAACTATGAAAAATAGTTGCTCCGAGCGGACTGAACCTATTCCATTGCTTCCAGCAGCATGCCCATCGCCTTGGCCCGATGGCTGATGCGGTTCTTCTCTTCCATGGACAGCTCTGCCATCGTGCGGCCGAATTCAGGCAGATAGAATAGCGGGTCGTAGCCGAATCCGCCATCCCCCCGGGGGTGAGAAGCGATATAGCCCGGGCACGTTCCCTCCACTTGCACGATATGCCCCGTCCCGGGAACATACAGGGTCAGGTTGCATACGAATTCCGCCGGGCTGAATACATCAACCGCTTCGCCGCCACTGCCGCTCGTAGCTTCCATGCGCCGC
>NZ_CBQR020000087.1 GCF_000455485.1 Gorillibacterium massiliense
ATTGGCGCCGTCATCGGAGGGCTCTCCCGCATATCGGGCGGAATAGACGCCGGGAGCGCCATCCAGATCTGCCACGCGCAAACCGGAATCGTCAGCCAAAGTCGGCACATTCAACTGGTCGGCGATGGTTTTTGCCTTTTTCAGAGCGTTGTCGGCAAAGGTTTCCCCATCCTCCACCACATCCGGCAGCTGCGGATATTCCGCCAAACTGTCGACGCTAATGCCGAGGGGAGCGAACAGCCGCTCAAACTCCTTCACTTTGCCTTTGTTTCGCGTTGCGATTAGGATGCGGTCAGCTTTTGGCGGCATGAGCCGCACCTCCGCCTATCCGTTCAGCAATGGGGCCTAAAATCTTCATTTGCTCCTGGATCACGTGTTGAATCCCTTTTTCGGCCAATTGTAAAAGGGAATCCAGCTCCCCACGGGTGAATGGTGATTCCTCGCCGGTGCCCTGCACCTCGACAAAAGCTCCCTGACCCGTCATGACGACGTTCATGTCCACCTTCGCCTTGGAATCTTCCTCGTAATTCAAATCCAATAATTCCTGATCTCCGACGATTCCGACACTGATGGAAGCGAGAAAATCGGTAATGGGAAACTTGGTGATCTGTTTAGCTTCGTAAAGTTTATTAATGGCCGTTGCCATGGCGATGAAAGATCCGGTGATGGATGTCGTGCGGGTGCCGCCGTCGGCTTGAATAACGTCGCAATCCAGCGTAATGGTTCGCTCGCCCAACTGCTGCAGGTTCACCACCGAACGCAGCGCCCGGCCGATGAGCCGCTGGATTTCCATCGTGCGTCCGCCCAGCTTGCCTTTGGCCGCTTCCCGTTGGTTGCGGCTTTGGGTAGCCCGGGGCAGCATGGAATATTCCGCCGTCACCCAGCCTTTGCCTTGGCCCTTCATGAAGGGAGGAACGCGCTCTTCTACCGTTGCGGTGCAGATGACCTTCGTCTCGCCCACCTCGATCAAGACCGAGCCTTCCGCATATTTGTTATAGTCGGGGGTAATCCGGACTATTCTCGTCTCGTCATGCTGTCTTCCATCGTTTCTCATGAGTATCCTCCCGGTTTCTTTTCAAAAGGTACATTCATTTTACCAGAGAAAAAAAGGAAAAGCACCCGGGGTTGCCCGAACCGCTCTTCCCTTTCTCCCATTGGGCCCATTCGCTTCCCTATTATGCGATGACACCGGCGGGTTATGCAACTCTCGTTTTTAAGCGCGATCCGTTATGATTTATACGGATTGACGGTTTCCGGCTTGGCCACCGGCATGGAGTAGCTTCGATCGCCGGAAACGGCGATATCCGCGCTGCCATTGACGGATACTTGAACACTGTCGATACCCGTCGTATCCGCCAGGGTCAAAATGACGACATCCAAGGCATCCGGAGAAGCCTTCTTGTCCGCATCAAGAAACTTACTGCCGAAGTCAACGCTGATCTCGCTTCCGTCCTTCGACTTAGAAACGGACAGCAGTTGAACGCCCGTTGCCAAGGCGGTCATCAGGCCGCTTTCTTCGGATGGCCCCTTTAACAGCTCTGCCACTGCGGCCCG
>NZ_CBQR020000088.1 GCF_000455485.1 Gorillibacterium massiliense
CTGCGGCCCGGGCCGGATCGTCGGTACGATCGATCAACCGGGTAACGGGAACATGGTATAGGAAATGGGTCGTCGTTTGATTGCAAAAATACAACGTTACCGGTGTCGCCCTGCCGGGATTGACCCCTTGGCCAACTTCGAGATTGATCCCCATGGCCCGGGTAAGCGGATCGTCCAACGGCATGGCTGCTTGAGGCATTTCCGGTAACAACTGGCCTCCAACGGATATCTTCACGCTTTTCACTTTGGGAAAACCGGTCAACGTCCAGGTCAGCGCTTCAAGAATTTTTCGTTCGTCGGCAGGATTATAGTCGGTGAAAGCCGGAGAGAAATCGACGAGGGCTTGACCGTCATCCCCGATCGTCACCTTATTGACTTTCGTTCCTTTGGGCAAAGGCGGTACGAAACCTGCCGGCAGCAGTTTTTGACCTGGACCGTCTTCCACTAAATACGTGAGCGCCGTTTGCTCCGGCGTGTCCGACTTCGGCAGAGCCAAACTGACCGGCACGACAAAACCGTCTCCATCCTCTTCGTACAAGGTTGTACCGGCGCCGTCCAGCTTAACCGAGCCGTGCGACATGGGGGCCATCTCTCCGCTTGCGCCTCCCATCGTCTCATCGGCTGCTGCCCCGGTTATGCCCTTCATCAGCTCTTCCGCTGATACAGGCGGCGGATCAATAGGCGCAGCGCCCGTTTCCGTCTTCGACGAACAACCCGTTAATGCCGCTGCTAGCATACC
This sequence comes from Gorillibacterium massiliense, assembly GCF_000455485.1. GTDB lineage: Bacteria > Bacillota > Bacilli > Paenibacillales > NBRC-103111 > Gorillibacterium > Gorillibacterium massiliense. Next base: position 740 of record NZ_CBQR020000088.1, read on the forward strand.
GGCGGAAAGCAGCAGCCCGAATCTTTTACCCTTGGTCATGGTTTTCCCTCCAACCCAACATAATCCCGATCAAAAGGATCGTTGCCTGCTTGTACTTTCATATATACGGAAAGGAACGCATTTTATGACGGGAATTTGTCCACAATGAGGGAGGATGTACAACCATAAAGGGGGAAGAAAGATGAATGGTTACAGCCTGAACAGCAGAAAAGTAGCAGCCTCTACGAATGAGTGGTTGGAAAAGCGGGGCGTAAAGCGAAGAGATATCGCGGACTTGGTTTTGTGGGCGCAAAAAAGTTATTACGCGGATCTATCCGTCCAAGAGTGCGAAGCAGCCGTCGATAAAGTGCTGCAGAAGCGGGAAGTGCAGAACGCCATCCTCACCGGAATCCAGCTTGATATTTTGTCGGAGGAAAAGAAGCTGTTTTCTCCTTTGCAGGAGATGATCGAAAACGATGAAAAGCTATACGGCTGCGACGAAATCCTCGCTCTCTCCATCGTCAACGTGTACGGCAGCATCGGCCTCACCAATTTCGGTTATATCGACAAGGTAAAGCCGGGCATTCTGACCAAGCTCAACAGCAAAACGGACGGGGAACTCCATACCTTTTTGGATGATCTCGTCGGAGCGGTAGCGGCGGCGGCAGCAAGCTATATTGCCCATCGCAAACAGGCGGCGGCGGAAGAAAAAGTCGATCTGCTCCGGGACTAAGAGTTCATATGCAGTAAGAAAAACGTCTATCGAAGTACATTCAAAGAATCCAGACCGCATTTAGAGGAAGTTTTTCTTGCGATATCAGGATGCCACTGCTGCGAAGTTTATACCTTCTGATATCTTAAAAAAGCAGCCCGCAGGCTGCTTGTTCAAACGCTCGATCGAATGTTGAAAGAGTGCAGATCATTCTGCTCCCGCTCTTCGACCCGGCCTTCCTCCTGCAGATAAATGAGGTGGGCAAGGGTCTCCGCCATCGCAAAGCGAAGCTGGTGGATGGACAAGTCGTTCCCGAAAAAGGCGAGACACAGTGCATACGCCGTTTGCGGCACCGTCAGCATGGCGGCCATTTTATCAAGCCGGTCTCGGTGATGCAGAAGCAATTCGCCTGCCCTTGCCTGAAAGCTGCGGAAAGGGTCTCGATGGCCGGGATAGGCGATGGCTACGTCGTAGCCGCTGACGAGGGTCAGCGACGAGATGTAGGACTTCAGCGGGTTCGCGTCATCGCCGGGGATGTAGCTGACATTAGGCGAAATGCGCGGCAGCACCAAGTCTCCACACAGCATCTCCTTGGTTTCCGCCGCGTA
>NZ_CBQR020000089.1 GCF_000455485.1 Gorillibacterium massiliense
GACGAGATGCCCCGATGCGTGGCCAGGCGTCTCCAGCGCCAGCCAGCTTCTGCCTCCCATGGTTATGGTGTCTCCGTCACACAAGACGGTCACTTCCGGGTGAGGACTAACCATCGGGACAAACCCGTTTAGATGCGGAATCAGCTCAGCGAGATGAGACTCGTCCATCCCATGCTTTTGAAACAGCCGATAAATCGCCTCCGTCAAGATCGGATCATCACCCCACAGCCGCTGGGCTTGCAAACGTCCCATCTCTGAGAGATAAACCGGCGCTCCGGAGCGTTCCTGAAACCAGCCGGCAAGACCGTAATGATCCGGGTGATGATGGGTCAGCACGATACGGCGGATATTCCCAAAGCCGATCTTTAAGCTTTGCATAACCGTAAGCCAAGCTTCTATCGCCTCAGGCGTGTTCAAGCCCGGATCGACGAGAGTATACCCTCCTTCCGCTTCCGGTAACAGATAAGCATTAATGGTTCGCAGAGGGAAAGGCAACGGCATCTTGATTCTGAATAATCCTTCCAAGGTGTCGATTCGGCCGTTCATGACTCCATTATCCCTCCCTTGATGCCCGTCATGATGATACGCGAGGATGTCATCTCCTCATATTCGCTGCCATCATAATCTCCATAAACGCGCTGCAGGTGCAACCCCGCTTGGGCTAACATGGTCTCAAAATCATTCAGCGAGTACAACTTTACTTGTTCCTCATAGTGCCGCTCCGGCTCACCGGCATGGGCGCCAGTATGAGTGATGGCGATTTTTTTTCGCACAAATCCGTCGGCTATGGACCGGCGTTCCTTAATCAAGGTTTCCTCGTCCAAGCGTTCGGAGTACGGTACAAGGGTTTTCCGGACCACCTCGGGATTCAGAAAATCAATCAGGAATTTGCCGCCGGGAGCGAGCAGTCGTGTTATTTCCTGCAAAACCTTGAGGTTCCTCCCCGTCTTACCGTAAAATAACCGAAGGACGTAAACAAGTTAACAACGGCATCAAAAGGTCCGGACAGCGGAATCCTGCGCATGTCCCCTTTCACCCACTTCATGCGGCCAGCGGGATCCAACCGCCGTGCCTCGGCAAGCAGAACGTCGGACAGATCCACTCCCGTTACCTGATACCCCGCATCCGCCAGAGCCATGGAATGCCGCCCCATGCCGCAGCAAAGATCAAGAACCTCCACTCCCGGCTTGAGCGAAAGCCAGCGGACCATTTCATGAACCTCCGCCTGGGCTCTTTGAAAATCCCTATGTTTATACACCAGTAAGTAATCTCTCCCGAAGCTCCGTTCATACCAACGTTCCATCCGATGATTACTCCTTTTTATGGGCAAACTATTGTTACCATTGTACAAGTACGCCGCCAGCCTGAAAAGTAGGGAATGGATATCTTAGCCGCTGATTCTTCCTGGCCTCTGGCGTGTAATAGAAAAGAAGCACTCGAATAGAGACGGGGGAGACGCGATGCATCTGGAAGCTTTTTACCACGGACAACGAAACAACTGGTCCTACGCTTATGATAAACGGACCATTCACCTGCGCTTCCGCACCAAACGAAACGATGTGGAACATGTCTACGTGGCAGCCGGGGATAAATACGATTGGGGACGCACCTACCGGGAAAAAGAGATGCTGAAGACGGCTTCCGATGCGCTTTTCGACTACTGGGAAGTCGCCTTCCGCCCAAAATACAAACGGCTGACTTACGGCTTTAAAATCACGGCTGGAAACGAGACCGAATGGATGACGGAAAACGGCATCACCTCCTACCAGCCGCAACCGCCGGGAGGCTATTTTGAGTTTCCTTACATTCATGCGATCGACGTATTTACTCCTCCGGAGTGGGCGAAAAACGCCGTGTTTTATCAAATCTTTCCCGAACGCTTTTGCAACGGAGATCCTTCCAACGATCCAGAGAACGTTGAACCATGGGGATCGGCGCCTACCTACACCAACTACATGGGCGGCGACCTGAAAGGCGTTCAGGACCATCTGGACTATTTGCAAGACCTGGGTGTAAACGCGATTTATTTTACCCCCTTGTTCGAATCGCCGGCCTATCACAAGTACGATACGCTGGACTACAAAAAAATCGACCCTGCTTTCGGCACCAATGAGCAGTTGAAGGAACTGGTGGACGAATGCCATCGCCGGGGGATTCGGGTCGTGCTGGATGCAGTGTTCAACCACAGCAGCGAAAATTTTTTCGCGTTCAAAGACGTGCGGGAAAAGGGAGAACAGTCCAAATACGCCGACTGGTATCACATCCACGAATTCCCCGTGCAAGTGAAAGACGGCATCCCGACCTATGATACCTTCGGTTTTTTCGGTGCCATGCCCAAACTCAATACCGCAAATCCGGAAGTGAAGAAATACTTGCTGGATGTTGCCCGCTACTGGATCGGAGATATCAAACTGGACGGCTGGCGGCTGGATGTGGCCAACGAGATCGACCATCATTTTTGGCGGGATTTCCGATCTGTCGTGAAGGAGGCCAATCCCGACGCCTATATCATCGGCGAAGTCTGGAACGATTCCATCGCCTGGCTACTTGGAGACCAGTTCGACTCGGTGATGAACTATCCTTTTTCCAGCAAAGTGTTGGAGTTTTTTGCAAACGGCAATCTGGACGGTTTCTCCTTCGCCAATAGCATGGGGTACTTGCTGATGCGGTATCCGCAGCAAGCCAATGAAGTTGTCTTTAACCTGCTCTGCAGCCATGATACGGACCGGGCTCTCACCCGCTGCGGCGAGGACAAGCGCAAGCTGAAGCTGGCCGTCGTTTTTCTGATGACTTATATGGGAACGCCCTGCATTTATTATGGTGACGAGATCGGACTCAAGGGCGGCAACGATCCGGAATGCCGGAGGTGCATGGAGTGGGATCCGAAGAAGCAGGACCATGAACTTTACGACTTTTACAAGCTGATGATCAACTTGCGCAAAAACAACCAAGTGCTGCGCAGCGGTCAGTTCCATTTTCTCAAGGCGGACTTGGGGGATAAACGGATCATCTATGAACGGATTGACGACAGCATGCATTTCATGATCTGGATGAATAATCACAGCGAACCGACGACGCTTACGCATCCCTTCGAAACCGACGACTGGATAGACGCCCTCTCCGGTGAGGCTGTTCACATCCGGGATGGGAAGATGTCCATCAGCCTGGACCCCTTCGGCTTCCGTATCATCAGCCGCAAGCTGGCCCCCCAGGAGTGGGAATGAGCGCAAGATCAGCAGACAGCCTGTCCCATTTACCGGCGCAGACCATGCAAACAGACCGCTCCCCGGCAAAAGTGCGCGGAGCGGTCTGTTCGGGTTTTATTTCGGTTTGATCAATCCGATTCCCTTTACAATTTGTTCAGAGCCGCTACCAACATATCGGTATAGGCCTTGGAGCCGGTTGTGGTTAAGTGAACCCCGTCTTTGGAGAAATACTCGTTATGATGCGCGCTTGTCCCAAACCAGTCAATAAGGGTTACATTCGGAAAGCGATCTGCCGCATCTTTGAGCGTCGCATTCACGTTCGCTTCCCAGTCGCGGGGAACACGCGTATTCACGAGCACAATATGGGGAACATCCTTCAAAGTTTCCAGAAACTTTTCAAACTTGCCGCGGCTAAGCACACCATTCGTGCCTAAAGCGATGACGACCGTCGAACCGAGCTTGCCTTGGGCATGAAGGCTTGAGATGATATCTTCCCCGTTGCGCATCTGGCGGCCGACCTTGCCATCGACATGAATGCTGGGCAGTGCTTGCTCAATGTAGGGTTTAATATCCAGCATAACGGAGTCGCCTACCACCGTAATCTGGCTTCCGCTATTGGCCGTCGGCTCGGCGGTCTGCTTCTGGTCGGCTAGTGTTGCCGGCTTGGCGGAAGACCCCGGAGTCGCAGAAGCCTCCGGACTTGCGGTTGACTCCAAGGTTGCGGCTGCCTCCGGTTTTACCGATGCCGGATGATCCTTGTCTGCCAGGGATGCGCTGTCTTGCGTGATTGCCTGGGTAGGTTGAACCGGTTCGGCCGCTTTCTCATCTTGCTTTGAGCATGCCGTCAGCAGCATTCCAATCAACGCGACGGAGAGGATTCCGAATGGTATGGTTTTCTTCATGAGAACTCTCTCTTTCCTTTTTATCTGGTTGAGCCATTTCTGTTATAGAATAGGCGTATTCTCATCAAGAAAGGTTGCAGAATTGTTACCCATGTATATTTTTCCACGCGTTTCCAGCCGGCCTTTTCGCAAAAAAAAGATTCCGCTGTCCGGCGGAATCCTAAAGGGGTATAAAGTTTCAGCCGGGTCGCAGCATCACACTAAATCTTCAGCTCCCCAAGCTTGATGAGCTCAACAACCGCTTGCGAACGGCCCTTGACGTTCAGCTTTTGCATAACGTTCCTCATGTGGTTTGAAACACACCGAACAAACTCATCTATAACATTGTTTTAGTTCGCTTTTGATTGTCTAAGTACGACTTGATATTGCTGAATACCTCATTTTTAGTTACTTTACCCTTTATTAAAATTCCAGTTAATAAATAGTACATAAACTTTAGATCTGTTAGTGATAATTTCTTTAGGGCATCGTCTGAATTTGATACGTATTCAGTGAAAAATACATCCTCAAAGTATTTGTATACGGAGTAGTTATCGTTAATCAAGAAATTATCGACAGTTATTGAGTTAATTTCTCGGATATCAATTTCTACTTTTGGTTTAACCGTTGTTTGCTTTTTTTCCAAAAATGAACGTTCATAATTTTCCAATTCAACTATTGACTGCTGAACCAAATTACATGCCTGTTGTAATTTTGAAAATAAAGCTTCAGGGCATGTCTGACTCAACTTATCCTTTTCATTTTCCAAAAGCAATGATAATTCTCGAGCTTTTTTTAGAATTTTTTTTGTTTGTATGGGCTTACTTGCTTCCATTTGCTAACACTCCAATCACTACGATCACCTTGTAATTTGAACTATTTGTTCTGTAATCTTCTCATATTCAGTATGTGCAATAGTTCCTGATGTATATCGTGGTATATCCACTAAATTATCGATATCCTTAAAAAATATATGTTTTGAACTAAACGACTGATAGTTATTATATCTAAAATCTTTAAATTCAGGTTTTGAAATTAATGAATCTATATTAGTTGCATTTATCGCATCATCTAGCTCTTTGAGATACCTTACATCTTTTTCTCCTCTACGTTCCTTATAGATTGTTTCAAGTACTCCGATCAATTTCGGCTTTTCTTTAAAAACTGTATGAAGCAATATGCCACCGATTTCATTATTCATTGCGTAACGAGTATGAACATCTTCAATTTCCGTAATATAATCTGGCACCCCATTGATACTAATTTTATCACCAATGGTAGGAATCAAATAGTAATCTGAAGCAAGAAAAACACTATGAATCAACATATTACTGGTGGGTGGACAATCAAATAAAATATAATCATATTCATCGTCTAGTGCTAGGTCATCAATAAACAAAGCCATTATAAACACGTTAAGGGGATTCTGTTCCATTCTTGAAGCCAGATCATTCAATCTAGCATTACGATAGATTAACGTTGAAGGTACAAAGTCGATATTGGTAGCCAAGTGCTTAATTACCTGAGGCTTTAGTTCATGTAAATAAGATTTTATGCCCCGTTCTTTTCTCATCAATAAATCCAGATCCGTTAAGTTATCTCGAATATAACGACTATACAGTTCAATAATATGATTTAACGAAAACTCTGAATAGTTTTTATCTGCAATCTTACTTCTACAAATGTCAGATAGAGAACATTGCGGATCAAGGTCCAGCATTAGAATTTTATGATTTTTTCGTGCAAGCCACAGCCCGATTTGATAGACGCTTGTAGTTTTACCAACTCCACCTTTGTAATTCCCAAAGAAAATCTTCTTTGCCATCTTATAATTCCTCCATCTTTAGGTTTTTGGTTGTACAATTCAAGATTCACATCATATGTAATAGATTCGATTTTTTAAAATATGCCTTATGTTTCAGGAATTCTAAGACTTCAAAATAACTGGTTCAGTTCTTCTAACTCGCTAGGTGTTAGCTTATCAACACTAACAATCGTATTTACTTTCACTCCAAAATCAACAAATTTCAATCCGAGTTGTTCAGAGTAATCGTAAGTGACATACTCTATCCTTTGCTTATAATGATCAATAAAAGGATTGTTTTCTAAAAAGTCAATAAATTGCTTGGAACTAGGGACGCCTACATAATATTCATCGAGAATAGGAGTAGAGTGGAAACTATCCTTATGCATAAGATGTTTACGTGGAGGTTTTCTCAACAAATAACCCAAGAACCCAATATCGTCGATAGCGTAGACTCCCTCAATTTTCAATTTTTCACCTTGTGATGTATTTGTAACGACTATTCTATATATACAATTTATAGATTTAATACCAAGTCTAATCTTTATTTCCTCCAACTTCTCCTCATGTTCGTAATAATCAGCAATTCTATTCAATTGATTCACAGCATCGTGTATTTCCTCCAAATTCCTCATATATTCTCGATATGAAGTCGGATCGTTTAGATGCTTAGCCTCCACAAAAAACAAATCATTGTTTAATGAAAATACAGCATCACATTCATAATCTTTCTTTTCCAAATGAATAACGTGGATTCCAGCTCTTTGAACAGTTGTTCTAATTTGCTCTTCAAACAACTCTCCCTTAATATTAACTTCCGCTTTTTTACTTTTCAAATTCGATAGTAACGCACGAGAAGGATCTGTAACTGATGCTATAGAAGGAAGAACAATATATTCCTCGCCGACCTTTAATAGAGGGCAGTCAAACAGATCCTTAGATGCTTGTCAAATACCAAAGCATCAAATATTTTTTCAGCATTCTTATGTGTAAGTCCCCATTCGATGAACAAATAAATCCATTTTTTCTTAGTTTTCGATACACAAACATCGCTTAGAGAGACATGGGTATTCTTTGATTTTAGTTTTCGCTTTTTCATGAACAGTTCGCATTCAACTGCAATAATACTGTAGGCTCTAATAAACTCAGCAATGGATATATCAAGAAACTTCAATGCCAAGTCTCTCGTAGAGAAATATTCTTCTATAAACTCACAGGTCATTCGTTCATTATAGGAAATAAAATCAGTTGGCGGCAGTTTCCTCGTTTTTGAAATTGTTGAACCATTTCCGAACATTTGCACCTGAGTATAACTATGTTTGGCTTGCTTGGCATTCCGAACATCTAAAAATTTCATGTGTGAGATCTGTTTTCCCATTGTTCTGTCACTTTTCGAATATGCCGTAATAAAATCGTCCTGTTTAATATCTACTTCAAAATAGCTCCAAGCTTCACGAAGTATATCAAGAATTTCTCTGTATTCTGAACTTCTCACATGTGAAAAAGCAATTTTTGTAATTTCAAAATCTATCTTCAATTCCGAATTTTCTAATGGAAATTTTTTGTGCTTAATAAGATACTGCAACACATTCCCTGAGGATTCAGCCACATTTTCAAAAAAATCAGCTCTATTATTATTGAGTTCAGAGTACTTTAACCTGTTAATGTCATTAGATAAAAACAATTCTAATCCAATCAAATATGCAGCTACATGTAGATCGTTGGGAATTTGCTGCTCAATTGGGCTAACATAATCATCAGTCAACCTTTTATATAGACTGTTCAGTATTGTAACTTCTGTCTGAAACGCATTAAGTTTTTTAGTCTCATCATTATCGGATATTAAACTCTGTACTGTTTCCATTGCTCTATTAAACATTTTTTCATTTTTGGGTTTGCCTGAGCCAAAAAAATCAACGCAAATCCCTGTCTTTTTAATCAATTTCAGTGCTTCATCTAAATTGTGATTTCGATACGTATTGCTAATTATGTCACTGAGGATCTCAGCATTTTTAATCTCTTCCAGTTCGTACATAAACATAAACTTTGCCCTCCGTTAATTCAAGCTAAGGAAACCCCTGAATAGGTATGCTATCATAGATATATTACCGACGAATAATTTCCAAAATAAGAACCAAGCGATGCCTAAAACGAGCATTCGCTTGGTTTTTTCTTTTCTTAATATAAACCTAAATAATACAACAACTCGAACATCTGCATTAGAAACTTCGAGTAATCGAAAGCCTGTCCTCTTCTTAAACCCTTTAACGTCTGCTGAATGCTCAGCCATTTCGTATGCATTTTAGGACTTGTGAGCCTGAACTCATTTTCGCGTATTTGCTTTAATTGCTCCAAGTGTCTGGATAGGACTTCTTCGTATGTAACCTTCTCGGAAGATTCAACTGACACACTTGATACTTGGAGGGAAGAAGAAACCATATTGTTCCGTTGTTCTCGTATTCGCGCTAACCTTGCCAATTCCTGTTCTTTTAGCTTTCGCTGTAACTCATGCTTAAATTGCTGCTCAATTCTATCCAATTGTTTCGTGGACAGAGGAAGTCCAATCCCAATCTGTTGAGTAATAGGATCAGGTAGAGGGAGACCCTCATAATACTCAGGTAACCGCCAGCCCCGTTCAAACTTGGTTAGAATATCATCGCGTTCAAGATCAATGGTATGAAATCCATTGGTTATATCTTTGATAAGATCGGGAGATAGCATTGTATAGTTGGTTAAGCAGGTTTCCCCGAGTCTATAGGTTTTATTTTCTTGACGATGGTGAACAATGAAGCAAAAACGAAGCGGCATCCCGCATTCGCACCGATAGGGACGTTCTCCGTATCCGCCGTCTAAAATCTCTTTTAACTCCCAATCATTTATTTTGTTCCAAATGTCTGTGGTGGACATATTATCCTGAAGAACGATGCCTTTTTTCCGAGCTAACTGCTCTAGCCATTTGCTCTTTTTGCTTTGTTTCACATAGTCTTCGAGAAAGGCACGTTGTCTATCGTCTAACAGTTGAGTAAATCGGTTGACCTCATTCTCGGTTAAGGGCTTCGGCATCAGGACACCTCCGACATTGAAGGACTTAATTATCCAAATTGTAGCATATTTATCCCATTATTTGATCTACTCTAAATTATCGGACATCATTTTAATAATCAGGTTGATCTCGGAACATAGAGACCTAATATCCGTATCCTGGTCTGGCTTGTTGCAATGACATTTTTCTTTCTATTTGCCCTGTAAATCTTGTTACTATACGATTCCGCATATCTCGCTAATGTTGATTCCATTATTTCTAATAGTCGGTTAGTAGACTCAATTTCATTCTTCAATTCTTGCAAGCAATTCGCAACAATCATATTCTTTCTTTTAGCCATTGATAGGTTCCTCCTTGTCATATATCAAAAAAGAGAGTGCGACTTACACACTCCCCACCTCAACCGAATTCGTTTGCATTTCACTTAATGGAATACCGAATGTAGTCATGACTTTAACTTCGCCAGATTGATGTACCGCGATTTCCGATATAAGTCGTTTCAGGATCAGTTGCATCTCGTCAAACTGATCAAAATCAATATCTAGCAGTTCATCGAGCATCTCCATGACGTTCTCGTATAAAGCTGTCAAATCCATTTGCTGTTGTTGCTCGGAAATCATACGAGCCAAGCGTCCTTCAAGCTCCTTAATCTCAGTTTCGTACGAAGATTTCTCGTGTTCGTACTGTTCTTCATCTTCGATTTCTCCAAGCATTTTCGCTTTGCGAAGTTGAAACACACAATCGCGATTCAACGTTATTGCCTTTTTTACTTTAGTAATTTCAAGTTCAATATCGCGCTGGTTTATTCTAATGAGTCCTTTGTGTTTTTCGAACAATTCTTCTGCGGAGGATATCTCTCTGAAGGCTGATGAGAGCCATTCAAGCAGTTCGTCACGAAACGGATAGTAAGGAAGCCAATAATTGTTATAACAACCTGCATCCCCTTGTCTACGCCTCTTGGAGCAGATGAGATAGCGATACTCTTGCCCCTCTGGGTCCGTCTTACGAGCCTTGGACCTCATGCTAACCATAGCAGCTCCACAATCAGCGCATTTGATGATTCCTGCAAACACATTTGCTTTATTACGAATACCGCCTCGCTGTCCACCACCTCGTTCTAGTCGTAACTTCTGTGCTAACCAAAACGTCTCTTCATCGATGATGCCTTCATGCGTGTTTGGGTTATTCGCTTTTTTCCATTCAGATCTGTCGCGCTTGACTTGTACTTTTCTACGGTCAGCCATATTGTTGATATCAGGGAAGATTTTTTTCGTTTCATATTTACAGAAGGTATTGCTTCCAATGTACGCCTCATTCTGTAGTATCCCTTGGACTGTAGAGAGTCCCCACAATTTCTTGATCGGCGCATGGATTCCTTTTTCATTTAAGTAATTAACAATTGCTTTCTCACCCATTTTATTAGCGGTGTACAGTTGGTATATGGTCTGCACAACATGCTTTGTTTCCTCATTAGGAACTAATATTTTAGCCTTATCCGTAACTAGCCTCTTGTACCCATAAGGGGCTTTACTACCTGTAAAATTCCCTTTAGCTGCCGATTCCCTTTTTCCGCGGCGAGAACTTTCGCTGATCTGTTCGCTGAATTTCTGGTTTACAGCTGACATAATCGTAAATTTTAACTCATCCAAGTCGACTCCTGAATCATATCCTTCGTCGATGGAGATAAGCCGAACGCCTAATGCATTCACCAATTTCCTCTTCAAATCCAATGCGTCACCTGTATCACGAGCAAAACGCGACATAGCAGCAAAGATAACAATATCAAAACGCCTTTTCCGAGCGTCTTCGAGCAGTTGCTGTATGGCAGGGCGGTCTATAATCGTCGTTCCTGTATCTCTGTCCTCGTAAACTATATCTTCGCTAACTGCAAACTCCATCTGCCTTGCTCGTTCTTTACATACGCTTGCCTGATGCTCAGGGCTGTCTTTCTGGCTGTCTTTGGTTGTACTTACACGTACATAAATAGCTGCTCTTTTCATTTTTATTTCTCCTTTTATATAAAAGCAAATCCCTTTGGCGTAAGATCGTTCACCAAAGGGACCGCTGGAATGTATTGAGTTCAAGCTACGATAGGCTTGGTTATACTGCACGTCCTAAAGCTGCGATTTTTTTTACTCGGTTGTTATTGGCGTGGAATTCATCTACATTTTTATGAACCACTTGTTTGGCAAGATCATCGATAAGTTCATGTAGGTTGCCTTGCCCTGACTGAATGTGAATACGGAATGATTTATTTAAATCCCTTGACATAAGGGCATTCTCCTCTCGGTATTTCGATATTTTATTTTTATGTGGCTCTGATCTTGTACTATTACAACCCCTCAGTGGAGGGAAGGAATCTCTTGTTTGTTGGTGACTATGAATTATAGCTCGATCCAGGAAATTCTATAAACTTCGCTCTATATGAACTGCTGACAGCACAGGAATTATCAAGAGTAATGAACTGGTTCGCGAACTTCCTAATCTTCCAACAAGTGCGACACTGTGTTCTTCAAATCATCGGTATTCTCTAAGCGAATATTGGCTAGCTCTATGTATGCAGTTTCTCGTTCAAACGTGATGAAATGGCGTCCTGTTATTTGTGCTGCCAAGCATTCAGTGCCGCTTCCACAGAAGGGAATAAGCACAAGGTCTTCACGGTCAGAGTGCAAATTCATTAGTTTCACCGATAGTTCAAGCGGCTTTTGGCATGGGAACTTGCCGTGCTTCTTTTCCCTTGGCGGAGTAAGACTTGTTGTAAACACGTTCGTTATATTTTTACCGTCATTGATTTTGTGAGCATAGCTGCGCTTATATTTACCACCAGATTGTTTTGTTGCCCATATGATAGATTCCGTTGCGAATCTTGGATTTTTCCCTAAGAAGCTAGGTGGAGGATTAGTTTTCTGCCATTCATACTTGATTTTTATTTGGAAGCCAATCTTCGACATCAGATAACCAACTTGAAATAGGTTATGGTGCGTGCCGTAGCAGAGGATCGAGCCTTTCGGCTTTAGCACCCTGTAGCATTCCTCTAACCAAGCCTTGTTGAACGTCTCAAAATCTTCTATATAGTCCCATTCTTCATAGATTGTCTTGAACCTCAAATGCTTCATATCTGCGTTAGCGCCATCCTTAGCAATATTATACGGAGGATCGGCGATGATGAGATCAATGCTATTGGAGGGAAGCATCTTCATTCCCTGAATGCAGTCACGTTGGTAGATGCGGTTGAGTTGGATGCCTGGTATTAGATTGTTTATCATTTGAAAATCCCCTCAACCAAACGATTGATTGCACGAATGCTTCTATTCTCAATGAGATCGTTTAGCTTATTAGCATTCAAACTCTCACGTCGAGGTACATATTCGTATTTGAGTTTTCCAGCTTTATATCTGAGAACACCTTGATCGGAGCCTCTATTTCCTGAATCTGACCAGCAAATTTGGAAATCTAACTTTTTATTCATAGTTGATAATTTCTTCACGATTTGAATTACAGCTCCATTAGCTGTGGTTAAAGAAATGGTGTTTGCATTAATATAACGTGCCGTTTCTGGATTCCATTTCGTTCCCCAGTTATTATATCGCCAGTCCACAATTGCATGAGAAAGGGGCATTTTTATACCCTTTGCTTTCATTTTTTCAGTGAAGTATTTATCGTCAGGAGTAGGTGCAATCTTTTCAAAATCCAGTGTTAGCTCTGGTTTTTCATCGTGCGCCTCATCATCTTTCATTGAAGTGATAACTTGTTCGACTTCTTGTTTTGTTCCAAAAATCGTGAGTAGGTTTGTGATATAATTTGCCACTTGAATTTCCCCTTTTATGGAATGATAATTTCGTATTGTTCTTTTGGATGAAGCTTGAATCTTTTGTTGCTGCTAATGACATACCAGTCGTTGTCCATCTCGATTCGGCATTTCAGTTTCTGTTCGCCAATTTCCAAGTAGAAAACATCTCCGCAGTGGAGATAGTCTATCAGCCAGGCTTCTTTGCCAGACTGATATCCCCATCGGTCATATTCCTTGTCGTATTGCAAGATTGAAGATGCTGGCGTTATTTCCGTTGATTTCATGAGAATTCCTCCGTCGTTGGATCGCTTGTTTCCCCGTTATGCTTTGCCGTATTAGGATGACGGGCGATATTCAGTTTTCAAAAGAGCAAAGGGAGTCCTATTGGACTCCCTGGGGGTTGGCTATAAACCAAAAACACCCAAGGTTTTACCGTATGAGAATCGTTTCTCATCTCATCTTCTATTCAGTTCCTATCTTCAAGGGATAGACTGCTCCCTGTTAGATAGGCTGATTAGAAGTAAAAAATTAAGATGAGCGCTTACTGTGTGACTACTGCCACTCAGTAAGACCGATTCCGCACATCCGAAGATGTCGGTATCCTTGGGTGTTACATATAAAGTTTAATTTGTCTAAATCGCTCGAATGAGCTTGATATGAATTCTAGCAAAGCAAGGCTGCAACTGTCAATCATTTCTTTTACCATTTTCCACCGATTGCACTTCGTCGCCTAATCTATCCATAATGACATTCGCGTGCGGATAAGTGAAACGACTCCAAAAAAAGCCCATAGAAAGTGCATCGCTAACATTATGGTCGTATGATGGGATATATTTGAACTGATTATAAAAATAATTGTATAATGTCATCTTCTTACCATCGGGCAGGTTTAACATGTTCTTAATACCATGTGTTCGCCATGTAGTGACATGTATGCTTTCGAATGGAATGCCTTTACGCCAGCATAAACTTTCTATGGCGTAAAAGAGCATGCAGAGCTTACGGTAAGTCCTCACATTACGCTGCATCTGAATTTCCTCGATTACAACGTGCTGTATGTCATAGGCGGCAATCATTTCAACTAGCCAGTCTTCAATTTCTAACAGTCGATTCATGATTTCAGTTTTTCCGTTCAATTGCAGTAATCCAGCTGCTACTAATGTACATGATGAAGCCGAGACATGATAAACGCTGTACCCGAATTTGAGCAGGGACTGATCACAGAAGAGAACGTTCATAGCGGCTTTTCCTCCGTATTGACCAGTGCATATGTATCCTCGAAAACTCCTTGGAATGTTGTCGCCCCTGAGGGCAATGTTGCATCGGGACGCCACTCTTCCAGTACTCGCATATAGTAGCTACTCGCCTGTTGCTTGTAGTAGCTACCTCGTTGCATTAGCATTAATTGCCCGTTCTTCATCAACTCTTTCACTCGCGCATGTACCGTACTCTTCTTACAGCCTGTAATAGCCCCGATTTGTCTGATGGCAAAGAAGAACTGCCCCTGATTATTGAACATTCGACCAAGTATGATAATGCACCATACGATTTTTCTTGTCGTTTCATCCTTAATAGTACGGACATAGGCTATGTCCAGCTGACTGACACGAACCTCATCGCAAATCATTGCTGGGAAATGCTTGTTATTGTCATAGATGCCTTTTACGTCAGATTGTACGTCCGAGATGATTTCCTGTTCTGTACTATTAGATCTTCCGCATTGCCTTTCGTTCATTGCCCACTCAATGACCTTCTTCGCAGTTTCCTCACGACTGTATCCTTCATGCTTATAATACAAGATTACAAAAAGCTGATAATAATGACGGCGGCGAGTTGCTTTCATCTCTTGGGGGTCCATTCCGAATTGAATTAACTTCTGCGCTAATGTATATCCTGCAAACAGGCTTCCCTGCGGAATTTCGGCAGTAAGTTTTGATTTCGCAACATTAGAATTGCATTGACAGGATTCACTTATATCCTCATTCATTTCAGGTTCGATTGTTCGCCATATCTTATAAAAACGGTTAATATCCATTGGGCGGATTTGCAGGAAATATTCTATTGCGTCATTAAGAGCTTGCAAATTATGCCCCACAAATAAGGTTCGACGCATAACTTTACGATGAATCCCGAAAGGGAGCTTGATGCCGCCGACTGTTCGACGGTTTCTCGGGTCGAAGCTCAATATTTGTTTTAGAGACACCAAGCTGTGTACGGATGAAATCCCCAAATGAAACCAACAGTTCAATTCTTATCGGGGTTTGGAAGAAGAGCCAGAGATGCCAACCTTTCGTTCCGCTTTCCTCCAGATGAATATCCTCGGCTTGGAAACCGTAATTCTTGAGCAATTGGATTAGCCCTAATGGAATAGCTGGGTCTTTAACATCGATGTCAAAAACGAGAAATTTGCTATGACTGCCCTTATAAAAGCAGCCAACTGTCATGCTTCCCATCAAATGCTGTTCTGTTTGTACATCAGTTAATGTTTGGTTGGCAACTGTACGATAATCCACACTTTCATATTTACCGTATTGCTGAATAAATCGTTTGCGTTCACCGAGAATAAGTTCGTTTATTTTAAGCGTAAGTTCTTGCTTGCGTAGTTGAATTTGGCTTTCGATTAAATCTTGTTTCATGTTCTTTCCTCCATAACATTTGAATTATGGAGATTATATTTTGTATCTGAGAGAAGTCAAATTTCAATATGTAAAATGTTGTAATTTATCTGATTCTGGACACATCACTATCTTTTTTCTTCCTGAACTGAACAGAACTAAAAACATCCTTGGCAAGAGAGAAAGAAGCAGCTATACTAGGCGCTATAGATTTACTGGATAAATATGGAGGTTATAAAGATGGACATGATTACACCACAATTAATCATATGGATTGCAATAGCCCTGATCATACTAAGCAGGCTGGACATATTGCTGAAGAAAACAGCTAGGAAAAGCAACCTGAATGCGCCAGAATTTTCAGCTTCAAGATACCGCTTGAGATTTCAGCAAGAATATGACACGGATGAAAATAACAAACATCTTCATTTCACAATCAGTGAAGGAGAAGCTGACCATCAACATTAAATCACAGAAAATCGGATTTTATATTCGCGGCGAAACACCGCGCACTTTATCGGCACAACAATATGACCTTCAACAATTTTGTAAGGACTATAACATTCCAATCGAGGATGTCCTCGTTATTCGAGATGTAGCTGGCTCAGATGGATTGCGTCCTCAGTTGGATCAGGTTATGCGAGGAGAGTGGAGAATTGACATACTGGCGATGAGGTCGCCCCATATCCTTCATTTATTTCATAATGAGTCGGAGCAACTTGCCGAAAAGTTGAGGAATCTAGGCATCGCTGTACTGTACGTAAATTCCAATAAGGAGCAATCCGTTTGACCTATTATGGAACTGTAAGTCTCACCAAACAGAAGTTGTATCTCTTAATTGCATCCAATATCGTCCTAACCGCTATCAGCATCATGTTTTTCCTTGGAAATTTCTCTTGGTCCTTGCTTATCGTATTGCTGGTTCTCACGTCATTGTTGTTTATTGAACTGCATTTTTCGGAAAGGAAATCCAGTGCGTCAATATCATCAACCGAATTTCACTTTAATCGCGCTTATCTATTTGGTTTTCTAGCCATCAATCGTGTCTATCGATTCACACATACGCACATCATTCAGGAATGTATTGATGAAATTGAATCCACTGGAGCCGCGACATTTTCGAGCGATACCCTTGATGAGGCGACACATGCAACCATTGTTTTTTATCGAAATGGGGCAGTTTTTTTCGAGTAACAGTACTATTTCTTAGATTATTTCTGTGATATCGACGGGTTTCTTACGTATTTTCAATCGATTATATTTCACAGGACGGACTAATCCAATCCTGTGTTTGATCAAGTATCTATTCCATCCCTCAACAAAAACCGCAATTAAATATGCATCGGATTTAACGCACCCATTCATTTTATCTGATCTATCTGCTGTATCAGATCCAATAGAGATATTGGGTTTGATAAAGCAGATACATCGGAGTTATAGAATAGGTTTGTTATTTCCCATCCATACCGTATATTAAGAAAACCAAGCAGATGCTCTCGATTAAACGAGACGACTGCTTGGTTTATTGTTCTTACATAACATGATCGAGTTGTCGTAATACGCTATCCAATTCCTCTTTGCGATGTAACGTGTAGACTTCTGTGCTGGAAGTATGCCGATGTCGAAGAAGCTCTTGGGTCTTCTTGATATTGCCCGTCTGGTCAATAATTCGCTTGCCGAACGTGTGCCGAAGCTGGT
>NZ_CBQR020000090.1 GCF_000455485.1 Gorillibacterium massiliense
TTTGCGCACTCGTTCTACCATCTTAACAGCGGACCGTTTCCCTGCATGCGGGGCTTTACGGCTTACAAATAAGTACAGGCTGTCTGCAAATCGGCTAATAGCTCTTACTCTAACCCAATCGTCAATTGCTTTGCGAAGCTCAGTACTTTCCAATGCTAGCTCGCCATAATATCCACCTTTACCTTGCCGAATGATAATTTTCTGTTTGCCTGGCGTTCGCACGAGGTCGCTTAATTGAATATTCAGCATTTCTTCTTGCCGCAGACCAATGTACAGCATTAAATAGATCATACAGCGGTCGCGAGAACGTAAGAACTCATTTGGTTCTTTTTCGATGGCTTTGCGAATTTCCCGTATTTGATCGCGGTCGAGGTACTTGGGTTCCTTTTGCCGTTCAAGATCAGACAACGCTTCATCTTTGACGTGAATTGGCTCAGGCAGTTGACCGATTGTCGTCAGATACTGAATCCATTTGCGAAGTCCCGCCAGCTTTTTATTGATTGTCTTGGGATGGTTATGCTTGACGGTCTTCAAGTAAGATTTGAATTCCAATGTAAGCAGCTGTGTAATATTCGCCTCTTGGTCATCTGGCAATGCCGAGCGCCATAATTGATATTCCATGACAGTAGCATTGTAAGAAGCAATTGTATTGGGACGTACTTCCTGTTGTCTGAGATATAGGGTGAAGTCCATTCAGGCAGTCTCCATTCTTTTCGACATTCTGCAACCTAATATTTTGTTGCGAGCGATACTCTGATTCTGATTTCTGTATCCTGTTATAGCATGAAAGGTAATAGAGTCCAAATTCGGTTACCTAGCAAAAAAATATAAGGCAGATGCCGAGTTCTTGAACTCATACATCTGCCATTATGATTACTTCTTCAAGTAACGAATAACTTCCTCAGCGGTTTTGAAATCCGCAATTTTCTTCAAGTCATTCAATGTGAGCTTAACACAACCCACAAAGTATCTTTCATCAATTTCAAATGGAGAGCGCATTTCACGATAATATAGATCATCGTAACTCCACTTCCATGCAATTTCTGTTGTTGTGAATTCTGAACTAACAACCATTTCAAAGTCATCATTACTTTCGGGTTCTATATAGGATACCGCTGTTAATCTGCTAAGATCATGTTCAACACTTTGTGAAAGATCAATGATTTCCTCACGATCTACTATACCTTCGAGTTCAAAATAGTCATGGATATCGTACTGCTCTAGATGCAGTTCATTTATTCTATAGTCAATCTGATCATTATTGATTAGCTCCAACCAATCTTGAACGGTTATCGGACCGTTCTTGAATCCTGGTATTGGTTTAATTAATGGCGACGGGTTCTCATCAAGGAATGAGATAAATCCCTCAAAAGTAAGATGATCCGTATTAAGCAATGTATCAAAGTGCTTACTCGGAAACATAAAAACATTGATTCGAATGACAGCTAATTTTTGCTTAAGTTCTTCCCTTGAAAAGTAATCCTGCCACTTGTAAAGCTCATTGTCATGTAAGAGGATCTCCTTACCTATGCCGTTCATGTAATCCTTCTCGAAGGAAAACAAAGATTGTCGTTCTGTACTGACTATTTCTACCGAATACACGGACTCTGCCTTGATTAAATCGACCGCGAGCTGCAGTGCTTCCATAAATGAGCGTTCTATTATATTAGATTCAATTATAAGACCTTCATAGTCGTTAATTGTAATTACACTGCTTTGAATACTAAAATCAATTGCTTTGTGGTTCATCTCGTTTATTTTTTGTTGTGACATAATAGTCAACCTCCATAGTTTTGTGGTTTTGTTTTTGTTGCTTATGCTATTTTCAATGTACTTGGGACAAAAAAGAGTCCCTCCGATTGAAGGGACCCTCTTACCGAAAGTCGAGCCATCCAATAGGGAAGCAGAGGTGTAATAATATGATTTACACCTGGCTCCCAACAAACCTCTTTCGAAGTTCGTACGACGCTTTCGCGCCCCGTTGAATGACTCAACTCTATCCGATATTTAATTGTTGCTATCTTATAATAGGCGATGAACCGATGTCAATAGGTTGCAGAAAACTTTTTTCGAATCAGAATAACGTCATGTTTTTACTTCTGGCTTGGACCATATGAAATGACAGATTCCTTAGAATAAGCTTGTATCTCGGGAATTTCCATATCAAGTAGTGCAGGGTAATGGATCAACTGCGGTTTTGGCACGACTACATCGCCAAAACCAATATCAAATTGTAGCACCTTCCGAATTCATCCAAGCAACGCTGTCACTTTAACGCGTACGCCCTCATAATCAGCATCTTCCTTGATTCGTTCAGTTGTCATCTCATCTACAAGAAAAGTTACGCCATCATTCGGAATCACGATTGAACATATGCCGACGAATGAGTCACGAAGCTTCTCCAGATCATTCACGATTTGCTTAGCAAGGAAATCAACGTCTTTCGTAGGACGGGATTTGAACCCCGTTTGGGAAAACAGAAACAATCCGCCTTTGAGTATAAAATTGTCCTTGTAATCGGAAATGGATAATCGGTATAAGAATCTCTCTTGAAAGTAGAGAAGAATCAACGAGTCAAATGCCTTTCCTGATTCTCTGGCGATATTCTTTAATCGTTCGGAGACTGATGCAGGGATATTTTTAATTTCACTCATTAGACAAGTACCTCCAAATACTTTTGTAGCACCGTCCTGATCCTTAATTGATCTGCATAAGCAATTAGTTTTGTTATATTTTTCTCTGGTGAGTGAAGGTAATTTCTCAGTCCTTCTTTCATGAGGTCAATGCCTAGCTTCTCACGATACCTGACAATATCACAGATCGTTTTCTCTCGGTCATATATTCTGACAAATGTTCCTTCAACACGGACTTCGCTTACCCCAAGGTTATATTGTGTATCCGCCAAATAAACTACTTTGATGGGGGGATAGTCTGGAAGCTTAGGCTTCTTGCTGCCGCGATGTATGGCAATCTGGTACTCCCACGGATTAAAAGTCGTCAGCTCATGGAAGGAGAGAGCGGACAACAAGCAGATGACCCCTTTAGGAACCAATTTACTGACTTCAACAATCTCGTCTGCTGTACCATTACTAAACCCAGCATGTCGGTAGAAACCTTGTTTTACTCGAACGATATCACCTTGTGACTCCAGTTTTTTAATATAGTATGGGGTGATCCCAGCGTTTAAAAAATCTCGTGTTCGGGCAATTCCATTCTGACTCTGGAATATCGAATCCACTTTTGATTTGATCTCAATATCCACGTTTTCACCACCAACAATTCAATTTCTATATTCATCCAAATGCCTTAGTTACTTATTCGTTGATATCCTTTCTATTCCTGCATTGTTTACCAAAAGTTCTGCACTTAGACGTAGATGCAGTACATGACCCACAATATTGAGTTTTGAAAATATCTCTTTCGATGATACCATTTAGCATTACTTTATTTTTAAAGAGAGGGTACTGCGATGGCACAAATTATTGATTTGTTGCAATCTGGCATAGAAAAAGGGATCAAGCGGGGAGAAATATATTTATGTGATTTACCAGCAGATAGGGGATCTGTACAGTCCAATTATCGTCCAGTGATTATACTACAAAACAACGTGGGCAATCGTTTCTCAACCACTACATTAATTGCCCCTTTGTCCAGACAAAACAAACCATTACCTACTCATGTTCATTTGAAAGAAGGAACCGCTGGATTGCTATACGATTCATTCGTATTATGTGAGCAAATACAAACGATTGACAAAGCATGCCTTACAAAATTCATTGGGAAAATTGACTTCGCTACCGAGGAATTTAGAAATATTGAGAAATCTGTTTTAATCAGCCTTGGATTTTATTAAAACAAAAAGAAGCCCGCGCGGCTTCTTTTTGCTTCTTAGCTGAACATTGATAAAAATTTTGATGCTCGGTTTACCTATTCAAGTGTTTACACATCTTTTTTCCAATTCTTAATGAACAGAATTTTATCTTTCGTTAGTTGTAAGACTTTTCTTTCAGATATTATTTGCTCTGTTTCCTTCTTATACGAATTAACTTTATCTATCGCAATAAATATTTGTTTATCGCTCTTATCATATATCTCCACAATATTCTCAAGTGCAAGGTTTTCAATATTCTTCAAAAGCGGTAAATCGTGTACCACCGCTGGTAAGCACGTTAATTCCAAGAGAGTTAAATCAAAAGTTATTAGGTTTGCAAAAGCAGTACCAGTGCCAGTATCTCCGAATGTATTGAATGTATATCTATCACCTTGGATTGTTAAGGTAGGCGAACGTTTATTATCCGAATAGATTAGTTTATTTAAATTACTCATTCTAATGTTAATTTGGCTGCATATCTCAGCCAAAATTGCTTCTTTGTAGGTATCCAAGTCTTCTTTTGCAGTTTTCAGGGAACCGTCTATATTCTTCTTCCTTGTATAAAATCCATTTTCATCCGCAAGTTGTTTTATTTGAGATGCAACTTCAACAACTTTTTCAATCGTGTATTTGGGTGCATTTTTAATGCTGAGCTTTTCTCCCATAAGTTTATCAATATCTGCGATTTCATTATTCAATATAGATAGCTGCATATTAATTTCTTTTGCAGTATTCCTTAGTTCCTCTTTCAGAATAGAGGTGATAGATGCATGAAAATTATCAACCATTTTCACACGTTCAACATTGAAATCTGGAAAATACTCAATCAATTGTTCCAATTCTGAAACTGCATTAATGTTCTTATTCTCAATGTTTATTAATGTCCTCTTCAAACGGCTTTCAAATACATTTTTTTGTGTTACCAAGCTGCTTTTTCTCTTTTTAAGATCAAGAATATCCTTTGAGACAAGCGCTTCAATATCAATTGCAGCACTAACTATGCTCTCTTTCAGTTTTGTAAGTTCAACATTAAGCGCTTCAATTTTTTTCTCATTTTGCCCAAAAACACTTTTTCCAATATTAGGGACAAAATCTTTTTTCGCAGCTGCCGCTAATACATTTTTCCCCTCAGTTAACTCGGTAATTTGTTTTTCGAATCCAGCAATTTCTTTGTATTTATTGAACAGCTTCACCAATGCAACGATAGAGTCCCTTTGTCTCTCTTTTTCAAAATATTGAATTGGTTTTCTTTCATTCAGGTTTTCTTTCCCATAAATCCTGAAATATCTTCCTACAATGTTACGGAAAGATAATTCTTCAATCTGACAGCCGTACTTTTCCTGAAGAAACTTCGTATACTCTTCAACTTTAATAGTATCTTGCGCTGTAAAATTCTTATCGCATATCGTTACAAATTTATACTCTGCGGTAGTGCGATAAAAGAAGTATTCATCCTTGCCAAAAATAAACGAAAATTTAAAGTCGTGGTGACCTAAGTTCTCGACAGCATCATGATTTTTCTTTATATAGTCGTCACCACCAAAAACAAAATCTATAATCATCAACATTGTAGACTTACCAATAGAGTTGGAAGCTATCTCATCACCAGCTACAACATTCAAACCTTTATGGAAGACCACACGTTGTTCAACAAACTTATCACAAGTGATTTGCTTTAACATATCGTATCACCTTCAGTTCCTCATCAATTTCGATTTTTTCAAGAACGAACAATACGTCTAATGCCAATATGAATTGGTTGACATCTTCAAAATTATGAGAGGTCTTCTCAAATAGTCTCTCCACACTGTCATCTGTGACAGTCAAAACATCCAATACATGGGCTATTTTAGATATAACACTATCCTTAAATGGTATTAACTTGTTGGGTAGTATCAAGAAAACACCTCGCAATCCTGGACAAAATAAGCGATTACGATTTCACTTGCTCTAATAGAAAATCGATCTGTTTTTTCGTAAAGCCACTTTACAAGTGCATTATATATGTATTCTTGATTGGTATCTGTCTGCATGCATTTCCAGTAAAAACTTTTAACTTGTGAAGCTAGGGTGTCAAATTTATGTGGAGTGACGTGATCCATCGTTATGAATACAGTTTTAATGAAATCGAAATAATCTACAGCATCGTTTTTAATTTTGCGTTTGATAATGAACGGAAGGGTATCATTTGTTTTTTCATCGATTTTTAAAGACTCATAACTTAAAGGGGAAGTCTCACCGTCGATGTTTTGTAGCTTTTCTAGTACAACAGTAATATCAGACTCAATGTTAAACATATAATATGTGCTTCTGAGTTGTGCATCTTGAAGAAGCCCTTTTTTCAACTTAACCCATTTCCGATACTCTTCAACTGTACGAGGATTATCAAAACGTCCATGGCATTTTGAACAAACAGCAACTACATTTTTTAAATCGTTAACGTCGTCAGACAATCTCTCTTCGTGTTTCAACAATTCTACTTCATTTGGTAACGGGTTGGCGGGATAAATATGTGCTACTTCGAAGGACTTATATATCCTGCCTTTCTTCTTATGTGTAAGTTCATCCGTGCAATTAGGACAGTATCCACCGACTTCATTGAATAAGAGCATTTTTTCATTCGGACTAAATTCACGCCTGTTGTCATCCATATTGTCGATCACCCGCAATTCACTTCGTATTATCTATTACATTAAAGTCGAATCATGTATAAAGAATTCGACACAATTCCAGTTTATTCCTTCCAAAATCTTCTTGTAACATAAATGGATTTAGCCTAAAACAAAGAAAAACTAGGAGCATATACTCCTAGTTCAATTCAAAATAGCGGTTCGTTATTTCTCACTACGTAGGTCTTTGTACGATTCCCTTGCGATTTCTTCCATCACAGAATTATAAAACTTCTTGTCTTCAAATAATTTCGAGAATGAAGTCATTGATTCCATATAACATTCCTGTGCAATTTTTTTGAAGATATCAGGGAAGATACTTCGCTCAAATACTTCAGCGTCGTTATTTTTCGCATAAGTCTTAAGCTTATTATTATCCTTTACGACTTTATTATAAATTGTTTCTACGATAACCTTGTCGCCTTCTGAAAAAGTACCATTAAACCGCTCGTTAATTTTTCTAATGATGTTCTCCAAAAGTTCATCATCACTAATAATTATAGACTCGGGAACGAACTTTTTCGGATTTGATAGAGTCTGATACTGCGAATTGGTTTCTAGGGCAATATCCCCTTTAAATGTTTCCTCAAGCTTATAAAATTCTAAGCGCAGCTTGTCCTCCAAATTAATCTTCTTATCGTTTTCTTTGGGGATCATTTTCGCAAGATAAGAAGTAAATGTAAATTCCTTTTGGAGGCTCTTATCAAACATCCTTACAACTTGTGCAATATAAGAATACCACTTGTTAAAATTCCTTATTGTCATTCGGTATTCATAACGTTTTTCTACATCAAGGTTGTTGTATCTATCTACGACTGGCTTTAATAGGGCAGTCATTTTGCCAAGGTCTTTATCTGTCTGCTGACCATTCTTATAGTAAATTTTGATGAAACTCTCAATGTCAGCATCATTGTAAAGTTTAAATTTACGCAACAAACTTTGTGTTTGGTAGATAAGGTTGATATTTATTTCTTCATCAAGGATGGTGGCTTCGTAAAAGCGGGAGAAGGATTTTTTCATATCTTCTGCAGAATTCACAAAGTCCAATATAAAAGTATCCTCTTTGCCGCGGCAAGTACGGTTCAGTCTTGATAGAGTCTGTACTGCTTTTACTCCATCCAGTTTTTTATCGACAAACATTGTGTGAAGTAGTGGCTCGTCAAACCCAGTCTGATACTTCTCAGCAACGATTAAGCAGTTGAAGTCATGATGAAATTCTTCTGGTAACTGCTTTTCTTTTATCGTTGAGCCATCTGATCGTTTGTTCATACCTTCTTCTGTATAGGCAACTGTTTCACCATACTCGTTGAGATCATTAATTACACCTGAAAAGGCAATAAGAATATCAATCTCGTCATACTTGTTTTTTTCAATATATCGCTTAAATTCGTGATAATAGCGAACAGCGTGAAGACGAGATGCGGTAACCACCATTGCTTTTGCATTTCCACCAATTTTATTCTTTGTTATCTCTCTAAAATGTTCTATCATTACAGCTGTTTTTTGTTGTAGATTATGCGGATGCAACTCCTGGTATCTGCGAACCGCTTTAACCGCCTTTGTCGCTGGAACCTCGGGGTTGTCAGGTGTATTCTTGGCAATCTTAAAGCAAGTCTTATAAGTCATATAGTTCTTAAGCACATCAAGAATAAACTCCTCCTCGATAGCCTGTCGCATACTGTAAACATGATAAGGGCGGAAGGTGCCATCGACTTGCTTTTCGCCAAACATTTCAAGAGTTTTTTCTTTTGGGGTAGCAGTGAAAGCAAAGAACGATAAATTCTTGTGCTTACCGTGTGTAATCAATTCTTTTACAAGCTGATCTTCAGTATCTTCTACTTCGGATTCTGCTTGGTTTTCAATTTCAGCATATTCTTTCAAAGCTTCTTCTACATCAGCGAGAGCAGCCTTTAACTTCTTAGCGCTATTACCAGTTTGAGAAGAATGTGCCTCATCTACAATAATGGCGAATCTTCTGCCTTTGTTGTCATCTATTTCTTCATAGATAACTGGGAATTTTTGAAGCGTAGTGATAATAATCTTTTTGCCATCATTAATAGCATCACGCAGATCTTTTGATGTCTTCTTTTCGTCAATGGTTTCAACTACTCCATCGATATGATCGAAACCTGAAATTGTATTTTGTAGTTGATTATCGAGCACACGACGGTCAGTAACTACGATTATAGAAGTAAATACACTTTTGTTGTCTTTATCGTGAAGGGTTGATAGACGGTATGCGAGCCAAGCAATTGAATTACTCTTTCCTGATCCTGCGGAATGCTGGATTAAATAATTCTTTCCGCTACCATTTGCTCTAACGTTAGCTGCCAGCTTTGACACAACATCAAGCTGATGATATCGTGGGAAGATTATTTTCTTGCTTGTTTTCGTTTTTCGTTTTCCATTCACTTTTTCAGTTGTTTCTGAAACATCCAAGTGTATATATCTCTGAAGTATGTCCATTAAGGCATCCTTTTTCAAAACCTTTTCCCACAAATAGGAGGTGATATAGCCTTCACCATCACCTACAGGATTTCCTGCACCGCCAATTTCGCCTGCGCCATTAGATCCTTGGTTAAAGGGTAAGAAGAAAGTATCCTTACCCTTTAGATGTGTGGTCATTGCTACTTCATAAAGATCAACAGCAAAATATACAAGGATTCTATTGTTAAATCCGAAAATGAACTCTTTCGAATCGCGGTCATACATAAACTGCCTCTTGGCATTATCGACTGATTGACCTTTAAGCTGGTTCTTTAATTCCACGGCTACAACGGGGATGCCATTTAGAGATAACACCATATCAATTGAATTTTCATTTTGTGTAGAATACTTAAACTGGCGAGTACAGGTTAATATATTGTCACTGTACTGCTTTATCACAGTATCATTGAGGCTTGTCTCTGGTCTAAAAAAGGCAAGTTTAAACTTTATACCACGGTCAATGATCCCATGTCTCAAAACATGGATTAAGCCTTCACTGTCAATATTGGTTTGCAAACAACGATAAAGGCGAGTTTGAGCATCTACTCCATCACGCTTAATTTGACGTTCCCATTCTTTGGGCTGAGTAGTAGCAAGAAAAGTAATCAGGCTTTCCATATCAATCGCTTGTTCACGATTGTATGTATTTTGATAACCTTTAATAAAACCACCCGTAGAAGAAAGAAAAAAACTTTCTATATCTTGCTCAAATCTTTTTTCATTATCCTGCAAACCTCTACACCTCCTTTTTACCCGTTACTATTTCATAAATTAAAGACTTTTTATAAGTTTCAAGTTCCGATATTACCTTCTGTTTTTGTACTATAAGATTATCGATTTCAATGCATTTGCTATCTAAATAATCTGCAATTTCTTTTTGCTCTGAAAGTGGCGGTGAAACGACCATTATCTTAGCCAGCTTATCCCAGTTTCGGAAATCACTTGACCGAATTCTTACCCCTTCCGAGAGTGCCATAAACACATCATTCAATGCAAAACTTCTTAATAAGTACATATAATATCTTTTGTTCTCTTTACTTTCACACACATGAACAACTGGTGTACATTTGCCACGTGAGTCAGAGATGCCAATAGCACCAGCAAAAGCGTCCATACCATGAATAACCAAATCACCAATTTCAACACCCTGGTAGCCTTTTTCGGTATCTGAAAAGGTGTAACCGTCTGTCCTTCTATTTTTTCTAAGAGTAACTTCTCCATCTCTAAAGCAAGTAATAACATCATCAGTTTGTAACACTGGTCTGTTTAAAGGCGTTAAAACATTCTTAATTTTTTTAACCTTCCAGTGCTTGGGTATAGTGCCGATATAGTTTATTTCGCTTTCTTTTAGTTCTACCTCATTTTTCAATCCTTTATAGACAGTCTCAGTAATAATAGATTTTTTATACTTCTTATATTCTTCGATTGATAGCCTTGTGCTTTCAATAGTTTCATCAATCTCGGTACATTTCTTATCGAGAACGTTGGCTATGTGTTCTTGGATATGTTTTGGTGGAACTGGAAGCATTACCCTATTGAGCTTAGACATGGATATCCGCATTCTAATTGTGTTCAATTTTCCAGTACCAGATTCCTTTATCATAATTCCATTTCCAAGCCCACGTAGATTAGCTTGAAACTCTTTTGTTTGGAAAATATTATTAAAATAATCTATCGAATAGCTATCGTCTCTAACGTAAAGTGTATAGTACACAGGGCTAACACAACCGAAATATTTCGATATCCCAACAGAACCAGCGAGTATATTCATGCTATTTAATACAATATCTTTCGGATAAGTCAATTTGTATGCCGTTAAATCTTCCTTGGCTTTATTACCGCCTCCTGTTTTTTCGTTGTAAGGAATAACACCCTTATCTACAGTTAGCGACAAAATAAAATCGGTCTGTATAGGATTATTGGTTTCATTTCTCTCCATTAAAATTGCTTTTACTGGCATTAGATTCCAGTTATCTGGAATTTCGCCAATCCATTCGATACCGCTATCGTTCATCCCTACGCTCATTTCTCAACTCCACCTTTTGAAAACAGTCTATCAAGTGAAGCAGAAATACTTTGTTCAAGACCGCGTATTCTCAAAGCAATGTCCTCACTGTTTTCAGGAGGAACATATTTATAAAAATATCTTGTAAAAGGTATTTCATATCCAACGTTTGTTTTGCTTTTATCTATCCATGCATCAGGATTATATGGCTGTACTTCTCTTTCAAAGTAAACATCAATATCCTCTGTCAGTGGCACACTTTCTGTATCCCTTTTAGATGTATCTGGAACCTTCTTTTTGCCCTTCATAACAGGTCTACCAGTATCATCACACATTGGACTTTCCACAACTATCTTGTTGAATCCAAAATCTATATTATCAATAGTCTTCGACTCACAGTTCTTTTCATCATATGTGTAAGTTTTGTTTTGAAACTCACCGTAAGCCCTCACAATAATATCTCTGCAAGTGTCTGATATATCATTTTTCTTAAAACCAATTGATTTTCTTCTTGCTTCATACATGTTGGAGGCATCAATAAGTTGTACTTTACCTTCTCTATGGGAGGGCTTGTTTTTGGAGATGATCCAGATATAGGTTGCTATTTCGGTATTATAAAAAGCATTTGTGGGCAATTGAATAATAGCATCAAGCCAATCATTTTCAATTAAGTATCTTCTTATTTCACTTTCGCCAGAGCCAGCCGCACCAGAAAAAAGTGGCGATCCATTTTGGATTATAGCCATTTTACCTGATTCTTTAAGCTTGCTAACTCCGTTTAACATGAAAAGCATTTGACCGTCAGAGATTTTAGGAAGACCTGGACCAAATCTTCCTTTATCACCAAGTTTATTTTCTGCCCTCACGGCAGCTTCCTCGCGCTTCCAATCAATACCAAATGGAGGATTGGATATGCAATAGTCAAATGTATACCCCGAAAATTTATCATTGGAAAGGGTATCACCATACTCCATATTATCAGCATTACTTCCCTTAATAATCATGTCTGCTTTTGCTATTGCGTATGTTTCAGGATTGAATTCCTGCCCAAAACAACGTATTTCCGCATCTGCATCTAATGCGCGTAGTCGCTCCTCCATACAACCTAACATCTGTGATGTTCCCATCGTTTGGTCGTATACAGTTTTTACAACACCATCTTCTAACAATGTGTCTTTCTCATCACAAATTAGAAGATCCGTCATTAGATATATAATGTCACGACTAGTAAAGTGCGCCCCTGCTTCTTCATTGTAACTTTCTGAAAATGTTTTGATTAAATCTTCAAATATATAACCCATATCAACTGCTGTAATTAGGTCTGCACCGAGATAACTTGACTTCTTATTGAACTCCTGAATGATGTAAAAAAGGATATTATTATTAGCGAGTTTTGTAATTTCTTTATCAAATTCAAAATGAGCAAGTACATCCTGCACATTGTCGGAGAAGCCATTTAAATATGCACGAAAGTTTTCTTCGATATGAGAAGCATCTGCCAAGAGCGATTCGAAGGTAAACGGACTTACATTATAAAAACTTAGTTCTGATGCAGCTTCCAAAAAGCCATCTTTTACTTCAAAGTTCTTGACTTTATTGTAGGTTTCAAGCACTTTCTCCCTGGTTGGTAGCAGTGTATCGTGAAATCTTTTGATAACCGTCATCGGAAGAATAACTTTGCCATATTCATGTGGTTTATATAGTCCTACTAAATGGTTTGCATTGTTCCATATCATAGTTGATTTTTCTTGAATGTTCACTGTTGTTTGCATACTTGAATAAATATCTGACATTCTTGGTATCCCTCTCTCATAAAAAATACTACTTTAGACTTATTCAACAATTGGTCTTTATTGTCCTTTATTCGACAATTGACATCATAATTATACTCGAGATAAAGCTGTTTTGCGTCAGTGAGTGTATGTTCTCATCGATTAGGTATTATTACTAATTAACTCTGCACTTAGACGGAAAGTATAAAAAATCCCCACTAATCTGATTTCTCGATTCAGTGGAGATACAATATAATATTTTAATAAGTCCGCGATTCCAAGTTGTTCAAACTTCTTGTCGGATATGCATTTCGAGTGAGGAACATTATTTGCCTTCTTGTACGCAAAAGGCTAGCTGTGAGGACTTAATTCATTAGTAACTTTCTTCAACTGTTTTCTAATCTTCTGCATGTGTCTCTGCCTTATTAGTGCAACCGCTCTTTCACCCTTGAAAATACGCTCTGCCTTCATAACATATGTAATGAAGTTTCCGTCCTGATGCCTCTTCCCAACCACTGCGCCTTTAATCGAATATTTTTCGTATATGTTCCGACTACTTACTCTGTTTCTTTTCTTAGTAATACCATTAGTTCGCACAACTGTCTTTAGTTTTCGGTAGAGCTTGTAATAATACTTAGAAATCGTTTTATCTCTTATCGAAACCGTCCGACCGTCAAAAGTGAATCCAAGGTAGTTCATGAAATCCTTACCGTTTTTCACATTACCCAACACATCTTCATTGCGACTCTTAATGGTTCCATTACAATATTCAAATATTTGAGTTTTCTCTGATTCCAATTCCACCTTAGGAACTGAATCGATCACAGAACGAATATGTTGAAACTGCAATTTGAAATGTTCCGTGGTTCTCTTGGGTAGAATAATGATAAAATCATCGCAGTATCTCATATATAGTCCGCGATTCTCAACTATATAGTCGTTAATTAGCTTATCAAAATCTAGCATATATATGTTGGAAAAAATGGCACTAATCGCAGAACCTTGCGGTATTCCGAAGCTATTTTTATTTCGCTTTACACATTTCTTCTTCAAGTCCTTAAACTGTTCTAAGGAAATTGCCCTCTCTAATTTATTGAACGCCTCAACATCTTTACGTTTACTCGTAAATCCATTAAGCGCCAACAGATCATCTCGGTTCCATAGAGAATACTTTGTTATGTTCTTATAAACAGCATAATAATCTGATGGTAGCTTGTCTGCTCCTAGCAAGCGACACAGCATTTCCTTCAAATACCTATGGTCCAGACAATCGAAAAATTTCGTAAAGTCTCCAATCATAATGTAGCATTCATTATTACTCTTGATAAAATCAATCGCTCTTTTGGCAAAATGAATATTGTTTTTAGGTAGGTTATCTCGATAAGCGATAACGGCATTATCAGTACCATTATCTTTAACATACAAATTATAATATTGATTCAATTTGAACCCATAATACTGGTAAATGTATCGATCTATGTGAGCAGAATAACAAATCTCACGCGTTTTAGTTTTAGTCTTGTCTACGCTCGCTTCATGATATTTGCGGAACGACAGAGTATAGTGAATGAACGGGTAAAAACCATGCATTGTAACCCGCCGTGGATCACTGATATAGATCCAAACTTGATCCAATGATACTTTTGAATCAAAGTGGGCAAGACCTCTTCTCGCTCTATGTTTTTCTTTCCATTCATGAAGGTCCATATAATAATTCCCCCATTAAAGGCGTAATACCTGCCGACATGAGGGGCAGCATCCCTAAGCCGACAGGTATAACCCGACTTGCATTCAGTTATAAAATACATAATGAATCCAGCTGCCCAACAATTCGCTCAATACTTAACTACGTTATAATAGTTAAGGAGATGGGAGGATTAGACTTCATGCTTGTGAGTTGGCTTGTCACAGTCACGCTATCTAAACAGCTATCAACCGAGACCCGATTCCAGATTGGAATGCTAATCAGACAGTTGACAACAATCCCTTACCCTTATGTCAATACATAAGGCGTTATTGCTCTTCCAGTATAATACAAGTCCCTAGGTTATTCAATGTATAGTGCAAGCGTTAATATTCCGAAAAAATTGCGTTGTTTAAGGACATACTCATTTCTTATCCGTACTTATCATAATAAGGAAATTCTTCTTATTGAAACAAACACCACGCGGATGAGTAAAGTCCGAAAAACCCAATAAAATCAATACTTCCCGTCGTCCTCTCTTGGGTGTGTTTCAAACCACATCACATTGGAGATGTGGTTGCGTACGGTCTTTTCGCTGATGAATAGCTGCTGTGCGATATCCTTGGTTGTTTTGTCCTGAACCAAAAGTTCAAAGACTTCGCGTTCGCGGTGCGTAAGGAAAAATTTGCTGTTATGCTCGTTGCCCTTCAAAGTGTCACCCCTCCTTGCCCGGGTTTTGTATAGTTACAAGGTAAAGGGATACAGTCAAATTCAGTTTATGAGAAGGACTCAGCCTTGGTGCGGTGTTCCTGTAGAAATGGGCACTGGGATAGCCGTTTATGGGCAGCATTACGGTTAAGCCGTCTCCTCGCCATCCTTACAGGCAATTTCTCGATCACGGTTGAAATCGGAATAGCTCATCCTTGGTCCATGCGCCTCTGTCGCATAATGCAGCGCCTCCAGGTGATCACCCAATATCATCTGTTCTGCAGGGTTGCCGTGGCCGACATTGTTCGACCGAATCCGGTTGTAATGAAATACATTTACGCTGCTGGAAACCCGAACAATCCGAAGATCACCCATTATCGCCCGCACCTGAGCCAAAGGAGGTATAGCAAGAGTTCCTGTGCCTATGACTTCCAACCCCCTGCGTGTAATGGCGTGAGGGACGGCAGTCAAGGAGTCAGCCTCCAAATCGGGACGATGCATGCTGAGATTAAGAAATTGCTTTACGATAGAGACAGAATCCCGATCTGCAAAAACAGGCATGCGTTCAGTTAAGGAATTGAGCACAACGTCCGCCCCCTTTCCCACTTCATCGATAAAGGGAAGCAGATTTTCCGCACCGATGACCATATCGGCATCAAGAAACAACAGGATATCCGACCGGGATTGCTCCGCTCCAATAGCTCTTCCAATATCATAGCCAAGCAAGACATCGAAGGAGATGACTTTCGGTGCCAGCGGATGATCCTGGCCTATTTGCCGAGTACCCTCATCTGTACCGTCCAGCACGAGAATGACTTCTTCAAAAGGCAATTTCATCAATTCATCTAGCTGCTGCTTCAAGGTACTTCCTTCGTCTACAGCACAGATGACGCATCCAACTGTTCGGTCTGTCGGCCAGAGCAGCTTGCTGGGACTGATGCCTGTTGCGGAATATCTGCCATAGCCCTTGATGAATTGATGACAGGCGTTTACATAAGCGGAGTTAGGCCAATGGGAGAAAGATTGGCTTCTATAAAATAGATTCCAGGCTTCATTAAGATTAGTATATTCCGATCCATCCAACTGCTCTTCACCTGTAGCCGAACTCAAAAATCGCTCTGCAGCCATTCCTCCCGCTTTAAAAGCGGATGCAGCAAAATACCTTCCCTTTATACCATAGGAGCCTTTTGCGGTTGCTGTTGTTGGCTTCTTCATTACCCTAGGGGATATGGCTTGAGAAACCTTCTGAACGGAAATCTTTCTTTTTGTCTTTTGACGGTCGGGTTTCTTTATTTCTGACTTTGTAGGATGAGAGAGGCCGTTTCCTTTTGTTCTTCTCGTACTCATGTCAAGACCACCTGCTCTATCCTTCTGTCCAAATCTGGTTTATCTGCTCGTGGCCCTATATGATCGAGTACCCAACGTATCGCTTCCACATGATCGCCGACAATCAATTGGGCCACCGGGTCTGGTTTTATGTTTCTGCGTTTTCTTGGATTTAGATTGCCTACATCTACAAAAGCTGACATTTCCACGCGGAGTCCGTTCGTTAAGGCAATAGCCTGAGCTTTCGGGGGGACTGCCAGATTGTCTATGCCAATGATGTCCATCGCTTTGCGATTGATCGCATGAGGAATCGTCGTCATCGACGCCCCCTTCAGATCCGCCCGGTTAAGCAAGTGGTTCAAGCTGAATTTGGAAATAATGGCGCTATGCACCTTCCTTGTGCGAGCTAGCCCTTGATAACGGTTTAGTGCGATATCCACGCCGTTTTGTACCGTCTTGACGAAAGCCGACAGTTTAGCAGCCGGAATTACGATATCTCCGTCTATGAATAAAAGGATGCTGCCTAAAGCGTGCCGGGCTCCAACGCTGCGGCCTACATCGTGGCCAAGATTCTCCTGAAAGTGAATGACCCGTGCTCCCAAACTTCTGGCAATCTCCTCCGACCCATCGGTTGTTCCGTTGGAGACGACGATGACTTCCGTTGATGGATGTGCGCGTTTAGCCTGGTGAATCACGCGCGCCAGCGTTCTCCGTTCGTTTAGCACCGGAATTATGACAGAAACGAATGGTTCGTCTGAAGATGGTTGAACCACGAGTTTCGCAGGATGGCTTACTGGGAGTTTTTTTATTGATGGGACTTGTTGTTTCTGTTCTGTAAAAGATCCAGCTTGAAGTAGGGGGCGCAATTGGCGCTTGGGCTTAGTAGGCGAGTTGCGAACGACCCGCGTGTTGTGCATTCTCCGTCGATGTACACGCATTGCCATATCGCACTCTCCTTTCATGAACGCATTCTTCTCCCATATTATGAGAACGTCCCGGTTATGTAACGGCAAACACGCAATTAGCAAACTTGCCTATGCCTGAGAACAAAAAAAACCAACCCCGCAACATTCTGCGGCAGTTGGGTAATCGGACATGTATATGAATTCTCCCTCTGTTATTGCTCATCATCCAGCGGATCGTTCTTCTGAAACTCGTCAGAAACAATTGCCTCTCCACAGCCAAAACTGTTATCGACGATTGCTTCAACCTGCGCTTCCAGAACCTCCTGTAAACCCAGCGCCGCATGGAGCTCCTTGATTTCCTGAGCTTCCAAAACCGCATGGAGTTCCTCGATTTCCTCAGCTTCCAATACCGCATAAAGCTCCTCGATTTCCTCAGCTTCCAAAACCGCATGGAGTTCCTCGATTTCCTCAGCTTCCAATACCGCATGAAGTTCTACGAGTTCCTGAATTTCCAAAACCGCATGAAGCTCTTCGAGATCCTGCAGATCTACCGGAACCTGCAATTCTTGGGCTTCATGGTTCTCAAGAACTTCCTGCGCTTCAAAGACTTCCTGCACCTCAATAGCTTCCTGCACCTCAATAGCTTCCTGCACCTTTAATACTTCCTGCACCTCAATAGCTTCCTGCACCTCAATAGCTTCCTGTGCCAGCAGTACATTCGGTGCGCTCAGCATTTGCTGCGGTTCAACATATTCCCGGCTGATCTTGGCCGCCTGCTGTTCAGCCGTTAATGGAGTTCCCATGGCTATCCAGCTTAACGTTCCGGAGATCGCTTCTTTTTTACGCAGCCGAACAATTTCAAAGACTGCACCTTCGCAGCCGATTTCCTTCAGCGTCACAAAACACGACCGGCTGTTTGTCACCCCTACGGCGACAAACGAATAACCCGATTGCTTTTCCCATGCTGCTACAACTTCCGTATTTTCGCGAGATGAGGCAAAATCAAAAGGGACCGTTCCGGAAAGCGTAATCGTCTTCTTTTCGGCCGGGCTTGCGATAAGCTCTCTTGCCTGGGAAAGAATCTGCTGCAGTTCTAGAGCCAAATGATTTATGGTGATCACTTCGCTGCCAACATGGCGGCTCCCGATAACCCCTTCTCCAATATGGTTCCCGCCAACCGCCCCATCCGCAATGATGCCGTTCGTAACACTGCCAAGCGCCAGCTTCTCTTCCGTGATACAGCGATCCTCCAGTTTCTCCCCAATAACGCTGCCGCCGGCTAATTTCTCCGAAGTGACGCTGCCATAAGCCAGCTTCTCATAGGAAATGCTGCCGTCAGCCAGTTTTTCATTGGTTATGCTGCAGTCCGCAATTTTCTCGCTGGTCACGGAATGAATCGCCAGCTTTTCACCGATTACGCTGCCGTTTGCGATTTTCTCTTCCGTTACGCTGTTTTCAGCCAGTTTATCCTTGGTTACGCTGCTGTTTTTCAACTTCTCACGGGTCACACTGCCATCCTTCAGCTTCTCCCTTGACACGCTGCCATCCTTCAACTTTTCCGTGGATATGCTGCTATTCGCCAGTTTATCCGTAACGATGCTGCCCAGTTGGAGCTTTTCGGCAGTGATGCTGTCATCCGCAAGCTTCTCTTCTGTCACTGCGCTATCGGCGAGCCGTTCTGTTGTAACGCTACCAAGGGCCAATTTATCGGTGGTCACACCGCTGTCAGCCAATTTTCTATTCGTAATGCTGCCGTCTTGCAGCTTCTCCTCCGTCAAGCTGAATTCCGCTATTTGAATGGTGGTTACA
>NZ_CBQR020000091.1 GCF_000455485.1 Gorillibacterium massiliense
GCCAGTCGCCGGTTATGCTGTTATCGATCAATTTTTCTGTCGTGATGCTGGCAGCCGCCAGTTTTTCCGCTATGATAACGGCGTCCTGCAGTTTCTCCGTCGAAACGCTCCTGTCCGCGAGCTTTTCCGTCGTTATGCTGGAATCAAACAGCTTTTCGGTGGTCACGCTGCCGTCTACCAGCTTTTCCGTTATGACGCTGGCATCCTGCAGCTTTTCCGTTGCGACACTTCCGTCGATCAACTTCTCCGTCGTCACGCTGGAATCAAGCAGCTTTTCCGTCGCCACACTGTTATCCGCCAGTTTTCCCGTGGTTACGCTGCCCGCCGCAAGCTTAACCGTCGTCACGCTGCTGTTGGTGAGCTTATCAGTTGTAATGCCGCTATCGGCAAGTTTCTCGGTCGTTACACTAAAAGGAGCCAGTTTGCTTGTCAAAACGGCGCTATTGGCCAACTTGCTGAACGTTACGCTCTCATCGGCCAATTTGTCTCTGGTAATGCTGGCATCCAGAATCTTATCCGTCGTTACGCTACCCTTCGCCAGCTTGTTTTCCTGAACGGCGTCGTTTTCCAACAGATCGGATGTAATGAAAAGGTTGCGAATATAGCCCGCATCCAGCCCTTCGCCAAATAAATGTTCCGGCATAACCGACCCGGGAGCCAATTGGGAAGAACCTACCGCTCCATTCGCAAGATGACGGTTCTCCACCGATCCGGGGACGATGTGAATATTGGTAACCGAGCCGCGGCTAATATGCCGGCTTTCGATCACATTGGATTTCAAATGCCGGGAACTGATGGACTCCACATCGATTTTCACACCAGTAACCGCACCAGGAGACAGTTTATCGGCCGTTATGGCCATATCCTTGATCTTAGAAGATCTTATGGATTGTTCCGCCAAATGAACCGTATCGATGGAGGATGGAGCGATTTGCAGCGATCCGACCGCGCCATCAACGATGTGCTCGCTGGAAATAATGGAAGATGCAAGATTAGCTCCAGAAATCGTGCCGGATGCAATATGGAAACCGCTAACCGAAGATGCGGCCAGTTTTTCACCGTCTACGGCGCCGCTTGCCAATTTGCCGGAGGTCACAACGGCTTCCCCCAGATGGCTGGTTTTTACAGCCTGGTCCGCCAAGTGGATGCCTTTCACCGACTCCCTGGACAAATGCCGTCCTTCAATCGTTTCATCTGCCAATTGGGTTCCCGTTATAGAAGAAACGGCAAGCTTTTCCGCTGTGACCGTCCCATTGCCTAAATGCTCCGTCTGGATAGCTCCATTTTCGATGGCATCTGAGCCGATAACACCGGGGTTCAGATGTTCACTGGATATCGATTGGAAAGCCAGTTTGTCACCCGTAATCGCCTGTTCCGCCAGATGATAGTTCTGCACAACATCAGCGCCGATATGCTGCGAATGGATGCTTCCGTCAAGCAGATGTCTGTCATTTACGGCATAGGGAGCTAGTTTATCCCCCGTAACGGAGCTGTCCCCCAGCTTATCTGTAATGATAGAACCGGCGGCAAGCTTGGAGGAATTCACCGAAGCTTTTGCCAAGTGATAGGGCCCGATTGCGGAAGCCGCGATATGAATGCTGTTTACGGACTGCTCCTGCAAAAGCTCACCGGATATCAGGCCTGGATGCAGGTGCTTGGCTTCAATTGCGCCATCGGCGATTTTTATGGCATCGATGGACTTATCCGCCAGCTTATCTGGGGTAACGGCTCCGTCTTCCAGTTTGCTGCCGGAAATGGAACGCTCGCGCAACTTGCCTCCCCACAAAGAACCGTTGGCCAAATGGGAATCGGTTATGGATTCCGGAGCGATTTTGCCTGACGTAACG
The DNA here is from genome assembly GCF_000455485.1 of Gorillibacterium massiliense. Classification (GTDB taxonomy): domain Bacteria; phylum Bacillota; class Bacilli; order Paenibacillales; family NBRC-103111; genus Gorillibacterium; species Gorillibacterium massiliense. The sequence goes on from NZ_CBQR020000091.1 coordinate 1,848, forward strand.
GCGTTGTTCGCGATCTTGCCGGTGGTAACCGCATAATCCCTTAAAGACCGGGTGCCAACACTGTCCGGACAAATCTTGCTCTCATCCACGGAAAAGGGAGCCAACTTGTCTTCCGTTACCGCCCGGTCCACCAGATCGTCCGTATACACAACAGGAATCCCTTGAAACTCTTCCTTCCGCTGGGCCATAAGCACCGAAAGCTCCGCTTTTCTTTCCTTCTGAACAGCGATGGCTTCGTTAGGCCGATTCAGTTCCGCTGCAGACTTGTTTGCCGCTTTGGTGGCTAATCTCTTTTCCATGATGGGCTCTTTCACAATTTCCGACTCAATGCTTACATCATAGGCTTTGATGGAGGCAGGCTCGCTAATAGCCTCAAATTCCTTAATGGAATTCCGATTGTTCTGCCTCCCCTCCTGAAAGGGGCTACTATCAACAATCAACTCGGTTGTAGAACTGGAGGGGTTATCTTTATTGTCCTTTTGCGCTTCCTTTTTCCGTTCATACAGCCAGCTTAACTCCCGGGCGTTCGGATCATGTACATAACCGTCTTCCCGCTTTCTTTTCGGCTTGATATCGTCTATCCTCCGTTGCTTGAAATCGTCTATCCTCCGTTTTTTCATCTGCAATCCCCTTCCGGTAATCCAAAACTCATAGACAGGATATGCGTCTATCTCCTTTTGTGACTCTCGTCTAGCCGTTTGAAAAAAAAGTGGATCATCCAACACAAAAAACCGCCTTGATAACCTCCCCTAGATGGAGAAGGATCAAAGCGGTCTGTGTGTTTCCATTTGCTTACTCAGTTCGGCATCTTACAAATCCATTACCGGTACAGCGCCTTCCAACCAATTGATCTGACTGTCGATCATAAAACGGCTCGTCCAATGCTTATCTGACGTATACCAATTGTGGAACCCTGCTGTGCTGCAAAAGAGTGCCTCAACCGCCGCCTCTGTCTTTTCCTCTATGACCGAATTTAGCAGTTGCATGAAATCTTCCGGCTTGTGCTCCGTCTGTTCCAGCACTTTGAGAAACCATTTGTATGAAGGGAATACCGTTTCATTATAAGCCAGGATCAACCGCCCGGCGAACATGACATATTGACTCAAGCTATAGTCGATGAGCAGCTTGTTATTGCGCTTCAACGCTTCGTAATAATACCAGCGCCACGTTTCGAACTGGGCATAAAACGCATTGTAACGCTCGGCTTTCATGTCCACCGGATAAACGGATGCATCGCGAACCAACCGTTCCAATTCCGGAAACCGGGAATACGTGACAAAGGCACCTTGAAAAGCGAATTTCGCTGGCTCGCTGCCGAACGCCGCGACTTTTTCGATAAAGTCCACGGATATATACTTGCCGTCCACATAGCCGTCCTTGTAGGAGCAGGACTCCGTCTCAAAATACACAACATCGCTATGTTTCAATGTCTTTTGATAATCCTCTTCAGATAGAACGATCATGATATCGATATCGGAAGACTCCGCAGCAAAACCATGGGCGACGGAGCCGCCGATAATCACGCCGAGAACGTCTTCCCGCGCTGCCAGCTTGCTCGTAATGGCATCGATCGCTTCCTGATGATGCTTGTACATTGTCAATCACCTTCCACCTGTATTGCGTCCTTCACGGGCTGCCACAAGCCGCCCCCCGGCAGCGGGCAGCCCCGCTGCTTCAGCTTCGCCACCACTGGAACGATGCAGCCGCATGACCGGCAGGTGAAACCGCCTTCCAGCTTGGAACACAAACGGCAGACCGACAGCCGCTGCTGATAAACCTCATCGGATACGCAGACATCGGGGGAGGAAAACATGGGCCCCGCCAATATTCGCGCGATCTGCTCCTCGGTCACCTTATAATCGTCTCTACAGCCTTTGCACAACGATTCGGCAGTCACTGGTTTTTGGCCTACGCTTCCGGAGTGAGTTCCAATGCCGTGACGGACATCGGAGGCAAAGTAACGGTCAATTGGCCGTCCTTCAGTTCAAAAGCGGAAAACAGCTGCGGCTTCACGTTATCCGGTTGTTCGAAGGTGTTATGCGCGTCGATTTTTCCGGCTGTGAGGGTCTTGCCTGTAACTAGCAGGGATTTCCCGGCGAGTCCACGGATATCCAGCGATACGAGTGAAGCTTCCATCGGGTTCAGATTGCACAAGCTGATGTGGATCTTGCCAACGTTATCTTTGGACGCCGTTGCGGAAACGGCCGGGATTTCGCTGCCTTCAAAGCAGTAAGTGCCGCCGTCCAGGGATAGCTCCAGCAATTCCGAGTCCTGATGCACTTTGTACATATCAAACACATGATAGGTAGGCGTAAGAATCATCTTTTCACCTTCCGTCAGGATAACGGCCTGCAGCACATTGACGGTTTGAGCGATGTTGGCCATCCGCACCCGATCGCTATGTTTGTGGAAAATATTAAAAGTCAGTCCCGCCACCAGCGCATCCCGCATCGTGTTTTGCTGATAAAGGAAGCCGGGAACCGTTCCGGGTTCTACGTTGTACCAGGTGCCCCACTCATCGACGATCAAGTCGATCCGCTTGTCCGGGTCGTACTTGTCCATAATGGTTTTGTGACGGGTAACAAGCTCGTCCATAAACAAGGAGCTTTTCAGCGTACGGAACCAGTCCGCTTCGCCAAAGCCTGTTGCCGGTCCCTTGTCGCTCCAGTCACCGGTAGGAAGCGTATAGTAATGAAGCGTGATGGCATCCATGAAGCGTCCCGCTTCCCGCATCAGAACCTCCATCCACTCATAATCTCCTGCATTTGGTCCGCAGGCGATACGGTGGATTTTGTTGCCGTCATAGTTGCGCACATAGGTTTGATAGCGGCGATAAAGATCGGCGTAATATTCCGGCCGCATGTTACCGCCGCAGCCCCAGTTCTCGTTGCCCACACCAAAATAAGTCACCGACCATGGCTCCTGCCGACCATTGGAAATGCGCAGCTCCGACATCGGCGACTCGCCGCCGAAGGTCATGTACTCCACCCACTCGGACATTTCCTGCACCGTGCCGCTGCCGACATTGCCATTGATATACGGCTCACAGCCCAGTTGACGGCAAAGTTCCATGAATTCATGGGTGCCGAAATGGTTGTTTTCGACAACACCGCCCCAATGGGTGTTGACCATGCGCTTGCGGCCTTCTGACGCGCCGATTCCGTCTTTCCAGTGGTACTCGTCGGCAAAACAGCCGCCCGGCCAACGCAGCACCGGAATTTGAATCTGCTTCAGAGCCTCTACGACATCGCTGCGGATTCCGTTCACATTAGGAATCGGCGAATCTTCTTCCACCCAAATGCCTTCATAAATGCATCGTCCCAAATGCTCGGAAAAATGCCCGTAAATATTGCGGTTAATCGTTCCTTTGCCAAAGTCCGCGTTCAATATTCCTTGCAGTGCCATCTCTCAACACATCCTTATCTTTTTTCGTTCAATGTAATGAGTCTACAATACGGCTTCGCGAACATAAATGATGGATGATGCCGACAAACTGATCGATTGTCTTTTTGACTAGCTGATGCATCCTCTCTTACTGTAAAAAAACAGGACCAAGCGCCATCCGAGCTTGTCCTGCAGTACGTCGCCTATTTATATTTTTGCGGGAGCTGACTCTTGTTGGAACGGAAGCGGGAAGGAGTCATCCCGGTTTTTTTCTTGAATTGGCGCATGAAATGCACATCGTTCTCATAGCCGCATAGGTGGGCAACTTCGGATATGCCGTATGCCGTATTTTCCAATAGATACATGGAGTATTCCAGACGGTTGTTGATCATATCGTTATGGACGGATATCCCGAACAAATCGGTATAGATCCGCTGAAAATAGGACCGGCTCAAATTGACTTTTGCCGCCAGCTCATCAATGGAAACTAACCTATTTGGAGACTGGTAAATTTCATTCCGCAATTCAATGAACTCGCTGTAGTACTTGCTGCTTTGCTCGTTTAAACCGACATGATTTTGAATGTCGCTCAGCTTCATGAACAGGCAGCGGATCGTCGCATCCATAATTTCATCGCGGTGAGCACCTGCATGGATGTGCTCCATTTGCAGCTCCTGAACCTTCCGGGAAATATAGAGGGGGTCCGGAGCATGAACAATCGTATCCAAGGGCAAATGAAGCGCTTGAAAAAAATCATCCATTCCATCGCCGTCAAAATGAAACCAGTCATGGATCATGGTCGTTTCGTTGTTGCGATAATAGTGTTTGCTTTCTCTTCCATATATAATAAATGTGTTTTTGTCCGCCACTTGCGGCTGATCGTCCGACCCGATCTCCATCGGGCTGCGAAACAATAGAAACAGATAATCTCCGCTTCCATGGGGACGGTCGATGATAAAGCCTTCAGGATGCGCGACATTGTAACCGACTTTATTCAAATAGATCATGCCGTATCACCATATTCACAATTTTCTCTTCTCACTCTAGCGCCCATCATGAAATAAAGTCAAGATGGCCTTCTGCCGCTCTATCCCTCGCATTTGTAATTAAACTGTAATGTGCCGTTAATCACATTTTAACTATAGCTGCTTATACTAATAAGTGACCCCCCTTTTAATTATAATATTCACCTTTGGCCCGCGGCCCGTTGCCGGCGGGTCTCTTTCTTTGTTTGACGTGCTTTATTGCGCTTCCCGCCATAATGTGTCAAGATAGTCCAATGAATCTAAACGATAGGTGCAGGTGAATATACATGCTTGAAGGGTTTTTCCGGTTGCTCACAGAGCTGTCGTCCCATAAAGCCGTTTCCAAAATCGCCGGTGCTTTTGCCAATTCCCGGGCCAGCCGGCGGTTTATCCCCTGGTTTATAAAAACCTACAGCATCCCGGCAGCCGATGCCGAAAAAGAAATAACTGCCTACGCGACGTTGAACGATTTTTTCACCCGCAGGTTAAAACCCGATCTCCGTCCAATCGATGCGGCGGCTGACGCCTTGGTCAGTCCGGTTGATGCGCTGATTACTGCCATGGGCACCATTCAGGACGGAGAAATTCTCAATATCAAAGGCCAGGATTATACGGTAGAGGAACTGTTGAACCATTCCCCCCGGGCTGTCAGCTATCGGCACGGTTTTTATTTTGTCCTCTATTTAAGTCCCATGGATTATCACCGCATTCACTCCCCCGCATCCGGACGGATTTTGGAACGGGAGCATATTCCCGGAAAAGTCTACCCCGTCAACGATGCCGGATTTAAATACGGTCGCAAAGTACTCAGCCGCAATGAACGGCTCATCACCTATGTACGCACGGAACACGGCGAAATCGCCGTCGTGAAGGTCGGCGCCCTTAACGTAAGCAGCATCCGCTATGCAGATGAGCTGCAGGATCAACTGGAGATAGGCGGTGAATTAGCCCGCTTTGAGTTTGGGTCCACCGTAGTCTTGCTTACCGAAAACGGAGTGTTCAATCCCCTCCAGGAATTGCGGCCTGACGTAAAAGTAAAGATGGGGCAGCTTTTGGGTCATCTTCACCCAAAAGAATAGTCTTGCGAAACTATATAAGTTGAACGAAAGATTGTAAGGATTTCGTCCCTGCAAAACCTGATTATTCTGGAGAGTCGCTGTTGCACTCAGATTCCATGATTAGATAATCCCATATAAGGTAGGAATCTGATAAGAAAAACACCTATCGATGTACATTCAAAGAAGCCAGACCGCGTATAAAGGTAGTTTTTCTTTCGATATCAGGAAGCCGATGCTCCGAGTTTTATACTTTCCGATATCGTCGCAAAGGCGACCGCTACCGCTATCCTGAACTAATCTTCGTTAATCGAAGATTGGTTTCAGGTGGCTTCGCCGATTTTCACACCTTCGCTCGTGACGTGCAAGCGGCATGTGTGGCGTATCCAGAACAATCGGTTTCTCCGCTCCTTCATCCCTTTCTTTAGTTCAACTTATATAGCAACCGATAGGATCAGGAGGCTCAGCATGTCAACCCTTGCAAATCCCCCTCTAAGCCAAGCTGCGAAAGCGGATAAGCCGACGATTTATCGCATCCTTTTCGCTATCAGCTTGGTGCATTTGTTCAACGACTCCATTCAAGCCGTTTTCCCGGCAATGAACAACCCGATCTTCCGCGACACGATGCATCTCAGCTACACCCAAATCGGCTTCATTGCCTTCGGCCTCAATTTCACGGCTTCGATCATGCAGCCGATTGTCGGAATCTATACGGACAAAAGGCCGTCACCGTTTCTGCTTCCCTTGGGCATGGTCTCCACCTTTCTCGGCATGCTGCTCCTGGCCTTCAGCAACAGCTACCCGATGGTGTTAGTCTCCGTCGTCCTGGTGGGAATCGGCTCCGCCGTATTCCATCCCGAGGGCTCCCGGGTCGCCAATATGGCATCGGGAACGCGCCGCGGGTTGGCCCAATCCATCTTCCAGGTAGGCGGAAACGGCGGCCAAGCGCTGGCTCCCCTTTTCACCATTCTGATCCTGCTGCCTCTCGGACAGAAAGGGACCATCTGGTTTACCTTAGTGGCGGCAGCGGCTATTCTGGTGCAGATCTTCGTTGCTTCCTGGTATACGAAGGAGCTTGCCCAGAGGCCGCGCAAAGCAAAACACGGTGCTGCCCGCGTCATCAGCAAAGAAAGAAAACGGCAAGTCATGTCCGCCATGGTCGTTCTTATCTTTCTCGTCTTCGTCCGCTCCTGGTATCACACCGGCATCAGCAACTATTTCGTTTCCTATTTAAGAGAAGAACTGGGAATGGGCAAGTCCGCTTCGCAATATTTTCTATTCGCTTTTCTGGCCGCCGGAGCGCTCGGTACCTTCTTCGGGGGCCCGATTGCAGACCGCATCGGCCGAAAAAAAGTACTCTTCTTCTCCATGGTGGGCTCCGCGCCGTTTGCCCTGTTGCTGCCCTATGTTCATCCGGCTTTGGCGCTGGTGCTGCTTCTCATCATCGGCTTTATCATTCTTTCCAGCTTCTCCGTTGCCGTCGTATACGCCCAGGAACTGATCCCCGGTAAAATCGGCACCGTTTCCGGTCTCGTCACCGGTTTGGCCTTCGGCTTAGGCGCCGTCGGCGCCGTGGTGCTGGGCAACCTCATCGATATGACCAGCCTGAGCTTCGTCATGAAAATGTGCTCCTTCTTGCCTCTTCTGGGTGTTGCCACCTATTTTCTTCCTTCCGATAGCAAATTGAAGGAATGGTCGGAGGAGCAAGGCGAAATGTCGGTATAAACCATGACATAATGGCAAGAGCCAAACCTAAAGAACGCCGGAAACCATCCAATGCCTTACGGCCTGGATTTTCCGGCGTTTTCGATTTTTTATAAGGGCATCTGTCCATCGAATCAAAACATTCTACGGCATTCAACTGTCTGCAAGCAGCTTGGCATACTCCAGCGGATTCAGGTAGACTCTTTCATCTATGCTTGGTCCGTATGCTTTGCTGACGGATACTTTAGCCGATTGAGCGTTGCATTCGATCAACCATATTTGTCCATTGCGGTCCAAGCCAAAGTCGATCCCGATTTCACCGAATGTTCCGTAACGCTCTTCAACGCTTTTATAAACCTTCCGTAAAAAATCGTAAATTCTCGTTTTTAAATCCTCGATTTCGCTTTCGGAATATTGAGGGAATAGCTTCGGCAAATAATCACTGAACGGATAAGCAGCGCCATGGGTGGAAATCGGTGAATTCTCTTGTCCGACTCGGATCGGAATCGCCACAATTTCGATTTCCCCGTATTGGTTGCGCTGCACTTCGGCTCGCAGATCCACCGTGCGGTCATCGCCGACTTTCACCAGATCGATTCCTTGCTGGACAAGGATCGGTCTATCTCCAAAAAATTTCTCCAATACCTGGTTCATTTGCTTAAAATGTCTCGCATCGTCACGAACGAGGTTGCCAAGAATGGAGTAGCTGTACCGGTACCCCTTGTGCTTCACTTTAATAACCCGCATCACCTGCTTACCCCGTCTGCCTTCACGCGCTTTAATATAAACATCGCCCAATGTACGGATATACTCTCTTGCCTCGCTTGTGTTGTCGATCGGAACGGTAAACGGCAAATAAGGCTTCACATCGGGGTCTGTATGCAAGTGCTGGAAGAGTTCTCCTTTGTCGAATACCCAAAGGGCATTGATTCGTTTGATTCCCATATCATCGAATCGACTGACGACACGGGCTACCCCTGCGAATGGCCCGCCCCGGACGTAAAGCACCTGCGGCAAGGGGAATATTTTGCGCCGCCACGCATTGTCCTGGGTATCGTAATACATGCCGGATATGCTTTTTTGCTCGTAATCGATATCTCTCGTTCCAAAAAAATACAGGATTGTTTCAGCCACTCGGTTTGCTTCGGCTAGCTTTTGAACGCGAATCGTCTTCACGAATCGCTCTCCCAGTATGACGCCGACAATCGCTCTCTCACGGGAATCCGATGTCAAATGGATTCTCCTCCTCAGGTGGAATCAAGTTATTGCGGCATGGTTTTGGCTCTTCTCGAATAATTGGGCATTTCATTTACAGAAACGACATCAGCCGTTTTTTTTATTGGTTTGTTCCAGTATTTTTCATTACCCGGCAGATCGTCGAACCAAGCTGCCTCCTTCGGGCAATCCAAAATCATCAGCTTGCCGTAGTCGCCGTCCCTAGACTGGTGATATTTCAGGTAAATCTTGCCGTTTTCCACTGCCAATATTTCAATTTTGCCCGATGTGTGGCTCATGCAGAGCTTCACCCGTTTACCGAGACCGGAAGTCCGCGACTTCGCTTCTTCAACGATGCGGTATACGTCTGTAAGTCCCAGAACAAATCCGCTGTTGCCGGCCACAGGACGATTTACGAAGAAATAATACGGCGTAACGCCCGCCCAAGACAATCGATCCAAAAGCTCGCCGAGTACGGCGGGATCATCATTGATACCCTTCAGTATAGGCGTTTGATTTACCACAATCACACCGGATTCATACAGCGCTTTAAAGCAGGTTCTGGCTTCAGGTGTAATTTCCCGCGGATGGTTGACATGAGCCATGACGTAGATTCTTTTTTCTTCAGTGGAATAAGAGCGCAGGAGTTCAAGCAGTTCGCTGTCTTCATAGATGCGCATCGGATTGAAAAGCGGCATCTTCGAACCGATACGGATGATCTTCACATGCTCGATGGACCGAAGTACCTTCAAGATAGCGCCTAACCTTTTGGTTGATAAAATAAAAGGATCTCCACCCGTCAACAGGACATTGTTGATTTCAGGATGGGCCGCGATGTACTCAAGACCTTGCTGAATGTCCGGCATCGCCTCATTCACATCGTCACGGAACAACCGTTTCCGGAAGCAGAACCGGCAGTAGGAGCCGCATACTTCCGAAACAAGAAGCAGCGCTGTCGTTCGGTACTTGTGCTGGCATCCCTTTACCACATAGTTGGTATCTTCGTCGGAAGCGTCCCACCGTCCATACTCCTGTAATTCACTCTCTCTTGGTATCACCAGCCGCCGAATCGGATCGTTCGGATCGGTCCAATCGATAAGCTTTACATAATAATCATTTAGCCGAAAAACAAACTTATCGATAACGGGCTGTAGTGCTTTTTTTTCACCTTCCGTCAAATGCGGAAGACTGTTGATATCCGTTATATATTTAGTAGGCATAGGGATTCACGCTCTCCATTAAAGGATTTGATGCAAACGATCCAGATATAGATCCATTGTTTTTCCTATAGGAACCGCTTTGCGGATCGATTGGACGCTTTTATGCAACCGGATCTCACGAATAAGCGGATAAGGGATGTGAAGTAAAGCGAACAGCAGACGCCGGTCTTCGGCACTGAGCGGCCGAAAACGGTCGTAATACTCGATCCATTGGATCCATTCGTCATTCTTCCAGGCCACATTTCTTTGTAAAATATGGGCAAAATCCGTCATTCTGGGCGATAGAGATGCATTCTCAAAATCAATGAGATGCATATGACCACGAGGATCCACGATCAGATTGGGGTAATTGTAGTCTCCATGCACAAAGGCACCGCGACTAGCCTCGTGCTCAACAGCTTCGATGCACTTCTCTTCGTTCAAATGACGAATGGCCATATCGCATAAATCGATATACGGATCGATAAAATTCGTTTCATCAAAGGCAAGCAAAACGTTACGGTAGTGTTCGACCTTCGCGGATAGATGGGTGTACCGTACTCTTGCCAGCGGAATGTCGCCATGCGCCGGAAGCTCCGCATACAGATGGAATTCGGCAAGTGTCCGTAGCGCCTTTTTCCACTCAGCGCGTTCATTGAAATTCGCCTGCCTCCCAGGCACCCAGTCCGTGAGCATGACTATACGGTTCTTACTCTTGAAACAGTAGGTTCCGTCATCTCTCGCGACAACCTGCGACCCAAACCGAAATCCCGAATTCGCAAGATGAACCAGCACGTTTGCGATGAATTCAACTTCCGATTTTTCATACTTGTAGCTTTTCACGCAAATCTGTCTGTCCTCAGCGGTTGTCAGCCTATGAACATCGCGAATCCCCTCTAAAATCCGGATCTTCATAGGTGTGTACATTTGCTCAATTCGAGAGGCTAACGACATCGGCGTCCATCCCTTGGTCCGGATCCGATATGGAAATCGACATTCGACTAGATCCTAAATTTGCCCAGGAATCCAGCCACCCCACCCATTCCATTCGCCTGCCCCATGTCACTTTCAGCACATGGAACGTAACAGAGGGGCGACCTGAAAGAATTTGCCTGGCCGCGATCCATGCTTCGCGGGGCAGCCGGGTGAGGGAAACAATGAGCTGCCACTCCTCATAACTCAAAGGGCGAACAGATTCGTAACCGGAAAGAAATGCTTTAGTGAGCGGGACTGAAAAATTCGTGACATTGGCCAGCGTTTTTGCAACTTCATAGTAGGTTGAGCCCGGCCTGGCAAGCTCCCAGTCTATCAGAAAGACATTGGCGGACTGAACGATTACATTGGGTCTGGTCACATCACCATGAATGATCGACGGCTTCTCTTCCTCCAAAATACGCTGGATGCTTCCTTGGTTGATCACGTTCCATGATTCTTCTGCCAGACTCAGGCAATCCGCGCCATGCTCCTGAAACCACTCCCAAAGCTCCCTTTTTTCACTGTTAAGCTTCTCAAGACGAGAGGTGAACAGTTGGTGCATCCTGCGAAAACGGTTGATTTCCCGTAGCGTGTAGGAGGGGGAAACAGACTTCGAAAAGGTTGTGCTCTGATGCAGCCGAGCCAGTATCGCACCAAGACGTAAAAAATCATTCTCTTTATCGCCAAGCTTGGTCCCGTTAATCCACTCAGTTACGTAAAAAAATTGGCCGTCCTGCGGGGACCAGTATTTTCCGTTTTTTCTAGGAATCCATCGCGGCAAGCTGCTGAAATTGCTTGACCTGATGTCATCTAAACGTTTATGAATGCCGCTCAAACGAGCAAACGAACCTCTAAAGGGCTTTAGACAAAATGTCCCCTTATCCGTAGATACCCGATAAGCAGCCTCTTTCCGGTAGAGAGAATGATACGCTTGTACGTTGTAAAGCCGGAGGGCATATTGCTTAAGAACCGAAGTCAGGTGTTTTTTTCGGGTTGACGATACCACTAACGACATCCCCTCCCCTTACAATCGAATCTTTATCGAAACATGCGCTAGGTCAATCGTTTTGGTTCCTAACCTAGGGAATTCAAATAAGGGCCGAAAGGTGTTGGCTTGAGCGGAGAGAATAGAAGTAAACGTCAAAAAGCCCTCCCCTGATTATCAAGGTGAGGGCTCTCATCATGGATCTCAAATATAATAGCTTTCCGGGCTGTTCACGTAGCTCAACCATTGCTTTGTCTTATCCAAAAGCCGGCGGATGCCGTCTTGGGAGGAAAAGGTATGATCCGCGCTGTTGATGATTTCTTTCTCGCAATGTCCCGATGTGCGGATGCGGAACACTTTTTGGTAAAGGAAGCTGTAATCGACGGGAATGACGTCATCGCTCGTTCCATGTACCAAGAGCACGTTCCCGGGAAACTTCCGCACCTCCTGGAACGGATGGTGGCTGACCAGGGAGTTGAAGAAACCGGCCGACAGCCGATATCCGGCGTAATCCGTGCTGCCGGCGTGGATCGCCTCCTCGTAAGCGGCTTTTCCGACGATGCGCACGATATCGTTGATGGGGTTGGCCACAGGGGACCACAAGATCAGGTTTTTGATGCGCCGGTCGACAGCCGCAACATGAATGGCTACGGCCCCGCCAAGACTATGCCCCAGAAGGGTGATCCGTTCCGGATCGATGCCGGGGAGACCCTCCGCATAGTCGATGACGCCTATGGTTTGGGCGATCATGGAGTCAAGACCATTATCGCCATAATCGCCGGAGCTCTCGCCGCAGCCGGCAAAATCGAAGCGGAGAACCGCAAAGCCGTTTTCACCCAGCTCTCGCCCTGCTTTCACGAACAGCCGGTCCACACCGATTCGGCTGCCAACAAACCCGTGACAGATAATAACGAGAGGCGCGAGAGCCTCCGGCTCATTCCCAATATGATCAGGCTCATGCAAGCTAGCCGCCAATTCCAATTGATTTATACGGATGGATAAAATGGATTCAGCCATGCGGATTCTCCTTTTCATTAAATTCACATCAGTTTACTTGGTTTTATGATCATAGCATTCTTCTACTCATGCGTCAACCCCTCATCGCCGCGCATTGAAGGGTAGATTCGCCTAAATCTTAAGCGCACCCGCTTACCATTCGATATCCGCAACAACCGCGTGGTGATCGGAAGCCGTCGTGAATTTCACCCAAGTCCGTTCCATTTTGACAGGCATATTCCGGAATATATGATCAATCTCCTTGCCGTTCGTCGCATGGGTTGGTGTCATTTCCTGCAAACCAATCTTCCGCCAGCCGATGGGCATGTTTTGCAGCCTCGGGTCACTCGGAAGCATATTAAAATCGCCCATCAAGAGCGCGGGTTCGTCTAGAGACTCCAATTCCTTCCGGAGTTCCTTGAACTGTCGGTCTTTTTCTTTAGCGAAAACGCCGATATGGGTGTTCACCACCGTTAAGGGGCAATCTCCCAGATCCAATTTTACCGTTAAAATACTGCGTCTCTCCTGCGTTCCCTGCAGGTATGTCACCCGTTTGGATAAAAAGGGATGCCGGGAGAGGATAGCGTTGCCATACCTGGTCAGTCCCAGATGGATGCTGGATGCAAAAGCTCCGTGAACACCTAGCTTATGGGTCACCCGGAAGAGCTGGTCGTGAAAATAGCTGCGGGGGTGAAAGCGATCCACTTCCTGAAGAGCGATGATGTCAGCGTCGACGGACTCGATTTCCCGCGCGATACGGGCAATATCCGTTTTTCCATCCATTCCCTGGCCATGGTGAATATTGAATGTCATCGCACGTATTTTCATCGCCATCCCCCTCCTCCCCTCGCCGGAGCTTCCTTATCGTTTCATATTCTAACATAGACCCTTACTCGGAGATAATCAAACTTAGGCGCAGAAATGGAAATTTAACAAATAAAACCGTTTTCGTGATTCACACCTTGTGAAATGGGGTAATAACTAGCCTAGTATCAACCGGGCTAACCGGTTAAATTCACCATAAAGGAGACGTGGCAAATGAATCATATCGCGGGCTGCCGTTCTATGATCTTGATGAAAAAGATGCAATCAGCCGAATGCAGACTTTTGGAATTGACTCTCCTTTTGGACAAAAACCCGGACGATCAAACCGCACTTCGACAGTACAACGAAACCGCCGAGCGGCGAAAAGCCGTAGAGAGCTCACTTGGGGTAAACCACATTCTTTATCGGCATGCCCTCCCTGCCATGACAACGAGTTCAATCAACCATTGGAATTGGAACCGTACCTCCTGACTTTCGACGAAAACATAGATCAATCGTTAATCGAGAAAACGCCCCTCCAGTTGGAGAGGGCGTTCCTTTAGATTCAAGGTGATTGCTTCATTCTGTCGGAAATAGCGGTTATCCGCTTGACTCCCTCGACCAGATCTTCCTCATCCAGTCCACCAACACCAAAGCAAGCGGACGGGGCGCTGCCTTGATGGAAAAAGCGGCTCGCATCCTCCCAGATCACCCCTGCCTCTCGGGCATAATCGCCGAAGGTGTGCCAATCATCCTCCGTTCCTTTCCACCAGGCAAACAAATGCAAGCCGGAGTCGCTGGGAACGATGCGGAAGCGGTCTCCCAGCTTTTCCATCAGTTCCTGCTCCAGCCGCTTATATTTACGGCTGTAGGCGTGGCGCATCCGCCGCAAATGCCGTTCAAAACCGCCGGTACGGATGAAGGTCGCCAGCGTCCTCTGCTCCAATACAGACGAGGCAAAGGGTTCAAACAGGCGTTTTGCCTGTAGGAAGGCAGGTTTGAGCGCTGGCGGCAAAATCGCATAACCGAGCCGCAAACCTGCCGGCAAGCTCTTGGAAAAAGTACCGATATAGGCGACCCGGCCCTCCCGGTCTAGACGCTTCAGCGGCTCCACCGGCGTACCCCGATGGCGGAAGTCGCTATCGTAATCATCCTCCACAATGACGGCGGATTGCTCGCTAGCCCAGTCCAGCAGCTTGAACCGCCGCTCCAGAGGAAGCACCGCACCGGTGGGAAACTGCCGGTTCGGCGTTGCGAAGAGCAACCGGGCCGACCATTTTTCCGGAATCATCCCGAATTCATCCATTTCAGCAAAGAGCGGTTTCCCGCCGGCCATCCGAACAGCATGAGAGATGCCGTGATAAACCGGGTTCTCCATGACCACGGAATCCTCCGAGCGAATGAGAATAAGCGAAAGCAGAGCGATCGCTTGCATCGAGCCGTTGACGATCACGATATCGTCAGCAGAAGCTTCAAGTCCGCGGGTTCGGTGAATATATTGCGCGATCGCTTCCCGCAAGGGCAGGAAGCCCTCCGTCGGAACCCGCTCTCCTTCCCGGCCGCTTCGCTGCCTAAGCTCGTCCCGCAGCGCCTGATTCCACTCGGTAAAGGGAAACCGGGAAAGGTCCGACCGGTTGATAGCATACGAGATGGTCTTCCGCCCGTTCGTCGCCCCTTGGGCGGGCTCCATGCCTGAAGGCGCATTCTGCAGCCGCTCTCCCCAGTCGGAAAGCTGCAGCTCCGCCATCCGTATCCGCGTCCGTTTCCGGGTATCCTCGTAAGCCGAAAAGGTGCCGCTGCCTGCTCGGCTCGCCAAATACCCTTCTGCCGTCAACATTTCGTATACCTGATTGACCGTTCCTCTGGAAATGCCATAGAGGGCAGCAAGCTCGCGGCTGGCCGGAAGCCTTGCTCCAGCTGGCACCGCGCCTTGTTCAAGCGCAGCCTTGAGTCCGTAATAAAGAGCTTCCTGCTTGGTTTTATAGATCGTGCGGTACAAGGAATAGGCGATTTGAAACTCCATCTTCACTCGCTCCTCTCCCGAAACTCACACCGGAAATTGGTACAATAAAATCAGTCTAAAACGGATCTGTTTCCCTGTCAATTTGTCGGATATAGTAGAGAAAAACAGGATGTAGATAGGGGAATGGACATGAGAAGACATGAATTTTCCGTTGAAGATTGGCAAGAGGCGGAAGCGTTTCTTGCGGAAGCGAGCTTTGGCGTACTGGCTACGACGGGGCCGGACGGCTGGCCGGGAGCAACTCCGATCAACTTCGTTTTTTTAAAGGACAATCTCTACATTCACGGGAGCCGAGCCGGACAAAAAATGGAAGATATAAAGGAAGATAACCGGGTGAGCTTCAGCATCGCCAAAGAATACGCCATCATCCCCTCCTATTTTACCGATCCGGTATACGCTTGTCCGGCTTCGGCTTTCTTCAAGTCGGTTTGCATCAAAGGGAAAGCCTATCTGGTAGACGATCCCGCTGAGAAAGCCGAGGCGATGGAAGCCTTCATGCGCAAGCTCCAACCGGAAGGAGGCTATGAACCTATCACCCCGGAGGGCTATGGCTCCCGCTTGACCAGTGTGGCTGTCGTCCGCATCGAACCGGAGGATTGGTCAGCGAAATTCAAATTTGGACAGAACATGGGAGGCGAGCAGCGGCAGCACGTCATGTCGGAGCTCGTAAAACGGGATTTGCCCGACGATAAAGAAACGGCTCGGCTTATGGAGTTATACTGTCCTGTCCACAAAAAATGACCGATTTTTACGCGGTGCAATGTTCACGTAATGGACGCCTGTTCATTAGTGACGCTTTAATGCGGAAGTGTTATAATAACTCCCAGAATAAACGGCTTCTGTTAGAAAAAAGCGACACTTTCGGAAGGATGAAGGAAGATGAATCCACAGGCTGCGCAGTTGAATGAAACCATCCACAAGGCGAACCCCCATGTGTATGACATGCTGTCCACACTCGGCAAAGAAATCTATTTTCCCAAGCTTGGTATTTTGAGCCAGTCCGCGGAAGCCAAGACGAAAGCGAAGAAATTCAACGCTACCATTGGCACGGCGCTGGAAAACGGCACACCGATGCACCTTGGCGTCATTCAGGAAACGTTATCGGCCTACGATCCTAAAGATTTGTACGAATACGCTCCCGCTCCCGGCAAGCCGGAACTGCGGGCCGCATGGCTCAAAAAAATGGTGGCGGATAATCCGTCCATGGCTGGAAAAAGCTTCAGCAACCCCATCGTCACCAACGCCTTGACCCATGGTCTCAGCATCGTGGCCGACCTTTTTGCAGACAGCGGAGATGCCGTTATTTATCCGGATAAGAACTGGGAAAACTACGAGCTCACCTTCGGTATCCGCCGGGGCGCAGAGATCGTCAATTACCCGCTATACGACGAAACAGGCGCCTTCAACGCTACCGGCTTGAAGGAAGCGATCTTAGCCCAGCAATCCAAGGGTAAAGCCATCGTCGTCCTGAACTTCCCTAACAACCCGACGGGCTATACGCCAAACGCCGAGGAAGGCCGCAAGATTGTCGAAGCTGTTCTTGCCGGAGCAGAAGCCGGAATCAACGTCATCGTTGCCACGGACGACGCGTACTTCAGCCTGTTTTTTGAAGATTCCCTGCATGAGTCCATTTTCGGCTCCCTGTGCGGCCTGCACCCGCGGATTCTGCCCATTAAAATCGACGGAGCCACCAAGGAAGAGTACGTCTGGGGCTTCCGCGTCGGCTTCATCACCTATGGTGGAGACGGAGAGCATGCCGATCTGCTTGCCGCTCTGGAGCAAAAAACGACGGGGATCATCCGCGCCACCATCTCCAGCGGTCCGCATCCGTCGCAAACCTTCGTTCTGCGCGCCCTGACATCCCCCGGCTTCGAGGAGCAGCGCCAGGAGAAGTTCCGCGTCATGAAAGGCCGCGCCAACAAAGTCAAAACCGTATTGGATAACGACAGCTATTCCGACGCTTGGGATTACTATCCCTTCAACTCCGGCTACTTCATGTGCCTGAAGCTGAAGACGGTGAATGCCGAGACGCTGCGCCAGCATCTGCTGGAGAAGTATGGCATCGGCACCATCGCTCTGGGTGACACCGATCTCCGCGTAGCCTTCTCCTGCATTGAGGAACCCGGCATTCAAGAGCTGTTTGATTCGATCTACAGCGGAGTGAAGGACATCGAGTAGTAAGTCGTCCATGTATAGATAACGAGAAAAGCACCGCCCAAGTCTGCGGCAGCCGTAACAGCGCTGATCCGTCCCTTTGGAGCGGTGCTTTTCGTATGTCAGTTGAAAAAATTCGGAGATTGGCATAATCTGTGGACAGTGGTTGTCTTCCATCTCCAATGTCCGGTCAGATGATTACGACTTAAGGAGCACCTGTGAGCGGGAGAGGAAAGCCCCTTCCCGGAAGTTCCTCCAGGCTTTTGAAGACAAAGCCTTCCTTGCGCGCCCGATCGATAATGGAGCCCAGCGCCTCCGTGTTATCCCGGGAAACGGAATGGAGCAAAATAATCGCGCCTGGATGCAATTGAGAAATCACCCGCTCATAGGCGTAGGCGGCTCCCCTCTGCGCATTAGTGTCCCAATCCTTATAAGCCACCGACCAAAACACGCTGGTATACCCTTCCGCCTTGGCAATGGCAAGTGAACGAGCGTCAAAGATGCCCCTAGGCGGGCGGAGAAAATGCATACGGTCGCTGCCGATAAGCCGTGCCGTTTCTTGCTTCACCTTGGCCAATTCTTCCTTAAGCCGCGCATCGCTGATCTGGGTGATATCGGGATGGGACCAGGAATGGTTGCCGATCACATGGCCTTCCTTCGCCATTCGCCTAATCAGCTCGGGCTGATCCTTCAAGTAATGGCCGGTGACGAAAAAAGCAGCCGGAACCTTTTTCTCCTTGAGTATGTCAAGAATACGCGGAGTAAATCCATTTTCGTAGCCGTTATCAAAAGTGAGGTACAGGTTTTTATTCGCCGTATCACCAAGAAACACGCCATCGTTCTTTTGCAGGAGATCCTTAAAACCTTCGTCATCAATGGAAGCAGGCAGGCGGTCATGGCTTCGCTTAAAGCCGAAGTGATAAGGTCTATCCCCAGCATCCGCCGCAGCATGGGCGGGCGGGAGGTTTGCCATAAGCAGGCAGACAACCGTAATCCAGGCGAAAATGAAGATCCTGATGGATTTCACGCGGGCAACGCATCCTTTCAGGCGCTGTTTGCGCAGTTGGATAAAGACATAGTGGAACAGGGGTATTATGTCTGAAAAGCAGCGCCGTTATCCCAAAAAAAGCGCCATCCATTGCGCTCTCCCTGTCCGATTTTTGGGTAAGTAGTGAGCATACCGTAATCAGAATAAGGAGGTTCGAGCAAGATGAAAAGAAAAATCCATTTGAAATCGGCTGCAGGAGCCGCGCTTCTTCTCGGCTTATCGCTTGTTTTTGGGGCATGCGGCACTGCCACCAATGCATCCGAAACTCCTGCTCCCGCTACGGCAAGCCCGGCACCGTCCGTGAGCGCGGCTCCGTCACCGGCCGTTACCACTCTTCCCACGACTGTTCCGGCAGCTCCCACAGCAGCGCCAACAGCCACTCCGGAGTCGAGCAAATCACCGGAAAAAATCGAAACCGAAAACAAAGCATTCCGCATCACCGCTCCTCTGCCCAACTCTACCGTAGGCAAATCATTTAAAGTGACAGGGCAAGCGAAGGTGTTTGAGGCGGCGTTCAGTTATTCTTTTGAAGACGGGCACAATGTGTTGGCAAAAGGTAATGTTATGGCAGATAAAGGCGCCCCGGAATGGGGGAACTTCGAGTTTACCGTCAACTTTGAGCACGCAACCAACAGCACAGGGCTGCTGGTGATTTATGAGACGAGCGCCAAGGACGGCTCGCCGGTCAACCAACTGGTGATCCCAGTGAAATTTGAAAAGGACCTGGTTGTGCCGCTGTCCCAAAATGAAGCGGGAACAAATTAAGCCGATTCTCCGAAAGTCTCAGCAAATAGGCTTTCCACGAAAAGTCATGTATACTAGTTGAGTTGAACGATTCTTATCATAATTGTCGACGAAGGAACAGAGTCGTTCAAACTTACATCGATCTAACGACCTTTCAAGGAGGCTTTGAGCAGCATGGTTTATTCGGCAAACGAATCGCGCTATGAGTCCAAAGTTTACAACCGGTTGGGGAAAAGCGGTTTGAAGCTGCCTCCCATCTCCCTGGGATTATGGCATAATTTCGGCGGTGTCACGCCTTATGAAAATGGGAGAGAGATGGCCCGCCGCGCTTTCGATATGGGCATCACCCACTTCGACTTGGCTAACAATTACGGGCCTCCCGCCGGATCGGCGGAAGAATCCTTCGGCCGCATGTTGGCGGATGATCTGCATCCCTACCGCGACGAAATGATCATATCCACGAAAGCCGGCTATTACATGTGGGCCGGTCCTTATGGCGATTGGGGTTCCAAAAAGTATCTGGTGTCCAGCCTCGACCAAAGCTTGAAACGGATGAAGCTGGATTATGTCGATATTTTCTACCACCACCGTCCGGACCCGAATACGCCGTTGGAAGAGACCATGGCTGCCCTCGATCTCCTGGTGCGCCAAGGTAAAGCGCTCTACGTCGGCATCTCCAATTACTCCGCAGCACAAACCGAGCAGGCTCTGGCCATTCTTAAAGAGTTAGGCACGCCTTGCCTGATCCATCAGTTCCGCTATTCCATGCTGGACCGTCGGGCAGAGCAAGAAGGCTGGCTGGACGTTCTGGACCGGGAACAGGTCGGCAGTATCGCCTTCTCTCCCCTAGAGCAGGGCATGCTGACAGATCGCTATCTCACCGGCATCCCCGGGGATTCCCGTGCGGCGGGAGGCAGCGTCTTCCTGAAGCCGGAAGCGCTGACGGACACAAAGATGGAGAAGATCCGCAAGCTGAATGAAATCGCCGTACAACGCGGGCAAAAGCTGTCTCAAATGGCGCTGGCTTGGGTTATTCGCGGCGGACGTGTCACCTCCGCCCTCATCGGCGCCAGCAAAGTAAGCCAGATTGACGATGTCGCTCCTCTTCTGGAGGGGATCGGCACCTCATTTTCCGCCGACGAACTGCAACGAATTGAAGCGATTCTTCAAGGGTAAGAATAACGATAGAAAAAGGCAGAGCCGGATTATCACCGGACTCTGCCTTTTGTTTTTCACGGTTGAAAGTTGATTACCGCTTTCTCCGCCTGTTTTTCAACAGTTCCTTTCCCCAGCGGTACAACGTGCTTACGCCAAGTGACAGCCCGACGAAAATTCCGGAAAACGTCACGCCAAGAGCAAGGTATTGAAAGAACGAATATTCTCTCATAGCCGACCAATTAATCGGGTATTTTAAATCGTCAATGACCTGGTTCATGCCGTATATCCCGCTAATAACGGCGAAAACGGTGAGAATGACCAACAAATAATTGGAGCGCCTGCTGGAAGAATCGTCCTGGTATTTATACAGGTCGTTCAACGTTCGCTTGACTTCTTCGTACAGATTCACATGCCCGAACAGCCGCCGGAGCTGGATGAATATCTCCCGTCCCTGGGACTGGGTGACCAATTCCAGAAAGAAATACTTGGAGGAAAACGTGGTGATTTCGCTGATGAGTTCCTCGATTTGCTCTTGATTCTTCACAAGAGAAATGCGGGAGTACTGGTTGGACAACTTCAGCAGCACGATTTTATGGAAAAGATTCAGCAATAGACCATAGTAAAACTCCCCATACATCTGGTTCGCCAGTTCAGTAGCCTTTCGCTTCTCAATGTTGGTAATGCAGCAAAACGAGCTGTCATCGATCACATAGTGGGTATTCGGGGCCCAACGTTCATACTCATGCCCTTGCAAATATCCCGCAATGTAGGATTTATTGCTGGAGCTGATAAAAGGCTTCCCTTCATGATTGACACCATCGATCCTTCCGGCCCTATAGCGGTCCTCTTGGCTGATCTCTTCCCCCTCCGGAAAAGCGTAGAAAGCCTGCACATACATCCGTTCGTCCACAAAATACGGCATCGTCTCAAAATAGGCGCCTTGCATCTCCCGTTTGTCCAAATAGGGCAGCAGCCCGGAAACGACGCATTTGAACAGAAAATCCTCCACCTCGGCATATTCCCGATCATCATGAACAATGAACGTGGTGTCATCCTGCGGGGTAATATCCTGCAGCGCCCGAAACCGGTTAGCAAATTCCAAAGCTTCGGTAAAGGTCAACGTTTCCTGCAAATCGCTTTTCACCTGGGTACGTACCGTAATGAAACCCAAATCAAAGGGACAGAGAATGACATCCGCCGACAGGATCGTAAACCGGATGTTCATATAACTGGTCTTAAGCAGACAATGATAGTCGAGCCGACGGGAAAGCCGTCTAAAGGTGCTATCGTCGGGCTCATGAGGAAAAATGACATTGGCGGTAAACGGCAGGAAATAGCGCTCCATATTGCGGTGGGACACCTGATACTCTTCGCCGTAGAATTCATGCTGTTGATCCAAGTTTTTCAACGAAAAGGAGCGGTAGCCGTCTTCTTCCAACTGATGGATAAAATCTTTTTGCGAACCGGGATTCACCGAAAAAGGAAAAATAAATTGCATAAGAGCGGATTCCAATGTTTTCTCATGCAGCTCGGGACTTACCAACTTCATCTACCTCCGATTATCCGCAAACGGTCATCTGTTATTCGCTCACTTGCCGATCTGAAGCTTAAGGGATACCTTTATCGCATCTTTGTTAAACTGAATGTTTTTTATGGCGATGAGCGGCGGCAGCATCTCATTAACCGGAACCGCTACATCCTGGATATCGAGGAGGCTCTTCGGCAGCGGCTTGCCGTGAATGGATGCTTGCTGGAAGCTCGCTTTGAGATAGGGCGGCTCCCATGCCAAGCGGTAAGTCAACTGCACGCCTGCCTTCCAGCGCCCCCGCAGCAGTAGGTTCACATCGGCGTAGATCACATCTTGATCCCGAGTAAAACGTGCTCCCGTAATCCGGACGCCGGAGGCGACATTGGGATCTTCAGCCAGCTTGCTTACGAAAAGACTGTTCATTTCCTCATCGTTTAAAGTAACCGCGAATTGACCGCTCTCTGCTATCTCGCGGATTTTGGCCCCGAGATCGAAGGGCTTGTAGTCCAGCGTCAGCTGCTCTTTAGGTTGAATATAGCGGACTGCGCCGTAATAAGCTCCGCCGAGGAGCAGCCCAAGGACAAGGAGTACGAGGAGGAGCTTCCTCATGAACCTCCTCCGTCTTTCTTCTGCTTGTCCTTCAGCCATTTCGGCGCGCCTTTCATCTTGCGGTCGCGGTCGCGTTCGCTCTTGGCGCGGCCGGCGGAAGCGGCCGGCGGCTTGGCGGCGCTGGCG
>NZ_CBQR020000092.1 GCF_000455485.1 Gorillibacterium massiliense
CGCGCCCGTGCGCGCTCCGCCGCCAGCCGGCGCTGGCGCCTTGCGGCCGCGGGCCGCCGCCGCATCGACAACTTCGCCGCCGTAGACAGCTTTCTCGGCAATCTCGATGCCGAGCTGCTTGGCGAATTTGTCGATGATAAACCGCTCCCGCTCCGTCACGAGCGACAGCACGGTGCCGGAGCGGCCCATGCGCCCGGTACGTCCGGCGCGGTGCACATAATGGTCCGCATCCACGGGCGGATCAAACTGGATGACGTGGCTGACTCCGGGCAGATCCAGGCCTCTCGCTGCCACATCCGTGGCCAGCAGCAGCTGGAATTTGCCCCGGCGGAAGCCATCCATTACCTTCGCCCGTTCCTGCTTGCCGGCCTCGCCATACAGCGCGGCGATGGACAAGCCGGTGTAGCGGATCTTCTGCTCCACTTCGGCAATGTCATCCGTTTCGTTTACGAAAACGATAGCCGAACGGGGATTGAGGGAGCGGACAATCTTCCGCAGCGTTTCGATCTTAGCCCGCTGTTCGCATACGAAGAAGAGATGTTCCAGAGTTTCCGCCGTCTTTTGCTCCGGACGAACCCGAACCTCCGCAGGCGATTGCATCCAACGCTTGGCCATTTCCCGAATCCCTTGGGTTACCGTCGCGGAGAAAAATAGCACCTGGCGGTCGCGCAAGGAGCCTTTTAAAATTTGCTCCACTTCCTGCTGCGAGCCAAGATCGAAAACCTGATCCACCTCATCGACTACGATCGTTTTCACGTGGTGCATCGACAGCTTGCGCAGCTTGATAAGTTCCACAATTCGTCCCGGCGTGCCAACCACCAGCTGCGGATGCAGCCGCAGCTTTTCCACCTGCCGGCTCAATGCCGCTCCACCGATAAGTTGCTGGACAAGCAGCTTTGTGCCTTCCGCAAGCCACTCCGCTTCCTTTACGATTTGCATACCCAATTCCCGGGTGGGCACCAAAATGACCGCTTGGGTCGCTTTCTGCTCCGGATCGAGCTTAGCCATGAGCGGCAGCAAATACGCAAGGGTTCTGCCTGTGCCGGTTTGCGACTCAGCGATCAAATCTTTACCCTCCACAGCCAGAGGAATTGCTTCCCGCTGAATTTGTGTAGGCTCTATCATTTTCCGTTCCCTCAATTTGTCGACCAATCTCTCCGGCAGAGGGAGCGAAGCAAAATTTTCTAATGATGTGGACATTGAACAGTCTCCTTAATCTTAACTTGAGTAGCTTCATTATAAGGGACAAGAACGTATTACCACAAATCTCGAACCTTCAAAGGCGATTATTGTTGATCAATATTTGAAAAAAATAACGAAATTAGCAATATTCACAAAATTGTCACAATATTTTTCGTCAGATTTCGAAACGAACCTATTTTTCTTACTGTCCTATGCTACGTAAGGCCGCAGTGCCAAAATCCAAAAGGAGTGATTGATGTGTTCCGTAAGCCAAAGAAAGTCCTGTATTCCTCACTCATCCTGATCCTATCTCTCGCCGTTCTCGTACCTTCCGTCTCGGCCGCTTCGGTTGATTCAAGCAAAGACATCTCGGACGGCACACTGACAACCGCTCCTGTCGATTCCAGCAAAACCATTACAACTGGAGCTCTCACTGCAGCACCGCCTGCTTCCGATTTCGTAGCCAAATTCGTTCCCGTGCAATCAACCGCCTCCACGAAATCCGGCGTAATGTCTGCTACATCCTCATCCGATTACCAATATCTCGTGCCTTCCTCTTGCACTTCTTCCATTTATAACAAGGCTACGCTTACCATGGTGATAACGGGAATCACGCAAGCAAACACAGTTGTTGATTTCGCGAGCGTCTCTACTACCCTTCAGCGTTATGACGGAACCAACTGGAATTCTGTCCTGTCAGGGCCGGGACAGCAATTGAAAGATACAACAGCGGCAGCCGCTTCAGGCGGAACGAATATATGGAAAGGGTACTATTACCGCACCATGTCCTATCATGTGGTTCAAAAAGGCCTTGTTTACGAAACCGCGTATTCCTACTCCCCCGCAGCATTAGCAACGCAGTGAAAAAAATAGCGGGCGAATCCGACCGATTCGCCCGCTTTTTATTACCGCATAGATTTCGCCATGTCAATCAGTTCTTGCTCCGATAAAGCTCCCATTATCGAGAAAGTGAAGTTACTCTGGACCCAAGTAATCTTTGTAGAAGCTTTATTGGTAATAATCAATCCATCGTTTCCATTCACCAGCACGGATTTTGTGTTCTCATTCCCCTCTGCATTTCCAATCCGCTCCGACTCGGTGAGTTTGTTCTGAGTTACAATGATGATTTTCCCGGTATCATCTTTGTATAGCAGGGTTAGATAAACTGCTTGAATTAAGCTTACTTTCGTTAACCGATAAGCATCCGGAACATAAGTCGGTTTCAATATCGGGTAAGGTACCGATTTTTGCGCCTCATCGACGGAACCGTACTCTCCAGAATTACTATCGCTATCGACCGCGGACTTATCATCTCCCTGTTTCGTCTCCACAAACCCGGGCGGCGCCGAAGTAACGGCCTTCTTCGGATCATCCTCGGTATCCCCATAGAAAATACTGGAGATTCCCCCGCCGACATTCTTCACGATTTTCATAACAGGCAGGTAAGCCTTTGTTTGCAGCGGTACGGAAAATAACATCGCGCCGACAAGAAACGCAGCGGCTACGGCGCCGCCTCTCCGCAATCTCTTCAGCCTGCGCTTCATCTTCTTCCTATCTTCCAGCTTTTTTGAAATAACTTTCCATGAAGGACCCGGATCGGGTACTTCGATTTGATAGCTTTGTTCCAGGGCGGCGGACCATAATTCGTCGAATTGATCATCGATGTTTTTCATGTCCATTACTTCAGCCCCCAATCATTTTGCAAGCGTTGTTTGACCTGCTCTCTTGCGCGAAATAGCTTCTGCTTGACGGCCCCTTCCGTTGTCCGTAAAGTAGCGGCAATCTCCTTGTATGACATATCGTGAATCCAGCGCATTTCGATAATTTGCCGATAATCCGGCCGTAGCTGATCCATGTAAAAGGCAATAGACTGCTTCATCATCCGCAGCTCCACCTGCTTGTCCACCGGCTCCAAAGGATCCGTAGGCGATGAATAGGGATGCTCAACATCAAGGTAGACAATATTGGAATCCAGCTCGTTCCGATTTCTGGAAAATTTTTTAATATGATTTAAAGTGGTATTGCGGGCAAGCGTCTTAATCCAGCCTTCCATCTTCTCCAAATCCTGCAGCTGCGAAGACTTCCGAATGGCGCGCATAAAAGAGTCTTGAATAATATCCTCCGTCGCCCCGTGATCTTTGATGATGAAAAATATTAACGGGTACACCAGATGATAGTATTCATAATAAACCTGCTGCTGAAGACTCGGGGCCAGCCCGTAATAATCCGTTGTAAATAGCAGCACCAAATGTTTCGACATAGCTGACCTCCAAAAAAGGCAAAGGAACCTATTTCCATTTTATAAGATTCGCCGCCCGTTAACAATGATTAACAGAATCGCAACTTGATCAATCAAAGAACGACGAAAAGAACCGGGGCAGAAGCCGCCGGTTTTGTTTATTTTTTGTTGAATAGTCTTGCGGCGTACCGATCGGCCAACCTTGGAAATAGCTGGTATAGTTTTATTCCGAAAGCCGCTATCCGCGGCATGTCGGTTTCATCTTTTCCCTTTACGATCGCCTTGATGACCGCGGCGGACACCCGTTCTGGCGGAAGCATCATCCATTTGATGCTGTTCACGTAACCGCCCGTCGGATCAGCCGTTTCAAAAAAAGGCGTGTCTATCGGCCCGGGGTTTATTGCGGACAACCTTACGCCCGTCCCTGCCAGCTCTTGCCGTAGACTGTTGGTAAAACCCAGCACCGCATGTTTGGAAGCTGCATATCCGCTGGATTTCGCGGAGCCCAATTTGCCGGCCATTGAAGCGAGATTGACGATATTTCCATTGCCAGCCTCCAGCATGTGCGGAAGCACATCCTTGATGCAGCGGACAGTTCCCATATAGTTGACGTCCATCATGTCTTCAAACGTATGTAAAGAAGTATTAACTGTATATTCAAATACGCCAAAACCAGCGCAGTTAATCAAGATATCGATTTTTCCATATCTAGCGCGAACCGCATCCATCACTTCACGGACCTGCTCATCCGAACGGACATCCAAGACATAACAAGCATGTTCATCTTTGATCGCAGCCGCTACTTTCTGCAGCTTCGCTTCCGATCGAGCAGCAAGAACCGGTATGGCTCCAATCTCCGCCAAGTCGCGGGCAATAATAGCTCCAACTCCACTGGAAGCGCCAGTAATTACGGCTACTTTGCCGTCCAGTCTTTTTACCATGGAAACCCCTCTATCTATCTTAAAGTTACAAACTCTTTACTTATTATGGGGTAAGATTTGGAAAAGGACAATGGATAACCAAGTGAAAGGTTTGTTCCCCTCTTCTCTTAGGGAGTGGAGTTCTTCATCGGTCTGTGCTGTTCACATGGATAAACTTCGCACCATCTGGTACGATACCATACATATCAAACGAAACGGATTCGCCTAGAAGCAGAGAACGGAGAAAAACCCATGACTGGATTTCTTATTGATTTGGATGGAACGATGTATTCCGGTACTCGCCCGCTTGAACATGCGGCTGAGTTCATTGAAACCTTGCAAAAACGAAATATCCCGTATTTGTTTGTCACCAATAATTCCTCCCGCCGGCCGGAGGAAGTTGCGGAACATCTTCAAAGGATCACGCGCATTCAGGCCTCCCACGAGGATGTCTATACTTCTTCCCAGACGGCGGCCCGTTTTATTGCCGACCAGAATCAAGGCAAGCGAGTGTACATGATCGGGGAACGCGGTTTGGAGCTGGCACTGAAGGAAGCCGGATTGGAACTTATCAAAGAGGGGGATGGCGATATCCCGGATTTCGTCGTCAGCGGCATCGACCGAGAATTCACCTATAGCAAACTGGAAACCGCCGTCGGATATATTTTAAGCGGTGCCAGGTACATTCTCACCAATCCCGATCATCTGCTTCCAAACGAGCGGGGATACTCCCCAGGAGCCGGTTCTCTTGGCGGCGCAATCCGGACGGCAACGCAAACTGAGCCGGTGATCATCGGAAAACCATCGCCCATTATTATGGAATACGCCATTGAGAAGATGGGGCTTCCGGCAAAAGACATCTGGGTCGTCGGAGATAATTTACGAACGGATATATGCGGCGGAGCAGCAGCCGGGTGCCGCACAGCCCTGGTGCGGACTGGCGTAGCGGCGACCCACGATATCGATGCTGCCGTACACCAGTTGGGAATCAAGCCTGATCAAATCTGTGATCATCTGATGGAGCTGACGCGGCTTTTGCCCTAAAGATTTGCGAACCAGCCCGCCCTCGATAAACCGGCAAATTTTTATTGCCCTCGACAGATGCTTTTCGTATAATGGTAGGAATATAAATTTTTTTTATTATGATCGGATTTTCAATAACCAGAATAAATGCCCTGGAGGAGATCGCATGAATATTAACCAACTGGACACGCTGGTGATGATATCGAAGACGATGAGCTTCCGTAAAGCTGGGGAGTTGCTGAATCTGACGCAACCGGCCGTATCCGCCCAGATCAAAAGTCTGGAGGATGAATTCAGCACCGTGCTTGTGGACCGCAATCAACCTGTCAGCTTGACGGACAGCGGTCGGCTTTTTCTGGAGCATGCCTACCGCATCCTTCACACGGTCGATGAGCTGAAGCAGCGGCTGGCGGATCTGGAGAACACGCCTCAAGGGCAAATCAATGTCGGCACGACAACCTCCATCGCCGTGCAGGTGCTTCCACGAGTGCTCTCCTACTTTCAAAATCAGTATCCGCTCATCAAGCCCACCATCCATTCCATGACTTCCTCGCAAATCATCACCGCTGTTGAAAATGGAACCGTCGATATCGGCATCTCTTACCTTTTTGACCGCAGCCCGCATCTGGAAAGCTCCATTTTGTATTATGACACCTTCGAACTAGTCGTCTCTCCTGCCCATCCGTTAGCCCAGGTTACCCATGCTTCTCTCGAGGATTTAGTCCATCTGCCATTTATATTGATGTCGCCGGGCACAGCCGGACGTCGGTTTACCGATCAGGTGTTCAAAGAGATGAATTTCTCGCCCAACGTCGTAATGGAGTTGTCCAGCAGCGAAGAAGTCAAACGCGTGGTCGAAATGAATCTAGGCGTCGGCGTCATTTCCAAAATGTCCATCACCAGTGAGCTTCGAATGGGCACACTTAAAATGATCCGCATCAATGAGCTGGAGATCAGCCATCCCGTCGGCATCCTTTACAAGTCTGGGCGGTATTTGAGCACCGCTATGCAGCAATTCTTGAATGACCTGAAAGGCATGCCGCAAACGCACTTCCTCGGTTCGGAATAATCGACATCACGGAAGGGAGTTACTCACTTTTGAAATTCGATATGCATACCCACCACTATCGTTGCGGGCACGCGTCAGGCAACATCCGCGATTATATCGAAGCCGCTATCGGATTCGGGCTACAGGTGATCGGCATCTCCGATCATTCGCCTTATTTTGCAAGTGCTGAAGATCAAGCGGAACCCCGCATCGCCATGGCCAAAAGCGAGTTTCCTCATTATATCTCCGAAGTACTGAAGCTGAAGGAAGAGTATAAAGATCGGATCGAGGTGCTGCTTGGCATCGAATCCGATTTTTTCCCGAAACAGGCGGACCTGTATAAGGAAATGTATGCCCCTTATCCCTTCGACTATATCATCGGCTCGGTGCACCAAACCGAAAACGGCGTAAGCATCTTTAACAAAAACCGCTGGAAAAACTTAAGCGATTTCCACAAAGTTCAGGTGAAAGACGAGTATTACCGGTTGATTCGCCAGTCGGCGGAAAGCGGCATGTTTCAGATTCTCGGCCATATCGACGCCATGAAGGGGAATTACCCGGCATTTAGCCAAATTCCCACACGCATGATCGAAGAAACGCTGAAGGCCATCAAAGGGCTGGATATCGCGGTAGAAATCAATACCTCCGGAAAAACCAAGCTGGTCGGCGGGTGGTACCCGTCCGATGACATTTTGGAGCGGGTGCTTTATCACCACATCCCGGTTACTTTCGGCTCCGACGCTCACGTTCCCGACCGAGTCGGCGACGAATGGGATCAGGTACTGCAAAGACTGCGGGAAATCGGCTTCAAGGAATGGGTCTTTTACCGGCAAAAACGCATCCAGCGTGTTCCGATCTGACGCTCCACATTGTACCTCATTAATCGTGCAAAATAGACAAGGCTTCTCTGCGGCAAGTTTAAGCCAGCAAAGAAGCCCTTTTTTTTATGTCCATGGAAAGTAAACTTGACATTATATGCGGCGAGTGATAATTTGGTAATGGAAAGTGTACTTTCCATAGGAGGAGGGGTATCTTGAAGAATCGCTTGGAAGAAATACGTAAACAACGCGGTATAAAGCAGGAAGATTTAGCGGCTGCTCTCGAAGTTTCCAGGCAAACCATCGGCTCTCTTGAAAATGGCAGATATAATCCGTCGATTCTTTTAGCTTTCAAAATAGCCCGCTATTTCGACATGAGTATTGAAGAAATATTCATTTATGAGGAGGATGAACAATGAAAAAGCGTGGCCATGATTCTTTCCTTGCGTTAGCTGGCATATTGTTGCTTGGAGCCGGGCTATTTTTGTTGAAAACAATCGATAACCTACAAAGCACTTTACAGGCATTGCCATATATTCTTATTGGCCTTGGTTGCGGTCTTTTCGGCCATGGCATGGGAAATGTCATTAGCCGAAAGGCCCTGAAGAATAACCCCAATGTGCAAAAACGAATGGAAATCGAAAAGAATGATGAACGGAATCTTGCCATTAGCTACCGTGCAAAAGCGAAAGCATACGACATGATGGTGCTTGTATTCGGCGCGTTAATGATTTCATTTGCTTTAATGAATGTCGACGTCCTCGTGATTTTGCTGCTGGTATTCGCTTACTTGTTTGTTATTGGCGGCGGAGTTTATTATCGCGTTAAGTTTGATAAGGAAATGTAAAAAACGCCGCCCATTTTTCAATTTGGGCGGCGTTTAGCTTGCTAATTTATTTCGTCCTTACCCAGACCGCCATTTCGCCTAGCCCGCGATTTCCCCATAGATAGTAGGGAACCGCGCGGAAAGCGGTTTTTTGGCTGGCCGTCTGATATGGACGATATGCGGTCGATTCTTGTTTCCAAGAAGCCGAGTCAACCCGGAAGAGTTGGCCTTCTACAACGACGGCGCCGCCGAACAAATCCGGCACAAACCGTTCCTGCAGGCTTTCATCTACACGAACTGCCAAGGAAGCAATCGGCGCTCCATTGTCCACTTCCTCCAGGCAATAGACCAAAGGTCCGCGCTGGAGAGCAACCTTTCCGGCATCTGCCCGAATCTCCGGATGAGCTTCCATCCATCTGGCTTTCATCGGCAAGCTCCAGTTAATAGTATCACCATCGGACCACATGCGGTCGATGAGGAGGTAGCCGTCTTGCTCCTTGTATGAATCGAGAGACGCAACCTCTCCGTTGATCGCGAGCTGCGGCAAACCATCGCACCATGACGGAATCCGCAAAGCCAATGTAAACCGGGTTGAAGACGGCAAACCGATTGCAAACGATACATCGCCGTTCCAAGGAAAAGATGAGGTTTGTTTCAAATCGACGACGCCATTTTCCAGCTCAAAATGAGAATCGCTTCCGATATACAGATGCGTGTAAATCGAATTGGCGGTTGATGTGTAGATATACTGATCCAATGAGGCTAGCAAACGGGCCACATTAGGCGGGCAGCAGGAGCACCCGAACCACTTTTGGCGTTCCGCTTTAACATGGTGCCTGCCGGGATTTTTAACGCTTGCTTCCGGCCATACTTCGAGCGGATTGACATAGAAGTAGTGCTTCCCGTCCTTGGACATGCTGGCCGTCACCAAGTTGTAGAGCGCCCGCTCCATTCCGTCCGCGTATTTGCTGTCTGCTTCCAACTCAAGCATGCGCTTGGCAAAGAAAATCAAACCGATGGAGGCGCAGGTTTCCGCGTAAACCGTGTCGTTCGGCAAATCGTAATCGAAGCTGAACGCTTCGCCATGATGAGTAGAACCGATGCCGCCAGTTATATACATCTGCTTCTCAGTGATGTTATTCCAGAGCCTGCGGCATGCGGCAAACAATCCCTCATCTCCGGTCAACCGCGCCAGATCGGCCATCGCAGTGTACAAATAAACAGCCCGGACCGCGTGCCCTGTTGCTTTGTCATGTTCCCGTACCGGCCGATGCGCTTGATAATAGGCCAAATCAAGGGGCACTTTTGTTTGGGTCCAGTGGGAGATGCCGCCGCGTTTTTCCCATTCCTCGGTGAAAAAGGACGGTTTGCTTCCACGCTCGTCAATAAAGTATTGGCTGAGCCGCAAGTACTTCTCTTCCCCTGTCGCCTCGTACAGCTTGATGAGGGCAAGCTCCACTTCCTCATGGCCGTCATAGCCATGCATCTTCCCTTCCTCAGCACCAAACACTTCTCCGATATAATCCGCAAACCGGCACATGGCATCCAGCAGCTTGCGCTTGCCGGTTCCTTGGTAGTAAGCCACTGCCGCTTCCATCATATGGCCCGCACAGTACAGCTCATGACACTCCGTCAAGTTCGTCCAACGTTTGCCCGGCTCCTTCAACGCAAAATACGTATTCAGATAACCGTCTTCACCCTGAGCTTGGACGATCAGATCGATCGCTTCGTCCGCCAGCTTTTCCAATTCCGGATCGGGATGGACTGCCAGGGAATAACCAACGGCCTCAAGCCATTTGGCCAGGTCGCTGTCTTGAAAGACCATTCCCCCGTATTCTCCGGTCTCCAGCCCTGCGGTAATGCGGAAATTTTTGATGGCATGGCTGGGCTCAGCGCCGGGAATCCGGTCGTTCAGCGCTTCCCATTGATATGGGATCACCGTATCCCGCACCTTCGTCTGATAGTCGGACCAAAACCCGTCGTCGATGCGAACCTTTTGCAGCGGTTTATTTTGAGTTGCTTTCAAAGATATCATTCGCTTCTGAAACCTCCCGAAAATATACTCTATCCAAACCTTGTACAATTCTCATTTTATTGTGTAAAATCAGCCTATGCCAGTATCCGAATCAACCTCTTTTTTATAAAATTCAACACAGAAGGACGAAACGCAAACGATATGAGTGAATCTCTCTATGTCGCCCTCACAGCGCCCCCCATGCCTTATTATATCGAAAGCGGAGTCCACGACCTATCAGTGCGGCGATCAGCACCCGAACCGTTACCGGATCGGCGTATTTGACTTGCTTTACGTAGTGGAAGGCGTTCTATTTATCGGAGAAGAAACGAGGCAGTGGGAGCTATCCGCCAGCCAGTTTCTGCTGCTCTTGCCGGATCGGCATCACTTTAGCGTCAAGCCTTGCGAGAGCGAGACTGTTTTTTATTGGCTTCATTTTGAAGCTTCCGGTGGGTGGGTTCAGGGTCAGGATGAACCTGATCTTCGCTTCTCTCCCGTTAAAACAATGGGCGGGCAATCCGGCTTCGACCTAAGCGGCAGATATGATCCCTACCGGATCATTATTCCCAAGTATGGAAATGCTCCTGATCCGGATAGCATGCGGTTCACGATGCAGCGCTTGCTGGATTTGGGCATAGAGAGGCGGTCCCTCGCCTTTTGGGAGGAACAAAAGCACTTTCAACAATTACTGAGCTTAATGGAGGCAGGGAGCAAAACGAATACATCCGCCGCCGCCATCTTGCTCGCCGAAAGAACCGAAGCCTATCTTAGGCAACATTACGCCGAGGACAT
This sequence comes from Gorillibacterium massiliense, assembly GCF_000455485.1. Classification (GTDB taxonomy): domain Bacteria; phylum Bacillota; class Bacilli; order Paenibacillales; family NBRC-103111; genus Gorillibacterium; species Gorillibacterium massiliense. Next base: position 10,863 of record NZ_CBQR020000092.1, read on the forward strand.
CACCAATGATGTTCTCTCGCAAACACTGCATTTTCACGTCAATTATATCGTCCGCTGCATGAAAGAGGTGTATGGCTGCACGCCTCAAGATTACCTCCACAACTACCGCCTGGAGCAAGCGAAACTGCTTCTGGTCAAAACGGAGTGGCCGGTGTCCCTCATCGCCGAGCGAGTTGGATTCCGCAACACCCCCTATTTCTCAAACTCCTTCCGTGAACAGGTCGGGATCTCTCCGCTGAAGTACCGGAAAAGGTTTCTCATTGGCCAAGGATAAACGGTTAACGTGTTTTATCTACTGCCCGTTTGATCGCCGATACGATCGTATGCCACAGGTTGGCGGAAAGCAGCCCCGCAAGCAGGAAGGATAATCCGCCGAAGGACAAATTGATCCATGCGCTTATGCCGACAGCGACCAGTGAGAACAGGACTTGTTCAATCGGTTTGCTGGGCGAGGTAGGGGGATCGGTCATCATGAAAAACGCCAGAAACAACGCTGAGTTTAGAAATGGAACGCGGAACATGTCGCTTACATCCGCTGTTCCAAACATGGCAATCGCCAGATAAACAGAAAAATAAAGGCCAAGAAAAGTAAAAACAAGCGGAAATTTACGAACCTTGGACGTGACCCAATACCCTCCGGCCAGTAGTACAATCAGAAACCAGGCGGATAAATCGGGCAGCCCTCCCCACCAATCCTGTCCGGTGGAAAAAAGCAAAAGAACGACAAGCAATCCGAAAGCCGCCGGGTTGAAAATTGGCTTTTTGCGAAACGCCAGCAAATGCTTGGAAGCGATTGAAATCGCCGCTGTAAGGAAGACGATCTGCCAGTGGGTAACGGGGCTCATCACCATCCCGATGATGATACCGGTGAGAAGAGCGCCATCGGGAACAAGCCGTTTTCTTTTCTGTAGCCGCATTACGGCATAATCAAGAAGAACGGAAGTAACGACTGCTACCCCCATGTTCAATAATCCGTGATAAGAGACAGTCGCAATCGAGACCAATGCCGCCAGTCCGATAAGGATGATCAAGAGGTTTCCTTTTGGCGTCTTAAAATAATTTGGTTTCCGTTTTTTCCGTTTCGGACTTTCCTTTAATTGGCGTTGGCCGATCAAATGGATGTTATTCATACACATACCTCTTCATTTTAGCAGTCGTGGACAGGTCGCATGACGAAGAAATCAGCAATCCCTCAAAGCCCATAGAATTGAGCATCTCCAACCCGCGACTCCGCCCCAGTAAAAATACAGCAGTGGAAAAACCGTCGGCAAGCATGGCATACGGTGCGATTACCGTACAGCTGAGCAGTTCATCGCTGGAGCTTTTCGTATGAGGATCAAGCAGATGGTGCGTTGTGCCATCCAGCGGGCTTCTCCGCTCATAGCTGCCCGATGTGCATACTGCCATATCTGAAATACGCAGGACTCTGATCGTGCGGTCCGTTTCCAACGGATGGCGGATGCCGACATGCCAGGGCTCACCATGCCCGTTCAGTCCGCCGGCAAATAAATCGCCACCGGCTTCTATTAAATAGCCGCAGTGCTCCTCTAATTCCCGTTTGGCTAAATCCACGGCCACTCCCTTGGCCACCGCCCCCAAATCGAGCAGCATCGGCTTGAACAAGGTGATCGTCCGCTTATGTTCGTCGAGTTCGAAGTCTCGAAAAGAAACAGACACCGGAGAATCAGGTAAAGGCGCGGGACTGCTACCGGTCAAATAATGACGGGCGAAGCCTTTCCGTTCCAAGAGTTGTCCGATGGTGGGGTCGAAGATTCCCCCCGTCGTTTCGGCTAGCTGCCTGGCAAAACGCAAGGATTCAAAGAGTAGCGGGCTGACCCGCTGCGGACTGGAAATGGTTAGTGAAAGCTTCCTCAACTCGCTGTTCCCATCGAATCGGCTGCACGTTTCCTCTACGAGCCGAAAGGCTGCAATAGCTCGTTCTATGCTCTCGTTCACCGCTTCCGCCGAATCATTAGACACAACTTTGAGGTTCACAACGGTATCCATAGCGATGAATGAGTGGGTGATCATGCGCATCGCCGCCATCACGCCTGCTCCGCCTGGCTGAGAGCATCATTGACCGCGTTGATGAAATCTTCCGAACTGCGCGTTGCCCCGCTTACGGTGTCGACCTCCGGGCTTTGCTTGGCGATGACTTCTGTGGGAAGAGAATCGATGACCCACTCCGGATATCGGGTTGCACAGTTCGTGATTTCAACCGCAGAGATTTTCCCGCTCTTAATCGTAACGCTCACCTCGACTGTACCGAAGCGGTTTGTGCCGGAGCCGTTGTACGTGCCGTCTTTATATTTTGTTTGGAGAGTGGATGACCCTTGATTCGAGTCGGCGGCCGAAGCCGATTTGGGCGCTGCTGACGGACTCTCGCTGACATTCGGGGTTGATGCGGCAAACGGCTGCTCAGCTTGATGCCGGTTATGAAACCTCGCTCCTGGAGGAATAATTTTTGAAGAGTCCGTTGACGGAGTCGGGCTTGGCGCGACTGTAGGTCCGCTTCTGACGCTGGGTTCGGGGGATGCCGTCCAGCTATTCTGTATATTGCTCTCCTCCTGAGCGGTTACCGGTTGGGTGACGGAATACCCGGTTGCATAAATAATGCCGATGGCGGTTGAACACATGACGATAAACTTCTTGCCACTTACGGCCATATAATCATCTCCTATCGATAAAAACATTAATCCGCTGCACCCTGCCCTGAAATAACCTTTTCTCGTGTAGGTTAGCTTCAGGCGGCCTGTGCTGAAATTTCATACATTCGCTGATGCCTCGACAGCGGCATGTATGTCTTGCAGCGTTTTCTCTGCAATCTTAGAATTCGGCGCATGAAAAAATCATGAAATTAGATCCTAATATTGCCACTGATCTTTCATTATTTTTTCATAATCGTTCTCTTATAATGTGAGATAAGACATTGGATAGGGAAAATAAGGAAAGGGATATATATGCGAATACTGTTGGTTGAGGATGACGACAAACTCGGCTTCATGATTCAATACAAGCTGGGTCAGGTTGGGCATCAAGTGGATTGGGCGCAAATGGCAGAGGATGCGGAGGATTTCCGGGGCGCGGAAGGTTATGATCTTTATATTTTGGATTGGATGCTGCCCGGAAAAACCGGCCTTGACCTTTGCAAGGAATGGCGGGACCAACAAGATAAGACTGCGATATTGATGCTGACCGCACGGGACGCGGTACAGGATCGGGTGAATGGCCTCCTTCAGGGGGCTGACGATTATTTGGTAAAGCCGTTTGCTTTCGAAGAGCTGTTTGCCCGCATTTTCGCATTAGATCGGCGCAAGCAGACAAACGGCTATGAAGAAGCGTACTCCCTTGGGGATCTTACCTTGAATCCCCTAACCCAGGAAGTTGCGAGAGGCGGGATGTCCATCTATTTGACGAAACGGGAGCTCCAGCTATTGGCGTTCATGATGCGGCATCCAGAAGAAGTCCTGTCGAGAGAGCGTATCTTAACCCACGTTTGGGGAAGCGGGACCGAAGTAACCTTGAATGCCGTTGACGCCACGGTAAAGCTTCTGCGCAAAAAGATTGACGATCCTTTCGATTTTAAAATGGTACAAAGCGTTCACGGCAGAGGGTATCGGTTAACCGATAAGGGAGAAGACGACCATGATTAAACAGACGCGTCGAAAACTGCTGTTTATTTACAGCAGCATTATTGCTCTGATACTCGTGATCATGGCGGCTTCTTTTTACTTCATTTTATCGGGCGTTATGACTCGGGATGAGCATAGCCGTCTGGATAAGGCAGGTAATAAAACGGTGCAGGAATGGCTTCACCATACGGCGGGAATCAAATCGATAGAGAGTTTGGGCCACCCTCATGAAGGAGGTATGGAGTGGGAGTTTTTACAGATTGATCAATTCGCCATTGTACGCGATGTTCAAGGCAACATCATCTCCACTTCGGGCGACCGCGTCCCCCTTTCAAATGATGAGATTCAGCAGCTCGTAAAAAAAACGGACGTCTCCACTTATCAGCGCATGGAGCAGCATTCAAGCGAAGGCCGCAACGTGTATGCCATTTACCGTATCGCCACTAATGACGGAAGAGGAAGCGTTATTTACATCGGTGAGAACATCAGCAAGATGATGATTTTGCTGAACGAAATGAAATGGCTGATTTTCGGACTAACCTTCGTTCTCCTACTCATTGCAACGGTGACTGGGCATATATTTGCCGGCGGGGCAATGGTTCCGATCGTCCGCTCCTTCAAGAGACAACAGGAGTTTACAGCGGATGCATCCCATGAACTGCGTACACCCTTAAGCGTCTTGCAATCGTCTGTAGAAATTCTGGAGGAGCAAAAAAAACAGCTGCCCGCTATCCATCAGACTGTTCTAGGCCATATGAAGGATGAAATTGCACGGATGATTCGCTTGACCGATCAACTTCTTATGCTAGCCCGGGGGGAAGCAGACACACTGCAAAGCAGACAGGAAACTTTCGAATTGCGTCAAACCGTATATTCGGCGATAGAACGAATACAGACGATTGCAAAGGATAAACGGATAGACATCCGCTTGGAGGATACGCTTCCGGGAGGAACGTTTTTATATGGGGGAGATCCCGATCAGATCAATCAGTTGCTTTACATTTTGTTGGACAATGCGATCAAATATTCCTTTACCGACGGGGCTATAACGGTACATATAGGCAAGAGCGGAGAAGCGGAAGTGGAACTATCCATCGAAGACAAAGGGTGCGGAATCCCGGCGGAAAATCTGCCGCATCTGTTCCAGCGATTCTACCGCGTTGACAAAGCGCGATCACGCCATCTGGGAGGAACCGGCTTGGGATTATCTATTGCCGCTCAAATTACCCGTAATCACGGGGGGCAAATCAACGTATCCAGCGAGATCAATCGGGGTTCTACATTTACGGTAAAATTGCCTATTCGTAAAACCAATCCTAACTAAAGGGGGAAAAACGATGTTTTCTGAAATTACCAACCATATTCATCCCATTCTCGTCCACTTTCCAATTGCCCTAATTATTATCGGTCTTTGTTATGATCTCGTTCTTGCCGTGAAAAACCGCTCCCTATTACCAAAACAAGGAGCATGGTTGTGGGTGATCGCAGCCGCGGGGGCATGGCTCGCTGTATTGACAGGACCGGAGGAAGACGCACGGGGAAACACCACTTACCTTGACATCCACTCGACGCTTGCCGATTTTACAGCATGGGTGGTTACCGTGCTCGCTCTGTGGCGGCTTTGGCAAATCATCCGGGGTAACAAACCCTTCGTGAAAACTTTTTTGGTCGCTTATCTCGTCCTCTCGATCGCTTCCGGCGCGCTTGTTTTGGGTACCGGCTACTATGGGGGCAAGATGGTATATACGGATGGGGTCGGCGTGAAAGCAAATGGAACGATGGTAAATCCGCCAAAACCATGAGTATGGAGTGAGAAACAAACAAAAGCCGGAAGCGGCCGCTGTGCGGCTTCTTCCGGCTTTTTGGCATTCAGATTTCATGCATGAGCTTGATATGGGGGAGTTCCATATAGGAACTCTTGAGACTCCGTAATGCGAATTTGGAAAATATCCTCAAACTGAACCTTTAGCTGCTCTACAAGAGGCTCCATTGTCACCTGCGTTTCACCCGTTTCCCGTTGGACAGAAGTCACGGATTTGTCGTGCAGTCCGCAAGGAACGATTGTATCAAAATACGACAGGTCCGTATTCACGTTCAAGGCGATGCCGTGAGACATGATAAATCCTCTGGAGCCGATATACCGGTTTGCTTTCACGCCAATGGCGCATATTTTCCGCTCGCCAATCCAAACGCCGGGAAACCCGTCCGATCGGGTGCTTTCCAAGTCGTATAATACGGCCAATGACCGAATGACCGTTTCCTCCAGCATGCGAACGTACCCGGATATCTCATGGTTCCACTGGGCCAGATCAAAAATCGGATAAACCACCAATTGTCCCGGGCCGTGAAATGTCACGTCTCCTCCCCGATCGGTGTACACCAAATCGACTCCCCGCTTCTCCAGTTCCACCGGGTCGGCAAGAATATGCTGCTCCTCTGCCGAGCGTCCCATTGTAATGACCGGAGTATGCTCCAAGAATAACAGGTACGACTGTTTGCTTTCCCGCACCCGGTTCACATACTCCCTTTGAAGTTCAAGTGCTTGAGCGTAAGGAACGGTTCCCAACCACCGGCCTTCCACGGTCTGTTTTTCCGCCACCTTACCCACGCTCCCCGGTCATTTGCTCACCCGCGTGATAGGAAGATCGGACAAGGGGACCGGATTCCACATGCCTGAACCCCATTTGATAAGCATCCTTCTTTAGCTGTTCGAATTCTTCAGGCGTCCGGTAGAGGATCACCGGGTGATGGCTTGAAGAAGGCTGCAGGTATTGCCCAATGGTGACAATCTCCACATTCGACGACCGTAAATCGTACAAAGCTTCCCGCACTTCATCTAAGGACTCGCCCAACCCCAGCATGATGCCGGATTTGGTAGCGATGGCTGGATCGATTTCCTTCGAACGAGTGAGCAGCCGTAGAGAACGGTCGTACTTCGCTTTAGCCCGAACTTTATCCGACAGTCTTTTGACCGTCTCGATATTATGGTTCAACACATTCGGCTTCGCTTCCAAAACGACACGCAAAGCATCATCATTTCCCATGAAGTCAGGGATCAGCACCTCGAGGGAAACACCGGGAGTTCGTTCACGAATAGCCGTGATACATGCCGCGAAAATCGATGCTCCTCCGTCAAGAAGATCGTCACGGGCGACGGACGTAATCACCGCGTGCTTGAGTCCCATTGCCGCCACCGATTCCGCCACCCGTTCCGGCTCCTGCAAGTCCAGTTCATTAGGGCGGCCGCTGTCCACGGCGCAAAATCGGCACGCCCTGGTGCAGATGGAGCCCAGAATCATGAACGTCGCCGTCCGCTGCTGCCAGCATTCGAAAATATTGGGGCAGCGGGCTTCCTCACAAACCGTGTGCAGGCGTTTGGTTTCCATCAATGATTTTAGCTCGGATATGGCTTCGCTCTGGGTATAGGTTACTTTTAGCCATTCGGGCTTTTTATCGATCATCGCGCGCTAGCCCCTTCCTTCCCGTCAGCCGGCGATATCCGGCAAAGGCGATCCCCCGGGTTGACCGGTTGCCCTTCCGTTACATAGATTTCATCGATTATCCCGTTGAAATCCGCCGCCACTTCAATGCTTACTTTATCCAATTCCAGTTCACATAAAACTTCGTCCCGTACGACAACCTCATTCTGTTTTTTCAACCAATTGTTCAACTTTGCTTTTCCCATCGTTCTTCCCAATTCCGGCGCACAGATGATTGCCATTCTCGCTCCTCCGTTTCATGTTCATCTTGTCTATAGCCAACGTTACTATCTTAGCGAAAGCGACGCACTTGTTCAAATTTTCGCCATAGTTTTATGTACAAGAAATCCAATCCATGCAGGTGCGATTATGTCAATATCGCGCTATAGTCCTTGCAGTCGATCTAGATGCTTCGAATCTTCCCACCTCCTGTGAAGTGTTCAAGCCGCTTCCCCGCGAATATAGTAAGGCAAAGGGAGGGAAACGGATATGCAAGCGGAAGAATTCAAGCAGTTGGAGGCCGCCATCGAAGAGATCACCGGAATCGCCAAAGGATTTGGCCTCGATTTTTATCCGATGAGGTATGAGATTTGCCCGGCTGACATCATTTATACGTTCGGAGCTTACGGAATGCCGACGCGCTTTAGCCATTGGAGCTTCGGAAAGTCCTTCAACAGGATGAAAACCCAATACGACCTGGGACTCAGCAAAATTTACGAACTGGTCATCAACTCCGACCCCTGCTACGCCTTTCTCCTGGATGGCAACACTTTAATCCAAAACAAGCTGATCGTCGCCCACGTGCTGGCCCACTGCGATTTTTTCAAAAACAATGCCCGTTTCTCTGGGACCAACCGCAAAATGGTGGAAAGCATGTCGGCGACGGCTGAACGCATACGCCAGTACGAAATCGAATATGGCACCGCGGAGGTGGAAGGATTTCTAGACGCCTGCCTTGCCATTCAGGAGCACGTTGATCCGGCTGTGGTGAAGCCTGATCGTGCCGCGAAGGAAGAACGTGAGCGCGACCGCCGCCGGGATCCGTCCAAGTCGAAGGAATCGGACCGCCCTCTCACCGGATACGAGGATCTTTGGCAGCTGGACCCTGAAACGAAGGCTTACTTGCCAGCAGAAAACAAAGAACGGCAGTTCCCTGCTCGCCCGGAAAAAGACATCATGTGGTTCATCCAACAATATGCGCCTCATCTGAAAGACTGGCAGCGGGACATCCTCACGATGCTGCGGGATGAAATGCTTTATTTTTGGCCGCAGATGGAAACGAAAATCATGAACGAAGGCTGGGCTTCCTACTGGCACCAGCGGATTATCCGGGAGTTGGATCTGACGGAAGAGGAGACCATCGAGTTTTCCAAGCTCAATTCCAGCGTCGTCCAGCCGTCCCGGCACACGCTCAATCCTTACTATCTCGGGGTTAAAATCTTTGAGGACATCGAAAAACGGTGGGACCGGGACAAAATTTTCGAGGTGCGGGAGTTCGATTCCGATACGTCCTTTATCCGCAATTACTTGACCAAAGAGCTGACTGACGAGTTGGACCTGTACGTCTTCGAGAAAAAGGGCGCCGAGTGGAAAATTACCGATAAAGCCTGGGAAAACGTGCGGGATCAGCTGGTTTTTTCGCGGATCAACGGCGGGTTTCCCTATATCGTTGTGAAGGATGGGGATTTTCTCGGCAACGGGGAACTGTACATGCAGCATTCTTTTGAGGGGATCGAGCTGGATTTGAAATACGTCGAACGCACGATGCCCTACATCCACCGCCTGTGGGGAAAAAGCGTCCACCTGGAGAGCGTCGTCGAGGATAAAAAAGTTCTGTTCACCTACGACGGAAAGAAGACGAACCGCAAGTTTTTGTAGATGTGAGGATTCAGGAGTTTCAAGCCAAATAAAAACAACGCGCACCGACCGAGGATCGATGCGCGTTTTCATCTGTCTATTGATAGGGGTACGATCAATTTGCTGGTTTTTTCAGCGGGGTGATATTAAGACCGCAGCACCCGCGACCCGTTCACAGGCAGCACCAAGCTGCCGCTCAACTGCTCCCCGGTCTCCGCGTCGGCGTACTCCCGATCCAACTCCACCTCGCAGGCCGTCCCGGAGAAATTCAGCAGGAACACGTACTCCCTATCCCCATCGGTCCTAAGCTGAGCCGTAACGCCGGCCGGCAGATCTGCATCCAGCACCCGGCGGATACCTGCTTCCTCCACTACCTTGCCATAGAACGCATCGTAAAAGGCATCCTCGCTCACCCGAGCGGCGAGATAATACGCCTTGCCCTTGCCCACGGCATTCACCGTCAGCACTGGCTCCCCGGCGTAAAAGTCCGAGCCATATACGCCCAGCGCCTGGGCGCCTTCCAGATGAATGCGTTCGCACAGCTCGCGAATCTCAAATTCGCCAGCGATCCCCAACCCGTTGCCTTCGGCCATCACCAGGGAATTGCAGTCATGATCCGGCAGTCCTTCGATCTCTTCAGCCCAAATGCCTACCGTTTTCCGCAACGGTCCCGGAAATCCGCCCAAATGGCACAGATCGTTTTCATCGACGATGCCCGACCAATAGGTGACCACCAGCGTTCCGCCCCGCTCCACAAAAGCATGCAGCTTCTCTCCCGTCTCCTGCCGCAATAAATAAACCATCGGTGCAACGATGAGCTTGTACCCGTCAAATGCATCTTCCGCCCCGATGACATCCACTGGCACACCCATTTCCCAAAACGCGCGATAATGCTGCATCACGGTATTTTCGTAGCCGATGCCCATGTTCCGCGGCCCTTGGGCGTCACGCACCGCCCAGCGGTTGTCCCAATCAAACAAGATCGCCGTTTCCGCGGGCACCGTTGTTCCTAACACGTCATCCAGCTTGCCGAGGGTCTCCCCTAACGTCGCTACATCCTGAAACACCCGGGTATGCTCATGCCCGACATGGTCTACGACCGCGCCGTGGAACTTTTCGCTGGAACCGCGGCTTTTCCGCCATTGAAAATATTGCACCGTATCCGAACCGTGAGCAACGGCGTGCAAAGACGAGAGCCGGTGCATGCCCGGACGCTTCAGTTTGCTCACCGGCTGCCAGTTGGTCAGGCTCGGCGTGCTCTCCATGAGCATGAACGGCTTTTTCTTCAAGGAACGGAACAGATCATGGTTGAAGGAAAACCAGACCGCCTCCCGGCCATCGGACGTCTCATTGTGCCATTTAGGATACGCATCCCACGATACGACGTCTACTTCTTCCGCCAGCTTGCGATAATCCAATCCTTCAAATAAATCCATCATATTGGTGGTGCAGGGCAGCTCAGGATTGGCATTCTTCAGCGGAGCGATCTCTACCCGGTAAAAATCGATGGTTTGATCCGTGACGAACCGCCGCCAATCCAGATTATGCGCGTGGACCATCATTTCACCGTGAGGCGCGGGAGATTCGATCTGCGACCAGTCCGTGTACGTATGGCTCCAGAAGGCCGTCCACCAAGCGCGGTTCAGCGCATCCAAAGTTCCGTACTTTGCCTTCAACCAGCCGCGGAAAGCTTCCTGGCAAAGCTCGCAATTGCAGTCGCCGCCAAGCTCGTTGGAGATATGCCAGCCTACCACCGCAGGATGCTGCGCATACCGCTCAGCCAATCTGCGGTTCATCTCCGCCGTCTTCTTCCGGTAAACGGGAGAAGTATAGCAATGATTGTGCCGCCCGCCTTGCAAATTGCGCACCCGGTTTGCCCCTACCCGCAGAACCTCAGGGTAATGCTGTGACATCCATGCCGGACGCGCCCCGCTGGGAGTAGCCAGCCAAGCGTAGATACCATTTTCGGCAAAACGGTCCAACACCTCGTCCAACCATTCAAAGGTATACTCCCCTTCAGACGGCTCCAGAGATACCCAGGAAAAGATCCCGACGGACATTACGTTGCAGTTCGCCAGCTTCATCAGTCGGATGTCTTCCTCCAGCACCTTGGGATCATGCAGCCACTGATCGGGATTGTAATCGGCGCCGTGCATGAAGACAGGCAACTTTTTGCTGATCGGCGGAAATTTTTGACTCATGGCATTCCACTCACTTTCTGTAATCACTTGTATTCGCTTTCATCATGATGCCACATTCTAGAAACGAAAAAAAGGAGGGGACGCCGTTGAAGCCGCCCGCCTCCTTTTTCAACCATTTACTTCTGGGCCGCCAGGAAGGCGTCCACTTGGCTTTGCATTTCCGTTTGCACCTTGTCGATGCCGGCGGACTTCAACTGCTTCAGCAGTTCTGCTTGGCCTTTTACAGGATCAACCAGACCGTATTCCAGCGGAATCGCGTAACGGAGCATCACGTTGCCGATGTTGGCGACTTCGTTTTTCACTTTGCTGTCATCGAATACGAAGGTTTCCAGATTAAAGTTATAGACTTTGCTCTTCCAGCCGTCGGAAATGGCTTGCGCTTCATCCGGGAAGGAGGTGTCACGGCGGTTCAGTTGAGAGTTCCAACCCCAGTTGGAGAAGCCGGTATAATTGGCAGCGCTAGGTCCTGCTGCGGTTTTATCGTCGCCTTCAGGTTGATAGTGTTTTCCGGCGATTCCGTACATGGTGAGATCGTGGATTTGCTTATCGTTTTGCAGCAGATCGATGAGCATCAGAGAGCGCTCCACATTTTTGGAAGTCGCGTGAATGGCCAAACCGTTCTGTGTAGAGATAGAACCGATTTTCTTGCTGTTTGGCGTCAAGTCGGCGATTTGAACATTGTATTCCGGCTTGTCGCGTTTCATTTCGGCCATATTGTTACCCAGGGTGCCGATGTTTTGAGCATAAGAGGTGACTTTGCCAGCTTTTACGTCCTGCCATACGTCGTTCTTGTTGCTAACGATGTTTTTCGACCAAGCTCCGTTATCGGCCAAGTCTTTGTAGTAGGCGAGAAGCTTCGTAAATTCCGGCGTATCGTAAACGTTGAACAGCTTGCCGGTGTTGTCGTCCAGTTTGTAAGCAAGCGGTGCGTTATAGTCGACCAGGTTCCAGTCGTTTGCTTGCTCCAGCGTGATTTGATCCAATTCGTGCCATTTCCAACCGTCCGCCGGCTTCGCTCCGAAAGGCTGGATGCCCTTTTCATTGGCGGCGATCCCTTTCAAATAAGCGGCGTAGGTATCCATGCTGTTCACCTGCGGCAGGTTGTACTTCTGTCTCAGGTCTTCGCGGATCAGCACGACCTTGTCGGTGACTTCCGTGCTGTTTTGGGGAACCATGTACAATTTGCCTTGAACCTTGGCTTGATTCCAGGAAGCAGCGGGCATTGCGGCCCATGTTTGCGGTGCATATTTGGACAGCATGTCGTCCGTCAGCTCAAGAAAGCCGCCTTTCAGCGCTTGATCGTTATAGAACGCCCAGTTGGCAGTGTACACGATGTCAAAATTTTCATCGGCAGCGAATTTCAACGGGTACTTTTGCTGCCAATCCGACCAATCGAGGAACTCGACATCAACGGTTGCGTTGATTTTTTCCTTCGTCAGTTTATTCAGCTCTGCGAACACTTCGTCGTAATCAACCGGCTTGCCGCCTACAAGAAGCATCTTCAGCTTGACTTCTTTAGATGTATCCAGTCCTGGATCAGCAGGCTTTGCTGAAGCGGTTGCTGCCGCTGACGCCGATGGCGCCACCGATGGCTTGGTCGTGGATTCCGACGATTTGTCCTTGCTGCCGCCGCATGCGGACAACAGTGCCGAGAAGGCAAGAACAAGTGCAAGCACCAGCATGAGACTTCTTTTTCTTTGCTTCATGATCGAAGTTCCCCCTAAGTTAAGGTAATGTATGATAACCGGGTATCCCCGTGGTCATCCTTTTACAGCGCCGATCGTTAAGCCCTGCACGAAAAAACGTTGAACAAACGGATAGGCCAGCAAAATCGGACCTGTTGCCACCAATGTCATGGCCATTTTCAAGCTTTCTGTCGGCAGGTTGTTGCTGGTGATCACCGCACCGGATTGCATGATCGCTTTGCGCATGCCATCCATATTGCCAAGGAGTCGATAGAGATAATATTGCAGCGGCATAAGCTTTGAATCCGAAATAAACAGAAGCGCATTGTACCAATCGTTCCAGTACCCCAGGGCGATAAACAAGCCGATGGTGGCAAGGGCCGGCTTCGCCAAAGGAAGAATCAGCTTGCGATAGATGAGGAAGTCGCCAGCTCCATCGATTTTCGCTGATTCCGTAATCGCTTCCGGGATGCTGCTCATAAAGCTCTTCATCACAATGATGTAGAAGACATTCATCAAGAGCGGCAAAATCAGCACCAGCAGCGTATCCTTCAATTGCAGGTAATTCACCATCAGCAAGTACCAGGGAACAAGCCCTCCGCTGAACAGCGTTGTGAAGAAAAAGTAGAAAGAGAACACGTTACGCCATTTAAAGTCTTTTCGCGCCAACACATAGGCGGTCATCGAGGTAAGGAATAGACCGACCAACGTACCGATGGCCGTTACCGATATCGTCACCGTATAGGCATTGATCATATCCTTCGGGTACTTGAACAAAACGTGGTATGCATTTGTGGAAAAATCCGTCGGAAAGAGCTGAAAGCCTTTTTCCACGATGGCGGTTTCGGCGGTTAGAGATGAACTGACCACCAGCAGAAACGGAAGGATGCAGAAGACGGCCAAAAGGACAAGAACAGTATAGCCGATGATTTGCAGCAGCAGGCGGTCCCCCATCATTTTCCCGGGCTTCCCGCTGGAAGTTTTGGTGCTTGTTTGTGTAAGCGATGCGCTCATGTTGGTTACCTCCCTCCCGTAATTAGAACAGCGCCCGGTCTTTATCGTATTTCCGAACCGCGTAGTTAGCCAACAATATGGTGACAAAGCCGAGGATGGATTGATAGAAGCCTGCGGCTGCGGACATGCCGATTTCATTAGATGAGATCAAGAGCCGGAATACGAAGGTGTCGATCACGTCTGTCGAGGAGAACAACAGCCCGTTGTTGCCGACCATGTTGTAGAACATCCCGAAGTCGCCTCTGAAAATATTGCCAATCGCCAACAACACCAAAATGATGACCGTCGGATACAGATTGGGGATCGTGATTTTGCGAATGCGCTGAAAGATGTTCGCACCGTCGATCTCGGCGGCCTCGTACATTTCGGTATCGATGCTGGTAATCGCCGCCAGATACATCACCGTGCCATAGCCAAGGGATTTCCAAGCGGCTACCGCCACAAGGATGAACGGCCAGTACGAAGAGTTATTGTAAATATCGATCGGATCCAGCCCCAAGGATTTCAAGACGGAGTTAATCGTGCCCACATCGAAGTTGAACAAATTGTAAGCGATGGCTCCGACAACGACCCAGGAAATAAAATAGGGCAGGAACAGCATCGTCTGGGCGATTTTTCGGAACCATTTCCCCGCCACTTCAAAAAGCATAATCGCCGCAAAGATCTGCAGCACATTGTTCACTACGATAAAAGCAATGTTATAGAGCGCCGTGTTCCGCGTTACCCGCCAAGCGTCTCCCGATTGGAAGAAAAACTTGAAATTGGACAAGCCGTTCCATGGGCTTCCAAAGATGCCTCCCCGATGGTTGTATTGCTTGAAGGCGAGTACAATCCCGGTCATGGGCACGTAGGCGAACAGCAGAAAAAACAAAACGGCCGGTGCCAGCATGAGCAGTAGGATTTTATATTTACGTACGTCGATCCAGAATCTCCTTAATTTCATGGTTACTCTCCCCCAAAGATGTGCGGATGATCTCCTGTCATAGATTTATTATAGCGGCAAGCCCAGTTTCGACATCATTCAGCCAAGCAACAAAAACTTATACCGATTCCACGATCCGTTGAAATGCATACCTGTTTTAGGCAAATACCAGCAAGCGAAAAGGTTTAACACCTTGGATCAGCAGCTATGCGGCCCGAGAAAGCCCCCCGTAAGGCTTCTATCATCTACTTTTGAAATCTAGTTACATAGGTACTCATATTTATCTAATTTTGTATGAATTATACAGCTGATTGTTCATGTATTCGCTGTTGCTAAATATTGGTATTGTTTATTTCGGGAATTGAAGATTTTATGATTGATAAACAGCGTGAGGGAGGTGACAAAATATTTAATTGAAAGCGCAACCAGAACTGTCGTACTTAACAAATCCGTTCTGCAAGTTCCAGTGCAAAAATTCATCCACGGCTATAGCCAATTACTGCTCCGCGATGGAGTTACCCTGCTTCAGATGATCCCCTTTTAGGCAATGCCTTCCTCACTTCTTTTTATAAGTTCTTAGTTTTAATAATTCCGCCCTGTTTTTTGCATTTATTAAATGCACTCGTAGTTACGCAGATTTTATTCAACGATGTAAATAATCTTAAATAGCAAACGCTTACATTTGCTTTATTTACATTTACTTCTGTTTTTTGATTGTACGGGTCAATGCATCGGCTTTGGCTCGTGACCAAACCATGACAAAGGGGAGATGAATTATGAAACCATCTATCGTCACATTCGCCAAGCTGTCCGTCATGATCATGCTTTTCAGTTTATTGACGCTGCTTCTTCAAGCCGCCGGCCCTGCAACCCCTGCCTCGGCAGCCGCCTGCGCAAACCCTGTCACTTACTTTGGTGAGATGAAAGCTAGCGGAAACCGGATCAACGGCTCCAAAACGAATCAACCTATGATGGTAAAAGGGGCAAGCTTCTTCTGGAGCAATTGGTCGGGTCCCTATTGGAATGCCACTACGGTGAATCGGATGGTCGATGAATTTCAAGTGGAAATCGTGAGAGCGGCATACGGCGTGGACGATTCCGGCAATCCATACAACACAGCGGATGAATCCAAAGTCCGCGACGTGGTCGATGCAGCGATTGCAAAGGGCATCTATGTCATCATCGACTGGCACTCGAGTGGCGCGCACAACAATGTGAACACCGCCAAGGATTTCTTCAGCAGAATGGCTAAGCAATACGGAAGCTACGACAACGTTATCTTTGAGATTTATAACGAACCCACTCAAATCTCTTGGGATACAGTCAAAAGCTATGCCGAACAAGTCATTCCTTCCATTCGCCAATATTCCGACAACCTGATCGTCGTCGGTACGCCGACCTGGTCCCAGGATGTGGACAAGGCCGCTGACAATCCGATTACCGCCTACAGCAATATCGCGTATACCCTGCACTTTTATGCTGGTTCTCATTTTCAGTCGCTTCGAGACAAAGCCAACTATGCGTTGAAAAAGGGGATTCCGCTGTTCGTGACCGAAATGGGCTTCGAAAATGCGGACGGCAACGGCAACATCAATTACGACTCCACGAATCAGTGGATTGACTGGATGAACCAGAACTATCTTTCGTTCACCAACTGGGCAATCAATGACAAGGCGGAAAGCGCAAGCATTTTCAATACGGATGGAAGTCTCACGGCGGCAGGCAACTATTTGAAAAGCATTCTTGCCGGCAGTGCCCCGTACGCGGAGTGGAGACAGTCGTCGGCTTGCAGCAACAGTAGCGCAGCCACTATATACGACTTCGAAGGCAATACGCAGGGCTGGACCGGTTCAAATGTATACGCCGGTCCATGGAGCGTAACCGAGTGGTCGTCCAAAGGCAGCTATTCTCTTAAGTCGGATATCATCATGTCCAGCAACTCCAAGCATTATCTGCTCCTCACACAAGACCGTAGCCTTAGTGGCAAAACAACGTTAACCGCCACCGTCAAACATGCTTCCTGGGGCTCTGTAGGCGACGGTCTCTACGCCAGGGTTTATGTTAAGACCGGATCAGCCTGGACCTGGAATGCGGGAACTTCCGTCAAACTTAATTCATCTGGAGGTACGACGCTATCCATCAATCTTTCTTCCATCTCCGATCTTGGCAACGTCAGAGAGATCGGCGTGGAATTCCTCTCCTCGGCGAACAGCAGCGGGCAGACAGCCGTTTACGTTGACAACGTGACCCTTAATTAGCTCGTCACGAAGTAAAACGGGTAAAAAAATAATAGGGCCGCGGATCAAATATCCGCGGCCTCATTATTCCGGTTTCAAATCTTGTACCGTTTCCTATATTCTCCCGGGGTCATGCCCATGGATTGCTTGAACTGCCGGTTGAAATAGATGATATTCTTATACCCGGCGAGGTCTGCAATCTCATAGATCTTCTTGGCCGGATCGGTCAGCAGTCGGCAGATCCGCTCCATTTTCCGCGCGTTAAGATAATCACTGAAGTGCTCCCCCGTCTCTTCTTTGAACAAGAAACCAAGATAATTGGGGGTAAACTCAAAATGCGCCGCCACTTCTTTCAGTGTAATCTTCTGATCGAGTTTATCTTCAACGAACGCCATGATGTTTTCAATCAGCTTCCGCTTCATCTTGCGCCGTTTCGTATACAAGAGCTCCGATAGTTCAAAAAATCGCTTGCGCAGCCAACTGAGCACATCGTGGACCGTTTCAAACCGGAACAGCATGTCCGGTTGGTGCGACTCCCATTTCAGCAGCTCGTATAGATTCTCCTTCATCTGCAGCAAATCCCCGTGAAGCTTGGAGATAATGCGGATGATGAGATTATAGACGTCGTTCTGAGAGAGGCCCTTGCTTGCACCGAAAAGCTCCATTAAACGATCATCGATAGCGACCAGATCGTACTCCAAAATCGCCTTTAGCAGGCCGTCTACTTTGTCATCCACGTCGGACGGTGCACTTCCTGTTGGCGAGAATGTGGATGCGTCACAGATCAGCCGGTTTTTGCCGAGCAGCCATTTCGCGCTTAAGGCAGCCTGAGCCTGCCGGAAACTTTCATGCAACTGCTCCAAATCGTAAGCCGCCCTCCCTGTTCCGATGGTCATGGTCCAAGGAAGCGTCTTGCGGATTTTTTCCAGCAGCTGCTCGATCATCCCTTCCACCCACTCCGTAGGAACGGTGGCGAGAAGCAAAAAACGAGCGGGAGGGCTTTCGACAAATTGACCGAAACCCGTTTCCTCCATAAATGCCCCGATCACGTCGGCAACCTGTTTCGCCATGTTCTTGCGTTCCAACGGGGAGTACTCTTCGATCCGCCACTCGAAATCGTCCAGCTCAGCCAAGGCGATGGTGCATCCATCCGTTAACTTCGGCTCCAAATATTGACGGACATGAGCCTCGACCGGCCCGGGCGTACTATCCTTGAACCAACGGAGCAAAAGCTCCTCGTGTACGAGGGACAGCGCTTCCGAAAAGCTGCGTTCGCTCTCTCGCTCGTTTTCCACTTTACGCACAAGAGCGGAAAGCATTTGCGACAATTCCGTATCGTCCACAGGCTTCAACAAGTAATTGAACGCCCTTAAAGATATGGCTTCCTTGGCGTATTGAAAGTCCTCGTGGCCGCTGATGAACACAATGTTGACGTCTGGGTTGATCTCCCTGGCTTTACGTGCAAAATCGATGCCGGACATAATGGGCATGCGAATGTCTGACAAAATGATATCGATACGTTCTTGTTCGATGATCTTCAGCGCGGCAAATCCGCTATTGGCCGTACCGACCACCCGCAGGTTCTCCTTGCTTCCCACCACCCGGCGCCGCAGCCATTCCAAATCTATCGCTTCATCATCCACCAGCAATATGGAAACGCTCATACTCGTTAGTTCCCCTCCCGGCCGGTAAGTAGAGCTGCTGATGACAGACTCCCTCTGATTAAGAATAACCCATATCCCGTTTGCGGCAATATGGCGGCGGACAATGAAAATATAAACTTATTCAACGATTTTTAATGCCGTCTCTTCATCTCGCACTTCTTGCGGCAGAGAAAAAGGAAGCCGAATGCGCACGGCTGTGCCCGCCCCGTAGATACTTGCGATTTCAATGCCGAACTCAGGCCCATAGCGAAGCTTGATCCGCTCATCGACGTTTTTCAATCCATACCCTCCCGCTTGGCTCGGGCCGGACAAAAGCCCCTTCATCGTTTCCGGCCGCATACCGATCCCGTTGTCGATGATCATAAGCTCGATGGCCTCTCCAACACGCCGGCCGTTAATCGTGATGGCGATCGTGTCGCCGAACCAAGCATGCTTGAAGATGTTTTCCACGAAGGGCTGGAGAATCAGCTTGATCACTTCCACCTGCAAAATCTCGGGCTCTACGGAAACCGAGACCGTAAATCCGTCCGCGTACTTGACCCGTTGAATGTCCAGGTACGTGCCGACTTGCTCCAGCTCTTTTTCAAGAGAAATATACACCTTGCCCTGATTGAGAGACAGCCGGTAGAAGCGGGAAAGCCCTTTGACCATATCCGTCACTTTTTCGGTCTCGCCCAAATTCGCCAGGCTGCCGATGGTCGATAGTGTATTGTACAAGAAATGCGGATTTACCTGAGCCTGGAGTGCCTCCAGCTCCGCCTGTTTTTTTTGCAATCCTTCGATATAAACACTCTTGATCAAGTCCTGGATATTCTCCGCCATGGCGTTAAAGGCATCTGCGATACGCACGAACTCGTCGTTACCCGTAAATCGAATGCGCCGCTGCAGGTTGCCCTCCTCAAAAGAGCGCACCAGCATGACGATCCGCGCCATCTTCCGCCCCGACAGGCGGGCCACAATATAGCCGATAAATGCCATAACCGCGAAGCTTATGGAGCAGACGGCGATGATGACCATCTGCAGCCGGTTGGCATCTTTTTTCAAATAGGAGTAAGGGACAAAGGTATCGATAGCGAAAACCGTGCCGGGAATGTCCTCATGCAGCTTCAGATACGCATCTTGATGATGGTCCGGAAGCATTTGCCCCCGCTGATAGAGACTCGCCCCTGTTGTCTTGTTCTGCAACTGAAGAACCACACCCTGCTCGATGGGAAACGCGTTGAAATTACCCAGCAGATCGTCCAACCTGATCATGATGCGGATATAGCCGATCGTGGTCTTGTAATCGCTGTAGGAAACCAGCTTGCGGACGTGGGAGATGTTGTCCAGCTCCTTGTCTGTTTCAATCTGCACCCAGGAATTGTCCAGCTTCATCTTTTGAAACGTCTCGTACCAGCTGCTGTTTTCGATATTTTCATAGGGAAGGATGTAGTAGTCGCTCCGCTGGATGGGTTGGCTTAAATCGTCTCCTGGCACATAGGTCAAGTTGGTGTTCATTGCGTACAAAATCATGCGGACATGGTTGCCAAACAACTTGAGCGGAGCTTGGATCTGGGGTACGATTTCATCCAGCATGGCTAAATAAATGTCGAGCCGCTCACCATTGGTTTGAATCGCCCGCTGGAAGGGGACGCTGCCGAACAAGGTGTCGGACATCCGCTGAATTTCGTCGATCTGGTACTGGATCGTATTGCGGGTCTGCTCCATCCCCGTCTGGATGCTGGTCTGCGCCAGCTCCGTTCGGGACTGAATAAGCATCGTATACGAGATATAACCGACGAGAATGTCCGTAAGCAGAACGAGAATGAGATACGGCACCATCATTTTATAGGAAAAAGGCATGTACATCCGGGAGCGTTTCCTTCTCTTCATCGTACCTAACCACCTTGCTAGATTTTCCTCAGCTTGACCACTAATTAAGCGGTTACAATATCCCTCAATGTACCATGCAAAATGGGAACCTGCCAAGTATGGAATGATTCCGTCCCAAGGAAAACGGCACGAAAAACCCCGGCAGTTGACTGCCGGGGCGAATTTTATCAAACCATTATGCTAAGGAACATGAATTACATTCTGCCGTAATAATTCAGCGGGACATCCTGCAGCGCCAGCCGGGCCTGCAAATATTTGTAGAAGGACATAGCCGCCATTCCTCGAGTTACTTCGTCCTTGGCATGGAAGCTGCCGTCTGATGCGGTCATGATTCCGAGTGACAGAACGATAGCCACTTGGCCTTTCTTCGTGATTTGGGCGGCGTCCTTCACGTTCAGGTTAAACAGACCGTCCTTCTGGGATAGTTTGTTATAGCCAAGAGCGCGAACGATCAATTCGGCCAAATCCTCGCGGGTCAGCTTGGCGTCGGCATTGAATGTGCCGCCGGTTTTTTCGATGATGCCGTTGTCCACCGCGTACTCCACGTAGCCGAACAAGGCGCTGGAGCCCGTTACATCAGAGAAGGAATTGGCGTGTTTCGACGCGTCGTAATACGGAGTATAGCCGCCGCCGTTCATCGCCATGACTAGCATTTTGATCATTTCGCCTTTGGTGATCGCTTTATCCGGATATACCTTTCCATCGGTCACGTCGAGCGCTTTGTAATCCAACATGAGCTGCAGCGGAATCGCCGCCCAGTGGCCTTGAATATCCGTTGCAGTGACTTTACCCGGAGTGAAGACTTCGCCGGTATCGGACTTACGCCATTGTCCGGTTGCAGCGTCCAAAACTCCACCTTCATCGTTATATCCCCTAACGGGCGTGTAAACAAGCTTTGCCGTTTGATCTTCCGTAGTTGTTTTGCCTGCTGCGATCATAATCGCCATCTTTTCATCGTAGGCGGATACGGATGAATAGGTCGAATATTGCAGTTCAAGAGCCGTGTCTTTCATCAGCAGTTCGAAAGCTTTGTCAACGCCGATGGTTTTCGGCAAAGAGGTCGGCAGCTCAAAGCTGCTGAAACTGCTCCAATAGCTGGATATTTCTCCTGTAAACACATCCATCGACACGGTGGCATTATCCCAATCGACGATTACCCCATTCACTACCCGGCGTACATCGAAGTTAACATAATGGTCATTAGAAGTAAACTTACGGGTATCGAAGCTTTTTTCGCTTTGCATCGATACGATCAGTTCATTTGTCATATGAGGTACGACTTTTTTCAAGAACTCGACCGCTTTGTCCTGCAGCTGATCCTTCTTTAGCGGAGAGTTCGTTAGTTTGCTATCCGTTACCGAACCATTCAAATAATGATTGATGTTAGTGACGACTCCCGTGCTGGCATTGACGGTGGCATTATAGAAAACGGTATTCGGATCGCCATCCTTGCCGACTCGCCAGTTCAGGTTCCACTGGGGAACCGTTTCATCCGGAATGTTGCCCGAATATTCACTGTAACTGCGATCCGTCTGCACAGCATCTGCCGGAATAGCATAAATGGCTTTCACCTTGTCAACCGCTTGTTCGGCAGTTAAATTTTGTCCCTGAGCAGGCTTCGGCGCCAGTGGCTTTTCCGTGATCGTCTTCAAATCTGTGGGAACCGGCAAATAGTACTGAGTCAATAAATCGCCAGTGTTTGCATCGATCGGAGCGAGATTGAGATTATACGAGAGCACGGCTTCAGGTTTTCCGCCGCGGGGAGTGACCAACGCATAGCGCAAATAAGGCTTGTTTTTCTCGAAATATGTAGCCAGCGCCTTATCCTGTTTGAGTTCCGGTGTGGCAGAGGCAAATTTTTGATCCTTGAACCAGTTGAGATTATAGCCGACCAGTTTCCCGTTTCCATCGATATTGAAGTAAATCGAGTTATCGGGATAAGAGACGCCGTTTTCAACTCGGTCGTAGCGAATGCTGTAGCGCACGTCGCCTTGCAGCGGAATTCGGAAATTTTTCTCGTCCGTATCGTTGTACACGACGCTCTTCACGTATTGAGGATCCATCTTCTCCAGCAACTTTTGGGCAATTTGCTTAGCCGCGGCATAATCCGTTTTCGGCGGATATTCCAGTTTCTTGGCGGGATCGTTGTCATATAAATCGAAGTTCAGCAATTCACCGGTGTTCCCTTCGACGGTTACATAAGCGGATCCGTAATAATTGCCGTCTTTTTCAAGGGAGAAATTAAAGCTCCATGTCGGGTATTTCCGATACGAATCATAGTAAAGATTAGATGAATTCAGCTTGAAATCTTGCGGAATATCAACTTGCTGCTTCGCCCGCTTAAGTGCTTCGTCTTTCGACAGCTTGGCAGTGGCGGCGTCGCTCGATACGGCATCCGTTGTTGAGGCAACCCCATCTACCGCTACAGGTACCGCTTTAGCCGTGACCGATGTATCGGCGAAGGCTGATCCAGCGCCGGACAACAGGAAAGCCGTGGACAAGCCGGCGATCAGTATTTTCTTTCTTACGGCCATCATGATTCTCCCCTTCGAGAAATGGTATACCAAACCATGGTGAAGTCTGGCAATACAATTGACGGGGTCTTCCTGAAAAAGGTTGCGGAGTTGCAGCTTTGTCGTCCAATATTTTTTTATAGATCAAGAGTGGTCAGATTCAGGCCTTCCGCTTTTTCCGAAACCCGGGTGGTTGCAACGCCAATCTCCTCAATCCCGTAGATGAGCGATGACAATTCCTCTTCCACCCGCTCCGTTTCCTTCATGCTTTTTTGCATGGATCTGAGAATATCTTGGAAAATGGCACGGATTTTATCAAATTCGTCCCGCCCGGTTCCAACGACGTTTCTTACCTCGCTGATGGAATGAACTACTTGTCCGGTCACTTTTTTGGATTCCGCAATCAGCTCGTTAATCTGATCCACCGTTTGCCGGGTATCGCTGGAAAGTTTCTGCACCTCCGACGCCACAACCGAAAAACCGCGCCCGTGCTCACCGGCCCGCGCTGCTTCAATCGATGCGTTTAGCGCCAGCAGTTTCGTCTGATCGGCGATGTCCTGCACCTTTTTAATGATCGAGCCGATCCGTTCCGACGATTTATCCAACCGCTGAACCGCATCCTCCATCACCGATGCGCTGGCTGTGATCGAAGCCATGCTCACATCCATTTCGCTGATTTGCTTGCTTCCTGCTCCCGCCAAAGCTTCCGCTTCTCGTGAGACTTCAAGCCCGCTTAAAAACGTATCATTCACTTTGGTGCTGGTCATAACCAACTCTTGAACGGAGGCGGAGGTTTGCTCGGTCAAAGCCGCCAGCTCTTGACTGACATGGGCCAGTCTGTCTTTCAGTTCGTTTTTCACAACTTCATATTGGTTGTTCTTCTCTTTAATATTTTCTTTCTCATAGGCATCCAGAACAAGCTGCTGCTCCAGGCTGAATAGCTTTCCCAGAGTCCGGATGATCTCGGAACGGTTAGCGGCAAGCTCGGGATATCCCATAATAATGTCTGTAAATGTATGGATTAGGCTTTGAAAAGCCCCCATATACCACTTCGAATCCAAACCGATCCGTTGGTGCACCTTGGCGATACGCAGCCGTGCTTCTATAAAGGCATCGTCGATCTGTCCGCTGAACAGCTCCGTTAAGTGCCTGTGCAAGGTCTGTCTCAGCCTTTCCACTGTACTGTGGGAGTTGATGATCTGCTCCAATTTTCCAACCTTAAGCACGCTTTGGTAAAAGGAATCTGTCACTTCGTCCATGTGTTCGGCAAGCAAGGGCTGAAGCGCTTTAGCCATTTTCAAATCTTCTTCCGTAAGATTAATCATGGCTAACTGGTCCATCAAATCAGGTTCCGTAATTTCCATTTTCACATTCATCTTCTGTACGTTTTCGAGAAACGCGTGACCAGAGGGTGCAGATGGAGGGCTGGAATTTTTTTTACCGCGCTTAAAACCGGAAAACTCTTGAAAGGAAAATTTACTCATGGTGGATTGGATCATCTCCTAAATAGGGCTGAATACTAAGGCGTTAAGCTATCATGGCTCGCAAAACGATCTATTGTCAATACAACTATGTCGATTTCTGCCGGATTTACTCAAAAAAAACAGAAAAAAATACCTCTGCTTAGGCAGAGGATATCTACGTGCAATTCTATTGGCATTCCGTATAAAAATTCATCAATGCAAACCGCATCGCAACGGAGCGGGCCTTCTCACGCTGAAGCTCTTCTCCATCGTTCAAGAATGAGCTATCGCCTGCCAATTCCTTAAGAGCATTCTCCGAGGTTTGCATCGCCCGGTCGGTGTCCTTGAGCAGGTAAAAAGCGATGCTGAAAATCAATTGCTCATGTTTCCGCAACACGTCCGTTTTGCCGGAAAGAACTGCCTGCAAGTCACATCCCACCTTTGTCGGCACTACGGGCTCCTATGGACAAGAATCATTTCATTTAATCGCCAATTCTTCTTAAGGCTGTTTCACAGAGCCGGCAATTCTCATCATCTCGTCATCCGGCAGCATGCTCGTGATTACGAGGGTTATTCCGTCCACAAACCAGATGATCGATGACATTCCAACCTTGCTGGAAAAAAAATAGCCGGAATTACCGTTAACCTTGATCTCCTTTACATCGTCCGCTTGAAACGTGGATCCGGTGGCATTATTGGGATCTTGCGTCGCTTTATCGAAGTTATAGGAGAGAGTCTCTCCCGTAGCATCGTCATGATACGCCAAATGAGCACTAACCGCCTCATTCATGAAGCCCTTGATGAGAGTGATCGACTCCAGCTTGAAATTGTCAGGAATGAAATCGGGAACCTCCAGCTCCGGAAGCAGCTTCGCCGCCTCTTCCACGGTGTTCACGGTGACCACACCGTTTTCCGATTGTTCGCTAGAAAGAGTCTCACTTTTTTTGCCGGGTATCGAAGGCGGTGAAGAAGCTGGGGGAATGCCTTCCGCGCCATGGCCAGAATCGACAAAAGTATCGTAGTCCGGCGGAGGTGCCGTCTTCGCTCCCGTGCGGTCGGGATTGCGCACACCCGTAAACACATGAACGATGCCGTTTCCGTATTGGATCCAATGGGATACATGAACCAAGGCGGTGCCGCGAGTCGGAATGACTGTAATCGATGCCATAAGCGAAATCATCAGCACGACGGCTGCAGAACGATATAAACGGTGCCGCAGGCGGGTCCCGCCCCGTTTTCGTTGCAGCTTCCGGCTAACATCGGCCCAAGCTGCATCCCCTTCCGGGATTTGAATTTGCTCGTGAACTTGCTTGAATGAGGAGGAATACGCCGACTCCCAAAATGTGCTGCTAGAATCGTCTCGCCGAATCACCCTGTTCACCCCCATTTCTCCTGGAAATGGCTCGCCAGCTTTTTCCTTGCTCTTGCCAGCCTCTGAGTTAGCACTTGTTCGGTGATGCCGAGCTCAGCAGAAATTTCGGCGTAGGTCAGCTCCATAATATAGTGGAGAAACAGAACGACTCGATAATCCAGCTTCAAATCACTCACTGCGTTGAGCAAGGTCTCATCGCGGATCATCTTCTCCACGACTTCCTCTACCGACATCGCTGGCAGTTCCGGATATTCAACTTGTTCATCAAGCATAACGGAATCGACGCTCATCATATGACGATATTTTTTATTTTTTCGCAGCATATCGTAGGAGGCATTCCGCGCGAGCTTTCGGATCCATGCCGTCATATTGGAGTCTTCACGGGTTTGCGGACCGTTTTGTACAGCCTTAAAAAAGGCCTCCTGAATCACGTCCTCGGTCAGTGCGTGATCGGCCAGTAAATAGTAAATATCTCGATATACACATTGCCGAAAGGCAATAAAAAGCTGCCGCTGCGTTTCGCCGTCAAGCTTGTTTATATCTCCACGCAGCAGAGCAAATACCTCTTCGGACACCAAAACCCCACCCCATGACAACTGTCTGTTATTACCAGTTAATCATAGCCCCGTAGGGGACGGCAAGGAAGATTTTTACATTGCATGTGAATTTATTCTCATTGCTAGATTTAAGTCGGGAAACAGTCATTCCGCCTACTTCACCGCAAGCTTTCCCCATTCCGTTCGGTAGAACCGGATCAACACCACGATGCCGTACAAAGTGATAAAAGTGTACAGACCGATCCAGGAACCGATACTGTCCATGTGCAAAACAAAGGTCAGCAAATAAGCGAGGGGGATGAACACAATCCAACTGAGGCCGAAGGATGCTTTGACCAGAAACCCGGTATCGCCTAAGCCGCGCAAGCACCCGCCGTAAAAGTTGAACAGCCCGTCAAAAAGCTGAAGGAATGCGGAGATGCGCAGCAAATCTGCGGCAAGCTTATACACTTCAGGCTGATCGATATAGATTCGCGCGATTTGTTCGGGAAAAATAAACTCCACGATCCCGAGAGCCAGCAGGAAAAAGGTTCCCAGTATGGCGGTATCGGTTCCGTAGCGGCGGGCTTTTTCCGGGTTGTTCCGGCCTACCTCCTGCCCGACGAGAATCGTCGCTGTCGCTCCGAAGGCGAAGGCGGGCATGAAGCCCAAACTCATAACGCTGAGCGCCACTTCGTTGGCGGCCAGTGCGGTGTCGCTGATCCGGGCGACGAACATGGTGAAAATAAACATCGCTAGGCTCATAGCGAACTCCTGAATACCCAGTTTGCCGCTTTCCACCGCGATTAATCGGGCTTCCGCCGGATTCACAGGCACAAGGATGCGGGTCGTAAAGGTTTTGTGCCTCTTGACGAAATACATGTAGGCACAGCCGAAGAAGCTGAACGCTTCCCCGATGAGAACTCCCCAAGCGGCGCCGGGTAGCCCAAGCTCCGGAAACCCGAGATTGCCATAGGTAAGCGTATAGGTAAAAAAGATCATCAGCAAGTTGCCGATCAGAGAAAAATACATCGGCGTTTTCGTATCTCCCGTTCCCCGCAGAAAGCCTTGCATAACAAATGTAGTAGCACCAAAGGCGAGGGCAAAAAAGCGAATGCGCAAGTAAGGCACTCCCGCATCAATAACGGCTGAGGAATCACTGATTATACCCATAAGCAGTTTAGGGGCAAAAAGGCCAAGGGAAATGGTGACAAGTGCGACAAGGACACAAATGTACAGAGCCAGCGTCGTCCGCTCCACGGCCTTCTTCATGTCCTTAGCGCCATAACCTTGCGCCACCAAATAGTTGATGGTGTGTCCTAGCCCGGAGCATAAAGCCCAGGCGTTATACATGATAATATTGACGGCTCCGACCGCCCCAATGGCAATGGTGCCCATCTTTCCTACCATGATAAGGTTGATCGTACCCGTCAAGGTGGAGGTGGCGAAGGCCAGGAGAGAAGGCAGCGCCAGCGCGAGAATCATTTTCCAGTTTTTCGTCATCGTTGTCCGCCTTTTCTTGAGGTCATCCTCGAATAAATAAGCCCTTCCGCTGCCAATTTACCGATTGGCAATCAGAAGGGCTAAGTAAACATCATATGCATCTGAAACAGCTTCAATCACCCTGGGGAATGCCCGCCTCTCCGGTACTCTTCGTTTGGCGGAACACCCACAGCTTGCTGCCGGCAAAATTGACCAGCATCGTAAATACCGTTACTACCGCTTTGGCAGCGAGAGACGACAGTCCCATCCGGCTTGTGAATAGACCTAGGAGCAAAACGGACAAGCCAAGGTTTGCCGCGTTTAAAATGGCGAAGCGCAGAGCTTGCAGCCAGCTGCTGCGGCTCGGTCTTGCGAAACCGCTCCGCGGCGCGCTCGTCTGGTAGTTGGATATGGGAGCAGGAATCTCTTGCTCTCCGGTCTTTTTATGCCGGAACGTCCAGTATTTGTTCAGCAGAAAGCTGTTTAGCGTACCTGCCGCATAAGAGCAGGTTTGAGCAAGCTTATCAGGTACATGGAAGCTTATCAGCAAGGTGAAAATAGCGAAATCCACGGCTGTATTGACAAGTCCGACCAGATTGAAGCGGATAAACTGTCCGTATCTCTCCAGTCCTTTTCGCAGGCTCATACAGGGGTTCTCCGGCTTTCGCCGCTAACGACCGGCTGCTTCTCTTCATCCGGATGTTCGTCTACTCGAATCCACAGCCCTTCATAGCCTTTCAACCGCTGCGGCTGCTCCAAGCTATCTTGCTGAACGCCTGGCTGGAATCCTTTCGCTTCGCGAACGATATAAAGCGGGCGGTCCTTCGTCTCATCGTAGATCCGGCCGATATACTCACCGATCACACCCAGCAGCATTAACATAATCCCGTTGAAAAATAGATTAATGGCGACAGTGGATGCCCACCCTGCCTGAGTCTGATGCATCAACTTCTGAATCACGACGACCACGAGATAGACAAAGCTCACCGCTGACAAGCCCATCCCGATATACGTAGCCAATTTAAGCGGCTTATAAGAGAAGGAAGTAATGCCGTCCAAAGCAAATCGCAGCATTTTTTTCAAAGGATACTTGGTTTCGCCGGCAAAGCGCTCTTCCCGCACATACTCCACCGAAGTCTGGCGAAAGCCGACCCAACTGACTAGCCCCCGCACATAGCGGTTCTTTTCCTTTAGGTTCTTCAAAACATCGCAAACTTTCCGGTCAATAAGCCGGAAGTCCCCAGCATCTACAGGGATATCGACGTTGGTCATACTCCTGAGCAGCCGGTAGAACATTTTGGCCGTCGTTTTTTTAAACAGCGTCTCACCCTTGCGCTTCAGCCGTCTACCGTATACGACGTCGTAGCCTTCTTTCCACTTCGCGATCATCTGCAAAATGACCTGGGGAGGATCCTGCAAGTCGGCATCGATGACCACGATGGCATCTCCCTGAGCGTAATCCATTCCGGCGCTGATGGCGACCTGATGGCCGAAATTGCGGGAAAAATCGACAAGCCGGACATGTTCATCCGTTTTGCACAATTCCCGTACGATGCCTGCGGTGCCGTCCCGGCTCCCGTCATTGACAAAAACCAGTTCGTAATTTTCCGGCTGCTCGTCCATCACGAGCCGCAGCCTTTTATAGGTTTCGGCAATTACGGCTTCTTCGTTGAACATCGGAATGACAATGGAATAACGGATGCGTTCAAGCATCGGAAGAACCTCCTTAAGATCATGGCAGACGGGCAAAAGCCGATCCGGCTATCAACTGAAGAATATCCAAGAATCGAACCAGCGCAGGAAGGTGGACACATAGGATTTGGATACCACCATACCGGACAGCACCGGGTAGAACATAATGAACAGGATGAGGCAAACGGCGGCATATCCCCACACCGCTTTTCGCCACGACGGATTTTTCTCCGTTAAATACTTACACAGATAGACAATAGCAAAAATCAAGAACGGTACCATGGCGAAATAGTGATAAATAAACGTCAGCCGGGTGACCAATATCCAAGGAACGTACTGCGAAAAGAACGCAATGACCGCCACGACCATGCCCCGATGGGGCTTTTTGCGGATAATCCACAACATGGCGATAAAGGCCACGAGGCCGACCCACCAAATGCCCGGGTTGCCGAAAGAAGAGATGCTGGACACTTCATTCCGTGGCAAATCCGGCGGCGAGCTATAGTACCAGATCGGCCGCGTCATAAACGGCCATTCATACCAGGTGGAAGAAAAGCCGTGTGTAGCCTTGAGTTTGCTATGGTAGTCCCACATATCCTTTTGATACTGGACTAGTTGGTGGACGGTTTTCGGCTCGCCCTTCACCATCATGTACGGAAGGAAAGTCAGGCTGTAAATCATCGTCGGAATGATAACGAAAAACAGCGAGGCCCAGCCTACCGTTTTAGCGGTGCTTGGGAAGAATGTTTTGCGGATGTGCTCATACCTGCTCCGCCGCTCCGGCTGATTCGCCGTCTCAGGCATTGCCAGCAGCTGTCCGGCTGTGGACCACTGCCGGTACCGCTCAAAGAGCGACAGGAAGAAAATGAGCGCCAACCCAGCGCCGCCATAAAGCGCGATCCATTTGCTGGCCGCCCCGATGCCGAAGAATAAGCCCGACAAGAAAAGCGGCACAAGGGTTTTGCGCAGCGGCACGTCATAGAAGCTCAGGCTGTAATACCGGTACATGAAGTAAAACATGATGATAATGAAGAAAACGCCGTAAGAATCGATGGTCGCAATCCGCGTTTGGGCAAAGTGCATGAAGTCGACCGCCATGAGAAAACTAGCGAGCAGCGCCCATTCGGAACGGTGAAACAGCCTTTTACCAAACAGATACATGAGCGGAACCATGAAGATCCCTACCAGAGTACCAGAGATGCGCCAGCCGAAGGGGTTCATGCCAAACACCTTGATCCCGAGAGCAATAAACAGCTTGCCCAGCGGCGGGTGGGTGTTCTCGTAAGGCTTCATCAGGTGGATATGCTCAAAAGCCGTGCGGGCGTGATAGATTTCATCAAAGTAGGTTTTGTCCATAAAAGTAGGTTTTTTCACTGCCCACTTCTGCTCATCAAAAAGGTTATTGGCCGTGCCTTTGACCGGAGGCTTGGTTTCGTCCTCATTTACGGATAAAACCGGAACCGGGGTATCGCTGTCTTTTTCATAAAAGGCCAACTCATTTAGAGTAAATCCCGAGCTTATCGACGTCAAGCGAACATATCGGGCGGAAACGTTCAGATTTTGCACATTCCAGTAGAAAACCGTCGTGTACGTGTTTTCGATGGTAACCGGATTTCCCCAGTTATCGGGCGTCTCGGCAAAATCCAGTTGGAACTTGCCTTCACCGATCCCATCAAAGGAGTTGACCCGTTCCAGCGAGTGTACGCTGCCTAAATCGATGACAACCGATCCGTTATAAGCCGGCTTCCAGGACGTTTCCGGCGAGTGATGGGAGCCGAGATGAACCAGAGCGACAATGGCATAGGCCAGGGTGAGCCCGCCCATCCACAGCCAATCCTTTCGGGTGAAGCGGCTCATGTCCGCTCCTCCTACCGGGTGGAGCAAGCCAGGGACAGCAGATGGATCAGTTGGAAGAGCCGTCACGGTTTTTGCAGGTTCCAACGGGATCGTACGATCTCTTACCCATAAGTCATAGCCGATCTTGACGAGCCAGATGAACAGCAGCAGGTTGACGAGAGATACCGCCAGCAGCATATTATCCAGCTTCGGAATGGCCGACTGGCCTTGATACACATAATGCAGCACATGATGCATGTTCAAATATTGCGTAATGCTAAATGCGGCGAACAGGTGCAGGAAGCGTTTATCTTTCGAGAAAAGGTAGGCAATCAGCAGCAATCCGAGAGCCGGGAACATGTAGCGTTCATGCATTTTTGCCGCCAGCATGAATACCATCACGATAAGTAGCAGCGCGGTATAAATGGTTTTCGCCGGGTGCACGGTACGCTTGCTGAAATAAAGCAAAGCAGTCAAGAAGACGGCTGCGACGATGAACAGATTGCCCCAGGTCTGTACCGACATAAAGATTAACTTCGTGTCAGCCGACTGGAAGTTCATTCCCAAAAGCGTGTATAAGTTAAAAGCATTCAACGTCGTATAGTTGTACTGGCTTAACGTCGATTGGTATAAGTCAATGATCCAGCGCAAATTCCCTTTATGGATGGAAAAAGGAAGGATTAGCAGCAAAAAGGTTCCTGCCGCATACCCGACACTGGTGAGGAAACGGCGCCAGTTCCACTGCTGGAACACCGGATAGAGAATCGCCGGGGTAAAGATAAGCGCCTGCGGCTTGATCAAGACAGCCAAAGCAAAGAGAACGGCCGCCCACTCCCAACGGTTGCTTGTTAAGAGCAGGAATGAAGCCAGGATGAACAGGGTGAAAAAGGAATCGACTTGCCCCCATGCGGCGGAATCCACAATAAACGCCGGATTGAACAAGATGAGAAGTGCCATGCCGAAACCTGCCGAACTGCCAAGACGCTTGGCGCCGAGGCGATACAACAGCCAGGCTATCCCCAAATCGGCAAGGATCGCCGGCAGCTTGACCAAAATCAAGGCACCTTTCCCTGCCCACGACAGATGAAACCAGGAGGCCAATTTACCGATAATAAACAGCACATAAAGGTATCCCGGAGGATAGTCGGCAAACCAGTCGGCTCCCCCTTCATAAAAGCCCGAGAAATGCGCAGCTGCTTTTTCCGCCCAAGCTTTAAAGCTGCTGATGTCGTTAGCATATCCAGGAGAGGTCCCGGCGATATATAAGCGGATAAACAATGCGGCGCCCATAATCACCAAAAGCGTGAAATCCAAGCGTTTGTTCGGCTGCAGCCCCTCCTGATTGCGGCGGAACCATCTTTGGTAGACATAAATAAAAAATACATAGAAGATCAGCGCGTAACCGGCAATTCCCATAGCGGATACGTAATCGGGCAAATTGTCCGGATTCTCGGGAGCCGCCGTGGCGAAAGAAATAACCTGGGCGCCTGCCGGTACGGCATCGATTTTCTCTAATGCCACGTCATCGAAATAGGCTTTGCCTGTGGTCGTGCTGCCATAGCCGCCCAGACGCACAGCAACCTCAAGCTCATCCTGATTGTCGGCAGTGGTTCCATATAAAACCACCTGCTGCCAAGCTCCAGCTGTATCTTTGAAGTCGACAGATGTATCGTTAACGCCGATTATCGATACGTTCGCACCCTTTTGATTGGGTTCTCCCCCTATTACCTTCACATAGGCGGACAGTTTGTAGGTCGTATCCGGTTTGACCGCAACCTTCTGCACATAGCGGGCATCGTTGGCTTGGTAGCTCTCGATGTAGGCAGCATGCTGCCCCGTGTGAGCATCCTCTTGGACGACGGAAAAATTCGTTGCTTCGCTGCTCCACATATCCTGCAGCCAGGATGAGGGCTGATCGCCATTCAGATCTTCGAAGCTGCCGTTCTTAATGAGATTACTCCCATCGGCAAAACACGGGGTTGTCCCAAGGAGGATCAAAAAAAGGATGAGACCTGCACATTTTCTGAACAAGTATGACTTCTCCTTCCACAAACAATTGTCTTTGTTCATTATGCCAAATTGTGACGAGAAAGAACAGACACCTCTGCGCCGGATCATATTCCGGAAAATTGCCCCGTCCCAGCACACTCGTGCTATAATGTACGGGCAGGAGGTATTAAACCAATGAAAAAGAAATGCTACACCATGGCGGGTATCACCGCCGTTTTGGGAACGGCCGCAATCATCGGCGGCTGCGGCGGCAGCTCGTCCTCAAAGGGAACCGAAGCACCGCCGACCGCAATTGTCTCTTCCGTTCCGTCAACTTCAGAGCCTACCCTTGACCCCACGAAAACTCCCGAATCGACAGCGGCAAGCAGTGCGATCTCCCCAACGTCAGCACCCACGAGTAAAGCGACGAGCAAACCTACAGACTCTTCGAACTCATCGATAACAGCCGTTGCCAACCCGGAGAGCTTACAAGTGATTGCCAACAAGAACCGCGCTCTTCCCTCCAACTATATTCCAGACGATCTCGTCGAACCAAATGTTCCTTTTCCCTACAAGGAAAAAGTGGAAAAACGCAAGCTGCGCAAAGCAGCGGCTGACGCGCTCGAAGAAATGTTTGCCGGCGCATCCAATGACGGTTTAACGCTCTACGCAGTATCCGGCTACCGTTCCTATGCAACTCAGAAGAGCCTTTACAATCATTATGTAGAAACCCAAGGCGAAGAGCATGCTTCCCGTTACAGTGCTAAGCCGGGAACGAGCGAGCATCAAACCGGTCTCGCCATGGACGTATCCAGTCAAAGCGCCGGCTTTCAGTTGGAAGAAAACTTCGGCACCACCCCCGAAGGAAAATGGCTCGCCGCCCACTGCGCGGAGTACGGCTTCGTCATCCGGTATCCAAACGGTAAGGAAAATATCACCGGGTACGCCTATGAACCTTGGCATGTCCGTTATGTCGGCAAAGATGTCGCTCAGCAAGTAATGGCGAAAGGCACTACTCTCGAGGAGTTTTATCAATTGGCTGTCCCTGCATCGGGCAACTAGGAGAAACCTGTCTCATGATGAAAAAAGGCTATATGGCCGACATTGTCCTATTGTTCGTTACGTTCATATGGGGCATCATGTTTGTCTTTGTAAAACAAGCTGTAGAAGCGATGCCGCCCTTATCATATTTGGCGGTTCGTTTTTTACTGGCAGCTTTGCTCATTTTGCTAGTATGGAGGCCCATCACCGGCAAAGGCAAGAGGCTGGATCTGGCAACCGTTAAACGGGGATCGTTGCTGGGCATTATGCTGTTTGCAGGCTTCACCTTTCAAACCATTGGCCTGCAGCACACGACGGTGGCCAAAGCAGGCTTCATTACCGGCTTTAACGTTGTCCTTGTCCCCATTCTCTCTACCGTGATCTTTCGCTCCAAGCCATCGCGGATGGCGGTGTGGGGCGTTGCGGTTGCCGCATGTGGGTTTGCTGTCGTCTCTCTCGATAAGACGGAGCCCTTTCAATATGGCGACGCCCTTGTGCTCATCGGCGCCTTTGCTTTTGCGCTGCACATTCTGATGACTGGCCGCTTCACCCAGGAACGGGAACATGATGCCTACTCCCTGGTGTTCGTTCAGCTTGCCGCTGTCTCGCTCCTCAGTTTCGCCGGCTCCTTTGCGACTGAGCCTTGGCAGGAAGGCTTGTCGGCATCCGTACTGTTTAAGCCGGCAGTCATCCGCGCCCTGGTGATCGGAGCGGTGTTTGCGACGGCCTTCGCCTATTGGGCGCAAACCTTCTTCCAGCGCTACACATCGGCAACCCACACGGCGCTCATCTTCAGCATGGAGCCGGTATTTGCTGCTGCAGCCGCCATCGTCTTATCCGATGAGCGGATGGCGCTGCAAACCGCCTTCGGCTGTGCATTAATCTTCGCCGGCATCATCCTGGCGGAATTCAAGCGGGATAAGAAAGCGGAAGGTGCCTTAACGCAATCCACTCAGGGAAACGCTTGGTCTGGTACTGAATCGGGCAGAACCGCATAACACCAAAAACCACACACTCTATATTCCATAAATTAACACAAAACAGGCAGATGAGAAAGAAGCGGCTTTCTCATCTGCCTGTTTTTATTGCACAACTCAGCCATTACCCCAAATAAGCACTGAGCATCCACAGATGTTTTTCTAATCCCGTGCGGATGCCAAGAAGAAGATCCTCGGTTCCTTTATCATTCTCAGCGGCTGCCGTATCCATCGTTTCCTTTAGTTCACTCAGCAGCTTACTGTAATCCTCCACAAG
This sequence comes from Gorillibacterium massiliense, assembly GCF_000455485.1. Classification (GTDB taxonomy): domain Bacteria; phylum Bacillota; class Bacilli; order Paenibacillales; family NBRC-103111; genus Gorillibacterium; species Gorillibacterium massiliense. The sequence goes on from NZ_CBQR020000092.1 coordinate 46,604, forward strand.
GGCACTGACCATTTCCTTGTAAGTCTCACCACCACGAGCTTCCTTGATTGTAGCAAGTGCCAGCGATTCCTTCAGAGTCGCAACCGGTTTGCCGCCCAAAGCCAACAAGCGCTCCGCCAGTTCATCCACATGAGCAGTGGTCTCATTGTACAGTTCTTCAAATTTGGCATGGAGAGTAAAAAAGGATTCACCTTTCACATACCAATGGAAGTTGTGCAGCTTCGTATAAAGAACAAACCCGTTGGCGATTTGCTTGTTGAGTCCTGCGGATACCCGGCTTTCTTTAATTTGCAATGTTGTCATGTTCAAATCCTCCTTTATTATATTTAGACTTATTCTAAATTCAATTCCATGTGCTAATCTTAACATGCTTAGCATTCCTCATCATGAAGATTCCATGAAGAATCACCACAAAAAAAAGCGCCTCCGAAATTCCACAAGAGAATCCCGAGAAGCGCTTATACGATTTGGATTTACCGCCGTGCAATGACGTACGTTTGATTGGGCTCGGCGTAGAAGACAAGATCTCCATCCACTTCTTCGCTTTGGACATCTGCATCAACTATTGCCAAAGCGGCTCCTTCATAGCGGACGCGACATAGACCGCCCTTGACGGATGTGATCACCGCTTGCTTCAGGCTGCCGTTCTCCCATTGCAGATCAACCTGGAAACCACCCCGGGCTTTAAGACCGGTAATAAATCCGTCGTTCCACTGGGCAGGTAGCGCAGGCAACAATTCCACCGCATCCAGATGACTTTGCAAAAGCATCTCGGCAATGCCCGCCGTTCCGCCAAAATTACCATCAATCTGAAAAGGCGGGTGTGCGTCGAAAAGATTCGGATAGGTGGAGCGGCTGAGCAGCGTTTCGATGTAACGATGGGCCGAGGCACCATCCCGCAGCCGGGCAAACTGGTTGATCAGCCATGCGCAGCTCCAACCAGTGTGCCCGCTTCCGCTGGCCAACCGCAGCTCCAACGTTTTGCGGGCGGCTTCTACGATCTCCGGACAATCCTTGCGGTTGATCAATGCAGCAGGATGCATTCCGTATAGATGCGAGAAGTGACGGTGGCCCGGCTCGCTCTCTTCATAGTCCTCATACCATTCCTGAAGCTGCCCGCGCCGACCGATACGGAATGGGGGCAGTTTGTCCTTTGCGGCCAACAGCTCATTCCGGAAATCACTTTCCGTATCCAATAGTGATGCTGCCTCGACGCAATGGCTAAACAGTTCGCGGATGATGGTGATATCCATCGTGGAAGCCTGGCTAACCGCACAGGGCTGGCCGTCTGCCGTTAGGAATTTGTTTTCCGGCGAGGTGGAAGGTACGGTGACGAGATAACCGTCAGGATTTTCCGTCAGCCAATCGAGACAGAATAACGCGGCTCCCTTCATGATCGGATAAGCCTTTTCCCGAAGGAAATCGGTATCTCCGGTAAAGCGGTAGTGCTCCCACAGATGGCGGGTAAGCCAAGCCCCACCCATCGGCCAGAATGCCCAGCAGGCTTGTCCGTCCGTCGGAGTAGACATTCTCCAAATATCCACGTTATGATGTGCGGTCCAGCCGCGACTGTTATAGTGAATGCGGGCGGTGCGAGCGCCTGTCGCGCTTAACTCCCCGAGCATTTCAAACAGCGGCTCATGGCATTCGCTCAAATTGCAGACTTCCGCCGGCCAATAATTCATCTGCGTATTGATGTTGATCGTGTAATCGCTGTTCCAGGGCGGTTGAACATGCTCGTTCCATATTCCCTGCAAGTTGGCAGGTTGGGTACCTGGACGTGAACTGCCCATCAGCAGGTAGCGGCCATATTGGAATAGCAGGCTTTCCAGTGCTGGATCGCTTGTTCCGTTGCGGTATGCGGCCAAGCGTTCATCGGTCGGCCGCTCAGCCGCCGACGGTTCCGTCTCCCCGAGGTGCAAATTGACACGGCGGAACAATGCTTGATGGTCGGCGAGGTGCCGGTTTGCAACCTTGCTATAACCTAAGACGACAGCGGCATCCAGATGTCCTCTGCAAAGCTGGGATACATCCACCTGGCTCAGGCGGGGATCCGTATCATAGCCCGCAAAATTGGTGCCCGCCGCCAGAAATAGCGTTACCCCGCTGGCGCCGGAAATCCGAATCGCTCCATCTTCCGCCGGTTCCATCCAGCCGTCATCGGTCAAGACCTGCAGACGGATTTCGAAACGGAGACCCCGATCCTCTTCGTACAGGATGGAATTAGGGTGATCGCCGCGGTAGTTATCGGCAATGTGACTCGGGCTCTGGCCGGAGAGAACGATCTCTCCCGCCCGGCCCAAGCTGATCTTGTTCCGCAGCAAGGATTCCAGACTTACCGTCGCCTGAATGGAGCCTGGACGTGACGCCTCCAAGCGAATCGCCATTACTTGATCGGGAACGCTGGCAAACACTTTACGGGTATAGGCGACACCGTCTAAGGTATATGACGTGAGGGCGATACCGGTGTCCAGATTCAATTCGCGCCTATATCCGGACCGATCCTCCTCTGCATAGCCTGCATGCTCCACCTTAACATAACCTAAAGGCATATAGGATTCGCAGCCGATGCCAGTGAGCTTTTCCTCTACAAGCTTCTCCGCTTCCACCAGCTTGTTCGCGAAAATCAACTCTCTTGCCGGCCGTAAATGCCGCAAAGCATCGTAGTCGTTGGTATCCCGGGGAAAACCCGACCACAATGTATCCTCGTTCAGTTGGATCCGTTCTTTGGTGCTGCCGCCGTATACCATGCCCCCGAGTCTTCCGTTTCCTACGGGCAGCGCTTCCTCCCAGCAAGCCGCCGGCTGCTTGTACCAAAGAAGCCATGGCTTATCCGCGCTCCACTCTATTTCTCTGCTATACGTCATGACATTCCTCCTGATCATACGCTATTCCCACAATGTATCGGTACAATAAAACCGCTAACCATTATTGTAACCCTTGAAAGGGCAACCGTCACGACAATTGTCCGCTTCCTTAAACTTGAAAACAGGCCCGCATATACCGGGCCTGTTCGCTTGTTTTGCTTTATTGACGTATGCTTATTTCCACAGTTCCAAACGTTGTTTAATCGCTTCGGTTCTGAGTTCGTTGGCTTTCTTCACGCCGGATTTATCCAGCTCAGCCATGTAAGCATCCCACAGTTTGTCGAATTGATCCGGCTTAGCCATGATCATTTCAGGAATACGTTTCCAGGTGATGTCTTTCAGCTTTTGCTCGATTACGCCCAAATCGGAATCTGCGGAAATCGGGATGTTCCAGGAAGCGCCCCAAGGTTTAACTGGGAATTTGTCCTCGCTCGGGAACAGGTCTTTCCAGGTTCCATAATTAGTGGCACCGTAAGCTTTCAGCACTTCTTTTTCTACATCGTTATAGCCAGCCACGATTTGCTCAGGGAAGTTCGTGGTGTAGTAGTTGCCGGATGGATCCTTCACGCCGTCGCCATAGTGAGCGCTCAGCAGGTTGTAGTTACCGATACCGGATTCTTTTGCAAAGTTGCTTGCGTCGTTGATTTTACGGTCATTGACTGCAGGAATAACGGTGCGAACGCCGTTTTCAACGGTGTAGTGTTTGCCTTCGATACCCCAGAACATCAGGACTTGGCCTTCATCGGAAGCCAGGTAATCCAGGAACTTGATGGCGCGAACCGGGTCTTTGCAATTCTTGGAGATGGAGACACCGCTACCGCCGGAGAAGCCGGTGGATTGGAAAGAGTGGTCTTCGTATTTATCGGATACAGTTACCGGATAGTGGCCGTATCCCAGATCGAACTTGCCTGCTGCCTTAAGCGCTTTCTCGCCGTCGCCGTAATCCCAGTCTTGGTCGATCAAACCGAGAACGCGACCGGTAGCGATTTTCGCTTTGTATTGGTCATACTTTTGGGTGAAGCTTTCCTTGTCCAACAGGCCGATATCGTTCATGTGGTTCAGCCATTTGAAGTATTCTTTTTCTTCTGGACGTGTAAAGTGATATTGGGCTTCGTAGGTTTGCGGGTTGATGTAGTATTCGCCGTCATCCGGTCCACCGGTTGCCAGGAAGGCCGGGTTGGTGACAGAGATGTACATGTGCCAGTCGTCAGCGTTCAAGGTAAGACCGATAGTCGGCTTGCCGTCGACAGTCGGGTGCTTGTCTTTGTATGCTTTGATAGCGTTTTCGAAATCCGTAACGGTACGGATTTTCGGGTAACCGAGCTCTTTAACTACCGCATGTTGAAGCTCGAAGCCGCCGCCTGCGGTAAAGTATTTTTGGCCGATGCCGTCGTAGCTGGGAATAGCGTAGATACCTTTGTCTTCATTGCTATAACGGGCGTGGCTGATTTGATCGCCAAGCACCTTTTTGATGTTAGGTGCGTATTTATCGATCAAGTCGGTCAAGTCAAGAACGGCGCCAGCGTCAACCAGCTTGCTAACGTCTTGTTTAGCGCTGATCAAGTCTGGATAGTCACCACTGGAAGCGATCAGAGCAACTTTTTGTTGAGGATCGCCGACGGCGAATTCCGCTTGAAGAGTAACGCCGGTTTTTTCGGTGAGCACTTTACCGACTTCGTCCTGCATATTGTTCCAGTTCGGGTTCGGGTCTTCGCTGAAGAAGCTGAACTTAATCGGAGTCAGATCTTCCGCAGGAGCTTTGCTCGCTTCAGTACTTGCGCTAGGAGCTGTGCTGGAGCCGGCAGCTGGGCTGGCGGATTCTTTTGAGTCATTTGATTTACCGCACGCCGCAAAAATCGACATGATCATAGCAGCGCTGAGGAACATGCTTAAACCTTTTGCTGTCTTTCCTCTCATGTTTGGTGAAACCTCCCTTATGAAATATAAAATATATTGTATAACAGGAGACGCTTGATCCTATACGGTTAAGGTCTCCTGTTTATACCGGAGTTAATCTTACGCTTTCACAGCGCCTAAAGTCATGCCTTTGACAAAGTACTTTTGCAGGAACGGATAAACAGCAAGGATCGGCACCGTTACGATAATGGTGATGGCCATCCGCACCGACTCCGGCGAAACCTTTGTCAGCATCGAGTTCAAGCCCTGCGAGTGAACATCGACGTTATTCCCCACCTGGGTGCTTTGCAGCACCTTCATCAACTCGTACTGGAGAGTCGTCAGGCTCGATTTGGAGCCGTTGAACAGGTAAGTATCGAACCAGGAGTTCCATTGTCCCACCGCCAGGAACAACGCGACGGTCGCGAGAACCGGCTTACAAAGTGGAAGAATGATTCTCCAGTAAATCGTAAAGTCATTGGCACCATCCAGCTTAGCGGATTCTTGAAGCGCGTAAGGAATGCCGTCGATAAACGAACGGATGATAAACACGTTGAAGGCACTAACCAGACCGGGAAGAACGTAAACCCAGAAGGAACCAAGAAGGTGCAAATCACGGAACAGGATGTATCCTGGGATCATGCCGCCAGAAATGTACATCGTCATCGCCAGGAAGACGGAAATCGCGCGTCTTGCCTGAAACTCGATGCGGCTCAGAGTGTAGGCCAGCATAGAGGCGCTTATCAGACCGAAGACAGTCCCAATGACGGTTCGCAGTACGGAAATTTTCAACCCCGTAAGCAGTCCCTTGTATGCGAATACCGTTTTGTAATTTTCAAAGGAGAACACCCGCGGCCAAATGGTGATGCCGCCTCTTACTGTATCAGTGGAATCGTTAAGGGATATCGCCAAAACGTTCAAAAACGGATAAAGCGTAACAACCAGAACGATCAGCATGACAAGAAGTACTAAAACATCAAACATTCTTTCCGACAAGGGCGCTTTTATACGGCTTGATTTCATGGCTATCATCTATGCACCCTCCCTACATGATGCTTTCTTTAGTTGTTTTCTTTAATATGCCGTTGGCAAGGAACACCAGGATGACACTGACCACTGAACCGAAGATGTTAATGGTCGTACCGAAGGAATATCGTCCCATAGCCAAGCCGTATTTCAAGGCATAGAGGTCAAGCACCTCGGAATAATCCGTCAGTAGGTTGTTGCTGAGCAGCATTTGCTTTTCAAAGCCGATACTAATCAAGTGTCCGATGTTCATGATAAACAGGACTGCGATGGTGGACCGGATACCCGGCAAGGTGATGTTCCAAATCTGCCGGATGCGTCCGGCTCCGTCAACCTTGGACGCTTCATAAAGTTCGGGGTCGATCCCGGTAATGGCGGCAAGGTAGATAATGGCGTTCCATCCCATTTCCTTCCATATATCCGAAACGGTGACAATGCCCCAGAAATACTTGCCTTTCGCCATAAAGTTGATAGGGGCATCTATAAGATGTAGATGCACGAGCAAGTTGTTAATGACACCGTCGTCGATGGACAGCATCTTGGTGACGATCCCGGCAACGACGACCCAGGATACGAAGTGAGGCAAGTAGGAGACGGTTTGAACCGTTCTCTTGAATATGCTTCCTCTGATCTCATTCAAAAGTACGGCGAATAAGATCGGGACAACGAATCCGAAGGTCAGCCCCAGTAAGCTCATAGCCAGCGTATTCCGCATAACCTGGTAGAACTTATCGTCCGAGAACAGCTCCTTGAAGTTGTCCAGTCCGACCCATTTTTGCTCGCTGAAGGATTTACCCGGTTTGAATTTTTGGAAGGCCATGGTCCAGCCCCAAATAGGAACGTACTGAAAGACGAAAGCCCATAATACGAAGGGAATCGACATCAAGTACAGATAGCGCTGCTGAATGAATATTTTCCAAAACGATGATGACTTCTTGACCGAAACCGCTTCCAACGGTTCTGGTAAATTTGTTACCGCTTTCAATTGCGATCCTCTCCCTCTGCAAAATCTACCGCTAGTCTTGTTGGATCTCTCATTCCTATACAAGGTGGAGTCCTTTTTCTCTGTACCACCATCATACAAAACGCGGCAGTCAGGAAATACCCGAATAATTTATCAAAATCCCATAGAATAATTAGATACCCAAACCCATATTCCGGAAAAAAATTTGGGTCTTTCCAACTACCCCTCTACGGGAATAGCGAAAAGACCCATGGCGCATTATCTTTTATGAACGGAACAGAAAGGGGGCTTTTTACCCTAATCCATCCTCATCGACTGTCGATTTACGGTAGGCAGACGGCGAGCAGCCCACGTATTTTTTGAATTTGCTGTGAAAATAATCCACATTGGTGTACCCTACGCGTTCCGCCACGTTGTAGATTTTGATCCCTTGCAAAATTAATTCCTTCGCCTTCTCGATCCGCACCTTGTCGACGTAGGTATTGAAGAACTCCCCTGTCTGGTGCTTGAACAGCTTGCCTAAATAGGCGCTGTTGTAATTGAATACCTCAGCCAAAGACTCCAGCTTGAGATTGTCTTGATAGTTGCGGTTAATCAAATGGATCATTTGCTTGACGATGTTATCGTTGCTGCCGCTGTCCGCAAGCTGCAAAAGATCAAGCAGCAGCTTACGTATGTAGGTCTGCATCTCCACAAAGTTCGTTTGCTCGTAAATGCCTCTTGCCAAAGGCGTCATGGCCTGTAGCTCGGATTTCAACTCCGGACGTGCCGCGAGCAGCTTGTTCAAAGCGTCATTGATCCAGTGAAAAGCCCGGTCTTTCGCCGTTTGCTCCGACATCTCATCAGCCGCTGCCAAGCAAAGCTCTTCCACTGCCGACAAAACCGCATCCCGACTGCCAATATCCAGAGCGTAATAGAGACGCTCATCCGGTGAATTCCGCTCCTCTTCCTCATTTCTTCCCACCGCAGCGGCACCGGGTGCCGTCAAAGGAATGGAATCCTTTGATATAATGGCTGATTTCTCATAGAAAAAGGCTAGTCTAACCAACTGCAGCGCCGATTCGCAGGCGTGTCCCACTTCCTGCAACCGGTAGACCACGTCGCTAGCTGCGCCATAAAATTGAAAATCGCCGCTCTTGGCGATGCCTGCAATTTCGGTGGAAATCGCCTTCAGCCCTTGCTCGTACTTGATCACGTCTTTCAACAGAATTCCAAGATAAGGACCGTTATAGAAAACAAGGCCTTTTCCTTTTTGATCAAAGTGCTCGGACAGCTTTCGTTTGAAGAGAAGTGTCGTTTCGGGATTCTCATCGGGATTGAGCAGCTTGAGCATCACCACTTGATAGGCTTTCCACAATAGGCCGAGCGGTTCCGCTTCCGCTTCGGCATCATCAGATTGCATTTGGTGGGGAAATTCCAGCAGGTTGTGAATGAACAGCTCCCTTTTCCAATTCCGAAGCTCGGTTTCCGCCACTTTCTCCTTGGTTAGCTTTTCGATGAGAAGCTGCAAATACTCGGCCAGCTCATCTTCGTCTACCGGTTTCAGGAGATAGCCGTCCACATGCAGCGACAATGACTTTTTGGCATATTCAAAATCCGCATACCCGGTGAGGATGAGGAAATGCACCTGTGAATCCATCGTCCTCAACCTTTCGATCAATTGCAAGCCGTCCATGCCGGGCATGCGAATATCAACGATCATCAAATCGGGGGACAGCGTTTGATGCAGCGCTAGCGCCTCATTGCCGTTTGCTGCCGCTCCCACAACCTCGAATCCGTAATCTTCCCAACCGACTATCGTCCGGAGCCCTTCGCGAATGGAAGGCTCATCATCGACAATCACCACTTTATACATTCCATTCCCTCCCTGCCTCGATGATAAAATGAATGTGCGTTCCAACGCCCAGCTCGCTTTCAATATGCAAGCCGTTATTTCCCCCGTAATACAGGAGCAGTCGCTGATGGACATTACGCAGCCCGATGCGGTTGCCTTCCCGATCCTCGGGGTCGTTGATCGCTTCATAAATCTGTTCAATTTTCTCCGCACTCATTCCGGCGCCGTTATCCGTAACATGAATATGCACCAAGTCACCCTCCATCTCCGCTTTTACAAGGATGGTACAGGTTCCCTCTTTGTTCTCAAGGCCATGGATAACAGAATTCTCGACCAAGGGCTGAATGATTAGCGGGGGCAAGCTGACTTTCTCCGCATAAGGCTCCACGTCGATCTCATAGGAGAGCCGGTCACCATAACGGAATTTTTGAATTTCCAGGTAGCAGCGAACCATCTCTAGCTCATCTTTAAGTGTAATGTTCCGCCCGCCTACCTCCAAGTTTTTCCGCATCAGCTTGCCGAGGGTGCGCACCACCTTGGATATTTCCGTTTCCCCTTTAATATGCGCCTTCATCCGGATGGACTCCAATGCATTGAACAGGAAGTGGGGATTGATTTGGCTCGCCATCATTTTGAATTTGATTTCATTTTGCTTGACCAGCAGATTTTCGTTTTGCCTGTGGGAGTCGTTTACCTCGTCCATTAGTTCTCGGATGCTGATGACCATGGAATTGAGCTGCCGGGAGAGCTGGCCAATTTCGTCGTTCCCGTCAACTTTGACCTCCGTATTCAAATTGCCCATGGACACCCGGCTGATCTGCCGGCTCATGATGTAGATGCGGCGTGTCAGCATTTGGGAGAATCCATAGAATAAAATGACGCCAACAAAAAGGCTGACCAAAATAATCCCGATGCCTTTCCAACTGATTGCTTTAGCCGAGCTCGTGATGTTGGCGACGGGAATGATGGAGATGATATGCAAACCATTCAAGCTTAGCGATGGTTGCAAATCCTCCACCAAAATTTTCGACAGCTTGCCGTTTACGTTCCCCGAGTAGATGCCGGTTTTCAGTTGGCCTTCTTCCTGGGTGAAATGAATGCCCTCCAGCGTCCGGTTCCGCAAAGTTTGGCGGTTTGCCGCGATCACGTAATTGTTATCGTCCACGATCATCGTATCGAAAGGCTCCTCGGCTACGATCGTGTTCAACACATTGGGATTGACGGCGATGACGAGTATGCCGAAGCTGAAGTATTGATTGAATTTGACTCGGCGAATAAGACTTAACTTAACCGAGTTGTTATTCGTTTCGTCCTCTATGGCGTACCAGACGATCTTCCCTTTACCCTCCGCGCCTTTTTGATACCAGTACTTCTGTGCTGTCGCTGCGTCCAGTGGAATGAACTCATAATTGTTGATCAAGGTAGGGTTGTCCATGTAAAAACGGATGCTGGACAGCTCCGGGTAAAACTGGATGTACTTGCGGATGATGTCATAATCCCGGTAATCCCGGACGATGTCATAGGCGGATTCATAATGCTTGTTGACGATTTCCGCCAAGTTTTTATCATAGCTTAAGATATACGATATATCGTTAAGAACCTTGAGGGTTTCCTCCGTCTGCTTCTTCACTTTAGCCACGTTTTCGCTTGCGCGGTTTATGGCGCTGTCCAGGGCCATTTGCCGAAGCTCGCTGGTCAAATAAGTACCGACGATAAGCACCGGCACGACGACGATAAACAAAAAGGAAAAGATCAGCTTGTTGCGGATCTTCAAGTCGTTAGTCTTGCGAAAGAACAGCCGGATTAACCGGATCATAAGTGTTCTCCTTCTTGTTGAAAATGAAGTTGTTGTAAGCGATTTCACCTCTGACAAAATAGGACTTATCTCTATTTTAAAATGAACACTCGGACAAAAACATATCATAATCAGTGTACAATTCATGTTACAATTAGTGATTTCTCAGGTCAAATTATTCAAATGTCAACATTGCACTACTTCCCGATTTTCCCGTAACCCGCAATGGGGTAAACGATGTCGATTCGTCAGAGGTAGATGAATCGAACTTTCCTCACGAATTTGGGAACAACAATAAAGCAGGAATAAATTACCATGACCCGGAAATCATGCTACAATGAGCGGGTCGGCTCCCAAGCCGCAATCCCTTCATCGGAGGCTGGAACATGGATGCAATCTTGAGACGCCATATGGAGTTACAAAGTTTTGTCTCCACCGATTACAGACAACCGGACTTTGATACTTTTTGGAACGGCATCTTAGCGAAAAACAGTGGTCCCGTCGGATTCACGCGAGATCAGGTTCTTACGCCACTCAAAGGAGTCAAAGCTTACAAAATCGTTTACGAAGGCGATGCGGAGACGCCCATTCACGCCCATTATCTGCTTCCGCCGTCGGCTTCAGACGGGAAGTTACCCTGCATTGTCCATTTCCACGGCTATACCGGAGCCAAGGGTGATCCGGAGGATTACGCCCACTGGCTGCTGCTCGGCTTTGCCGTATTTGCCGTAGATGTCCGCGGCCAAGGCGGCGAAACGGGCAATAGGCTTACCCAAAGCTTTGGCATGACCAAGGGGTGGATCACCCAAGGCATTCTGGCCCCCCATGATTGCTACTACAAAGCGATGGCCGTTGATACCATCCGGGCTGTGCAATGTGCCATGGCCCAACCGGAAAGCGATTCTTCCCGCATTATCGCCATGGGAACAAGCCAGGGTGGCGGCATGACTCTGCTTGCAACTGCACTTGTCCCAAGCATCGCTCTCGCCATCGCCGATATTCCGAACATGTGCCAAATGGATTTCGGCATCCTAAACTCCACCGGTTCCTTGACGGAGGTCGCCGATTTTTTGAACCGCCACCCTCAATATCTAGAGCAAGCTCTGGCTACGCTCAGCTATTTCGATATCGTCCACCTCGCAGAGCGGATCACCGTTCCCGTGCGTATATCCGTCGGGCTTAAAGACACGATTTGTATGCCGGAAACAGTCTATGCCGCCTACCATTCATTAGCATCCCTGGACAAAGAGCTGCAGGTGAACCCCTTCTTGGGTCATATGCTGGAAAATGGGCATACTCGCAAAGTCTACGCATTTATCCGCTCCCGCTTAAACTTGGATCAGTAACAGCAGGCATACGCCTGTCCATAGCTTTCACCGATTGATCCAATCATACGAAAGAGCCGACCCATCGGGCTGAAATCAGCCTATAGAGCGGCTCCTTTTTCATTTCGAAGGCTAGTTTTACTTAAAGACCACAAAGGTTAAATTCTCTTTTTTTAAATAATCCAAAATAGCAGGAAGTGCCTCCGCCGTGTACTTATCTTCATGCAGCACATATACGCCTCCGGAAGGTTCGACTTCATGAAAGTAGCGAACGATGTCCTCGGGTTTCTTGGCATTCCAGTCCTCCGGATCTCGATTCCACAGGAGTGTCTTCATATGCTGCAGCTTGGCCGTGGAGACCAGCTCATCGTTCACCTCGCCGTAGGGGGGACGAAATAAAGTAACGGGATTATGCGTTAACGATTCGATAAGGCTGCTCGTCGACGATAAGTTACTGCTCTGATTCTTTGCAGTGTTTTTCGTCAGTACACTGTGATCCCAAGAATGATTCCCGATCGACATGCCGTGCTCACTCGCATAAGTAACGGCTTCCGGATTGCGTTCCACGTTTTTCCCTACGAATAGAAACGTCGCTGCCACCTTGTGCTCTGTTAGAATATCCACGATCTTGTGGGTAAGCGGGGAAGGCCCATCATCAAAGGTTAAGGCGACGTAATTCTTCGGCAATCCGAAAAACTTCTTCTCTCCACCGATGTCGATGACTTCATAGTCCTTCCGATAGACGGTAGACTGATTCGAGGCTTGTTTGGTTGTAGTTCGGGTTGCGGCAGCAGCCTTAATTGAGACATCATCCTGAAGCAAGTCGTTCTTGGTTGCGGAGACCACCGATTCATTCGATTCATTCGATTCATCCGATTCATCCGCTTTTACAACGGCCTGCGCTATATCAATTTGGTCGCTAATAATGCTCACAGGATCTGCCTTGCCCTCGGAAGGGATCGATAATACAGCTAGCAAGCCGTATATAATCAAGAGCAGATTCGCCATTCTCAACGCTCGCAAAGCGAAGCGAGGCAGGAATTGGACTCGTTTTTCATCGAATTTCTTGGCTTCGCTTCCCTGCCCTTCCTCGTATATCGATATGAGCGGAAGGTCTGTTTCCCTAATCTGCTTGATCTTATTTATGTATTCTTCACTGCATGCAAAATAGAGCGTATCCCGAGAAACGCCTGTCGTTCTGATTACGGCACTATAAAATGCATTTCGGTAAGGATCCCATTTGGGGTAGGGAGAGAGTCGAGTCCTGCCTCCAGTGAGCGGCTGCAACGCTTCAAGCCCAAGGAACGTAAACTCGTCTATATCAATCACGTATGCAGCTTGCCTGTCTTCATCGCTTACGACGACCTTGATTTGAAAACCACCATCAAAGGTCTTCCGAAGAGAAAGCAGCTCCATCACCTGTGTACTGTATGTTTCCATACCATCTTCGTCCTTCTCTTCCCAATCCCGGCATGACCTTAATCGGTTGAACCTCCATCCATTTGGCCTGCATTCACTATAAATGGAGAAGTCATCCGGTTGGTAAAGTCATTTACAATATTAAGGAGATGCGTCTTCTCCTGACGAAGCGCATCGTATTTCTGTTTCATTTGGGAGAGTTCGGCTTCAAGCCGTGCAACTTTCTCATCAAGCTCGCCGATTCTTTTATTCTTTTCAGCGATTGTCTCGTTATACTTCTGAAGCAAGCCTGCATAGTTTTGTCGTTCAAGCTCAATGACGCTTTTAAGCTCCTCGATTTGGCCAGACAAAGTGGACTGAAGCTCTCGGTAGTCTTCCATCATCTGGTCGACCTTAAGATTCTTATCGGCCAGTCTTCTCTCCAACTCCAGGATACTCTTCTCGCGTTCCTCGATAACCTTGCTCAGATTCTTCAAGTCTTTGTTCAATCGATCGTTTTGACCGTTCGCATGGCTCAGTCGATCCTGCAAATCATTGTAGCTCATTTCGATCTGCTGTTTGGCCTTAATCATCTGCTCAACGGCAAAAACCAGGTCGAGAGACCTTTTGTCCAAGTGGCCCTTATTAACCAATATTGAGCTTGAAGACTCTTCATTCGACTCGAATTTAGCCGAACGTTCCGACATTTCCTCTTGCGGCTCTTCCAAGTCACTCCTTACACCGAAATCTTCTTGCGATTGTTGAACCTCAAGACCATTCTTCTTCTTTGTGAAAGGAGAAAACATAGACGAACTCACCTTTTCTGAGAAAATGTTGATAGATGTCGAAAAAAAGTTTCTTTCATTATAAAATAATTTATTCACTTTATATGCGGGGCTAAAGCACCAATTTGTGTATATAGATTAGGAAGAAGTATCCACTTGGGCATCGGCAACTCTGTGTTGGCCACAAAATATTTCAGGGGCAATCCCATAATGGGACTGCCCCAATTCTTGTCAAAAGAGTGAATAATATTTAGCGCTAGTTAATTCGGTCAGCAGTTCATTCAGCCAGCAGAAAATCGCTTCATTGCCCTTGGCGTAAAACGACTTCGGGATTAGTCCAAGCCTCAAAAGCTAGTTTCCAAGGAGCAGCAAACTCTCTTATAGAAATAACGGTATTATTCTCCAGGACAGCCGCCATGGCTGCCTCTCCTTTATATCGTCCTACCCAGTGCATCCAGCATCTCGTTGGTACCTTGCTCGCGTACTTCCGCCGTATCATACCCGTCGAAAAACGCTCCTTGCTCGGTAAAGACCAGCCTTGTCCCTTTTTCAGCGAAAAAAAGTTCAATGGTAGTTATCGAAACGGAGATGCGAACGTCCCCTGAATCCAAGCTATAGGTGTAGACAATGCGTTCTTCCGGAACGATTTCTTGGTAAACGGCCTCGAAAGTAAAAACCGGCCCTTCCGGCGGTCCTCCGCTGCTGGCTTCGCGTCCTCCGACACGGAAATCGAAGACATCAGCTTTAGAAAACCATTTTGCTTTAGCAACCGGGTCGGACCAGGCACGGTATACCTGCGCCGGCGTTGCAGCATAGGTTCGCTCGACAGTAAAGGTCGCATGTTTGACAATTCGTTCGGTCACGGTTTGTCCTCCTCTAGGTTCATCTTTTGTTCCTCGGTAAGAAAATCCCCCAACAGATCCAGCCGCTTCTCCCAGCCTTGCCGCCAATCGACGGCCATCTTCTCATGGCCCCTTTTCATTGCTTGCAGCAGTTTCGTGAAATCGTCGACGGTGAGCGCCGCCTTGCCCTGCATAAGCTTGGATGCGTGCTGCAACTGCTCCAGGAGCTTTTGCTGCCGGTTGATTTGATCTTTAATCCGCTCGATTTGCAGGTTCACGATTTCAACCGGGCTGAACCGTTCGCCGCTCAGAACCGACTCAATCTCATCCAAGGATAAATCCAGTTCTTTCAATGATAAAATCTGCTGCAGTCGCATCAAATCGGATTCATCGTAAAGTCTGTGTCCCGACTCCGTTTGCCCGGAGGGTGAGAACAGACTGATCTGATCGTAAAACCGCAAGGTGCGTACGGTTTGTCCCGTCAGCTTTGCAAGGTCCCCAACCTTCCAATAACGCTTCATACTCAACCCTTTCGTTTTCGCCAAGCTTATTACCGGTAACTTTATTATAAAACATTACGTTGCGTAAGGTTCAAGTACATTTATTCCCGGCAAATCATTAGTTTGTCCACTTGGCCGACTAATGCAGTCATGGTTCCCGCGTCTGCGGTGAACGAAATATTTTGCAGCGCCTGTTTGTCCTGCTGGTACGTAAAGCCGACTCTGTCAAAAACGATGTCCTGCATAGCCAAGTCAGCAGGTGTTGCTCCCGGTTTATCGGTGATCGCCGGCTCCATATCAAAATAGTCGAAAATCCGCTCGAACAGCGCCGTCGACCGCTTGATGTCCACATAAAGGTTGGTCAATTGGCTGAACGGCCCGTAAATCCGGCCAAGCAGCGCGACAAAGCCGATGATGGCTCCCACGGAAAACTTCCCCATGAATGAAGAGATAACCGCCGTATAAATAAATGATCATCGGTCCCATGCTGGTAAAGGTCGACAGGGTCATAAAGAACCAACGGCCCGCCATGGACTCGCGGATTTGCAGCCGGGTAGACTCTTATTGACGGCTTGGAATCCCGCATATTCCTGCTTCTCTTTGGTAAAAAGCTTCATCAAGAGATAGCCGCTGATACTCAGCGTCTCTTGAATGATCTGGTTTTGCTCGGCCATTTTTTCCTGTTAGTTATAAATATCCAAATGGGCATCGGCAACTAATACATTCAGCCCCAACGATATTTCACTGTCGGTACAACCCTCTGTTAGCAATTGGTGAAATAACCAAGCAAAGCACGCACTGATCAATTAATCAGTGCGTGCCTTTTCGAGGCATATATATTTGGCATATTCAACCGGATTTAAAAATGTTCTATGAAAAGTTTGCGGATCGTAAGCTTTTTGCATAGAAACTTTGGCCGATCTGGAATTCGGTTCGATAAACCATATCTCTCCGTTTTTATCTATGCCAAAATCTATTCCGATTTCACCAAAGGTTCCGTAAAGCTTCTCCAGCGTCAAATAGATGTCCAACAGAAATTGATGTACCTTGCTGGTAAGGGAATCGATCTCTTGTTCAGGGATAAGTTGGAATTGTCTAAGAAACGTTTGGAAGGGAAATGCGTTAGAATGAATCGTGATTGGCGCGTTTTCTTGACCTAATCTTCCGCATATCCCGGCAACTTCCAATTGTCCTCGGCCGTTTCTTTGCAGTTCCGCACGGAAATCAACTTTGCTCGCCCCAATTTGAATCAAATCGATTTCTTTTTGCATAACAAAGCTTCTACCGTTAAAATATTTTCTTACTAAATCAATGAGTTCCATTGCGCCAGCTGCTATTTGGGTAAAGATCTGGTCATGCATGTAACTGATTTGATAGGATTTATCAGGTAGCTTAACGACACTCAACACCTGTTTTCCACGGCCGCCGCGGCCTGCCTTCAAATACGCCCTTGGATGGTTGGACAGAAACAAGATTAAATCTTCATCACCTTCGCATAATTCAGTGATGGGAACATAATGGCTCACCTCAGGGACCTCTTTCAATCTGCGATAAACATCCACTTTGTCAAAAAAAGAGTTGCTATTGACCTTTTTAATATTTTTTCTGGCAAAGATATCTCCGATATTTTGGGCTAACATACTGTATTTTTCGCTTCCGCCGGTGCCCCGCCGATCATATAAAACGTCCGGAAACGGAAAGACCTTCTCTTTCCACTCGTCAAACTTTGCAGACCAATACAAGCCTCTTATCGATTCATTCTTAGAATCTACCATTAAGGTCGAGAAATAAAATAATGACACCTGGGCTTCCTGGCCTGCCTTAGCGAGCTCCTTCATACGAACGTAACTGTGGAAGTCATAGTTTTTCCTCTTGATATTGCGGATCGTATGATGGAGAACAAATACGCCTATCAATGGTTTGGATTCCTTATCCATAATCTAATCTATCTCCTCCGTTATGAGGACATGGCTTTAATTTCCTGATATTGCGAGTAAACAGAATTGCTGCCCTCAATTATCTTTGCCGGCTGCAACGGATTTAAGTTCACTTCGTAAACCCATAATTGGTTTCCTGAATCAATTCCCACATCTATGCCGTACTCTTTGTAAGGAGGATACATCCCGTTCAGCGTTTGGCCAATTGCTTCCGCACATTGTTTAAATGATTCAAGCATTTTTTGCTGTGTTTCCTCATCATAAAGAAGATGCTTTTGAAACAATGTCTCCATAAGCAAAATTTTGCCGCCCCTAGCCACATTTGTCGTAATCTTCTCATTCGAATCCAATCTGGCAAACATAGGTCCAAGCTTCCATGTTCCATTCACCCTAAACACATGAACCCGCATATCGAATGGGTCTCCATCATACGTTTTGCTCGTTATTGTCCGCTGGATCACATGTCTGGAATCGCCGGTAAGTCGGTGTAACACACTCCATAACGTGTTCAAATCAGGGCAGTTAACGCTGTATGAATTCGTCCGAAGGAGGTACGTCCCGTCATCGGCTCGTTGCACACGCTTGATGCCGATTCCTTGTACGCCTCTATCCGGTTTAATGTATACGTCCTGATGGGCCTCCGTCATTTTAATAAGTGATTCCCTGTATAATAATTGAGTATCGGGAATATATCTTGCCGTCGAAGGGGTTTCAGAGAGTAGAAAGGACACCGCCAGCTTGCTTCTAATGTGATTTTTTTTAATATTGCTCAACTGCTATCACCCCAATATCTCTTCAAAACTCCTATCAGATCGCGTACTTGTACATAAGGAGATGCTTTGAATAAAATAACACAGTTCAGAACGAGCGCCTCCAAAAGCTCTTGTTCGGCCTCGGGGATGGTTTGAAAATAAGAAATTTTTGCAGAAGGGCAGCCCTCATCTCGAGCGCCATCGGCGTATTCCGCCGCCCATTTTCCGATGGCGATTAATTTGTGAAACCGCATTTGTCCGATTAGCTTTCCGATTTCATAATGCACCTGGCGATTATAGGCTTCAAATTCCATTCTCGGACCCTCCATATCCCCCATCACCAGGATGAGGGGCCGGTTTTGCACAAGATCCGGAATAGCCCCGAACAGCAGCCGGACGGAATCGGGATTTGCATTAAAGTTATCGTTGACCACGGTTATACCTTGCGGACCGTGTTCAATTTGTTGTCTCGCGAAATAAGGTCTAAAACGGGCTAATCCTTGAATAATCACGTCAGGTTGCAAGCCTAGCCGTAAACCCACCATAATGGCAGATAGCGCATTGCCGACATTATATTTGCCGAACGCATGAATAAGGCAGTCGAACTCCATGTCCTTTACATGTGCAGTAAAATAAGTCCTTTCAGCCTTCATCACGATATTTGAGGCCCATATGTCATGCTTGGGGGATAACCCGAAGCGGAGAACCTCCCCCGAATAATGCCAAACAGGAAACTTTTTACAGTTGGTGTCTTCCCCGTTCATAATCAGGCATCCGTCTTTCGCAAGATGATTCAGAATCTCGCTTTTGGCTTTAATAATGTTCTCCATCGTTCCTAAACGTGATAGGTGGGCTCTTTGCAGTGAAGTTAGTACGGCGATGTCTGGCTTGACGAGATTTGAACAGAAACCGATTTCTCCTGGCTCGTTCATGCCAACTTCGAACACACAAGCCCGATGCTTTTCATTCAGACGAAAAATGTTATTGGCAACGCCGCGGGGATGGTTTTTATTCTTTAAGCTAATAAGAGTGGGATATTGGGCTTGGAGGATGGAGCCGATCATATCTTTCGTAGTCGTTTTCCCGGAACTGCCGATGACTTCGACGACCGGGAAGGCAAATTTGTCGCGGTAATATGCGGCGAGACGGTAATAAGCTCGATTGCTATCAACCTGTATGACGTCGATGCCAGCACCCGCCCACTTGTCCAAAGTCAGAAAGTGCTTTTTCTTCACGACGATGCAGGTAGCACGGCGCCGTACCAAATGAGTCAACAGGGCATCCTCATCAACCATACGGTTGAACAGAAAATACAGACAATCGGACATAGGTTTCTGATAATCATTTCGAATCCGTTGCACCGGCCGTTGAAAATCCATTGTCAGAAGCTTGCCTTCCATTACCTCGGCAAGCTCTGTAACCGTAAAGGAGCTCATGACGGCAGATCTTCTTTATCTCTGATAAAGGAAAGAATGGAGCGGCAGCCCTTATCAATCATTTCAAAAACGTACTCATATTCCTTAGTGATCGACGGGTCCGGAATATCCACGATGTGTGAGCCAGGTTCAAACTCTGAAAACAATCTCACATCCACCTTTCCGAACATTTTGATTAATTTGCGTAGGTTGGACTGGTCCATGGCAATGACATAATTAAATTTTTGCATATCCTCTGCGGTCACCTGCCGTGAACAGGAACCGGCATAAGAGATACCATTGCTTTTCAAAACTCTTCGAGTCCCAGGATAAGGGGGCTCTCCGGAATGCTTGGAGCTTGTTCCCGCCGAATCCACCATAATTACATCTTCCAAGCTTTCAGATTTCAACAATTTCCGGAACAGCAGTTCGGCCATGACAGAACGGTTAATATTCCCTTTGCAAACAAACAAAACGGTCTTCATCTGTCTTTGCCATCCGCCTTCCTTTAAGCGGCCTAAGATAGGTTATGGCGATAATGATTTATAGAGACGGCATTATTACCTGATGAATATGCACCATTTATGTGATTACACGCCCACAATCGATAAAAAAAGAATCGTCATAGCGAAGCATGACAAGCCCATCCGTCCAATTGTCCGTGTCCGTCCAAGTTAGTGGCATCTTTAAAAGCCACTGGATAATGGATTCGGGATATTTGGCGCCGGCAGCCAAGGTGAGCGGGACTCCCCCACCAAAACGCGGATTGATTTCATTAAATATGATTTGCCCCGCTTCGGTTACAAAGCATTGAATCGTGATGCAGCCTATTGCTCCCGGAAGAGCTTCCGCAACTTTCTTTGCCTCAGATATGATTCTGCGGTCTTTGACCGTCATCCCTTTGCTTACTTCTCCCGCCCTTGTTTCCATGCGCAATCGCGGTACAGCCGCATACGCTTTTCCCGCAAAATCCATTAAGACGTCAACCGTATATTCCCTGGCTTTAATGTATTTCTGCAGGATCGGCTCGGGTATATATTTCAAAAAAAATGCTAACTCTTCCGCATTGTTGATGGATGTAACTCCTACACTGCCGCTGCCGAAAGCCGGTTTTATAATGTAGGGATAGCTCGCAATCGGGTCCGACAAAATTTGCTGTACGTCCAATGAATCCGTCGAGGTCACTTGTATTTTTCTAAAAAACGCAGCCGTATTTCTTTTATCGCTGCAAATTCGGATGGTTTCCGAAGAGCTGACAAGAACGCAGACGGAAATTTTTTCAAACTCTGAACGGTGATCGGCAAGTACCTGCAATTCGGTATCGATTAAGGGGATGACAAGCTTGATGTCGTGCTTGATGCAAATTTCGAGCAGCTTCGGAATGTAAGCCGCTTCCGCCGCTTCCGGGAGAATTTCATGAACATCTCCTACGAAAGCGGCGGGAGCGGTTTTTTGCTTGTCTGCAGTCACGATGGTCCCTTCCGGCGATAATTGAACCAGCGCATCTTTAATATATTTAATTAACGATACTCTTCGTCCGGCACTAGTAAATAAAATATTGAACGCACTCATGTTGCTCTACCAGCCCCTCCTATCTGGTTTTTCCCGTAAATCTCCAAAGCTCGTCTACGAATTCTTTGACCCTGATTTCGGTTGTATGACGGGAATGAACCAAGTTATAGCCGTTTCGGCTAATTTCCTCTCTTTCATCTTCATGCTCCAAATAATATTTTGCTTCGTCCAAAAAATTCTTTTTGTGGATGTGAACATAGGTATGTTTATCGACGAATCCCAAGTCTATCAGCTCGGGAAAATAATCGGCCAGCAGCAATGTTCCGCAAGCCGGGACTTCAAAGAACTTTCCGACGGCAAAATGATATCTTGATCCGCAGGTGAGAAACATTTTCGCGCGGCTGATCTCCATCGCATATTGTTCGTCCAAATAGCTCGATTGCGCTTGTTCTTTCGAAAACCACGTATATCCCGGGTGATCATGCGTAACAAATCCTTCCATATCCGCCATTGCCCGCAATATTTTCTTGCGAAGTGGGTATTTAAAATTGACCTTACCCATCATTAAATAATCAATTGTTTTTTCCAATTGATAGTTATGAAACACCTTCGGATAAACGTGGTTAGGCAGCCACCTGAACCGATCCTGAAATTCCGGAAAATAACGTAAAAAGCTGTCACGGTAATGAGCAAAAACCAGATCAAATTGATTCTCAATCACAAAATCTCTGAACTCGTCTCTGACTCTAAAGACATCGTGAAATAATATACCTTTGGGAATATTTATTTCATTCAGACCTGAGGGAATCCCGTAAACCCCTCTAACCGATTCAAAATCGTCAAAATAGATAAAGTCCGGAACAAAATCAAGCTGACGAAGAATATCCGGCAGATACCCGCCGCTTTTTCTCTTGTCGCTGAATTCTCCTTTCACGAAGCGTACGTGGACATCCCGCCGCTTCGCTAATTCCAGCTTAAAATAATGATCGGGTTTGTAAGTGAAAGTTGACCAATTGATAGAAAAATATAAGATATTTATTTTATTCATTTGCGGGCCTATCTTCTCTTCGTCTCGAAACAGTTCCTATTGGATATTCCGCCAGGAATTGTCCGGTAACGGAACGTATTTTCTCCGAAAGATCAAACGTATTCTCAGAAGAAACCATCTTTTCCAAACTCGATATCGTAGTTAACAAATTTTCATTTGAGAATTCAGCCGGTTCACAAGCAAAGATGAAATCGTGTTTCGTCTTATTTATTTTCTCTTCGGGACTGAACAGTTGTTCCGCCAGTTTCTCGCCAGGGCGTATCCCTGTATAGACGATCTGGATATCTTTATCCGGTTCTAACCCGGTTAAACGAATGAGCCGATGGGCCAAATCGAGAATTTTAACGGGTTTTCCCATGTCGAGAATAAGAATTTCTCCTCCTTGGGCCATTGTGACGGCCAGTAAGACAAGCTGCACCGCTTCCGAAATCGTCATAAAGTAGCGAACCATATCCGGATGCGTTACCGTAACGGGTCCCCCATCCTCGATTTGGCGTTTAAACAGAGGCACAACGCTTCCCCGGCTGCCAAGAACGTTCCCGAACCGAACGATTAGAAATTTCGTTGCTTGGGATTTGCCCATATTCAACAGCATAAATTCGGCGAGCCGCTTGGTAGCTCCCATGACACTGGATGAACGTACCGCCTTATCCGATGAAATAAACACGAAGCATTCCGCTTTATAGGATATGGCGCATTGAGCAACATTCCGGGTTCCAAATATATTATTTTTTACCGCTTCGGAAGCGTTATTCTCCATCATCGGCACATGCTTATGCGCCGCCGCATGAAAAATAATTTTAGGCCGATAATGCGAAAATACGTCGTTCAGTCGTTTCTTGTCCTGGATATCGGCAATAACCGCTTCGACATCGATTTCGGGAAATTTGTTTTTCAATTCGCTTTCGATATTATAAATGCTGTTCTCGCCGTGCCCGAGCAAAATGATCTTTTCGGGATGGAAACCGGAGATTTGCTTGCAAAGCTCGGATCCTATCGAGCCTCCGGCCCCGGTTACCAGTATCGCCTTACCCTGCACAAATTCAGCTGCTTCATGCAATTGAATAGGAACCGATTCTCTCCCTAAAATATCTTCCATTGTTATCACAGCTAACGAATCCCTCCTTTGACGATTGCTTTTATACATTCAATCACCCGATCTTGATCATCCTCCGATAGATTGGAACCGGAAGGTAGACATAGGCCTTGGTTAAACAATTGGTCGGATATGCTCATCTCCGGGCTATGAGAGAAGTACGCATTTTGTTTATATAGCGGCTGAAGATGCATCGGTTTCCAGACGGAACGGGCCTCTATGTTTTCTTCCGCCAACGCTTCTATGATTTCTGTAGCGGAAACGCCGGCAAGCGACGGGTTGACCGTCAGCGCGGTCAGCCAACGGGTAGATTTACTGCCGGCCGGCTCTGGCATGAACGCGATGCCATCGTTGGCTGACAAAGCCGAATAATATCGGTGGAAAATTTGTCTCCGCGCATCAATTCGTTTATCGATCTCTTGTAGTTGTCCTCTCCCGATGGCGGCCAAGATGTTGCTCATCCGATAGTTGTATCCCATTTCACTATGCTCATAATGCAGCGCCTCATCGCGCGCTTGTGCCGCCCAGAAACGAATCTTATTCAAGGCATCGCGATCGCCGGAAACAATCATGCCTCCGCCCGATGTTGTAATGATCTTGTTGCCGTTAAAGGAAAAGATACCGAACTTGCCAAAGGTACCGCTGGCTTTTCCATTGTATAAAGCTCCTAGCGATTCCGCCGCGTCTTCGATAACCGGCACGCCAAATCGATCGCAAATCTGCAATATGGATGTCATATTTGAGCTTTGTCCATACATATTGACGACGATAACCGCTCGAGGCAGCCTGCCTGCTTGTTCGCAATACATGAATGCCGATTTTAAAGCCGAGGGCGACATATTCCATGAATCCGGTTCAGAATCGATAAATACAGGTATGGCCCCTTGATATAAGATCGGATTGGCGCTGGCAACAAACGTGAAGGTCGAACAAAAAACGATGTCCCCTTGTCCAACGCCCAAATATCGTAGCGCGAGGTGAATCGCGCTTGTTCCGGAGTTAACGGCCGCGGCTTCATTCGCGCCGACATATTGCGCCATCTCCTTCTCAAATGCATCCACTTGCGGACCGAGAGGCGCTATCCAATTCGATTGAAATGCCTCCTCTACAAAACATAGCTCCTCGGTTCCCATATGGGGAGGAGACAAATAAATACGTTTCTTTAGCGTTTTCATCAACATCTCCTCCCAGTAAGAAAAAGAATCCAGCATAAAATATGCTCTAGGATAACGTCGTGCTATGGACAGATCCATTATCGGATTGTTTTTTCCGCCAAGGGAAGGGATATGGTAACAATGAAATCAAAGGAGGCAAATGTCCAAAAAAGGAAAAGGATTCATGAACGGTACAAAAAAAAGAGGGGCTCACGGCCCCTTCTAAAAAAAGCAAATGCATAACCACATAACTGATTCAGTTCCGCTGCTGCTCCGGAGTCCGCACATCATACGCGCAAGCGCCGATTCCCTATCCTATACTGTCATTGGATTGAGCTCATTAGCTCGTAGAAGTATTTAGGTTCATGAGTTTTGTTAAGACGATACCAAGCGTCTAATGTTTTGGGAGAAAATACA
This sequence comes from Gorillibacterium massiliense, assembly GCF_000455485.1. Lineage (GTDB taxonomy): Bacteria > Bacillota > Bacilli > Paenibacillales > NBRC-103111 > Gorillibacterium > Gorillibacterium massiliense. Next base: position 71,167 of record NZ_CBQR020000092.1, read on the forward strand.
TCTAGCACTTTTAAAACATGAACAGAAAATTCTAATGGAGCTACTCCGGATGCAGTGATCAATCTCCCATCGGTGACAGCAGATTCCATTTTGTAATATTCTTCGCCCGTGTAAGAATGGCAAATCATTTTAAGGTAGGCCAAATCATTGCTTGTGTGCCAACGTGAATCTAACAATCCTGCTTGAGCAAGTCCTAAGGTAGCACCGCAAATTGCTCCAACTACTATCCCTTCCTTTAAACACATCTCGGCAATTTTTAATATGGGTACGTGAACAGCTTCTGTCCATGTATTTCCACCAGGTAAAATCAGTGCATCTATGCTTTTAATGCTGCACTCATCCACTTTAACATCAGGCATTATTTTCAATCCGCCCATTGTAGTTACTGGAGTCTTTTCTATTCCAACGGTGACTATTTTTACTGGAGCCAGCCCCTGTCTGAAGTATCTTCCAGAGTTCAGTTCGGCGGCTAAATAACCTATTTCCCAATCGGACATGGTATCAAACACATAAAGATATACTGTACTATTCATTTTTTGGTCTCCTCATAAAAATCATTAGGTAACAGCAACCTTTCATCTGTAATGAGTGGTTATCATTATAATAAAACACTTTCACTGACAACTGCTGTCAGTGAAGTTGTTAAACTTGGTAATATTCCATTAACTCTGAAGCAACCTCCACAAGTTTATTCTTTAGATTCTGTGGCTCTATAACTTGAATGGATTTCCCATAGGGAAGAATTATATACGGAACATGTGTATACAGTAATTCTTCCTCAAGTAAAAAAATGGCTTGCGTTGATGTCCGCTCCTGCAAATGATGCTCCAAAAACCAATGAATGCATAAATCATCCAACGCCTCTGCCCTGCCACCAATAATTAAAGAAATTAATCCGGATTTATCTACTACATCTGGTAACAGATTTTTCATAAAAAAAGTACGCGCTGAAAATTCATTGGGACGCCTAAATGAGAATGGCGTGCGTGTGATGTTCAGAATTCGTTCTACCCGAAAACTGCGGATCTCATTCCGCAGGTGGCAAAATGCAATTGTGTACCACTTATTGTTCCAATTAACCATGCCATAGGGGTCTATTACCCTATTGGGGGACTGCTCATCATGACTGTTACGATAAGAAATTTCTACAGACCATTCATTTGCTACAGCGTGCTCCAATTCCTGCAATACCGGCTGAACAGCGGGGTATCCCCTACGGTTTATTACTTCAAATCCGGCTAAATGATGGCTTAGTATACTTTCCTGCTCCTGATTCGAATACATTTTCAACTTGGATGTTGCATTCTCTAATGCCTCACTCAAAGGATAGCCGGCTTCTTTTGCAAATAGGGCAGCATGAAGCAGTGTCTTTTTTTCATTAATACTAAATAGCAGAGGAGATTTGATAAAATTGTGCAGCAAGCTATACCCACCATTGTGCCCTGTGTCGGATATGATAGGGACGCCACTGGCACATAGTGCATCCATATACCGATAAACTGTTCTTATATTTATCTCTAACTTTTCCGATATTTGCTTCGCAGTCAATTTCTCTCCCGAATTCAACATCCATAGAATTGTTAGCATATTATCATTTTTTGGCATAACATAACCCTCACCTTTGATTAACACTATACTTAAATTCTAACAAGTAGTGTTGATACACTCCTGAGTTCCTTATTATTAATAATCAACTCTGGATCGGCTACACTAAGTTAGACAGAAAAAAGAGCCCTTATTATTTTTGTTCAGTTTTATGTTGATAATCCAGATATTTCGTCCGTTGAAGTTTCTCAGCACACCCTACGCACGGAACGCCCCAATTTTGAAAAACGCAGCCCCGACGGACTGCGTGCGTTTATCGTGTGTGGTGGACCTTAGCGGGATCGAACCGCTTACCTCTTCACTGCCAGCGAAGCGCTCTCTCAGCTGAGGTAAGTCTACTAAACCTTCATCAACATTACATTTGAGTGGTACTGTCACATCTCATTTTCGAACCATCAATATGACCGACTCCACATGTGAGGAGTTTCCAGTCGGCAACATTGAATTGCTGCTCGCCGCCTTGGCAACCCGTCAATCAAACCGTCTTCATTTTCATATATTGGTCATATAGCTGCTCAAACGCATCGTATCGTTCCACTTTTCTTCCTACCTTGTTGTATTCATCCAGATAATCATCCATCGCCTGCAGGAATTTGTCTTTAATTAAATAAAGTTGATCGGCGTCAAAATATTGTAAAAGATCAACCTTTTTTGTTCCGATCGATTCTGTCATTTCATCAAGGAAGTTTTGCGCGCCCATGGCTGCATGAAAAGCGTATGATTTATCATTTAATTCAGCGCTTGCGATAATTTTGTTGCGGCAGTTGCACCACAATTCCTCGTATGTACCGCGAAGGTTATCAAATGTCGGGACGGGCTGCACGCTAAACTTCTTATCCATCCTATGATAGAGGTCATTCATGCTTTTCAGCAATCGACAAGAGGCTCTTCTTATTTCATCCACCGTCTTCGCACAAATCACGGCCATATAGTTGTTTTCATAGTTTTCAGGAATGTATCGGTATTCCTTTGTTTCCTCTAGGTATCGCTTAATACCGCGTTTCAAATAAGTATTGTTCAAATGGGTCAATGCGTTTACCAGGTTGTATACAACTCCACAAGAAGCATACCGAACCGTACCGAGATCATCCGAAAGCAAGGTATTGGCATAGTCCTGTTTCGCAATGTCTATGTGTTTTTTCGCTCTCCCGATACACTCACTGCCGATGGGCTTGGCCAAAGTATCCAGCGCCCTTTGTTTATAGGAATTGAATTTTTCCATATACTCCGGCTTTGCACAATATAAAAGCTGCATATCAATCAGATGCGAAACCATTGGACTCTCCAGATTGGCTTCGGCCTCTATTCTTGTTTCCCACGGAGTACAATATAAATCGTATCCAACATCATCCAATATAAAACACAACGATATGCCCCAACCGCGGTCCGTATTATTGATAATGATGAGATCCAGGTCACTTTTTTCATGAAAATCTCCTGTGCTAAACGATCCTGTCAACCCAATGATTGCGATGTCCTCGGGAAAGTCTCTTTTGACGCGTTCAATCACCATATGAATCATATTTTCGTTTTTCATGATAAGCATTTGCCTAATAAGATCATCCATGAATTTCACACTCCTCTAGGTCCTTTCTTTTTTTGCATACAAGTCCCTGTCAGAGTCCATTATATAGGCGTGCCGCACCAAGTTACATTCCGATTTTCATTATAAAAAAGAAATACCTAGAGCGGCTCCATCTGTTTTTCCTCGGCCATTCGCCATTAGCTCTATTCCATTTTTATCGATTATGCGTCCGCCTCAAGCTTTTTGCGCTCGAACTGCTTGTTGTACAAATCCGTATAAACGCCATTCTTGACGATGAGCTCCTCATGCCTTCCTTCCTCCACAATGGTTCCGCCTTGCACCACCAGGATTTTATCCGCCGCCATGATGGTGGAGAGACGGTGGGCGATGACGATACTAGTCTTGTTGCGCAATAAGAGTCCCATCGCCTGCTGGACATAATATTCGGAGGCGGTGTCCAAGGAGGACGTCGCTTCATCCATGATGATGATCGGCGGGTTTTTCAGCAGAACCCGGGCGATAGAAATGCGTTGTTTCTCCCCTCCGGACAGCTTGATGCCCCGATTCCCCACCACCGTCTCGTAACCATCAGAGAAATCCATAATGAAATCATGAATATAGGCCGCTTTGCAAGCTGCGACGATCTCCTCGTAAGAAGCGCCGCTATTCGCGTATAATAGATTCTCTTTTATCGTACCGTTAAAAAGATAGCTGTCCTGCGTGACCAAGCCAATTTGTGAACGGAGGGAGTCCAGAGTCATATCGCGTATATCCGTCCCGCCAATGCGGATGCTTCCCGTGCCCGCCTCATAAAGCCGAGGAATCAGGTTGGTGATGGTCGTTTTCCCGGCTCCACTTGGCCCGACTAATGCAGTCATGGTTCCCGCGTCTGCGGTGAACGAAATGTTTTGCAGCGCCTGTTTGTCCTGCTGGTACGTAAAGCCGACACTGTCAAAAACGATGTCGCACATAGCCAAGTCCGCAGGTTTTGCTTCCGGTTTATCGGTGATCGCCGGCTCCATATCAAAATAGTCGAAAATCCGCTCGAACAGCGCCGTCGACCGCTTGATGTCCACATAAAGGTTGGTCAATTGGCTGAACGGCCCGTAAATCCGGCCAAGCAGCGCGACAAAGCCGATAATAGCTCCCACGGAAATTTCCCCATGAATGAAGAGATAACCGCCGTACAAATAAATGATCATCGGTCCCATGCTGGTAAAGGTCGACAGGGTCATAAAGAACCAGCGGCCCGCCATGGACTCGCGGATTTGCAGCCGGGTAGACTCTTTATTGACGGCTTGAAATCCCGCATATTCCTGCTTCTCTTTGGTAAAAAGCTTCATCAAGAGATAGCCGCTGATACTCAGCGTCTCTTGAATGATCTGGTTTTGCTCAGCCATTTTTTCCTGGGTCTCTTTGGCTAGCTTCCAGCGTACGCTGCCCATTTTGCGGGTGGGTATGAGAAAGAGCGGGACGATGACGATACCGAGAAGCGCCAGCTTCCAATTCATGACTAGCAGCGTGATGACGGTGCTGGAGAGGATGAACAAATTGCTGGCGAAGCTGACCACCGTACTGTTGAATACCCCCTGGATGCCGGAAATATCGCTGGTCATCCGGGTGATCACTTCCCCCTGTTTTACCGCTGAATAAAATTGCAAAGGCATCTGTTGCAGGTGCCGGAACATTTGGTTTTTCAAATCGTAAACGATGCTTTGGGAGATAAAGGAGTTCAGATAGGTTTGCAGAACTCCGAGTAAGCCGGATGCCAACGTCGTTCCCAGTGAAGCAAGCACCAGGGTAACCAGCAGCCTCATGTTTTTCCCGGGCAAGGCATGGTCTACAATCTGTTGGATGAAAATCGGCGGCAGAAGACCAAGCACCGACGTCATCAGCAAAATAAGCAGAACCAAAAGGGTTTGCTTCCAATAAGGCTTAAAATAGTTGAAGATCCGCAGCAGCATCGCTTTGGATATATTCGGTTTCTCCAAATTGTCATCAAACTTCATTCGTCTGAAGCCGGAGCCGGCCATGCCCGCCCCGCCGTACATTCTTCCCATATTGGTTTCCTTCTTTTCCGTAGAATCAACTCCGGAGGTTGCTCAGCAGCCGTCTGTGCAACTCCAGCATCCGGTCGATCTCGTCTTGGGAAAATGCTTGTAACGCTGCCTGTAGCGCGGTAAACGGAAGCGCCTCCTTATTGTAGCGTTCGCACAGCGCTTCCCCTTCCGGTGTCAAGATTAGCTTTGTTTCCCGGCGGTCTGTTTCCGGGATTTCCCGGATGACCAGCCCCTTTTCCACAAGTACGTCGATATGAATGCTCACCCGGCTTTTGGAAAACAGCAAGTGTTCGGTGACCGCCTTTTGCGTCAAGCCCGGCTGCGACCGGACATGATTCAGGATAACCATCTGGCTCATGGTAAGGCCGATCTCTCCTGCGCTTTGGTGCGACAGCTGTTTTAACTGCTTGGTGACAGCAAAAAAGGACTTGTAGACTTCGCCGGCTACGGTATGGTTCGTATCATGCATGGGTTTGCACCTTCCATTAGTTTCGTATGTAAACTGTTTCGTGTGTGAACCAATTATACAACAGTGAATCTGAAGAAGCCAGTCGAAACTGTCATATAAGTCTCTCGGCTATATCCCCCTCCTTTTAGGCAGCCAAAACAGTGCGATCATAAAAAAAATCCTGCACTTATTGCAGGATTCAGATTATCGAGTTATGTACGCTCTGTATAGTTATGAAATATCCGTGGAAGAGGCTAATACAGTACACTTATCGTTTTCTTGCCTTGATTACAAAAGTTAAAGGAAGCATCTTAGCTTTTTTTGCAAAATCACTGTTATCGTCCAACGATTGCATAATTTCATCATCAGATTGCTCAATCATTTGCTCAATGACAAATCCCGCTTTTGCCAACGCATTCACATAGGTTGATAGTTTACGGTCCGAAAGCGTTAGGTCACCTTCTCCTGCTAAATCAAGAGATACCGAATACCAAGATTCATCGAAATAACTCTTGTTAAAAGCAAGCTTGTCATTTTCTGCAACAACACACTTGTGTATAGGATGAGACCAACTGAAAATGAATACGCCGTCTTTTTTTAGGTAAGAAGCGATCCGACAAAAAGTACCCTCAAGGTCGGTGGTCCAGCCTATGGCATAAATCGAATAAACAAAGTCAAAATAGTCCTCTGGTATCCCACATTCTTCTTCCATGGGAGAACAGATCAATTTTGCTGAAAGGCCACACGACGTCAAATGTTGCGTTGCCTTTTCGATTTGTTTTTCTGATATATCCAAACCCCATAGCTCAGATGCTTTGCGGTCCCCATGATACTGTAAGGATTGACCGTTTCCACAGCCTATCTCCAGCATCTTTTTTCCTGAGACATCACCAAAAAGTTGGCATTTTTCTTCTGAGACTAATGCCCCGAAAAAAGGAAGCACGATTACTCCTAAAAAGTCATTTCCTTTTGTATTCCAATAGAAGCTGTTTGTTTTATAAACTGCATTCTTGTCCATGCTAGCGCCCTCTCCAATATAAACTTTCCACACTGCGCATTATCCAACTACAGTTCAATATAACACGATTCATTCTTAATATTTAAAATGGTTGTTTCATAGACGGCTTACGTTGCCAAGAGCTCGTAAACACTCACATATTGCTCGGCATGGGCATAACGGAACCCGGCCTTTTCCAGCACCCGACGGGAGGGAACGTTTTCGTGCTCCGCTTTCCCTACGATCTTCGGCTCCGCCCCCCTTTGGAGCAAATGAGCGATCCCCCATTCCACCGCTGCTTTTGCCGCCTCCGTTCCATAACCGTGACCTTGATAGGCTTCCCCGATGTGGTATCCGATTTCCACATCTTTCAATTCCTCATCCGGTCCGTGAAATTTCGTCAAGGCGACAAAACCGATCAAATCCCCGGTTTCCTTCAACGTAACAGCCAGGCCACAGCCTGCGCGTTCCTCAAGTAAATGAACCTTTCTAGACCATACCGCCCTGATTTGTTCAAATTCTTTCACCCAAAACTCCTCCGTCAAACAAGCAGGCTCTTGAAAGTAAAACCACCGCCGACGGGAGCCTTCGTTGCACATGGCGACATAAGCCTGCAAATCGTCCAGTTGGAAGGGGCGGTAAACAAGCCGTTCGCTCTTAAAATAATCATAGTCAGACATCACAATGACCTCCTGTCATTTTAGGGCCACCGGCTGCCAAAGCTCCATTTCCGGTTGAACCGGCACTTCCAAACGGTCTTCCTCGTAAACTTCCACGGCGAGCATCTCGGTCATCCTATAGCCCGATTTCGAAAGCCATCCGTTGTACAGGTAATCGTAAGCGCCTTCCAGCGCCGAGTTGGTGAGCGTTTCTCTGTCACCCGCTTGAAAGGTGATCCGAGCATACAGCCCCGCAGGCAAAATGAAGCTGCGCATGCCTTCAGGAATGGCACTCAAACTATTCACCTGCATCCCCATCATGTAAGTGCCCACACTCATATCCTTTTCGCATTCGCACACAAGCCCAAAACTTCTCGTAGGAAGCGCCTTTTGTGGGATCATGCCGGGCTCGTCGTTGCCATAAAATGAGCTGATCAAATCCTCTATGATGATCATCTTCTCTTCCTTGTGGTTGTAAGGAACGCGCGCTGCTCGTCCGATGACGGGAAGGGGCTCGGGGAGTTCGAAAACATCCGCACGGTATTGAGTTTGGAAGCTTTCCGCCGTGTAAATCCCTTTTCCTTGACAAACGCGGTTTTCCAGCTCCGACAGCTCATGTTCGACGATTTCTAGGGATTGTTTTTCCGAGCGGATGGCCGCTAGCTTAGCTTGAACAGACTCCCTCCATGACTTGGGCTCCTGCTGCAGAAGATCGCGGATTTCTTCCAAGGAGAAACGTAATCTGCGCAGATATTGAATTTGCCTCATGCGTTCGAGCTGCTTCACTTCATAAAACGCATAGCCGTTGACCGGATCGATATTCGCCGGCTCCAGTAGACCGATATCTCTATAGTACCTTAACGTCTTTTTGGATACGCGATGCATACCCGCAAACTGTCCGATTGTATATCCCATGAGCTCACCTCTGTTTGCATCATAAGGCATACCCCAAGGGCGCAGTCAAGGACAGAATCGTCGGCTATCACCTCGATTACGGCATTATTGATCGGGACGTTCTAATACAAGGAAAAGAGCGGCTATTCACCGCTCTTTTCTTATCTTATTCACTAACGCCTCACCGGTTCAGCAGACTGCCCACATATTTCAGCAGCTCGTTGGCACAAATCGGGCAGTAACCGTGGCTGTCGATAAGACGCGCCGTTACCTCGTTGATTCGCTTCAGCTGGCGTTCGTCCGGCGTCTTGGTGGAGGTGGTGATTTTCACCACGTCCTTGAGGTCGGCGAACAGCTTCTTTTCCACCGCTTCCCGCAAGCGCTCGTGGGTGCTGTAATCGAATTTTTTCCCCTTGCGGGAGTAGGATGAGATACGGATCAATATTTCTTCGCGGAATGCCTTTTTCGCATTCTCCGATACGCCGATTTGCTCCTCAATGGATCGCATCAACCGCTCGTCGGGGTCGACGCTTTCTCCGGTGAGGGGGTCTTTGATTTTCCCCCAGTTGCAATAGGCTTCGATATTGTCGAGGTAATTCTCGAACAGCGTCCGTGCCGATTCCTCGAAGGAGTAGACGAAGGCTTTTTGGATCTCCTTTTTCGCCAGTTCGTCATATTCTTTACGGGCAACGGAGATGAAGTTAAGGTACCGCTCCCGCTCATCTTTGGTGATGGAGGGGTGCTGGTCCAAGCCGTCCTTGATGGCTCTGAGCACGTCGAGAGCGTTCATGCACTGCACATCCTGGCGGATCAGTGCGCTGGAGATGCGGTTGATGACATACCGGGGGTCGATGCCCGACATACCCTCTTCCAGAAACTCAGACTGCATTTCTTTCAAGTCCGCTTCCTTGTAACCTTCGATGGCTTCCCCGTCGTACATCCGCATTTTTTTCACTAGATCCATGCCCTGTTTCTTCGATTCTCTGAGCCGGGTCAGGATGCTGAAGATCGACGCCGCCTTCAAGCTGTGCGGAGCCATGTGGATATGGTTCATGTCGCTCTGGCCGATCAGCTTCGTATAGATCTTTTCCTCTTCGCTCACTTTCAGGTTGTAGGGGATCGGCATGACGATCATCCGGGATTGCAGTGCTTCGTTTTTCTTATTGGAGATGAAGGAGCGGTACTCCGTTTCGTTGGTGTGAGCCAGAATGAGCTCATCCGCCGATATAAGCGCAAAGCGCCCCGCCTTGAAGTTGCCTTCTTGTGTAAGAGATAGCAAGTTCCATAAAAATTTCTCGTCGCATTTCAGCATTTCCTGGAATTCCATCAGTCCCCGGTTGGCCTTATTCAGTTCGCCGTCAAAACGGTACGCCCGGGGGTCGGACTCCGAGCCGTATTCCGTTATGGTGGAGAAGTCGATGCTGCCGGTGAGGTCGGCGATGTCCTGCGACTTCGGGTCCGACGGACTGAAGGTCCCGATGCCGATGCGGTTCGTTTCGGAAAGGAGCACCCGTTCCACTTCCATATCCTCAATACGGTTGTCGTAATCCGTTTTGAGTCGCAACTGGCAAGACGGGCAGAGCCCCCCTTCGATCCGCACGCCTAGCTCCTTTTCCACGTCAGGCCGCAGATCCAGCGGGATTAAATGCAGCGGTTCCTCGTGCATGGGGCAGCCTTTGATCGCGTACACTGCCCCTTCATCGGTCCGGGAAAAGCGTTCCAGGCCTCTTTTCAGCATCGTCACCAAGGTTGATTTGCCTCCGCTCACCGGGCCCATCAAGAGCAGGATGCGCTTGCGGACATCCAGACGGCGGGAAGCGGAATGGAAGTACTCTTCAACCAACTTCTCCAGCGTGTGGTCCAACCCGAAAATTTCATTTTCAAAAAACTTATATTTGATCCTTCCGTTCTCTTCCGTCGTTCCTGCGGAAGCGATCATTCGATATACACGGGTATGAGCAGTCATGGCGAGCCACGGTTCTTTTCGCAGCTTGTCGAAATACTCGGCAAACGTTCCCGTCCACGCCAGTCTCTCATTTTCCGCCCGATGCTCCGAAATCTTTCGAAAGATGTCCATGGAAAGCTTCCTCCCTCCTGCATGAAATAATTAACGTAATAATACGTATGCATGGGACAGGTCGAAGTTTACCGAAAATTCAAACGTTTCTTGAGCAGCAGTCGAACAACGCAAGCGAACATTCGTACGGCTAATCCGCAAAGCTATGGTATAATGGCGGTATCGCAACCGTCCCCTCAAGACGGCTATAGAGGCGGAATTTTCCCGATATAAGGAGCGGAAGAAACAATGCCCGTTCGCAGCGAAACGGAATTATACGAACCGGTGAAACGTTTTTTTGAAAAGATGGGTTATGAAGTAAAAGGCGAAGTGATGAACTGTGATATGGTCGCCATTCGGGAATCGGAAGAACCGGTGCTGGTAGAATTGAAGAAAACCTTCAATCTGCCCCTGGTGATTCAGGGCATCGACCGACTGCGCCGATCGAACCGAGTTTATCTGGCAACGGAGCAAAACCGCAACGGCCGCGCTCCACACGGCCTCGGCTGGAATGATTTGACGCGGTTATGCCGCATGCTGGGCTTGGGCCTCATGGTTGTTCGCTTTTACCAGCGGAAGTCCCCTGTGGTGGAAATTCTTTGCGATCCCGAACCCTATACCCCTCGAAAAAATAAAAAAGGAGCCGCACGTCTTATGACGGAATTCCGCGAGCGCAGCGGCGACTACAACACCGGGGGCAGCACCCGGCGCAAGCTGATGACAGCGTACCGAGAGAAGGCGCTGTTATGCGGCTATTTTCTGCAGCAGCACGGTCCCCTCTCGACCCGAAAATTGCGGCAGATTACCGGCTTCAAGCAAGTGCAGAGCATCCTGTATCATAACCACTACGGTTGGTTCCGCCGCACTGGGTTGGGCATTTACGAACTGACTCCGGCAGGCGTGCTGGGATTGGAGGAGTTTGCCCCTGCACTGTCTGATATCCTGTCTGTTCGGAACCTTGCCTTCGAAACAGCAGCAGCAGGCGCATCCGAATCGGTGGAGTCGCCGATTGTCGGCACCTTAAGGTGATTGATTCCCCCCACGATAAAATCGCAAAATTTGCACATAAAAAGAACCTAAATGAACTTGATTGAACGTTCAAATTAGAGTAAATTATACCTTGACGAACATCAAACCGTTAAGGAGCGATTATACGATGGATATCCGTTATGCCTCCCATCCGAGAGAAGTGAAAGCTTACGACACCACTCGCCTGCGGGAAGAATTCCTCATCCAAACGTTATTTGTCCCAGGAGAACTGAACCTGACTTACACCCATGTGGACCGTTTTATCGTCGGCGGAGCAGTGCCTATCGGCAGCGCCATCAAGCTGGAAGCGGATTTGAAGGAAATGGGTTCAGCATTCTTCCTTGAACGCAGAGAGATCGGCATCATCAATATCGGTGGAAAAGGCACCGTAACCGTTAACGGCGAAGTTTATTCCATGGACACCAAAGACGGACTTTATATCGGCCTCGGCGTTCAGGAAGTTCAATTTGCCAGTGACGATGCGACCCAACCCGCTCGGTTCTACTTAAACTCTACCCCAGCCCACCATGCTTATCCGACGGCGAAAATCGCCATCAGCGACGCTTCTCCCAACCATCTGGGCAGCCTCACCAATTCGAACGAACGTACCATCTACCGCTACATTCACCAAAATGGCGTAAAAAGCTGCCAGCTCGTCATGGGCCTCACCATGCTGAAGCCGGGCAACATGTGGAATACGATGCCCTGCCATACTCACAACCGCCGCTCCGAGGTCTATCTTTATTTCGATATGCCCCAGGACGGAGTAGTCTTTCATCTGATGGGCGAGCCGGATGAAACCCGCCATTTGGTGGTGCGCAACGAAGAAGCGATCATTTCTCCGAGCTGGTCGATTCACAGCGGCGTAGGCACCAGCAACTATACGTTCATTTGGGGCATGGCCGGCGAAAATCAAATTTTCGAGGATATGGACGCCGTCGCCATGGAGACTTTAAAATAGAGGGATGAACACGCCCGTCGACCGGCATCGGCACGGGCGTTATACCTATCTAAAAGAAAGCGGCGGTAACCGGTGACTTCATTACGCAGAGAAGAAATCATAATGGAAATGCTGCTAGCCCAAAAGGAAATATCCGTTAACGAGCTTAGCGAGCGGCTGCAAGTAACGGGCAAAACCATTCGTGAAGATCTGGCAAGGCTTGAAGAGAAGGGATTGCTCACACGGGTCCATGGGGGAGCAGTTTTGGCGCAGAGTGACCAGTTTGGTATCCTGACCTTCAAAGGCCCTGCTGGAAAGCATGCTGATGAAAAAGTAGAAGCCGCCATCCGGGCGCTGAAATACATCGAGCCGAATGACACCATCGCGCTGGACTGCGGCACGACTACGCTGGAGATCGCCAGGAGGCTGGACAATCAGCCGCTCACGGTGGTTACCAACGACCTAAAAATCATCAGCGAGCTGATCCCCAAAGAGGCGATCCGCATTGTCGTGCCCGGCGGCTACCGCGTGCGAAACATGCTGGCCGGTCCGGAAGCGGCGGAATTCGTGCAAAAGCTGAATATCCGCAAGGCGTTTTTTTCGGCAACAGGCGTTCATCCGCAGCATGGCTTTACCATCTACACCGGAGAGCTGCTCGAATTCAAAAAAGCGCTGCTCGCCGTCTGCGGGCAGGCCTACGGTATCGTCGATCATCATAAGTTCGGGCAAAGCGCTCTGCGCACGTTTGCGGAGCTGTCCGACATCTCGCTCATTATTACCGACAGCGGCATGCCGCCGGAAACGGCGAAGGAATATGAAGCGGCGGGCATCCGGCTGGATTACGGACAAGGAGAGTAGACGCATGAATTTGTTTGATTTGACTGGCAAAACCGCCCTCGTCACAGGTGCGTCGGGAGGACTCGGTCAAGGCATGGCTCTCGGACTGGCGGAAGCCGGCGCCGATGTCATCTCCGTTTCCCAATCGGGAAGCGCTGCGACAACGGAAGCGGTGCAAGATCTAGGGAGAAAAGGCTGGACCCTGAAAGCCGATCTCGGCAAGGAAGACATCTTGGAGAATCTCGTGAGCGAGGCCCTCTCTTTTACCGGAAATATCGATATATTGGTCAACAACGCCGGTATCATCCGCCGGACTCCCGCGGCTGACCACAGCAGCAAGGACTGGCACGACGTTCTCGATATCAATTTGAACTCTGTTTTCTTTTTGTGCCAATTGGTCGGCCGCCATATGCTGGAGCGGGGTAGCGGCAAAATCATCAACATCGCTTCGATGCTCACCTATCAAGGCGGCATCAATGTTCCCGGCTATACGGCAGCCAAACACGGCATCGCCGGCCTGACTAAAGCCTTCGCCAATGAGTGGGCTGGCAAGGGCTTGAACATCAACGCCATCGCTCCTGGCTATATGGTCACCAACAACACCGCCCCGATCCTGGCGGACGAGCACCGCACCCAGTCCATTACCGACCGCATTCCGGCAGGGCGCTGGGGTACTCCTAATGATATGAAAGGACCCGTGGTCTTCCTCGCTTCCGCCGCTTCGGATTATATGAACGGTCATGTGCTTTGCGTAGACGGCGGATGGATGGCGCGCTAATATGAGTTCTAATCCGCAACGATCGGCTTCTTTGGATATCATCACCTTCGGCGAATCCATGGGACTGTTGTTCCCTGAAGGCGTTCGCGGCATCGGCCAGGGCGGCTCCATGGCCCAAAGCTTCGGCGGCGCCGAAAGCAACGTCGCCATCGGCCTCGCCCGTTTAGGCTGCCGCGCCGGCTGGTGCGGCCAAGTGGGCGACGATCCGCTGGGCGCCGGCATACTGAAAGCTCTCCGGGGTGAAGGCGTCGACGTCTCCCACGGAAAACAAACGAATATTGCCCCCACGGGTCTCATGCTGCGAGAAGCCGTACGGGGCAAAGTGTCCGTCTATTATTACCGGGCAGGCTCGGCGGCAAGTCGCATGACCCCTGCCGATCTTGACGCTTCCTACATAGCGGATGCGAAAATCCTCCACCTGACTGGCATCACCCCCGCTCTCAGCGGCTCATGCCTGGATACGGTACGGGAAGCCATCGCTATCGCCAAGAACTCCGGCGTGAAAATCTGCTTCGATCCCAACCTGCGCCTCAAGCTGTGGACACTAGAGCAAGCGCGCCCCGTGCTGCTGGAGTTGGCGGCATCGGCGGATTATTTCCTACCCGGCTTTGATGAACTGAAGCTGTTGTACCAAACGGACGACAAAGAGGAAATCTTACGCCACCTTGGCGAGTTGCCCGGCACTGTCATCGTCAAGAGCGCCTTCGACGAGAACTGGATCGTCAAGGGTGGCGTGGTGGAGACTGCTCTTCCCTTTGAAAAAGCGCCGCAAGTCGTCGACACCGTCGGCGCCGGAGACGGCTTCTGTGCCGGCTTTCTCTCCGGTCTGGCCAAAGGAATGACGCTCCCGGAAGCCGTCCGCATCGCCGGCATCGTCGGTTCCCTGGTCGTCCAAGCTCAAGGAGACTGGGAGGCATTGCCCACCTTGCGGGAAGTGGAAGCCGTCCTGCACCGGCAGGTTCACATCGAACGATAGAACGCTAGAACGCTAAAACACCAGAACACTAAATCGCTAAAATGCCAGCTTATATGGCTTTAACTTATTGATCGCAGGAGGATATCATGAAAAAAATACAGCTCATTCAACAAATTCACGAAGCTGGTGTCGTTGCCGTGCTTCGCGGCGATTCGCCGGAGGAAGTCGTGCGCATGGCTGAGGAATCCATCAAGGGCGGAATCCGCGTCATCGAAATCACTCTTACGGTGCCTTTCGCCCTCGAAGCCATTACGACCTTGGCGAAAAAATACCAAAGCGACAATCCCGCGGCAGACAACTACGCCATTATCGGTGCTGGAACGGTGCTAGACCCGGAAACCGCCCGGGCAGCCATTCTTGCCGGCTCCGCCTTCATCGTTTCTCCCAGCTTTAATAAAGAAACGATCCTGCTCTGCAACCGGTACCGCGTCCCGGTCATGCCGGGAGCCGTGACCATTCAGGAAATCGTCAGCGCCCTTGAACTGGGCGTCGACGTGGTCAAACTTTTCCCGGGGAACCTGTTCACCCCGTCCATCATTCCGAGCATCCGCGGCCCGCTGCCGCAAGCCAACCTGATGCCCACGGGCGGCGTCTCCCTACAAAATCTGCAGGAATGGATCAAAGCCGGAGCCTTTGCCGTCGGTATCGGTTCGGATCTAACCAAAGAAGCCGTTCAAAAGCAGGATTTCTCCCTGATCGCCGAGAAAGCCCGCACCTACGTTGAGGCTTATCATCAAGCAGTTTCGAACAGCCGCTAAGCCTGCGCTGCCGCTGCTCACGCAAAAGCCGTTCTCCCAATGTGGAGAGCGGTTTTTTTGCTGAGAAAGTAATTTCGGGATTCGCATCATTTTCTGAATAACCTAAGCTACGTCGTGCTTCACAAATATTATTTTCACGTGTGCAATGACGCTTTTTCTTGACTTCTGCCCCAGATCTTACTACACTGAAAGCGTTAACCATCCTATTTTTCAGAGCGAGGTCCCATGATCACGATTAAAGATATTGCCAGGGTCGCAGGAGTATCTCATACAACCGTTTCCCGCGCGCTCAATGGCAATCCGCTTATCAAGCCGGATACCCGCAAGCGCATCATGAAAATCGCTTCGGAAATGAATTATGTGCCTAACTACAGCGCCAAGAGCCTCGTCACTAAAAAATCCCACACCATCGGTCTGTTCTTTTCCAGCATTGATCAAGGGACATCCTCAAGCTTTCTTGTCGATGCGGTGAAGGGCATTCACCAGGTTTTGGATGAAAATTACTTATTGACGGTAAGCGGCATCGACAGCGTCCATAATCTGGAGGCCATAAATCCCCGGCGCTACGACGGCATTCTGGTCATGAGCCAGAGCGACATGGACAACGGCTTTATCTACCATGTCAAGGCAAGCGGCATTCCTCTTGTCGTGCTCAACCGGCTGCTTGACGATCCCGGTATAACCAATGTGGCTGCGGACGACCGCAAAGGCGTTCGAGATGCAGTTGACAGCGCCTACGCCATGGGGCACCGCAGGCCGGCTATAATCGAGGGAAAATCTGGTTTCAAGTCCTCCGCCGAGCGGAAACAAGGATATCTGGACAGCCTGATCGCTCATGGGATAACCCTCGATCCGCGCTATTTCGTACAGGGCGATTACAGCATCGAGAGCGGCTATGCTGCGATGATGCAGCTTTTGTCTCTTGCCGCACCGCCAACCGTCGTTTTCTGCTGCAACGACGACATGGCGATCGGAGCCATGAATGCCTGCTATGACCAGGGCGTCGACATCCCGAAAGACATGTCCTTAATTGGATTTGACGACATTATGTTCGCCCAGTACACGAATCCTTCCTTGACCACCGTCCGCAAGCCGGTCTCTGAAATAAGCAAAGAAGGGATGAAATTGCTGATCAGCCTTATGGAACATCCAAACACCCCGCCTGTACAAAAGTTTACGAAAACCGAGCTCATTCATCGCCGCTCGGTCGCGTGTCCGGCGGAGCAAAGCCCCGTGGATTCCCCATGATCTAAAAGAAGAGCAGCGCTCTTTTTTTAAGATAAAATGTTAACGTGTGCAAACAAAGTCAAAGGAGCCATGATCATGATTACAACGAAGCGCCTCTCCCGTGAAGCTTTCCCTGACCTTCCCTCCTATCCTGAGCGCGTCATCCAATTCGGCGAGGGCAACTTCATGCGTGCCTTCATCGATTGGCAGCTGCAGCAAATGAACAAGCAAGGCTTGTTCGGCGGCAGCGCAGTGCTGGTTCAACCCATCGCCCAAGGCCTCATCGGCATGCTGGCCGAGCAGAACAACCTGTATACGGTACTGTTGAACGGCATCCTGAATGGCGATACGGTGGAATCCAGCGAGATCATCTCAAGCGTTAGCCGTGTTTTGAATCCTTATGATGATTATGCGGCTTTTTTAGCTCTTGCCGAAGATGACGCTTTGGAGTTCATCACCTCCAACACCACCGAGGCTGGGATTGCTTACGTGCCCGGCGACAAACCGGATGACGCTCCGCCCAGCAGCTTTCCGGCCAAGCTGACCGTCCTTTTGCACCGGAGATATGAGCTCGGCAAAAAGGGCTTCGTTATCATCCCGTGTGAACTCATCGACCGCAACGGAGAGAAACTACTGGAAATCGTAAAGCGCTATGCGGCCGACTGGCATCTCGGCGATGGTTTCCTGCGCTGGTTGGAAGAAGAAAACACCTTCTGCTGCAGCCTGGTCGACCGGATCGTACCCGGCTATCCCCGGGCGCAAGCCACTGAGCTTGAGGATCGCCTCGGCTATCGCGACAACTTGATGGTCACCGCGGAACCGTTCCTGCTGTGGGTCATCGAAGGTCCGGAATGGCTCCACGACTGCCTGCCCCTTGCCAAAGCCGGCCTTGACGTCGTGGTCACCGCCGATATGACGCGGTATCGGGAACGCAAGGTGCATCTGTTGAACGGACCGCACACCGCCATGGTTCCTCTCGGACTGCTGGCTGGCTTAGAAACCGTTGAAGAAGTCATGAAGGATGAAACATTCTCCCCTTTCATTCGGAAACTGGAAAACGATGAGCTTATCCCGATGCTCGACTTGCCGGAAGATGAACTGAAATCGTTCGCCGATGCCGTACTGGAACGATTCTGCAACCCCTTTATCCGACATGAGCTCAGCTCCATCGCCTTGAACAGTATCCCCAAGTTCAAGACGCGGCTTCTGCCGATTCTCCTCCGATATGCTTCCGAACGCGGACAGCTCCCGCCACTGATCACCCTATCCTTCTCGGCCCTCCTCTACAGCTACCGGGGTGACAAAATTCCGAGACAGGATGGAGCCGATGTTAACGCCTTGTTCGACAAGGCCTGGGCAAATCCAGAAACCTTCGTGGAGACGATTCTGAAGGAAGAAAGCCTGTGGGGGAGCGATCTGACTTCCGTTCCGGGTCTTGCCGCGAAGCTTGCCGCACACATTCGCGAACTGGAGGAAAAGGGAGCCCGCAGCGCTTTACAACAACTGGTTTAGGGGGAAAGAAAAGATGCGTACTTTGACGAAAATGAATGCAAGGGACAACGTCGCCGTCGCTCTTCGGCCGATACAGGAAGGAGAACTGCTGGAGGAGAGCGGCGTCAGGCTGACGGCGTCCCAAGCCATTCCACGCGGACATAAAATAGCCCTGGCTCCATTAGCTAAGGGCGATACCATTGTAAAATACGGTTATCCCATCGGTCATGCCACCAGTGCGGTCGCTACCGGCGAGTGGGTGCATACCCACAACGTGAAGACTAATCTGGCGGGCGAGGAGCAATACGAGTATGTTCCTGACCTCCATCCCATTCGTTATCCATTGCGCAATCTGACCTTCGACGGCTACCGCCGCAAAAACGGCAAAGTGGGAATCCGCAATGATTTGTTTATCATTCCTACCGTTGGCTGCGTAAACGGCATCGCTGAACAAATGCTTGCGGAATTCAAAGCCGTACATCCAGAGTTGGGCGGGTTCGACAACATTACGGTGCTCAAGCATCCTTACGGCTGCTCGCAGCTTGGCGACGACCACCGCATGACCCGCAGCATCCTGCTGGACGCCGTCCAACACCCCAATGCAGGCGGCGTTCTCGTATTCGGGCTCGGCTGCGAGAATAACATCGTCTCCGAATTCCGGCAGCTCCTTGGCGAATACGACGGGTCGCGGGTCAAATTTCTCGTCGCCCAGGAAGTTGGCGATGAAGTAGAAGCCGGTCTCAGCCTTTTGGAAGAATTGTACGAGGCCGCTAGAAACGACGTCCGGGAGCCGGTACCGCTCGGCGAGCTGAACGTCGGCCTCAAATGCGGCGGCTCTGACGGCTTCTCGGGCATTACGGCCAACCCGCTTTTGGGCGCCTTCTCCGATTTCCTGATCTGCCAAGGCGGAAGCTCGGTGCTGACCGAGGTACCGGAAATGTTCGGAGCGGAAAAGATGCTTATGGCCCGCGCCGAAAACAACGAGATCTACGAAGAGATCGTATCGCTGATCAATAACTTTAAGCAATACTTCCTCTCTTACGGGGAGCCGGTTTATGAAAATCCGTCACCCGGCAATAAGGACGGTGGCATCAGCACATTGGAGGATAAATCTCTCGGCTGCACGCAAAAAGCGGGAACTTCAGCTGTCGTCGACGTTCTTCAATATGGAGAGAAGCTGACCAAGAAAGGTCTCAGCCTGCTGCAGGCCCCGGGGAATGATCTCGTCGCCTCCTCCGCTTTGGCGGCTGCCGATTGTCAGCTCGTTTTGTTCACGACAGGACGCGGGACGCCCTTCGGCAGCTTTGTCCCGACTGTCAAAATCGCGACGAATACCGATCTTTACCATAAAAAAGGGCATTGGATGGACTTCAATGCAGGTCCCCTGTTAGAGATGCCTATGGAAACCGTGTTGGAGCAATTCATTACCTATATTATTGAAGTCGCCAGCGGCCGCAAGACACGCAACGAAGAGAACGAAGTCCGCGAGCTGGCCATCTTCAAGACGGGAGTAACCTTATGAGCGCCAAATTTTTGAATGAAGATTTTCTGCTGTCCACCGAAACAGCCCGGCACTTATTTCACCATCATGCCAATCCGATGCCGATCATCGATTATCACTGCCATCTCGACCCGAAAGAAATTTACGAAGACCGTCCCTTTGCCAACATTACTGCGGCTTGGTTGTATGGCGATCATTACAAGTGGCGGCTGATGCGGGCGAACGGCATTCCGGAATCCCATATTACGGGAGACGCCGCGGATTATGACAAGTTCTTGGCGTGGGCGACTACCGTACCGAAGACAGTGGGTAATCCGCTGTACAGCTGGACCCATTTGGAGCTGCGCCGCTTTTTCAATGTCGATCTCCCTCTAAATGAGGAGACTGCGCCAACCATTTGGGAACAGGTCAATGCCAAATTGGCGGAAAAGGCCTTTACCCGCCGCGCCCTCATCGCCGGCTCAAATGTCAAAGTCGTTTGCACGACCGACGATCCCGCCGACACTCTGGAGTACCATCGGAAGCTGGCTGCGGAAGAGCATCGCTTCAGCGTCTACCCGACTTTTCGGCCGGATAAGGCGCTGAACATCGATTCCGAAGGCTTTATCGGCTGGTTTGCCCGACTTGAAGCGGCTTCAGGCCGGAAGGCATCCTCCTTCGCTGAGCTTGTAGACATCCTGAAAGATCGCGTGAAGCTGTTCCATGCCCACGGCTGCCGCCTCTCCGACCATGCCCTAGATGTGCTACGGTACCAAGGGGCAAGTAGGGAGACGGTAGAGCGGATTTTTGCAGGCCGTCTTTCCGGAGCCAATCTGACGGATGACGAAGTTACCCTTTACAGGACTGAGCTATTGAGCGAGCTGATCACCATGTACGAAGAACAGGGCTGGACTATGCAGCTTCACATCCACGCTTACCGTAACAACAACACCCCAATGTTCAAGCGGCTCGGCCCCGACACCGGCTATGACAGCATAAACGACCTGTCCATCACCGAGTCGCTGTCGAAGCTGCTTGACCGTGCCGAGAGTGCATCCGGCTTGCCTAAAACGATCCTCTACTCCCTCAACCCAGGCGATTATCCGGCTCTCTTGGCTTTGATGGGCTGCTATCAGAAAGACACTCCCGGTAAAATGCAGCTCGGTTCGGGCTGGTGGTACAACGATACCCGCGCCGGCATGTGGCACCAACTGACGATGCTGGCTGAAAACGGCCTTCTGTCCCGTTTTGTCGGCATGCTGACCGATTCCCGCAGCTTCCTATCCTACACGCGCCACGAATACTTCCGACGTGTGCTTTGCGAATGGCTTGGCCAACTGGCAGAGCGCGGGGAGGCTCCGGACGACATCGAACAGCTTGGACGAATGGCTGAGGATATCGCGTACCATAATGCAGCCACCTATTTCGGCTTCAGTGGAAATGAGGCCGTAACTTCAGATGAAGTTTAATGGTGTGTGATCGCCAATGAACGCTGCTCCGTTAAATCTCATAGTCCGAGCGGTCTGCTAAAATCTGTCCCGGAACAGTATGTGGCTCGGAGTGTGGCATACTTGTACCGGATTTATATCGAATTGCGAAAAAAAGAAGCTCGAGCAATCCATTTGCTTGAGCTTCTTTACTACTTATTATATTGCGTATCATGGAAATTCTGCAAAAGCTGCGGCTTCTTCCGCGTCAGCAGGACGATCAGCAGCTGCACCGTTCCTGCGGCCAGAAGGATGAGAGCCAGCGGCAAATTAGCTAAATCCCCGGCAACGAAAATGAGCACGGCAATGGAAATGACCCGGCCCGCATTCAAGAAATATTCTCGGATCACCATCGCCTCGATGCGGAATTGGTTTTTCAAGGGAAGCCGCGCCATAATGCCGTAATAATACGTACTGAGCGCATTGCCCTGCATCGGAGCGAACAGATTATACACGATAAGATAACAGATAACGGTATAGAGATTGATATCGAACAGCAGGAAGCCGGAAGCGATGATATACCCTACTGCCGCCAGCAGAAAATAAATCGTTCTTCTCTCTTCTCTCGCATATTTGCTGAGATAAAAACCCATGCAAATGGTCACGCCGGAGAAGACGACGCCCAGATAACCGATGGTATCTTCACGCGGCAAGGCGCGGTACAGTAAAATATTCGGCAGAAACAGCATGATGCCTTGCATCAGACCCAGCACCAAAAAACCAAACAATCCCCGCACCCAATCCTGATTGCGGTCCATGATCAATCTTCCCAGGTGGAGATAATACCGCTTGCTGCGGGAACTGTGCGCCTTGATCCTCATGCTGCCAAGGGCTGCGATGAAGAACATGACGAAGGAGGAGGCAAATATTGCGATATAGCCGCTTAGTCCGCTGCTGTGGGCGATGACAAACCCGGCAAGCGCAGGCCCGATGAGTCCCGCTGTCGTGAAGAAAATCGTATTGAAGCCCATGTAGCGGATCCGGTTCTTCTCGGTTGAGACGTCATAAGTCAAAGTCAAGTAACCAACCCAGTAAAAGCCGCCGCCAAGGCCGGCAAATATAGCGAATAGCGGATAATAATCCACCAGACCTTCGCGCACAATGATCACAACCAGATAAAAGAGAGCGACCAGCGCCAGTCCTACCCGGTACGTCACCATCCGGTCCCGCTTCTTGGCCAGCCATCCGCCGATGGCAAATCCGAAGGGTCCGCAACAGAAGTTAATGATATTGTAAATTCCATTAATCGTCAGGCTTTCCGTCAACCGCCACAAATAGAGGTTCATAAAGACACCGGACATGGAGGATCCGAATTGGAAAAAGAAATGAATGAACAGCGATGTCACCGCATCCTTGGACAGGCGTTTGTCAGGAGGCGGCAGCTGCCGGCGAAACGGAAGCTGTAACCATCTAGGACTCATAAAAGAAACCCTTTCCATGCTGCACTATAATGTCTGAGCTTAGCTCCATCTTATCACAGGTTTGCGGCCTTCGGCTTTTCTTTTACCAAGATGTTCGTTATAATAAATTTAAAATAAGACTCGTTACTTTATAAGAGGGGGTACGCACCCAATGACCTTTTCCTTTTGGATTGTTCTTGCGGTATTCATTTTGGCCCTTGGCGCCATTCTGACAGCGGCCTATAACGACGACAAAACCAAAGGGCTGTAACGAACTTGTAAAATGAAGCGCTTCTTGTAAAATGATGCGATTATAGAAGAAGGGCTGGAGATTTGCTCCAGCCCTTTTTTTGTTATTGTGGTTTTATTATCGGATCTGGCTCATGTCTCTTAGACACGCTGCACAGATATAGCGATCTTTGAACTCGGATACTTCTTCCACCGATGTGCAAAATACACATCTCGGCCGGTAGCGCTCTAGCAAAATCTGATCCCCTTGAACGAGAATTTCGATAGGATCCCCCTCGTTCATCTGATATCTTTTGCGCAGCGATTTTGGCAGTACGATACGACCCAATTGGTCTACTTTTCTAACGATCCCCGCCGGTTTCATATGGTTCCCCTTTCCCATTGTGCGTGTACGTCCATGTGAAGATTTCAAGGTCCGTTCACGATGATGTCATTTACTCTTCACTGTTTTTAACTATCAATGCAATCCGATAAATCCCGTCTGGCGCAGCCCTTCATACAGTACGATAGCAGCAGAATTCGAGAGGTTGAGAGAGCGGATTCCGTCTCCCATCGGTATTCTCATGCAAGTACCTGGATTAGCCTGCAAAATTTCCGGAGCAAGTCCCTTCGTCTCCTTACCGAAAACAAGAAAGTCCCCATCCCTAAATGAAAAATCCGTATAAGACTTGTCCGCTTTCGTTGTGGAAAAGAAAAAGCGGCTGTCAGGATAAAGGAGTCTCACTTCCTCAAACGACTCATGATATTCCAGATTGAGCGAAGACCAATAATCGAGTCCCGCCCGTTTCAATGTCTTATCATCGGTGGAAAAACCTAAGGGGCGAACCAGATGCAGCCATGTTCCGGTTGCGGCGCAGGTACGGGAAATGTTGCCGGTATTGGCTGGGATTTCTGGCTCAACCAATACGATATGAAACGCCATATAGCTGTCACCTCGCATCCCATTCTATTATACATGATTCTGGCAAAGGTACAAATTTAACAGCGCTTTGATAATAAATTAATCGATCCTTAACGTTTGAGAGAGATGATGAAAGAAATGAATCAACATCGCCGCTTTATACCGCGCCGCTTCACCATCCATTTGTAAAGGGAGTGTCCGCAATCATGACTATGCAAAAGATACTCGTCGTCGAAGATGATCCCTCGATTGCCAAGCTGATTGACTTCAACCTGCGGACGGCAGGGTATGAGGTTCGTTGTGTTTACGAGGGAGATACCGTCCTCCCGGCATGTGCAGAATTTCAGCCTGATCTAATCGTACTCGACCTTATGCTTCCCCGAATAGACGGATTGCAGGTTTGCCGCAATCTGCGGAGTGCCAAATTCAATATGCCTATCATCATTCTGAGTGCGCTAAGCGATTTAAGCGACCGGATCACCGGTCTCGATAACGGGGCCGATGATTACATGACAAAACCCTTTAGCCCCCAAGAGCTGGTTTCCCGAATTAAAGCAGTGCTTCGCCGAAGTGGAACGCTTCAGGAAGCGAAAGATGATGATGCCATCGTCCTTGTCGCAGGCAATATCCGCCTTTCTCCTGCAAGTCGTGAAGTACGCGTCGGTGATACCCTCATCGAGCTATCCCCGAAAGAGTTCGAACTGCTGCATTATCTTTGCCGTCATCGAGGCAGAGTGATGACCCGAGGGCAGCTGCTGCAAGGCGTATGGAATTATTCCTATTCCGGTGAAACCCGAATCGTCGATGTGCACATCAGCCACCTGCGGGAAAAAATCGAACCCAATCCCCGAATTCCCGAGTATATCATGACCGTCCGCAGCGTCGGTTATAAATTGGCCGATCCCCCTCGAGAACGGCAAACTCCTATCGCCGATATGCGAGCTTGACCACAAGACGATGGCTAACGCTTCTCCAATGACTGCTAAAACAGCAGTCGGAGAAGCGTTTCTTTTTGTCCGGAATTGGTATTATAAAAGTATCTATTTTTATGGAGGTTACACTCATGGACAATGCCGAGTCCCGGTTGTTTATCGCACTCCCCCTTCCCTCCGACTTACAGGAAGAATTGGCAGTACGTTGCAAAAGGCTGTCTCGTTCGATTTCGTTTAAGAAATGGGTCCATAAAGAGGACCTGCACATTACTTTGCAATTCCTCGGCGCCGTACCAATCAATCGCATCGCGCATATTGAACAATCCATGCGAGAGCTGAGTCTGGCATCCGCTTCCTTCGATCTTTCCATTCAAGGGCTGGGCAGTTTCGGTTTAGCGGCTTCGCCGCGCATTCTTTGGGCTGGGCTATCTGGAGATATAGCCGCATTGAAGCAATTGCAGCAGTCGGTGGTCCGAGCGATGACCCCTCATGGCTTTCCCGGAGAAGACAGGCCCTACCGCCCCCACATCACCCTAGCAAAACATTTCCGGGGAAATGATGGTGGGCCGGATGCCCTGCATCAGGGCATGTCGTCCGAGGATTGGGATTCTCCACTTGGATGGTCGGCGAATGAGATCGTACTCTTTGAAACGCATATGAGCAGATCACCGATGTATGAGCGGTTGTTTACCTTCCCTCTTGGGGCGCCATTTAGCGGCAACATTCGCGACAATTAGCGAGACAGAGAAGATAACCACTTTGTTTAGCGAACGCTGACTTCCTTTGTCTACGGGGCAGGGAATCGGTTTTTCAGGGCGAATTGTTACGTACTAATCTTTAGGGGAGGGAAATCCTGTGGAATATATGAAAACGAAAGAAGCCGCCCGTTATCTCGGCGTAAGCGCCACTACGATCAAACGTTGGGCTTCTTCCTTTCCGAATCGCTTCCACAAAGACAGCTCCGGCCACTACGTCTTTTCGCCAGAGGATATGGAGGTGATCGGCTTTATACGAGACAGTCTTGAAAATGGCGATGCCATGAAGGATATCGAGCTTCTGGATACCATTTCATCTAATCAAGCCGATGCCGACATGCAAGATGAGGCTGCCGCTGCTGCAGAGGCCGTTTTGCCTGACCGGGATGTAACGTTTCCCCCCTTGCCCATAATCCCCCCATGGGTAATGACGGACAGAAGCGAAGCCGGTACGGCTTTGGCGGTTTGGGAGGAGCTGCGAGGCAAACTGGAAAGCGTCGAGCACCGCCTGTCCCGTAAAGCGGGAGATGTTGTCAACCTGCAAATTCTCGAACATCGCCGAGAGCTGGAAGAAATCCGCAACTCCATTCATGAACTGGCTTGCACGCTGGATGCCGTCACCCAATCCATCAAAGACATACAGGATAGCCAATCCGCCATGTATCCATCCCTCGGCTCTTCCCGTTCGCAAATGACACAGAAGAAATCAAAGCTCCGCATGCTGCTGCATCGTTAAGCGGCTTCCATGACGAAGAAACCCCCGGCCATATGCCGGGGGTTTCTTTATTAGGATAAGGGGAGGAATAAGAGCCGGAGAATTAGCAATCGAAGTACAGAGCGTATTCGTGTGGATGTACCCGGATGGATACGGCTTTCGTTTCAGCGCGTTTGAAGTCAACGTAGTTATCGATGAAATCTTGGCTGAATACGCCGCCTTGGGTCAGGAACGCGCTGTCGGCTACGAGAGCGTCGAGGGCTTCGTCCAAGGACCCTGGAACGCTGCGGATTTCCGCCAGCTCTTCCGGAGCGAGTTCAAAAATGTTCTTATCCAGCGGACCGTAACCGAGAGCGCGAGGATCGATTTTGTTTTGGATGCCGTCGAGGCCTGCCAGCAGCATGGCTGCGAAAGCCAGGTACGGGTTAGCCGTGGAGTCTGGCGTCCGGAACTCGATGCGGCAGCCCTTCGGAGTAACGGCGGCTACCGGAATCCGCACGGCTGCGGAACGGTTGCCCTTGGAGAATACCAGGTTAACCGGTGCTTCGTAGCCAGGCACGAGGCGCTTGAAGGAGTTGGTGCTCGGGTTGGTCAAAGCGATCAGTGCCGGAGCGTGGTGGAGAATACCGCCGATGTAATAAAGAGCCATGTCGCTCAGGTTGGCGTAAGCGCCTTTTTCAAAGAACAACGGTGTGTCGCCGTCGAAAATACTTTGGTGAACGTGCATCCCGCTACCGTTGTCCCCGAAGAGAGGCTTTGGCATGAAAGTTGCTACTTTTCCGTATTGTCTTGCGGTGTTGTGTACGATGTATTTATATTTCAACAGGTTGTCAGCGGTTTTGGTCAGGCTATCGAAACGGAAGTTGATTTCCGCTTGACCGGCGGTGGCCACTTCGTGGTGATGACGCTCGATGCGCAGGCCGGATTCAATCAGGAGACGGCACATTTCGCTGCGGATGTCTTGTTGGGTATCAACAGGAGCGACCGGAACGTAACCGCCTTTTTGTCTTACCTTGAAGCCGAGGTTGCCGCCTTCTTCCTTGCGGCCGGTGTTCCAGAACGCTTCTTCGGAATCTACTTCCGCATAGGATTTATTGATTGAGGATTCATAGCGTACGTCGTCAAAAATGAAGAATTCGGATTCCGGAGCAAAGAAAGCGGCGGTGCCAATTCCGGTCTTCGCCAAATATTCTTCAGCTTTTTGAGCGATGCTGCGGGGATCGCGCTCATAGCGCTCGCCTTCCGGAGTGAAGATGTTACACATTACGTTCAGAGTCGGATGAGATGTGAAAGGATCGACATAAACCGATTCCGTATCCGGCATCATGACCATGTCGGATTCTTCGATGCCTCTGAAACCGGTGATCGAGGAACCGTCGAAGGCTACGCCGTTAACGAAGGTTTCTTCTTCTACTTCTGAAGCTGGAAGGGTAATGTGATGCGCCCGGCCAGCCAGATCGACAAAACGGAAATCGACCCATTCGATATTTTTTTCATTGATAAGCTCCAATACTTTTGCAACTGACATGAAATAACCTCCCCATTTCCGAACGTTTTTAGTGTTATTAATGCATATTGTTCAAGTTTTAAAAAAATTCTTGGGATTATTATAAATCGGGTGGTAATCTTCGTCAATACTTATGTCAGCTATTTTTGTTTATTATGTAAGGTATAATCACATTGAATACATTTTTTCCATAAAAACGCCAACTTCAGTTCACAGCAAAAAGCCAGCCAGATATCCCACCTGGCCGGCTCGATCGCAACGGTTAGATTGCCCAGGAGCCTGCAAGAATCGGCTCTTTGGCAGTTTGGAAGTTTTTACCCACAATTGGCGCCAGTTTCTCCAAATCTTGCAGAAGCTGCGCGAATTGATCGGGGAATAGCGATTGTACGCCGTCGCCCGTCATGGAATTGTCGGGATCGGTGTGCATTTCGATAATGAGGCCGTTTGCGCCTGCAGCGACAGAGGCCTTCGCCATAGGCTCAACAAGCTCGCGACGGCCTGTGCCGTGGCTAGGATCGGAGATAACCGGGAGATGGCTCAAGTTTTGCAGTACCGGGATAGCTGCCAGATCCAGCGTGTTCCGGGTATAGGTTTCAAAGGTGCGGATGCCCCGCTCACAAAGCATGACGTTCGGGTTGCCGCCAGCCAAAATGTACTCTGCCGCATTCAAAAACTCGTCATAGGTAGCACTGAAGCCGCGCTTTAACAGAACCGGGGTTTGGATCGTGCCCAGCTTCCGCAAAAGATCGAAGTTTTGCATGTTCCGCGTTCCAACCTGCAAAATGTCGGCGTACTTGGCGCAGACATCTACGTATTCCGGCGTCATGACTTCGGTAATGGTCAGCAAACCATGCTTTTGGCCAGCTTCGGCCATCATTTCCAATCCTTCGACACCGATGCCTTGGAAGCTGTAAGGACCGGTCCGGGGTTTAAATGCGCCGCCCCGCAGCACTTGTCCGCCTGCCATTTTCACCAGTCGGGCGATTTCGTCGATCTGCTTCGGCGATTCAACCGCGCAAGGTCCGCCCATGACGGTCAGTTCAGCTCCGCCGATCTTCACGCCTTTAATATCGATAACCGTATCCAGGGGATGGAAATCACGGCTGGCCAATTTGTACGACTTGGTGATTTTCACAACCTGCTCAACGTCCTTCATTTGCCGTAGGTGTTCGGCTACCATCGGATCGGCTTTGCCGATAATGCCGATAACGGTACGATCCTCGCCGCGAGAAACGTGGGTGCTGAGATCATGCTTTTCAATATAATGGATAATTTCAGAAACCCGATCTTCCGGGACCCGGTTGGATACGATAACAATCATGATTCTTCCTCCTTGTAGGAAAGCGATGAGTACTCGTGGCATTTTGACGCTTCAACGCTTATACGCTTTTAATCGTTAAAGTAACTATAGCAAGGCAAGCATCATCCGTCAACGGTTTTTTCCGTGTACACGAAACTTTTACAGTTAAAAACAGGAAAAAGCGCAAAACCGCTGGTTGCGGTTTTGCGCCTCGGACCTATTCCCTGGTTTTGGCTGCGGGAATCAGTTTCTTCATATTAACCGTTCGTTTAATCTCCCATGTTTCCGGATCGTTAAGATCAAATTTCTCCAGGAAGGAAATCAGTTCCCTTGTGATGGGAGTCGGCGTCGATGCACCGGAGGTTACCGCTACCTTGCGCACCGGCTTCAACCACTCGACCTGCAGCTCGCCGAGGTCAGCGATTCGGTAAGCTTTGACGCCGGCGATTTCTTCCGACACCTGAGCCAGCCTGTTGGAATTGTTGCTGCGGGGGTCGCCAACGACGATAACCAGATCCGCTTCCTTCGCTTGCTCGCCCACCGCCTCTTGGCGCAGCTGTGTGGCCAGGCAAATTTCATTATGCACTTCCGCCGTTGGGAATCGTTTTATTAATCGGTTCATAATCTCCCGGATATCCCATTGGCTCATCGTTGTCTGATTGGTGATCACGATTCGGGGGGATGAGATAGAAAGATCGTCGATCTCGTCCGCTTTTTCAATGAGATGCACATGATCCGGAGCGATGCCGATGGCGCCTTCCGGCTCGGGATGCCCTTTTTTGCCGATATAGATGATTTCATAGTTGTCCGCGACTTTTTCCAGTATAAGATCATGGGTTTTTGTGACATCGGGGCAAGTGGCGTCGACGACAGTCAACCCTTTATCCCGCGCCCGCTTGCGTACCTCTGGCGAGACCCCGTGGGCCGTAAAAATGACCGTTCCACTCTCAATCTGATCGAGAATATCCAGCCGGTTGTGGCCGTCCAGGGTCACAATTCCTTCCTTCTCAAAAAAATCGGTCACATGAGCGTTATGGACGATCATGCCCAGTATATAAATCGGGCGTGGCAACTCCAGATTGCGGGCAACCGACATCGCCAGAGACATGGCGTCGACAACACCGTAGCAGTAGCCCCGCGGGGATATTTTTACAACTTCCATGTTCAACACCGCGTTTCTATCAATTTTTCTTCCTTCATTAGTATACCGGATTCCGCAGGTCGATGAAAGCAAAGAGGCATGCCAGCGCATGCCCCTTTCCCAATATGCTATTCCTCAAACCCCTGTATCCGGCCGTGTATTGGAAGCCAGATGACAAAGGCGCTCCCTTCGTCCTTTCGGGATACGACCTCAATAGACCCTCCATGATCGTCGATAATCCATTTGGCGATGGAAAGCCCTAGCCCCGTACCCGCTGTTGCTCCCCGAGAAGGGTCCGCGCGGTAGAAGCGGTCAAATACGTGGGGAATTTCCTCATTATCCAAACCAATGCCGGTATCCTGAACGCGAATGCCCACCTGTCCCGGCACCAAAGCCGTATCGATCAACACCCAGCCATCGGGTGTATATTTAAAAGCGTTCTCGATTAATATGAACAGCAGTTGAGTCAAGCTGTCGGCGTTGCCCCAAACGTGCACACCGTGGAGGGGCTCCAGATTGCCGATGCGCCATTCCGCATGGCGGGGCAGACGTTCGGCATTGCGGACTACTTCTTCCACCAAAGGCGCCAGCTCCACCGGCTCTTTCACGATCATCTGCCCGGCATCCGCTCTGGCTAAGGACAGCAGATCGTTGACCATCCGGCTCATGCGTTCCGCTTCACCCGAGATATCCTTCATGGCGTCCAGCGACAGCTCCTTCACCTCATCCTCGCTCATCGTGCTGGCAGGGGATTCGCCGCGATCCGACGGTTGACTCCAAACCTTCTGCAGCAGATCCACATTGCCTCGAATTGTGGTCAGCGGGGTGCGGAGCTCATGGGAAGCGTCGGAGACGAAACGACGCTGTGTGCGATTGGATTCCTCCAGCACCCCGTACATCGTTTGAATTCGGGACAGCATGCCGTTTATGGTGGTGGTTAGCCTGCCGATTTCATCTGGCGGACCGACATAATCGATACGCCGCCCCAGGTCGGTATCGATCTGGATTAGATTTGCCGATTCAATGACATCCTCAATGGGCTTGAACGCCTTCCGCGACAGGAACAAACCGATTGACGCCGCTATCACGATGACCAAAAAAGCGATCAGCATTAGCCAGTATAATAAATGCTTCATGCCCTGGGAGATGCCGTTCACTGAAACGCCCACTTGCAGTACAAGTTGAATCGGCGTATCTCCGTATTGATAGCTCAAATGTTTGTTATATAGGTAAAAATCCTCGCCGTTCAAATCTTTCATTTTGATGAAGGCGTTCCGGTCAGTCACGATATGGGCGGTCATGAGCTGGGATAGCGGGCCTTGCAGCTTGCCTAAAGGGTATACCTTGTTTTCATCAATTTTATATAACTGCATAACGTAGCCCGCATATCGAAAGTCCGTAAGCTCATGCATCTGCGGATATAGAACCGTTCCCCCCTGGGTTTCCAGAGCGACAAAAGAGATTTGGGTTTCGGCGATTTGTTCGACTTTTGCCAGCTGCTCCCGCTGATTTTCGTACAGAGTATAGGAAATAATTTCGTAAACCGCAACGCCGAAGAGAAGCAAGGTCGCCGCCAATATTCCCGAATACCACAAGGTTAATCTTGTGCGGATCGCCATCAAGT
Source organism: Gorillibacterium massiliense (assembly GCF_000455485.1). Lineage (GTDB taxonomy): Bacteria > Bacillota > Bacilli > Paenibacillales > NBRC-103111 > Gorillibacterium > Gorillibacterium massiliense. The sequence goes on from NZ_CBQR020000092.1 coordinate 102,938, forward strand.
ATCCCCTCTTAGCACGTATCCCGCACCGCGGACCGTCTGAATGATGCGCTTGCCTCCGTATTCCTCGGTCTTTTGTCGCAGCATGGCGATATAGACTTCCAGAACATTGGACTCGCCGCTGTAATCGAAGCCCCAGATTCGTTCCATGATCAAATCACGGGATAGTACCCGTTTCGGATTCAGTAAAAAGAGCTGGAACAAATCGAATTCCTTCGTGGTCAGATCGATCCTTTTGCCGTCCCGATACACTTCCCTCGTATCAAAATCCATTGTGGTATCTTCAAATTCCACACGGTTCTGAGAGTGGAGTTTATCAGCAGTTCTGCGCAGCAGGACCCTTACTCTGGCTAACAGCTCTTCCAGTGCGAAAGGCTTGACCAAATAATCGTCCGCTCCCATATCGAGTCCTTTCACCCGGTCAGACACTTCATCCTTGGCCGTAAGCATAAGAATGGGCATGTCCGCCCCGCTCTCCCGAATGCGCCGGCATACCTCCCAGCCGTTCACTTTCGGCATCATCACATCAAGTATGATCAACTGGGGCTCCGTTTCCATGACCTTCCTCAGCCCCTCCATTCCATCGCCGGCTGTCGTCACCGAATAACCGTCAAAGGTAAGTCCGCGGCGGAGCATGGATGTGATTTTTTCGTCGTCATCGATAACCAGTATCCGTTCTTTCATAACCGAATCCCTCTCTTCTCCACCATTGTAACGATTTTATCCTGAAAAAAGAAGCAGGCTGACCCTTAAGCCAGTCTGCTTCCTCAATTTTTTCAGAGTGCTGCAGCGCCATTATTGATTCGTCGTCTGTTGTTGATCCTTGTTCTTGTCGCCAATGGTTACCGTAATGGTTTGGGATTTGCCGTCGCGGATAATGCCCAGAGTGACTTTGTCGCCTACCTTGTTCTTCTGTACTTGGGTGACCAGTTGATTCGAATTCTTGATGGCGGTACCGTTATAGCTGGTGATGACGTCGTAGGTCTTGATGCCGGCCTTAAAGGCCGGGCTGCCCATGGCGACTTGAGCTACCATAGCGCCGTCCGTGTTTTTAAGCTGCAGTTGAGATACGTATTGTTGTTGAATATCCTGCAAGGTCACGCCGATATAAGGAGACGGTTCCTTCGGAATTTCGATGTTGTTTTTCAGTTTATCCAACACTTCTTGAATGGTGTTGATCGGAACGGCGAAACCGATGCCCTGGGCTTCCGAGTTTACCGCCGTATTGATGCCGATAACTTCGCCGTTCAGGTTAAGCAGCGGACCGCCGGAGTTCCCGGGGTTAATGGATGCGTCGGTTTGAATCAGGTTTTTATAATGACGGGTCTCGGAGCTTTCCGGAATGTCGATGGAACGTTCTTTGGCGCTCAGCACGCCGACGGTAACCGTATGGTCGAAACCGTACGGGTTGCCGATGGCCACGACCCAATCGCCGACTGCAGTGGTGCTGACGTCAGCTGCCAATGGCAGCGTGGGCAGGTCCTTATCGGCTTTAATCTTAATGACCGCAAGGTCCAGATCAAAGCTGGTTCCAAGAACTTCCGCGGTGAACGGATTGTCATAGCCTTCGACGTATACTTTGACTTGATCGGCACCTTCAACCACGTGCTCGTTGGTCAAGATGTAGCCGTCTTTCTCGAAAATAAACCCGGAGCCCATTCCCTGTTCAACCGGCTCTTGACTTTGTTGATCGCTAGAACCGGAACCGGAGCCGGAACCTGAACCGGAACCGGAGCTGCCGCCGAAAAATTCGCGGAAGAATGGATCGTCAAACAAGCTGCTTCCACTCCGGCTTGTTTGCGGTTTGACGTAGGTTTCGATTTTCACCACGGCCGGACTGGAGTTTTGCACGATGGTGGAGATATTATCCGGTCTCGCAATATCGAGAGCGACCTTATTGCTTCCGCTGTTTGTTGTTGAAGTTTTCGAATTATTCACGCTGCTGACAATCGGGTTTGCGGCAGACAGGGATTTCGAGCCGTTTCCTGTGAAAAGATTCGTCCTGTCCGCTCCGACCATCAATGCTCCAACAACCACCACTGTCGCTAAAATCGTCGCGAAAGTACCACGTACTCCGGAGCGCTTCTTCGTCTTGTTATTTGCCGATGATGTCGACCAGTTTGCCAGTCGTTGCTGGTTATACCCTTCTTCACGAGCGTTTACCGGACGCGCAGGCGTCACCTCAACTCCGTTGTCCCAACTAGCCGGCGCCGGCCGAGATTCCCGGGATTGATAAGGTCCATATGCATAATAGGAGGGATCGCTATCCTCCGGTTGTTTATCCTCCGTTTGTTTATCCTCCGGTTCTTCGACTCGTTCAACCCGCGGTACCTCTTGATCCATAGATCCTTCATTTGTATGCTGATCTGCGGATTCGCGATTATCGTCGGATCTTTCAAAAAAAGCATCATAACTGTTTTTGTTCTCTTCCATTTTGAAAATCCTCCCTTTCCTTATATCCAATAAGTACATGATGTTTGTTGGCCTCTCGTATTGCCTTACATGATTCATTATCACCACTTAACCTTAAGCAAACCTTAAAAAGAACTAAGGGACAGCTAAAATCCGGGCTTATTACCCATTATCTCTTATTTCATTCAAAGAAAACATAGAAACCCCCGGAATAACAAAATCATTCCAGGGGAAATTTGTTGGAGATATGCGCTTATTTTCAAAAATCAAAGCCGAAAATCAACACCTAACACGCCCGCCGGTTGCCCCGACTTATCCAAAATCGCGATCGAAGCCGTAAAGCAAGGTTTCTTTGTAATCGCAGAGACATAGACCGACGAAATATAGCATTTTCCTTCCATCGCTTCTTTCCACCAATCTCTGCCCTTGGCATTTAGCAAGCCTGCATCAGGAAAAGAGCAGATAAACGTGCCGTCAGCACGGTTGGACCATACCGCTTCCAGCTCTCCATACTCCCGCAAAATGCCGCCAAGTATGCTCCGGTGACTTTCGGCATCAAGATTCTGTAAATCTTCCCTTTCCGCCATCTCCTGGAGCAGAGCGCGCATCTCCGCCGCTTTAGCTGCAGGGGCATCCGTCGTTTGGTCATCCAGCGGCAACTTCAAGGAAGTACGCAATTCGTGGGAAGTATTCCCCAATGCTTTGGATATATGTTGAAGCCGAATGATCTGGTCTCTCTGTTCTCCCATCCGTAAAATCGTGCTGTCCACAGAAGACATCGTGCTATCCACCATGTCGACGACTCTGCCCAACTGCAACGTCGAGTTGCTCATCATGGCAGACTGGCGGACGCTGGCCTCGGCGGCTGAAGCGGCAAGCCGGCTCACTTCTTGCATCCGGTTTTGAATCAGCATCGCCCCCTCCTTGGTCACCGCCATCTCCTGGATGCTTTCTTGGACGCCTTGTTTCTCCAGATTAATGGCCTCGATCACTTGCGAGACGCTGGTTTCTACGGAGGAAATGATGCCGGCGGAGCGGCCCACAGCTTCGTGGCCTTGATCGGCCAAAGAACGGATTTCCCGGGCTACAACGGCAAAGCCTCTTCCGCTTTCGCCGGCGTGCGCGGCTTCGATAGAAGCGTTGAGCGCCAGAAGCGAAGTGCGGGCAACTACTTGTTTAATGAAATCGTTGACTTCCTGGATGCGGGCAGCGTCGGACGCCAATTGGCTGATCCGCTCCTGAACGGCGCGGTGGTTGTCATACAGCCCGTTCATGATCCCTTCCGTATGAAGAATCGTGGCGCATACTTGGTCGATCGCATTCCGGGCGGATTCCCCTTCGTCTTTAACATGCCCGGAGATGCCGTTGATCCTCTCGGCTGATGCCGCGACCTCCTGAAGGGAGCCGAAGGTGTTTTCGATGCTGCTGAGCGCGGTCTGACTTTTTTGCTTCAGCAGCTCTTCCGCATCGCTGGACACCTCGGCAATTCGATTCAACCGGGTCACCGAATCGTTGACCTCTTGAACGATGCCGATCAACTGATCCGCCGCTACTTGTGATTCATTGACCAGTTGGCCATAGGATGATTCGTCCAGCTCTTGAACGCCAACTTTTCCAACAGGTTTATCCGAGCGCCCCTTCAGTCCATACCCTGCAAACGCGGCGGCGATGCCCAGAAGCGACATCACAGGAAATACCGTTCCATAATCGGAGGTCAGCAGGATAGAAAAAACCAATGAAAAAGCAATCGGGACTAACACAAAACATGACATATGTATGAGTTGTTTTTTCGAAAAGACCATAGATTTCGTCCCCTTATGTCACTTTTTATAACATTATAGATGGTTTCTTTGTCGACGTGAAGGATTTATTGTCAGGTTTTCATGGGATCCCTACGCAATGACATAAAAAGTTCTCATTTTCTTCCTGCGAGAATAACTGATATGGGAACAATAAGAAAACCTCTATCGAGGCTTTACAAAGATGAGCGACCGCGTTTCAGAGGTAGGTTTTCTTGCGATATCAGGAAATTGTGGCTTCGAAGTTTATACTTTCTGATATCTAAAAAAGCGCCGCTTCCCGCCCTAAAAGCGAGAATGCGACGCTTTACAATTGTGTTTAAGATTTCTTGACCTCATTGTCTGAAGGAAGATACGCCTTTCTTTCATTGAGCCGATTCAGGATGGCCTCCGATAAGCGCCCATTGCCTCGGCGTAGTACGGATACCCGCACTTCCCGCTTGCCCCACTGGTCGTAAACCTGCCGTTTGGTCTCGAAATACAAGTCAATTTTCCGACCTTTAATCGCGCTACCTGTATCAGCGACAACCCCGAAGCCATAATCGGGTATATAAAGGATGGTTCCGATGGGAAACAAAGCCGGATCGGCCGCCACCGTAGAAAAAAGCCCTCTTCTCACCTTTACTCCCGAATACGTTATGCCGTATTCGGGATGGCCCGGAGATTTTCCTGTGGAGTCTATCCCGGCATAGTATCCAGTTGCCACGACGTTTTCAGCGCGGAAATGCTCTCGCACCAAAAAGTCAAAAAAGCCTGCGCTTTTCTCTATCCTTTCCCCTGCCCCCGCTGTCTTTGCTTGCTGAAGCGTTTGTGATTCACCCACCCGGTCCGCCTGTGCGACTTGTACGACTTGAGCTTCCTGGATAACGGCTTTCTGGCTCTCTGCCTCCTGCCTTATGGCAGGTTTCTCATCTGCGCCCTTCAACCAACTGCTCCAATTTGCCGATACCACAGCAGCTGCAATGAAAATCGCAGCCATTTGAACCCATTTCGTCCGTTTGAAAAAAACGGCGAACATGAACGGATACCCTCCCTGAGGAAGTGCCTCCAGGATGTTCCCGAAGCCATCTTCCATAGGAAGTGCCTGCAGGATACTATTCCGAAGCCATCTTCCTAATTTTACGGTCAAATGGATTTATTTTTGCTTCCACATCTTCCATTTGCCGTTGCTGTCTATCGGAGATTAGGATAACCGTATGCCGCCGTTCTATTCATCCCGGCTTCGCCGCCGGTTTATTATGGTTTGTTTCCGTCTATTTTACTCTTCTACCGTCCGGCTTTTTTGCCGAATGTCTTCGAGAATCATGGCGATCGTTTCCTCCACGCTCTTCACGCCGATATCGCCAACACCCCGCTTGCGAACCGAGAATGTTCCATCTTGAACTTCTTTCTCGCCCACTACAAGCATATAAGGGACCTTTTCCAATTGGGCTTCGCGGATTTTGTAGCCTAGCTTCTCATTGCGGTAGTCGCCTTCCGCCAAAATGCCGGCCAGCTTCAACCGTTCTTCCATTTGCTTGGCGTGCTCTTCAAACACCGGAGTTACTGGAATGATCTTCGCTTGAACCGGGGCGAGCCAGGTCGGCAGTGCGCCGGCGAAGTTTTCCAGCAGGAAGGCAGTCATCCGTTCCATCGTGCTGATAATCCCGCGGTGAATAACAACTGGACGGTGCTTTTGGCCGTCATCGCCGACGTATTCAAGCTCGAAACGCTCCGGAAGCAGGAAGTCAAGCTGCGCCGTAGACAGGGTTTCTTCTTTCTTCAGCGCCGTCTTGATCTGCACGTCCAGCTTCGGCCCGTAGAAAGCCGCTTCGCCCTCTGCTTCGTAATAAGGCAGACCCAGCTCCTCCACGACTTCCTTCAGCATGCGCTGGGACATTTCCCACATGGCGTCGTCCGGGAAGTACTTTTCCGTGTCTTTGGGATCCCGGTAGCTCAAGCGGAAGCGGTATTCCTTGATGCCAAAATCTTCGTATACTTGACGAATCAGGTTGATTACCCGGGAGAACTCTTCCTTGATTTGATCTGGACGGCAGAAAATGTGCGCATCGTTCAATGTCATGGCACGGACGCGGTGCAGACCGGTAAGCGCTCCGGACATCTCGTAGCGGTGCATCATTCCCAGCTCGGCTACCCGCAGAGGCAGATCCCGGTAGCTGCGCATGTCGCTCTTGTAGATCATCATATGGTGCGGGCAGTTCATCGGCCGGAGCACCAATTCTTCATTATCCAGCTTCATCAGCGGGAACATGTCTTCGTTGTAGTGGTCCCAGTGGCCGGAGATTTTATATAGCTCCACGTTCGCCAAAACCGGTGTATAGACGTGGCTGTAGCCCAGCTTTTCTTCCAAATCGACGATGTAACGCTCCATCGTGCGGCGCAGACGGGCGCCGGCCGGAAGCCAAAGAGGAAGGCCTTGCCCAATTTCCCGGGAGAAGGTGA
>NZ_CBQR020000093.1 GCF_000455485.1 Gorillibacterium massiliense
AGCCAAAGAGGAAGGCCTTGCCCAATTTCCCGGGAGAAGGTGAAAATTTTCAGTTCTTTGCCCAGTTTGCGGTGATCCCGTTTCTTCGCTTCTTCCAAGAAGTGCAGATGTTCGTCCAGTTGGGCTTTCTTCGCGAAGGCCGTTCCGTAAATCCGCTGCAGCATCTTGTTCTTGGAATCGCCCCGCCAGTAAGCGCCGGCAACGTTAAGCAGCTTGAAAGCTTTGATGCGGCCAGTGGAGGGCAAGTGGGGACCGCGGCACAGGTCGAAAAATTCACCCTGATCATAGATGGTGATCACGGAATCCTCCGGCAGATCATTGATCAGCTCCAGCTTTAACGGGTCTTCCATCGCCGTAAAAATCCGCAGCGCCTCTTCCCGGCTAACTTCCCGGCGGACGATGGGGAGGTTTTCCTGAACGATCTTCTCCATCTCCTTCTCGATGGCGGCAAGATCTTCCGAGGAAATTGGCTTTTCCAAATCGATGTCATAATAGAAGCCGTCTTCGATAACCGGACCGATGCCCAGCTTGACCGCTTTTTGACCGTAAATCCGTTTGATCGCCTGAGCCATCAAGTGGGCCGAGCTGTGGCGCATGATTTCCAGTCCGTCGTCGCTGTCCAAAGTGATGATTTCTACAGCGGCATCCTCATACAGAGGAGTGGAGAGGTCCACCGGCTTTCCGCTAATTTTACCGGCTACGGCGTTCTTTTTCAGACCTGAGCTGATGGACTCGGCAATGCTTTCAATCGTTACGCCGGCGGCGTATTCCCGGACGGCTCCGTCCGGCAAAGTTGCTTTAATGATCGACATGCAAGGTTCCTCCTGTTTCCTTCGATTTCAATTTATGGGCAAAATAAAAACGCATCTCATCCTGAAGGGACGAGTGCGTTTAAGCTCGTGGTTCCACCCTCATTCGATCGGCCGCATATAGCAATATGTGCATACCGATCCTTGAGCATCCGTTAACGAGGATAATTCGGCGGATCTTACTTGCGGCAATCCTCTGCAATGAGAGGCGGTGCCGGGTTCATCACCCGCGGCTAGCAAAGGGGTAAATCCGACCGCCGTTACCGGAAGGAGATTGCACCGTTTCTCCTCTCTCTGGACCGACTGCGCGGGGATTCATGGCTTTGGTTAAGGCCGTTCGCTTGATTTAACTTTCCTACATTATAAAACACTCCGGGTGAAAGTCAACCCGGAGTGTGCTTACGCGGGCTTGCTTTATAAGGAAAAGCGCCCCCCATAGAACAGCGGCATAACTCCGCCCGTTCCTCGAAGATTTGGAATATGGTTTTGATTACGGGGATGTCCGGCTGCTCCGTGTGGATATGGATTTTTGCCGGTGCGACGGAAATGAGAGTGCTGACGATAAGATCCTCGAAATTCAGCTCTTTTTCCAGCGTTTCCACCGTAATACTGTCTGCTCCGCTTGGCTCGATGGGTTTGAATGCCTCATCCAGAAGCACAAATTCGCTTCCGCCCATATGCAGGACGTGAACCGACGGGACCTTCGCCTGTTGAATAAAGACGAAATACTTGAGCAGCGAAATGAACTCCTGATACTGCTTATCCATCAAGTACTCGTCCAGTGCGTAATCGGCCGTTTCTCTCAGCAGCTCCTTATATTCCTTGAGCCTGAACACCAGCAGCCCCTCGAGATTTAGTCCGCCGAAATCCTTCAGGCACGTTTCCACTTCCTGGGCAATCAGACGGATCCGCTCGGGGGGTACCTGCTTTTTCCGCTGCGGCTCCAGTTCCTCGGCCATTTGCCGGCAAAAACCCAACAGACGATTGACCTCGTCTTCCCCTGTATACGCGAATTCCTTAGCGAACAATCCGCGCAACAAGTTCTCCTCTTCCACGTCGACGATGTACCGGGCGAGCCCGCGGCTTGTTTCGCGAAACAGACGCTTCCGGTCCGCCGCTGTCCACTTGCTGTCCCCCCCGTTCATACAGCAAATCGCCTGGTGTGGATGGGGATCAAGCTGCCATAAAATGTTCAAGTGCAAAGGTGCCGTTTGCACATTCAGCATATCCAGGAGCATTTCGGCATGTTCGGCCGAAGCATGCGTGATGGCGATGGTGAAATTGTCCACTCTTCCACTTCCCCTCACCGGACTGACCAACAGTTTCATCACTGTAAAGTATATGGTCATGGGTAAGAGGATATACAGCCAAGTACAGAGAGGAGGCTCGCCAGATTCAGGGATTACTTTTTGGAGGCGAGGAATGCAGAAGCTTGGGCTTCCAGTTCAGTTTTCACTTTATCCACACCTGCTGCTTTCATCTTGGAGACAAGCTGATCAAAGGACGAATCGACGTCTTTAATCGCTCCTACCGTGAAGGGCAGGAAATATTGCGTGGAGACATTCTTTAGGTTCGCAATCTCCGTCTTCACGTTGTCCGAATTGAAGGAGAAGCCAAGATAGGGAATCGGAGCTAAATAACTTTTTACCTTGTTATTCAAATCGATGTAGGAATCCGTCCAGTCGACGCTTGGTTTGAAGAAATCTTTGTTGACGAACCAGAAGCCAGCTGCATCGGGAGGATAAGTGTTGTCTGCTGCCTTCAGACCGTCCGGCAGACCCAGCTTGCCATCGGAGGTAATGACATAGTTCTTGCCTTCAATACCATAATAAGCATTCATGACATAGGATTCATCTTGCATAATCAGATCGAGGGCTTCCATCGCGCGGTCTGGATTTTTGGAGCTAGCGGCGATGGCGACGCCATTGTTCAGCCAACTATTGCTCGGCGCGTGACCTGTCGGAGAGAGCACCGGCATGATGTACGTGTCTATCCCTTTTTCCTTGCAAGCAGCCAGGGTAGCCTGAATATCGATGGAGTTGCCGAATGCAACGCCCGATTTTCCTTCGGGGAAGTTATCTTTCGAACGCACTTTATTGGCGTAGGGATTCTTGTTGACATATCCTGCCTCGTACCATTTCTTCATGATCCCGGCAGCATATTTATAAGCGCTTTGAACCGGCTCGTCGGTCATGCTCAAAACCTTACCCGTCGGATCCTCATTGTCGGTATAGTTGCCGACGCTGGACGGATCTCCGGAGTCAAACGGCGCCCCTTGATAGGCGAATTTCTCGGACACCAGATCGCCGAAAGGCGTGGGCAGATCATATTGGGAATCCAAGTTGAGCGGAATCATGTTCGGATAGTCCTTTTTAATTTCGGCAAAATAAGGCTCAAGCTCGGACATTTTCGTCGGATTCGTCAATCCGGCCTTTTCCATTATGTCTTTCCGGAGTACGATAACGTTCACTTTGCGGTCCGGAGTCGTCGTCGGAATCATGAATTGCTTGCCATTCACCAATGCTGCCTTATAGGCGGCAGGGTCTTGCTTCGCATAATACTTCGGCATATTCTTTTGGAACATGTCGGACGTCAGTTCCATAAAGGACCCCTTGTTCGCTTCCTGAACGTAGAAGTTCCAATCTGCCGTGAAGATAAAATCCACATTTTCTCCTGCTGCGAGAATGAGCGGATACTTCGAAGCGATGTCGCCCCACCCGATGTAGTTGATCTCAAGGGTTGCGTTAATGTCTTTCTTCAACTTTTCGTTAAGACTGGCCATAACCTCCGGCATGCCCTTTGGAGCTTCGCCGAGCAGATAGCCGACGAGCTTCACTTCTTTGGAATGGTCGGCCCCGGTTGTCGGGGAAGCTGTGCTCGTGTCTGTCGAAGCGGCTGCGGAAGCCGTTGGCTTCGAAGAACTCTTTGCAGATTCGCTTGCGTTGTTGTTTTTACTGCTGTTGCAAGCGGTGAGCGTGAACGCCAGAACGACGGACAAGCTCAACATGATCCAGGAACTCATTTTCTTGCTTTTCACTCTAATCCCTCCTTTAATGTGGCCAAACAAATGAAATGATCTATATAAATTCCGGACGACAACGGAACTTATATCAGCCTTTCACGGCGCCTATGGTGACACCGGTAACGAAATACTTTTGGACAAACGGGAAGATGAGCAAAATCGGTCCCGTCGCGATGACCGTCATCGCCAGCTTGAATGTCTCCTTCGGAGCGTTAAGGTTCGCTACGTGCTGAGACATAGCGGCTGACAGATTGATAGAAGAAAGCATTTTATAGAGCAAATACTGAAGAGGAATCAAAGAATCTTTTGTCGTGAACATCATCGCGGTCCACCAGTCGTTCCAGTAGGTCAATGCAGTAAATACCCCAATGGATGCAAGGGCGGGCTTGCTTAAAGGAATGATCATCTGCAGAAAAATTCTCAGCTCGCCGGCTCCGTCAATTCGCGCCGATTCAATGAGCGGCTCGGGAACGGAACTCTTGATGAAGCTGCGGAGGATCAGGATGTACATGACGTTGAACATTGGGCCAAGAATAAGCACCGAATAAGTGTTGGTCAGATGAAGATTGCGGCTAAGCCAGATGTAATAAGGCGCTAAACCGCCGTTGAACAGCGTGGTGAAGAAAAGGAAAAAGGACAGCTTGTTGCGATGCACCAATTCCTTCCTGCCAAGCACATATGCCGCCATCGTCGAGATGAATAAGGATATGGACGTGCCAATGACGGTAACGAGGATCGATACCCGATAGGCGGAGAGCACGTCGCCGGGATATTGGAAAATGAACTTGAACGCTTCAATCGAGAAGTCGTGGGGCCAAAACCAATAGCCGTCTTTAAGGACCGCACTTTCCGAAGAGAAAGCTCCGGCGAGAAGGACGATAAAGGGGATCAAGCAGACTAGGGCGATAATCGTAACGATGGCGTAAGAGAGGGCCGTGAACAAAGGGGCAGAATTCAGCTTGCCGCCAGAGGCTTGACTGCTCAAAAGGAACACCTGCTTTCAAATGTTTGTGGGATCGAAGCGGCTGATTAGAACAATGCTTGATCTTTGTCGTACTTGCGGACGAGCCAGTTGGCCGTCAAGATGATAATCAGCGTCAGAACGGATTGGTACACTCCGACGGATGAAGCCATGCCGAAGTCGGCGGAACCCATCAAGGAGCGGAAAGCCAGAGTGTCGATAATATCCGTTGCGTCCATTAGCAAGCCGTTGTTACCGATGAGCTGGTAAAACATATCGAATTCGCCTCTCATGATTCGTCCGAGCCCGAGCAAAATCAGAATGACCATGGTTGGCTTTAACAGAGGGAGAGTGATGCGCGTGATGCGCTGGAAGCGGCTCGCTCCGTCGATCGTCGCAGCCTCGTAAATCTCCTGATCGATGCCGACGATCGCAGCCAGATAAAGAATGCTTCCATAGCCGACCCACTTCCACACGTACAGGAAGGGAAGCAGGAAGTACCAGTAATGCGTGTTGGAGTAAATATCGATGGCTTGCAAATCGAAGAAACGCAGGATTTTGTTCACGATTCCGTACTCATAATTCAGAAAGTTATAAACAAACGCCGAGACCGTAACCCAAGAGATAAAGTAAGGGAGGAACATCAGCGTCTGGCTTACCTTCTTGAACCACTTGTTGCGAATCTCGGATAGGAACACGGCGGCCACGATGGAAAAAAACGTATAGCAGCCAAGGAACATGAGATTATAGACCATCGTATTGCGAGTTACGAGCCAAGCCTTCCCCGAAGCGAAAAAGTAATGGAAGTTATCAAAACCTACCCACTCGCTGAAGAACATGCCTCCCCGGCGGGTATAGGATTCGAATGACATCACAATGCCTGTCATGGGAATGTAAGCGAATACAATAAAATACACGGCGACCGGTAGAAACATAGCGTAAAGCAACCAATTTTTGCGAATATCCTTCATGCGACAACCTCCGTTAATCTCTCCAAGTAAGATCTCTTTCTTTATGGTTCTATCGTATCGAATGGAGGTAACGCATCCCACAGGGCAAACCTACGATTATCTTAGATAATCGCAACTACCGCCATTTATTTGCCTTTAAACGCAAAAAAGCCCTCCCAAAGGCTTTCCTTGGGAGAGCACCATTACGTCGTCAAGGAGTTTGCTTGCTTGCCAGATAAGCAGCTCCTTGCTTCTCGACTTCCGCTTTCACTTTATCGATGCCGGCCTGCTTTAATCGGGCGGACAAGGTATCGAAGGCGGCATCGACATCTTCCGCTGCGCCGATGTAGATCGGTTGCGCGTACTGGGTCGATACGCTTTTCAGATTCGCGACTTCCGTCTTCACCTTATCGGATTTAAATAAGAAGTCCAGATACGGCACCTTTTCTGTAAGCGATTTGATTCGCTCCTGCAAGTTTCTGTAGGAATCCGTCCAATTCGCAACGGGCTTGAACTGCTGCTTATTGACGAACCAGAAGCCCGCCGCGTCGGGAGGATATGCATCGGCCTCGGAGGTTGACCCTTTTGGAAGTACGATACGCCCGTCCGAATCCAGTGTATAGTTAATCCCCTCTACTCCGTAATAGGCCAGATTCACATAGGAAGGCTCCTCCATGAGCAGGTCAAGAGCTTCCAAGGCGCGTTCCGGATTTTTGGATGAAGCCGCGATAGCCACGCCGTTATTCAAAGAACCCGCTCTCGCCACCTTGCCTGAAGGATACAGCATCGGGAACGGATAAATGTCAATCCCCTGCTCCTGGCACGACTGGAAAACATCAATTAAGTCGATGGAATTGCCGAAGGCGATTCCCGATTTGCCGCTGCAAAAGTTATCCTTCGAGCGAACGCTGTTCGCATACGGATTCTTATTGACATAGCCTTTGTCGTACCAATCTTTCATGGTTCGCGCTGCTTCCTTCTGCCAACCGAGTATCGGCTCTTCCATCATGCTGTAAATGGTGCCCTTGGGATCCTCCAAGTCCGCCGTTATCCCTTGGGCAAGGGGATCGCCCGAATCGAAGGGCGCGCTAAACCAGGCAAATTTTTCGGACAACAGATAGCTGTACGGAACGGGCAGGTCATACTGGGAATCAAGGTTCAGCGGAATCATGCCGGGATAGCTTTTCTTGATTTCCGCCAAGTAGGGCTCGATTTCCGAAAACTTCGTGATCCCCTTCATCCCCGCCTTGTCCATCACGTCTTTGCGAAACAAGGCGACGTTTGTCTTGTTATCCGGCGATGAAGTCGGAATCATGTACGGCGTACCGTTTACTTCAGCGGCATCAAGGGCTTCCGGCGCCATTGCTGTCATGTGCCGCGGCATATATTTTTCAAGAAGCTCCCGGCTAAGGGGGTAGAATGTCCCTTTTACCGCTTCCGATGCATAGAAGTTCCAATCCGCCGCGAAAACGAAGTCGACATCCTGACCGCTCGCCATCACAAGCGGATACTTGTACGAGACGTCGTCCCATCCGATGTAGTTGATCTCCATCGTCGCATTGATGTCCTTTTTCAGCTTCGCGTTAATCGCCTCCATCACCTGGGGCATGCCCTTAGGAGCTTCCCCAATCAAATAGCCGACGATCTTCACTTCCTTCTCATGGCCGGGGAGATCCACCTTTGCATCCTTCCCGGTCGATGTGCATGCGGACAATCCAAAGGCGAATAGAGCAAGAAACGCCAGTAACAGAGCGCCTTGTAGATTTCTTTTTCTCTGTGTCGTCAGTCTCATCCGGTTCATCCACCTTCTTCTGCTAGTCCTCTCTGCGTTCGGGCAGACGCAAGACGACACGTGTCCCCATTCCTGGAGAACTGTAATATTTCAATCCGTATTGCAAGCCGTAGGAAAGCTGCAGCCGCTCCTCGATATTACGAACGCCGTAGCTGCCGCGTTCGCCTTTTTCAGCAGGCCGAAGAATGGCGCTCAACGTATCCGCGTCCATGCCTACCCCATCATCCGCGATCTCGATCAAAAGATCCCCGTTGTCCGTCCAGGCGGCCACGCGAATCTCGCCTTCTTCGCTCTCCTTCTCCATGATCCCGTGTAAGATGGCATTTTCCACCAACGGCTGGAGCAAAATCTTGGGCATGCGGCAATCATAGAGATCTCTCGGCACCTGGAATTCCAGCCGAACATTTTCCTCGAATCTCATGTTTTGAATGCGAACATACGCCTCAATATGCTTGAGTTCGCTTTCCAGCGTAACGTATTCCTTACCGCTCGACAAGCTGAGCTTGTAGAAGGTGGCCAACTCGTCTACAACCCGTTTAATGTCCTGGGCATCCGACTCGATCGCCATAACGTTGATCAAATCCAGCGTATTGTATAGGAAATGAGGATTAATCTGCGCTTGCAGCGCCTTCATCTCCTTGTTCTTGACCTCGCGGCCGAGGGATGACTTTTCCTCAATCAGTTTCGAGATATTTTGGACCATCATGTTGAAATTGTGGGTCAATTCACCGATCTCATCCTCGTTTACCGGCAGGGGGGCAAGTTGGAAATGGCCATGCTTGACCTTGCGAACATGGACGATCAGGCGGCGGATTCGCTTGGTTGCCGACTCCGCTACGAAAAAAGACAACGGCAGCATGAACGGAACGACGAACAAGAATATCGAAATGATGCGGTTCCGCGCCTTGATGGTCGATTGCAGGATGTCTGAGTAAGGCACGACCAGTGCAACTTTCATATCCGTATGCGGAATCACTTGAACGCCAAGCAAATGCCGGCTGCCGCCGATCGGGTAATTATCATTGTAGAAACTATCCTGCGAGTCTGATGCAGTATATAGAGTATTGACCTCCTTCACCAGTTCATCCGAATAAGCAAACTTGTCGGAACTGCCAAGAAGCTCTCCTTCATCGTTGAACAAAAACGCCGTCGCGTTCGGTGTCAAAATAGCGTGATTGAGCACGGACTCCATTGCGGTCGATTTCACCCTGGCACGAACAATGCCATTGAACTGCCGAATGTCGTGGTCATCCGGAATTTTGCGCAGGACGGTCAATTCCCGGCTGTCGGCATCCGCTTCCAGCTCGGTTGATGGCAGCCAGGTAACCACCTCGCTGGTTTGGGCGCAGCGGATATACCAGGGTTGCGTCATGATTTTCTTCATGTCCAAAAACTCCGCATTCTCCGTCGCTCCGGCCAATCCCTGGCTCATATAGATTTGAATCGTCTCGATATCGTCGTTATAGCGAAACTGGTTGATCAGCCTGGACATCTGCAGCGCGCCCATATGCCAGACGTCGATATCCTGATAAGGCGCGGAATCCGCCACGACAGCCTTCTGCACCAACTCGTTGAAGGCGATAAAATTCAAGATTTCTGTAATCGCTTCGGATTTGTACTCCAGATACGCTTTCGTCTCATCGAGCATCTTGTGGGAGGAATAGACCGCGGCTTCCTTGTTTTCACGCTGCGTCGTACTGATATGGATGAACAAAAGCAGCAGGAATGGAATCAGGATGACGAAGACATAAGTCGCGAACAGCTTGTAGCGAATGCTTAGATTGAACGGCCGTTTGAACGCTTTTCTCATCGCATCATTTTCTCCCTGTATTCGGAAGGAGTGCAGCCCACTTTCCGTTTGAAAAAGATCGTAAAATAATTCGAGTCGGATATGCCGACTTGCATCGATACTTCAACAATCTTCACTTTCGGATCGCTCAGCAGTTCCTTCGCTTTGTTGATTCGCGTATCCATGATATATTCCTTGATCGTTTGCTTGGTCATCTTCTTGAAACAAGCACACAGATACGTCTCGCTAAGCTGAACATGGTCGGCGATGGCCCGAATCGTAAAGCCTTTTTCGTGAAAATGAGCATGAATATAGCGGATGATCTCTCTCATTTTGCCGTTCCCCGACCCCGAATCCCCTTCGTCCGGTTCGGCCATCACATCCAGAAACGACAGAACGTATTCCTCCAGTGCGTCCAGACTCGGAATGCGGTCGATTTCTTTCCACATATACCGCCTTTCCGTATCCTCCGAAATTTCAGCTAAACCAAGCTGAATGACCGTCTCCATGACGGCGATCAGGAATTGAAAGTACGTATCCTTCAAGCGCGGGATGTCCAAGTCCTTCATCTTCCGCGCGTAAGCCGTCCATTCCAGTACGATCCGTTTTGCATCGTCCACGTGACCTTTGCGCAGATGATCTCGCATGAGCCGAACTTCTTCCCAATTCGTCACAACAGGAGCATGATTGCCCAGGGCATCGGAGAAGACGGGCTTCATTCCGTTCTCGTAATACTGGCAAGCACATGCCTGGGCGGCAAGACGGTACGATGCCGGGATTCCGACATAGGAGGAAGCCGGTTCGCCGATTCCGATCCGCAGGTCGATAACCGGCCCCGCGATCCTCCGAAGGTCGGAATAGATCTCTTCGATCGTCGCTCGTCCGTCGCGGTACGCACTTCTAAAGTCGCCAGAGATGACGAGAACCAGAAAATCGCTGGAATCGAATCCCGCAAGCGCTTTCAACTCTTGAAAACGTTCGTGGCTTGAGATGGCTTCCAGGATTCGCTGCTGCGTGATTCCAGGGTCTTCCGGCAAATCGGCCGGACTCCAATAAAGGCTTGCAACCACCACCGTGAAGGAACCCTCGATCGGCAGCAAAAACGTCTCCTTGCTCTTCAAGGCAGGAATCACATGGGGAGACTCCGGGTTTGACACGAGCCGCCTGACCATCTCTTGTCTCAAGTAGGGCAGACTGCGGTCGAAGCCTTCCTGCAGCATGCGCTCTTCCTCCCGGCGCTTCTGTTCTTCCCGGCGCAGCCGGATGGCGGATTCCACTACATCACGGACTTCATTTAAGTTAACGGGTTTTTCAATATAAGAAAAGGCCTTCAGATGAATGGCAGACTTCAAATATTCCTTATCGGAGAAGCCGCTTAGAAAAATCAACTGGCAATCGGGGTCGGATTCCCGGTAACGGCTGGCGAATTCGATGCCGCTTAGCTTCGGCATGCGGATATCGCACAGGATGATGTCCGGCTTCTGTTCCAGCGCGATCTCCAATGCCTGCAAACCGTTGCGCGCTGTCACTACCCTGTCAATCCCGACGGCATCCCACGGAACGAAATCGCGCAGCAATTCCCTCGTTCGCCTCTCATCGTCCACGATCAACAAATCCAAGAGAAATCCCCCCTGATTCATAAAGCTCCATGATGACTGAAAACGGAGGAGAATGCCCACGATCCCAGCGGACATGACTCCGTCATTTCATTATAAAAGGAAGAAACCTCGCTGCATACATGACAACTCTACGATTTCCTTTGCTTTTCCAACTGCGGACTGAATTCTTGCCAACAAAAAAGAGACTCGAGAAATTCTCGAGCCCCTCAAATTGCTTATCTGCGTGAATCTGTTCACCACTCAGTTTTGCATGACAAAATCGTTATCGATCTTCTCATTTACGTCATCGAACATGCGCAGAATCTCGTAGCGGGTGTTGCGCTGCGCCGGGATTTTGCCGGCCTCGCGGATCATTTGCAGCGTCGAGGTGATGTTCACCTTATGGGTGGCGCCTGCGGCGGAAACGACGTTTTCCTCGATCATCGTGCTGCCGAAATCGTTGCAGCCGAAGCTGAGGGTCTTTTTACCGATTTCCGGGCCCATGGTTACCCAAGAAGCTTGGAAGTTGGGAATGTTATCGAGGAACAATCGGCTGATGGCGAGAGTTTTCAGATATTCCTCCGGCGTCGCCTTCACTATTCCCTTCATGTTGGTATTATCCGGCTGGAAGGTCCAAGGGATAAATGCCAAGAAGCCCGGTGTCGGATGCTTGGCGGCCAAGGTGCGATCCTGCGCCTCGCGAACCCGCAGCATGTGCAGCGCTCTCTCCTCATAGCTTTCGCCGAAGCCGATAACCATCGTCGCCGTTGTGCTCATACCGATGCGGTGGGCGGTTTCCATAACCTCCATCCACTCTTCCCAGGAACCTTTCTTACGGCTGATTTTCCTCCGGGTGCGATCGTCCAAAATTTCCGCTCCGCCACCGGGAAGGGAGTCCAGTCCAGCTTCGTGGATCTGGCGAATCACTTCCTCCAGGGAAAGACCGTCCGAAACCTCTTTCATTTTCCAGATCTCAGCCGGAGAAAATGAGTGCATCGTGATACCGGGGAACCTCTTCTTGATTTCCCGCAGCAGATTCGTGTAATAGGAAAAAGGCAGGTCTGGATTGGTGCCGCCTTGCATCAGCACTTCCGAGCCGCCTACATCCAGCGTTTCCTGAATCTTGCGGAAAATCGTCTCATCCGGCAGCACATAGCCTTCCGCTGAGCCCGGCGGGCGGTAAAACGCGCAAAAACGGCAGTACACATCGCAGATGTTGGTATAGTTAATATTGCGGCCAATTACAAAAGTAGCAATAGGGTCCGGATGCCATTTCAGCATGATCTTGTTGGCGGCGGCGCCCATTTTCTCGATTTCGTCGGATTCAAACAGCGTGACGCAATCTTCGGTATCCAAGCGGCCTCCGTTTACGGCTTTGTCCAGAATATCATCTATTATCTTCAACTTGTTCACTCCTTGCCCATGCCGTGATAGATGGACTTTAGTTTCAGTAGGTCAGTAGTTTAATCGTACCATACTCCACCTGCCGCCGTCCAAAGAGATGAACCATTTCATTTCAGGGATCACTGGTGTAAAATTCCACTTTGACGAACAGCTTCCACTGCCTGCTTCAGAGCGTCTTCATCTTGAACCAATGCCATCCGGACATAACCTTCGCCCGAAGGCCCAAAAGCACTTCCCGGTGTGACAATGACTCCTGCCTTCATCACCAAATCCATGGCAAAATCCTCCGACTTCCCGTAATGGGAAGGAATCATAGCCCAAACGAACATCGTCGCTTCGGGCTTTTCCATGTCCCAGCCGATCTCCCGGAATCCGTCGCACAAGATATCCCTGCGCTTTTCGTAAGCCTTTCTCGTATCCTCCACGCACGACTGGTCACCAGAGATAGCAGCGATCGCCGCCTTTTGCAGCGGTAAAAACATGCCGTAATCCATGTTGGATTTTAACCGCTTCAATCTTGCGACAACCTCCGCGTTACCGACGCAAAAGCCTATCCTCGCTCCTGCCAAGCCGTAGGTTTTGGACAATGAGTTGAACTCCACCCCTACGTCCTTTGCACCCGGAAAAGCCAGGAAGCTGCCTACCGTTTTTCCGTCAAACACAAGCTCGCTGTACGCGTTGTCATGAAGAACGATGATTTCATATTTCTTAGCAAAAGCGATCAGGTCCATGTAAAATCTGTCCGGGGCCAAAGCGGTGGTTGGATTATTGGGATAGGACACGATCATAAACCGCGCTTTTTGGGCCACGGTCTCGGGAATATCCTGCAGGCGGATCACATAGCCGTTTTCCTTTTTCTGCGGCATGTAATAAAGCTCGGCGCCGGCGATGAGCGGGCCATCCGCAAACACGGGATAGCACGGGTCGGGTACCAGCACCGTATCTCCCTCGTCTACAATAGCCAGCGAGATATGGGCAAGTCCTTCTTGCGAGCCTAAAAGCGAGCAGATTTCCGTCTCGGGATCGAGCGCCACCCCGTACCGGTTCTTATACCAGAGACTCACCGCAGCAAGCAATTCTCTCTGGTCGCTGACCGCATAGATATAGTTCTTTTCATCCGCAGCGGCAGCGCATAAAGCTTCGACGATATGCTTTGCAGGCGGTGTGTTGGGCGTGCCGACGCTCAGGTCGATAACCGGCTCTCCCTGTTCTAAGCGCCTTCTTTTGATCTCCAGTAATTTCGTGAAAATGCCTTCGCCGAAGCGGTCCATTCGTTTCGCAAACTGCATCGTGGGCTGCTCCCTTTTATCGTTTCGTTAGAGGTGACTATAGCATATCTGCTTGCCGTTCGCTGTATAGAAGCTCATCCAGGAAAATGGCAACATCAGTCGCTATAACATGGAAGTTATGGCATTCATCTCGTTGTACCGTTTTTACGTTGCTGTGGCATTGTTATGACCATGCTCCGAGCTACTGGTAGTGATGCGAAATTCTGTATTTGATACAGGATTTTTCTGCATGCAGCCACAGTTGGCATGAAATATTGGATTTTGTGCGGGATTTTATCCACCAAAGGAGGTTCCACGGCCAAAATTCTGTATGTTATCCAACAATTTTGCTTATTCCTCATCGATAAGCCCATAAAAGGTTCATAAAATCCAATATTCCCGCTAAGAAAAAAGGGAGCCATAGGCTCCCATTGAGCGATGCGCTACCGCAACGCCTGTTCCAAATCCTCGATCAGATCTTCGATATCTTCGAGACCGACGGAGAAGCGCAGCAGCCCGTCGCCGATTCCCCGCTGATGCCGGACCTCGCGAGGCATGGAGGCATGGGACATCATAGCCGGGTAGGAAAGGATGCTTTCTACCGCTCCGAGACTTACGGCAACCAGCGGAATCTTCACTTGGCTGAGCACCTTTTTGGCCCGTTCGCCTGAACCGGTATCGAAAGATACCACTGCGCCGTAGCCAAGGGATTGCTTCTCATGAATCTCCCGTCCCGGATGGTTAGGCAGTCCCGGATAATAGACCTGCTCGATGTCGCTGCGGCTGGAGAGCCAGTCCGCCAGCTTCCGGGCACTCTCTTCTGACTGCTCCATCCGCGCTTTCAGCGTCTTCATCCCCCGCATCAACAGCCAGGAATCCTGCATGCCCAGTACGGTACCAAGACCGTTCTGCAGTTGCTTGACTCTGCGTCCCAAGCTGTCGTTGGCTACAACCGTGAGTCCCGCCAGTACGTCACTGTGGCCACCTAGGAATTTCGTGGCGCTGTGCAGCACGATATCAACGCCAAGCTCGATGGGTCGCTGGTGATAAGGAGTCATGAACGTATTGTCCAGCATGGTAAGCAAATCATGTTCCTTCGCCCATGCCGTGATCGCCGCGATATCGGTTATTTTCAACGTCGGGTTGGAGGGCGTCTCCAGAAAGACGGCTTTCGTATTCTCCTTGCGGGCGGCATAAACCGCGTCCAGATTCGTCATATCCACAAAGGTCGTCTCGATATTCATGCGGGTTAAAATCGTCGTCAATAGACGATAAGTTCCCCCGTAAACGTCCTCCGTACAGATGACGTGGTCGCCGGCGGAAAGCAGCATGAAAGCAGAGGAGATGGCAGCCATGCCTGATGAGAAAGCAAACCCGCGGGTTCCCCCTTCCAGCTTGGCGATGTAGTCCTCCAGGGCTTGCCGTGTCGGATTGCCGGAACGGGTGTAGTCGAATTCGGGTGGATTCTCCAGATCGAAATGATGGAACGTGGAAGCCTGGTAAATCGGCACGCTGGATGCCCCCGTAGCTGCGTCCACCTCCGCTCCGAAGTGAATCAATTTCGTGGCAAATTTACGGTTTGACAAATCACTCACACCAAAACGCCTCCATCAATCTCTTTTTGCGCCGCTGCCAAGGCTTGTTCCAAATCGGCAATCAAATCGTCCGCGTGCTCAATCCCTACGGAGAAGCGCAGCAGACGGTCGTCGACGCCCACTGCCAAGCGGATTTCTTCAGGAATGTCCGCGTGAGTTTGAACCGTCGGATAGGTCATGAGCGATTCCGTGCCGCCCAAGCTCTCTGCAAAGAAGATCAGCTTCAGATTCCGCAAAATCGGCGCCACATAAGCAGCCTTCGTCACTTTAAACGAAAAGATTCCGGTATTGCCCGAAGACTGGCGACATTGAATATCGTAGCAGGGATGGGTTTCCAACCCCGGATAATAAACTTGAGCCACCAACGGATGGCTTTCCAGCCAGCGAGCGATGGTCAATGCATTTTCCTGATGCCTTTCCATACGGATCGCCAGCGTCTTCATTCCCCGCATCAACAGCCAGCAATCTTGAGGACCCAGGACTGCGCCGATGGAATTTTGCAAAAATGTGATCTGTTCCGACAGCTCTTTACCTTTCGTCACAACCAAACCGGCAAGAACGTCGTTATGTCCTGCCAAATATTTGGAGGCGCTATGAATAACGATATCCGCCCCCAATTCCAACGGGCGTTGGAAATAAGGAGTGAGCAGCGTATTGTCGACAATGACCGTTAGCCCGTGGGTTTTCGCCCAGGCGCTGATGCTCGCCAAATCGGTGATCATCATCAGCGGGTTGGTCGGCGTTTCGATGAGTACCGCCTTCGTTTCCGGCCGGCGATTCGCCTCCAGCGCATCCAGGTCGTTGGTGTCTACATAGGTTGCGGTGACTCCAAACCGGCTCATGATTTTCTCCAGCAGCCGATAAGTGCCACCATAAAGATCTAGAGACACAAGCAGGTGATCCCCTTGGCTAAACAGAGCGAAAATCGTCTGTAACGCCGCCATTCCGGAACTGAAAGCAAAACCGGCGTCCCCGCTTTCCAACTGGGCGATGGCTTCCTCCAGTACGGAGCGGGTCGGGTTTCTCGTACGCGTATAGTCGAATCCTGTGCTTTGTCCAAGCTGCGGGTGGCGGTAGGCAGTAGCATGGTAAATCGGAAAACTAACTGCGCCCGTCTCCGGTTCTTTGGTCGAGCCGATTTGCGCCAAACGACTTTCGATCTTCACTCCATCATCTCCTTAACGGCTACTTTGTATCTATTGAAACCTTTTTCTTCAGTTCAAAGGGGGTTTCCTGGTACACGTAATAGTTCAGCCAATTGGAAAATAGCAGGTTGGCATGGCCCCGCCACAACGTCAGCGGCGTTTTCGTCGGATCATCGTTCGGGTAGTAATTTTTCGGAATGTCAATCTCCATGCCTTTGTTAACGTCCCGATCATATTTCCACTTCAAGCTGAGGGGATCATACTCCGAGTGGCCGGTGACGAAAATTTGCCTTCCATCCTTTGTCGCGGCGAGGTAAACGCCGGCCTCATCGGATACGGACAGAATCTCCAGCTCCGATACGCGCTCCACATCCTCGAGCCGTACTTCGGTATGGCGGGATTGGGGTACGTAAAAGATATCATCAAACCCGCGAAGCAGCTTCACGTTGCGCTTGTTGAGGGTGTGGGGGAAGACGCCGAACATTTTCTTTTCTAGCGGATATTTCGCGATGCCGTAATGATGGTAAAGTCCCGCCTGCGCCGCCCAACAGATATGAAAAGTAGAAGTGACATTGGTTTTTGACCACTCCATGATTTCCTCTAATTCCTGCCAATAATGAACGTCTTCAAAATCCAGCGTTTCCACGGGAGCGCCGGTGATGATCAAGCCGTCGAAGGATTCGTCCTTGACCTCGTCAAAGGTAAGGTAAAAGGCTTCCAGATGTTCGGTAGACGTGTTTTTCGATTGATGGGTGCGAGGATGCAGCAGCACCGCTTCCACTTGCAGAGGAGTATTCCCGATCAGCCGGAGCAACTGGGTTTCCGTCGTCTCCTTCGTCGGCATGATATTCAAGATCGCAATGCGCAAAGGCCGGATATCCTGATGGAAAGCCACCGTTTCATCCATGACAAAAATATTTTCCTCATGCAGAACTCCTTTTGCCGGCAAATGGTCAGGAATTTTAATCGGCATTCCACTTTCACTCCTCTTTCATAAATAATAAATAGCCTTTCTCGAATGGAGAAAGGCCAGCATTAACAAGGTTAAGTGTCCTCTCTCATCTCTCAGGCCCGGAATAAACCGTTCCTGCAAGAATTAGCACCGTGCATCCCTCAGTCTACTGAACTGAAAGTTGCCGGTTGCCGGGTGTCATCGGGCTAGTCCCTCAACCTGCTCTTGATAAGAGTTTACGCAACATAATTTAATTTTAAAGGTTTAGTTACATTATACACATTATTATAAAAGGAGCAAGAGATGGTTCACTCGGCATTTCTGGAAATACTCCGCACGACGCTCCATACTTTCTTCATCGCCTCTTTAACCTCTTCCGGAGCATCCGACAGTTGCCGAATCCAGCGTTCCGGGCGCCCTTTCTCCTCTTGCACTTCATTTATCTCTTCAATGGGTTCCGCTTTTTCCAATCCGAACAATTCGTCCAGCGTGACTTCCAGCAGTTCCGCGATGGTTTTCAACTGACTCAGCCCAGGTTCCGCCGATGCATTTTCGATATCGATATAATCGAATTTCGAGATGCCCAGCTTATCCGCCACTTCTTCTTGCTTCAACTTTTTCTTCTTGCGGACTTCCTTGATTCTGGCGCTGACTTCCTTGGAGAAATCGTCCACTTCCTTCTTCGCTACAACGGTTTCCGTAAGTAACGCTTCCCGAGTTGTGGATAGCGCAGTCGCTAACTTCTCCAAACTTCCTTCCCGTATCTTTTGAATTCTTCCGCTCTCCCAGCCATTAATGGAAGCTAATGATGCTCCTGTTTTTTCTGCTAATTCTTGTTGACTTAATCCTTTTTCTTTACGCAGATGTTTTAAATTTTGGGACAGCACGGCACTCAACTCCGATCATGAAATTAGGTTTAAATTAATTTTAAATGACAAAATTGATTTGTGCAATTTATTCTCGATGATTTATTCATTTATATTTTTAACAGGAATTTTATAATGATCGGGTCTGGTCATACTAATCTTTAAAGCGCTGCCAAATTCCGCAAAAATGGATCCTATTTCGACAATCGCCCGCACTTGTGAAGAAATCGTCGCATACCCTAAAAAGGATGTCTTGAAGAGCGCGCGACGTACAGTTATACTAGACAAGCAGCATAGTGCTAGCACTGTGCGGCCATGCTTTCATGCATCTTGCAAGAAGCGTGAATCGGTACGACAAAGTCGTGTGAAAAAGGGGTGCACACCGTGGACGGGGACCGACCTAGGAGTCGATCGAACATTATTTTTGCCGACAACCGAAAATGGCTTGATGCACCGTACATGACGTGACGCTCGGGTTCCGATGCTTCTGCACGTGCCGGTCGGCATCGGCTGTTTTCACCTTGCCTGGTAACATGAAGGAGAGTGAAACAGATGAAAGCACGCCTGGTGCACAACGGAGTCTTTACCCTGATAGAAGACGTATCCGAATGTATCAATCCGCCGGAAACCGGCTTTTACTGGATCGATGCGGAGACAGAGGATCTGGAAATTCTCCAGCCGCTGTTCCATCTGCATGATCTGGCCGTGGAAGACTGTTTAACCGAAGAAGAACAACGGCCGAAAATCGAAGTATACGATACCCACTACTTTACCGTAATGAACAGCATCCGTTTCGATGACGAAGAGATTTTCCTGCGGGCGCTGAACATGTTCCTCGGGAAGTTCTATATCATTACCGTCACCCGTCAAAAAATCAACGAGATCCGCAAGCTGAAACCGCTCCTGTGGGAAGAAGAAGTCGATACGCCAGACCGGTTCATGTACCATCTTATCGACCTTGTGGTGGACAATTACTTCCACGTCGGCGACCGGATCGAAGCCCGCATCGAGAAGCTGGAAGAAGACATTCTCGTCCAGACGAAGAAATCCCACCTGAATGAAATCATCGGTCTGCGCAGTGAAATTTTGTGGCTGAAGCGCGTCCTCGGCCCGCAAAAAGAACTCATCGCTTCCCTTAATCGCAAAGAGCTGCGCCTTATCGACAACCAACTGCAAAAATACTTCGGCGATATTTATGAAAACACCGTTAAAATATCCGATACGTTCGATACCTTCCGCGACTTGATGGCGAACTTACGAGAAGCTTATCAATCCAGCGTAGCCAACCGCGCCAACGAGATCATGCGGATTTTTACCGCGGTGACGACCATCTTCATGCCCCTCACCTTCATCACCGGTTTTTACGGGATGAACCTGATCAAGCTGCCCGGTACTCGGTCGCAGCATTTCGATCTGTACCTGTTGGGTGGAATGGTGCTGCTGAGCGCATTCATGTTGTTTTTCTTCCGTAAAAAAGATTGGTTGTGACGGTCGCGCTGCGTTTAGCGGACCTTAAAATACGATAACAAAGAGGAGCTGCCCAATACGGGCAACTCCTTTTTCTATGACTATATGAACGATTAGCCTTTCACCGCGCCGGCGGTCAAGCCGCTGACGATGTATTTTTGCGCAAACAGATACAGGATGAACACAGGCAGGGACGTCATCACCAGATCGGCAAAGATGAGGTTCCAGTCCCGGCTGTACTTCCCGTAAAAGTTATAGACGGAAAGCGGCATCGTCCAGTCATTGCTGTTCGTCAAGAAGTAGAGCGGGATGGTGACGTCGTTCCAAACGGACATGAACACCATGATCAGAACCGTCGTATTCACCGGAAGGATGAGCGGCGTGATGATCCGGAAGAATACCCGGAACATGCCCGCGCCTTCGAGGAAAGCTACCTCATCCAAGGCTCGCGGAATCGACTTGATGAAGCCGTTGTATAGGAAGACGCTAAATGCAGTGTTCAAAGAGGCATAGATTAAGATAACGCTAGTGATCGAACCGTAAAAACCGAGCCATTGCACAACACGAATGGTCGTGATGGTAGACATGGGAGCGATCAATCCCATGAAGAAGAACAGGTAAAGAAAGTTCGACAGACGCGATTCCCGGCGCACAAGCACGAAGGAAGCGGCGGACGTGGTGATGATATTGATAATGCAAGAAACACCCGTGATCAAGATGCCGTTCCAAAAAGCATGGAGCAGGTTGCCTTCCTCAAACACGGTCTTGTAGTTATCGAAAATCCATGTTTTCGGTAGCTTCAAGGAAAAGTCAAGCACTTCTACGTTGGTTTTAAAAGAGCCGAATATCATGATCAAAACCGGAACCAAAATAATGAGAGAACTCAGGATCATGATGGCTTCAATGAGATAGTTGCGCCAAGCCAGGCGTTGCTTTAAGCTCATTATTCACTAACCTCCTTGCGGCGCATGAACAGCAGAAGTGGAATCGAAATGATGGTGACGGCGATGAAAAGCAAGGTGTTGATCGCCGTACCGAGCCCCCAACTGCCTTCGCCAAAGGAACGGAGGATGATAGTGCCGACGACCTGGGACGCATTGCCGGGTCCGCCTCCGGTAAGCACGAATACTTCCGAAAAGACCTTCAAGCCGCCGATGAGCGTCAGCATGACGTTAATGTTGATAGCCGGAAGCAAGAGAGGCACCGTAATGTAACGGAAGCTTTTCCAGCCTCCCGCGCCGTCGATAGTAGCCGCTTCGTAATAGTCCTTCGGAATCGACTGCAGGCCGGCCAAATAAATGGACATCTGGAAGCCTGCAGATTGCCAGATCGCGACGAAGGCGATGGTGAAAATAACGATGGACGGATTGGTCAGCCATGCTTGGGACAGCGAGCCGAGTCCGATCGCCCCGAAAAATTTATTGATGGAACCGTCGGCGCGCAGCATCGGCGTAAATACGATCCCGATGACCATGATGCTCAGGATGGAGGGCGCGTAA
>NZ_CBQR020000094.1 GCF_000455485.1 Gorillibacterium massiliense
CCCTTAGTCCGTTGCGGGTCTTCAGCTTCATATTTAATACGACGGCAAGCAACAAACCGATCAAGTTCTTTCCGATAACCGTAACGATGGCGAAAATAAGCGTATTCCGCAGCGCGAGAATAAGGGTCTCATCGGAAAAGATGGTATGGAAATTCGCCCACCCGTTAAAATGGATAGCCGTCCGGTCCAGTCTCCAATCCGTAAAGGAATAGAAAAGACCGATGATCGTAGGCAGGACGAATAAGATGACGTAGATCAGTAAAGCCGGCAGCACCAGGTAGTACGGGTATAGTTTCTTTGTAATTTTCATGATCCACTCTCCATAACGGAAGGGGACAGAACGAAGCCTTTGGGCTTTTGTTCTGTCCTAATCCGCTTTTTCTGATTAGAATCCGGCGATGCCTTTATCTTTCATAAGTTGTGCAAACTTCTTGTCCCAAGCTTCAAGAGCTTTCTTCGGAGTTTTGGTGCCCGCGTAGATGTCTTGATAGTAACGGTATTGCTCACTGATATCGACGAGCATGTAAGCGTCCGATGTAATGACGGTCTTCTTCGGCGTGATGTACTGATCGACGAGCTCTTGCTTGTAAGCCGGAAGTTCAGGCGTGGTCACATCGTTCAAGTTGGATACGTATTTCTGATCCGTAACGATTTTCTGAGCGACATCCTTCGATGCGATGAAATCGAGGAATTTCTTCGCTTCTTCCATATGCTTGGCTTTCTTAGGAATGAACAATTGGCCGCCAAGAGGGCTGGCACCCATTTTTGCATCATTGGCGTAAGGGATCGGGAACAGTCCGAGATGCATGTTCGGATCTTTGTTGGCTACGTCTTGGATAAGCCAGTCGCCCATGAACATCATGGCCACTTCTTTATTCAGGAACTTGCCGACAGACATGTCGTAGCTATCGCTCAAAGCGTCGCTATTGGTCAAGCCCTTTTTGTAAAGCTGATATTGCTGGTCGATGATCTTTTCAAACTCAGGAGTGTCGGTCCACTTTTTCTTGTTCGCGTTGATGTCGTCCCACAGAGTCGGGTCGTTCTTGCTAGCGTAGTCAGCGAATGCTGCAGCGGTCCAAATATTCGTCGCCCACATATCCTTGAAAGGCATGAATATCGGGGTGATGCCGCTCGCTTTGATCTTCTCGGCTGCTGCGACGAATTCGTCATAGTTCTTCGGTATCGATATGCCCAAGTCGTTGAAAATGTCCTTGTTATAGACAACACCTTGCATACCGGTGTCTTGGCTGATGTGGAAGCTGTAGACGTGTCCGCTTGCAGAAAGTACGTCTTTGTTCAACAAGCGGCTAACCCATGGTTCGTTGTCAAGAATCTCAAAGTTCCGCTCCAGGTTCAAATCATGAGTTGCGGCGGCCAAGTTGTATTGAACGACATCCGGCGTATCCCCAACAGCCAGCTTCGTTTGCAGCACCGTGGTCACCTGCTCAGCCGGGAGCAGTTGAAGGTTAACGTGAATGTTCGTTTGATCTTCGAATTGTTTCAGGAGATCCGCGTTTACGAAGGCGGAATCTTGAGAAGCTTTGGAAATCGCCAGCTCGATGGTGACTTTATCACCCTTAGCCGTGTTGGTCGTAGCGCCTGGGCTTGTGGTTCCTGTGCCCTCATTTGATTTGCTTGCCCCGCATGCAGTCAAGGATGCGGCAAGAGCAAGGGTTAGCAAACTAGCAGACGTTTTGGTCCATTTATTGCTCATGTATGTTCCCCCATTTCTTCATATGTTGTATCTTGTGTTGAATGCGATTACAATATCCATTATAAAATTGGGCTGACACCGGGTACATGTTTGTGGTTTACTCTTGATGTGTAAAATTCTGAACCGACCAAATGAGAAGGATGATCCCATGGCTCCTCAGAAATGGAATTTAGGGACGATAACCAACCGGTCCAGCTTGCAAACGAAGCTGATCGTCACCTTTGTCCCCCTGCTGCTCGTCATCCTTATCTGTTTCCTTGTCTATGTCAATTGGTTCATTGTGAAGCCTTTGCGCGAGAAAACCGTGGATGAGACGATGCTGACGGCGACGAAAGTATCCAGGCAATTGGATGATTACATCGCTGTCCAGAATCAGCTCTCGCAAAGAATATTATCCAACCAGAACCTGTTTAGTTTAATGGAAAGCGGTACACTTCCCGCCTCTGAAGGGTTAGCTCGGGTCCGCGAGCTGAAAGACATGATGTTTCAAGCCCTCGGACCGAGCCTCGATATCCGTGATATGGCTATCTACAATCTGCGGGGAAATCCGGTTGCCTCGTATATCGGCATGCCCATGCCAGCTTCCCTACTGCCGGTTATAAACGACAAGGAATTTGCGGACAAGCTGAATGACAGGAAATTTGTACTGTATTCCGACGAACAAGGCACATTGGCTTTCATTCGCTCCATAAGTAACATCGACGGAGTGCTATACGGCTACTTATACATTCAAATGGACAACGCGTACCTGCAAAATGTGGCAAGCGGCATCGTCGGTTCAGCCATCTACGTCGTCGATCCCTACGGGAAGGAAATCGCGAAGTCGCGAGATGCGAAGGACAGCAAAGACAATATCGAACGGATGCAAGCCGTCACATCAAACAGCGGGATCTATTTGGACAACGCGCAAAATTACGTCGCATATCAAAAGTCAGAGAGCAGCGGATGGACGACTTTTATCGTCACCTCAAAAGCGTCTGTTCTGGGCTCCGTCAATTCCATCAAACACTTCGCCATCTTCATTATTTCCGCTCTGATGCTCCTATCGCTTGTATATGTGTATATTTCGTCGCGCAACTTCGTCCTGCCCATACGCAGGCTGCGCAGTCAGATCATACGGATGAACTACAGCAATTTAAGCCTGAAAACCGATGACAAGCTGATCTTCAACGATCTGTCGCTGCTTAACAATGCCTTCGAGGATATGCTGGAACGTCTGCAGGCCTCCATCGAGAGAGAAAAGTTGGCTGTCCACGAGGAAGTGATGGCACGGAACTCCGCCTTGCAAGCTCATATCGCGCCGCATTTTATCCATAATGCGCTTTATTTGATCAGCATCGCAT
This sequence comes from Gorillibacterium massiliense, assembly GCF_000455485.1. Lineage (GTDB taxonomy): Bacteria > Bacillota > Bacilli > Paenibacillales > NBRC-103111 > Gorillibacterium > Gorillibacterium massiliense. The sequence continues at coordinate 3,058 of NZ_CBQR020000094.1, forward strand.
CCCAGGAAGGAAAATCAGAGGTTGTCTCCGAAATGTGCCAGCAATTGTCCGAAAGCTTGCGATACATTGTCTCCTCACCATACAAACACGTCAATATGCTGGAGGAATTCGAGCACACAAAGCGATATCTTTCTCTCGTCAAACGGAATTATGAGGACGATCTCGTCTGGGAGATCGAAATGGATCCTTTCGCTGAAGCGATTCAACTGCCTCGCCTGGTCATCCAACCCTCCGTGGAAAATTGCATTGAACACGCCTTCAGCCAAACGGACCCGCCCTGGCGGATTCATATCAAGATCAAGCTGTATAACGGGCTTTGGGCCATTGAAATTACCGATAACGGCAGTGGAATCGAACAAGAGAAGATCAAGGAGATTTTGGACAAAATCGAGGAATCGGATCACGGGTTAGAGGAATTGCGAAAAGAGACCCTGGGAATCGGCAGCATGGGCATCGTCAACACGGTGAACCGGCTTAAACTGATGTACAAAAACCGGCTTTTCTTCAACATGTTCAACAATACCGATGGCGGCGGCATGACCGTTCAAATTATCGCGTCTCTGGAGAGGGACTTCTATTGACAGCAGGAGGTTAACCGAATGTATAGCGTCCTGATCGCTGAAGACAGCAAGCCGATCTTGCGAAACATCAAAGGACATCTCGAAGCGTCAGGTTTGCCGGTGCAGATTGCCGCGACTGCCGCCAACGGCGAAGAAGCATTGGCTGTAGTTGCGGATCAGCCCATCGATATTATTTTGACAGACATCCGTATGCCCAAAATGGACGGTTTGACCTTAATTGAACAGGCTAAACAAATCCGTCCGAATCTGAAGGCCATTCTGATCAGCGGCTTCAACGATTTCGAATACATTCGCAAGGCGCTGAGCCTGCAAGTCATCGATTACTTGCCGAAGCCGATTACGCGTGGGCAACTGATCGAGGTGATGGAGCGGGTAATTCGTCAGTTGCAAGAGGCGGAGAGCCAAGCGGTTTCACTGTTTAGAGGCATCGTGGACGAAGACTATTGGCGGGATGTGGAGCTTCAGCCGTCATTTTATGAAAACCCGAAGGTATGGATCGTGATCCACAAACAGCCGTTAACGGGGAGTACGACCGAGCTGACGCCATCTTTTGTCGCTGAATGCCTGAATAACCCGGAAGCATTATGGGTTCTGCCGTCTTCCGAGCCGAGACAACTGTTGCTCTTGGCCGATGAAACTTGGGTAAAAACCGACAGAGCTCCCGCCGCGCAACTCGAAGACTTACGCCGGCAACTGCTTGCGGCAGGTATGACGGTTTCCTTGGGAGGGAGCTTTGACCCGCTGCCTTGGAACCTCATCCCGGAAAAAATACGGGCATTCTCCCCCCGTCTCGATGACCATCTTCCCGTATTCAAACCGATTGTGATGGACTTCGGCCAGCCTTGGCTCTATCCGACCCCATCCTTTGAAGAGATCAACAAGCTCATTGGGGTCTATACAACCATCATAGAGCAGTATAATAAGGAACGGTTTTCTCTCATGCTTTCGGAACAATTGACCAAATGGCAAGGAAGCGGACTCTTGCTGATCGAATTGAAGCGGTTTGTCGGACAGCTTGCAGGAGCATTTGCAGCCATCGTCGACGGGGAGGAAAAGACGAAGCGGTTCGGTGATTTCACGCGTTTGTACGGGATGGAGGATTATGAATCCTTTTGCGCGGAATTGTTGAGGCAGGCCGAAGAGACGTTTCAGGACATTATCCTGAAGAATAAAAAAAGCGGTGACGAGCTGTTCGAACAGATGGAGCGCCACTTAAGCATGAATCTGTATGCCAACGTCAGCATTCAGGACCTGGCTGCCGAATTCCACATCAGCCCCTCTTATATCAGCCGCATCATGAAGCGATACTCCGGCCTGACCTTTGTGCAGTATTACACGAGTATGAAAATTAACGAGGCGCGCAGGCTGATGGAAACAAAACCGGAGATGCTGATCAAAGAAATATCGGATACCCTCTGCTTTAGCGATCAGCATTATTTTTCCAAAGTGTTCAAAGAAAGTGTCGGCTGCAGCCCGTTGGAGTACAAGAACAAGCTGCCAAAATAAACGGCAGCATATGGTTGCGTTCGACTGCACGTCATGATACGTTTGGAAATGCAAGGACTAAACCTTGGCTTGGAGGCGTTCAATCCTATGACTGAAACGAAAGGTTATACCGTACTGTTCCAGGGCGATTCCATCACAGACGGAGCCCGGGGCCGAAACGATGATTTGAACCATATTTTAGGCCACGGCTACCCGTACATCATTGCCGCCAAGCTGGGTGAAGAGCTTGCTGCAAGCAAGCCTATCTTCATCAATAAGGGAATTAGCGGCAACCGGGTGTCCGACCTGTACGCTCGCTGGAACGAAGACGCAATCGCGCTGCAGCCCGATCTGATTAGCATTTTAATCGGCGTCAACGATCTATGGCGGACGATGTCCGGAGAACCCAGCGGCGCCACGGACCGGTTTGAACGGGCATACCGGCATCTGCTTGAGGAGACAAAGGAAGTACTGCCGAATGCAAAGCTCGTTCTTATGGAGCCGTTCCTCTTGAAGACAGGGGCAACCTCCGAGAATTGGGAAGAGTGGAAGGCCGGGATTAACCGGTACCAGGAAACCGTGCGCAAGCTGGCCGATCAATACGGTGCGATTTTCGTACCGCTGCAAGAAGCCTTCAACCGTGCGGCAGAAGTCGCCGAACCCGCTTATTGGATATGGGACGGCGTTCATCCGACGGCGGTTGGCCATCAAGTCATCGCGAAAGAATGGCTGAAAGTCGTGGGAGAACCCCATATCGCGGGTCTCAATTGACGAATTTCATCTCATCTAAAAAACGAGGCATAGTGCGGCGATTTGCCGTACTATGCCTTTTCTCTTGCGGTACCCGTTCGTTTGCTTCATACACTATCAAACTCTTAACGACATTCGCTCCCATGCACTGTTGTCTGAGCTTAGCTTTCTGCATCGCCCTCTTTCCTGTATTCTCGTGATTCTTGGCGGATTTGCCTTTTAATTTACTCCCCCTTGCCTAAAATCAATCCCCGCGAACTCGCGATGTCACACTCAGCTCGCCATTCGGCGGTATTTCAACCGGTACAGCCGCAGCCACTCGTACACCCGGTTGACGTCCTTTTTGCCGAGTTCCTCTTCCGAGTACATCCGGCTCACCACCGGCTTCAGATAACGATCGCCCAGTTCCCGGAACAAGCGCTCCGCTGCCACTAGCTCGTCGAGGCTGATCTCTCCCAGTTCTGTCTCCACCCAGTTGCTGATGTCATACCCCTCTTTGTCCAATTGTTCGACAGCCAGGACGATATCCCGCCGGTTAATAGAGGTCTGGTCGGAAATAGCTGCAAGGGTTGCACCGTGATGCAGCGACTCCAGAAGCTGGCGCTTCATCTCCAAACGGCTATTTTCCTGCTGCTCTCGGCGGTTCTCTTGAAGAGCGAGCCATTCTTGGAATTTCTCTTCATCCAACTCCGCCTCGACCCAATCCAGCGGGAACTGCACCTGCTTCGGATAGCTCTGGGTGATCGCCAAAATCGCTTCGCCATAGGCGTTTAGCCTACTGTCGCCCATCCCCGGGATTTGCGCCAGTTCCTCCATTTGGTGAGGCGTAAAAGCAGCGATCATCTGCAAAAGGCGGTTAGTTGCGACGATGTAGGCCGCCTTGTTTTCTTTGCGGGCCACCTCCCGCCGCCAAAGCTTCAGAGCTTGATAAGCCTCTTCGTTTCCGTTAACATCGGCGTAATAACACAAAGTCTGCATCCTCCGGCTGCCTTGAAAACGCAGGCGCTCTCTTCCCTCAATACCTTCGATCAACGGCACATATCCCTCTCCCAGCTTCCTCTTCACTCCACTGCGGAACGCATCAAGCATATCGGTCCACGGCGTCCCCTCAAACCAAATTTCCTGAACGGGATGGGCTTCTCCATCCATCTCCGACCATAATACCGTCCAAGCCCCTTGATGCTCGCTTATGGAAACCTGGGCGGAACGGGCGCGATTCTCGTCTAGCTTTTTCTCAAACGTGTTGGCAAAAATAAGATTCATCCTGCACCTCCGCATATTGAATAACATCAGGATAAAACAAAAAGCACCCCGTTTGCCCGAAGGCAAACGAGGTGCTTCCTCGTTTTTCCTGAAATTGGCTTTATTTTAGCATGACTGTAAACCGTTTACAAGCCCCTTTTCCACTCTTTTTTACAAATCAAATAGAGGAATGCTATCATAAGATAAACAAATATCGAAGTAACTCAAAGAAGACAGACCGCTTTTAGAGGTTGTTTTTCTTGCGATATCAGGAAGCCGGTGCTTTGAAGATAGTCTTTCTGATATCTAAAGATAAACAAATATCGAAGCAACTCAAAGAAGACAGATCGCTTTTAGAGGTTGTTTTTCTTGCGATATCAGGAAGCCGGTGCTTTGAAGATGATCTTTCTGATATCTAAAACTAAACTCTACCCTTAAAAAACGAGGTGGCCCATGCTGCAGGATGAATTTGATTTCTTATACGACACGACCGAATCTACTTCCACCAGGTTCATTTCATTTATCACCGCCAGCATGCATCGCTTCGATCTGGCCATCACCAGCACCAGTCGCTTCTTCGGCAAGCAATTGGTCACGGATCTGCAAAACGGGAAAACCGTCATTCTCGGAGCCGACGACCTGGAAGAGGAAGGCTATTTAGAGTATGTGTTCGGTCTACCGGAAGCGGCTGCCGCCGAGCTTGCTTCTTTTCTGATGCCCATTATCGGAGTCGTTAATTTCACAGACCTTTAATGGTTCCTCACCCTATGCCTAAACGCAAAAAATAAGCCTGTCCAAGGAACGCGAACGTTCCCGGACAGGCTTCTTCCTTTTGTCGATTAAATTTTCAGTACGCCACCCATGCTGGCATTGGTGACCAGCTTCGAGTAGCGGGCGAGATAACCGGTGGTAATCTTCGGCTCGAAGCCCTTCCATTCCGCTTTACGCTTCGCCATTTCTTCGTCGCTGATCTCCAAATGGATGGTCCGATTGCCCAAATCCAACTCGATAGTGTCGCCATCGTGAACAAAAGCGATAGGACCGCCTTCCGCCGCTTCCGGAGAAATGTGTCCGATGCTGATGCCGCGGGATGCGCCAGAGAAACGCCCGTCGGTGATCAAGCCGACTTTAGTGCCGAGACCCATGCCGACGATTTGCGAGGTGGGAGCCAGCATTTCCGGCATGCCTGGGCCGCCCTTCGGTCCTTCGTAGCGGATGACCACGACGTGGCCTTCCTTCACTTTGCCATTGGCGATGCCGGACAAAGCATCTTCCTGGGAATCGAAACAGATGGCGGTGCCTTTGAAATAGTTGCCGACAGATTTATCTACGGCGCCTACCTTGATAATACTGCCTTCCGGTGCCAGGTTTCCGAAGAGAACGGACAAGCCGCCTTCCGGGCTATGCGGGTTATCCAACGGATGAATGACCGCTTCGTCCGTGATTTCGCAGCCGGCGACATTTTCCCGCAAGGTTTTGCCCGTTACGGTGATGCATTCGCCATACAGCGCGCCTTCCTTTTTGAACAGCTCGTTCAGAATGGCGCTGACGCCACCGGCATTGTGCAGGTCCTCGATGTGGTACTGGGAAGCCGGAGCCAGCTTAGACAGATGGGGAACGCGTTTCGCCACTTCGTTGATCCGTTCAATAGGGTAATGGATGCCTGCTTCTTGAGCCAGTGCCAAGGTGTGCAACACCGTATTGGTCGAGCCGCCCATTGCCATATCCAGAGCGAAGGCGTTGTCGATGGTTTTCTCGGTGACGATATCCCGAGGCTTGATGTCCAGCTTGATCAGTTCCATCAGTTGCGTAGCCGAACGACGGACAAATTCCCTCCGTTCCGGAGACACGGCGAGGATCGTGCCATTGCCCGGGAGGGCGAGGCCGAGTACTTCCGCCAAACAGTTCATGGAGTTGGCGGTAAACATGCCGGAGCAAGAACCGCAGGTAGGACAGCCGTATTGTTCAAGCTCCAAAAGACCGGCATCGTCCAGTTGTCCGGCTTGGTGCGCACCAACGCCTTCGAATACGGACGTCAGGGATAGCGCGTTGCCTTTGCTGTCACGGCCGGCTTTCATCGGGCCGCCGCTGACGAATACCGTCGGGATATTGACACGAAGTGCGCCCATCATCATACCTGGGGTAATTTTGTCGCAGTTGGGAATGCAGACCATGCCGTCAAACCAGTGGGCGTTGACCACTGTTTCTACGGAGTCGGCGATGATATCACGGCTGGGCAAGGAATACCGCATCCCGATATGCCCCATGGCTATTCCGTCATCGACGCCGATCGTATTGAACTCAAAAGGAACGCCGCCGGCTTCACGGATCGCTTCCTTGACGATTTTACCGAATTCCTGAAGGTGTACATGGCCGGGAACGATATCAATGTACGAGTTGCAGACGGCAATAAACGGTTTGCCGAAATCCTCTTCCTTTACTCCCGCCGCTCGCAGTAAGCTACGGTGCGGAGCGCGGTCAAAGCCCTTCTTGATCATGTCGCTTCTCATTTTCGCATTTTCCATTTCGCTTCCTAACTCCCCTTCCATCCTTGCGTACTAAAAATCATTTTTACAATCTTATCACTTTTCGTAGCGGTATGCACCATAAATGCACCAAAAACATCCGGTCAATTGGAGAATCGAAAAATACCAAAAGGAAGATGAGCGTCAGCAAAAGATTTAGCCAATCATGAAAATGACCCGCTCCTCAATAACCGGAACGGGTCCAAAACCATTTATTCATCAAACCCGCATCATGGAAAATGCGAGCTTTGCCGCGCCGATGGCACCGGCCTGATTTCCCAACAAGGCGGGCCGGACATCGACCTCCGGCGCTCTCATATCCTTGAACTGCTCCATCAAGCTATCCCACCATAATTCCTTGGCATGGATCAGCCCGCCGCCAAGGACGATGGATTGGGGATTGATCCCGATATGCAAATTGTGCAGCACCAGCGCCAAATGGAACACATAACGTTCCATTACTTCGACGATCCGCAGGTTTCCGCGCTGAAACTCAGCAAGCACCTCCTGGCCCGACGAATACGCATGCTCGGCAGCTTCCGAAGCTAGTCTCACCAGCGCAGTGCCGGATAAATACTGCTCGATGCAGCCCTGCCGACCGCAGTTGCAAGGGTGTCCGCCCGGAATGAGGACGACATGTCCCCATTCCCCACCGTTCCAATCCGCGCCTCGAACGAGTTCGCCGCCGATCATGTTGGCGCCGCCGACGCCCGTCCCGAGCGTAAGCATCACGATATCCGACAAGTCCTTGCCTGCACCCTGCCATTGCTCGCCCAGCAATGCTGTATTGGCGTCATTGTCGACAGCCGTCGGGAGACGAAATTCGGACTCCACCCAGTCCTTGATATTGAAGCCCTGCCAGCCGGGCAAATTTGCCGTAGCGTAAACGACCTGTCCGGTAATCGTATTGACTCGCCCCGCCGTGCCGATGCCGATCGCCTCCGCATCGGGATGCTGATCAAGCAGGACCCGGATCGTTTCTCTCACTTTCTCAACAATATGATCCTTGCCTTGCGAAGCATCCGTTGCAGTACGGGATTGTCCAAGAATAACGCCATTTTCGTCTACGGCAAGTCCCTTAATGGATGTGCCCCCGATGTCGATTCCTATCACTTTCAAGAAGCTCACACACCTTTCAGGCTGCTAATAAATCCGGTCGATTACCGCTCTGGCCGTCTTTTCTTTCATCGACTTCGCCCGGTTCGAATCTTTCAAGGACAAGCCTTCGCAGATGAGATCGATGACGAACAGCTGCGAAATTTTGGCCGTAATCGATCCACCCTCAAGCGGAGATTCCTTCCCGGCCGTCAGCAGCACAATATCGGCAATGCTCGTTATCGGTGATTTGGCGTAATTCGTAATTGCAATCACTTTGGCGCCGTTTTTCTTCGCCTTGGCAAGAATATCGTTCGTATCCATCGTACTTCCCGAAACAGAGAAGCCGATGGCCACATCGCCCTCTTCCAGCAGAACGGCCGACATCGCCTGAATATGGCTATCCGCCGTCGCTTCCGAACGGCGGCCGATCCGGAGGAAGCGGTTCTTCGCATCGAGCGCCGTTATTCCAGAAGAACCCACGCCAAAAAATTGAATATGGCGCGCCTGATCGATCAGATCGATCGCCTCGTGCAATTTTTGCTTGTCCAATAAGCTCATGCTGACTTGCAGAACATGAATAGCGCTGTTGCTAATGACCTGAATAAAGTCTTCCGCGCTTCCTTCGTCGTTCTTAGTGGCTTCCATCATCTTGTAGGTCTGATTCTGCGCCAGAGCCAGTTTGAATTCCTGGTAACCCTTAAATCCTATCTTGCGGCAGAACCGGATGACCGTCGTTTCCCCAACTTTGGAGTGCTCAGCCAGTTCCGTAACCGAATGAAATATGACCTCATCCGCGTGATCCAGCACGCGCTGGGCAACTTTTTGTTCCGATTTGGTTAGCGAAGGAAAATAGCTCCTGATTTGCGCATTTAAATCCAATTACCCCAACGCCTTTCTAACGTCGTCTACATACCTTTCCGTAATGAGCTGCGGTCTCGTAATCGCCGATCCGACAACTACTGCATACGCACCTAATTTTAACATTTTTGATGCTTCGGATGGCATAAAAACTTTTCCCTCGGCTATCACGGGAATACGTAAACGGGATGCTGCGTCCTTTACCAAGTCGAAGTCAGGACCCGATTGCTTCGGCGAGTAAGAGGTATAGCCGGACAAGGTCGTTGATACGCAATCGACGCCGATCGATTCGGCGTAGAGGGCTTCCTCCAGCGTCGAGATGTCCGCCATGACCTTTTGTCCATGTTGCTTCATATATTGAATGATATCCTCAAGCTTCTCCCCATGGGGGCGGTTTCTCCGCGTGCAATCCAGGGCGACCAGATCGACGCCCACCTCCATGAGCTCTTTCACCTCACGAAGGGTCGGCGTGATGAAAACGTCGCTGCCATCGTAGTCCCGTTTGATCAGCCCGATGATCGGCAGCGAGGTTTCCCGCTTAATGGCCGCGATATCCTGAACCGTATTTGCCCGGATTCCTACTGCCCCGCCCATTTCGGCCGCTTTCGCCATTTTCGCCATCATTTCGGAGCCAAACAGCGGTTCGTGCTCCAGTGCCTGACAGGATACGATTAACCCCTTCTCTACCTTTTCAAAAACCGAATCACTCACAATGTTCACCTTCCCTAGCTGCAGTCAGCATCTTGCTTGAAAGGACGTATTCTTTCCAAGGGATAAAATTGAAAAATCCATAAAAATCCAATAATACGGTCCAATCAATAATACAATATTTTACATTTCTTTGCTGCAACATTTCTAATGATTTATACAATAAAAAGAGTCCCAAACCGTGCTTCCGATATTCCCCGTCCAAGCCGATCGGCCCCAGCCCACCGAAATCGTCGCCAAGCTGCCCACGCCAGTAAATTGATGAACCGATGAAACGGGACGTTTTGTCGTGAATGCGGCTAAAGCCGATGACCCGGCTGCCGCCCTTCTCTTTCAGTATGGCAACATGCTCATGTTGGGCTACGTTCGTCAGAAACGCCGACATTTCTTCATACCAACGGTCGGGAAAATTTCGTTTGAAGAAAGCCATAACTTCCTCTTCATCTTCTTGTTGCATCTCCGTGACGACATAACGTTCATAATCCGTCCGCCATTTCGGCTTAATGGCTTCATGAAGATTCGTCCGGCTAAGGTCGCCGATCAAATCGTATGCAGCGCCGCCTTCTTCATAGCCATGTTTGCGGAAAAAGTCCCGCGCCGCTTGGCAAATCGAAGGGATACCGGGGAAGAAGTGCCTCAGTTCTCCGCCCAGTTGCAATGATTGAACCCCCGACGAGCGAAGATGGTTTTCTGCATCGTTAAGCAATCGAGTGCCAATACCTTGTCTGCGATAACGAAAATCCACGATCAGGAACCGAATCGTACCAACGGTAGGATCGGAGGGTACGAGGCCCATCGGCGCGGTCTGCTGCTGATAGGCGATCATGCCAATCAGTTCCTTCGTGTCACTGGCGTAGGCGCCAGTCAATTCCGTTGGCCTAGCCGTGCCGAGTCCGAATACGTTTTGCCGCAGAAGCTGCTCATCCAGCGGAAAAAGAGCTCCGATGTTCCGGTTCCACAGGTCCAGCATTATACCTGTATCTTGTTCATGAATACGTTCATAGCTCAGATTCATAAACTCACCCCCGCTCCGGCATCGTTCGAACCAGATGCGTTCGCAGCCCTACTTCGAACATCCGGCTCCACGGCATATAGCAATCGTCGATTACGACGCGATGTTCTTCATCATTGATATGCCTATCCACAAATTCCGTCAGTTGCTCCCGCACCAACCGAGCTGCCACGCCCCGCAGTCCGTCCACTTCGAAGTAATCCATTTGATAGTCCGGAAGCATATGATCGCATACTACGTGGCGTACTTTGGAGCAATATCCCGCATCCTCCGTATACCGGAGCGCCAGAAAATCCAGATGAGGCTCGGTTTCGCCGTAAATGTTGTAAATCATGCCTTGGGCAATGCAAGTGCCGAGCGAGTTCGAGCTCGTGTTCCAGCCCGCGTAGCCGGCCAGCTTGAACAGCAGCTTCTTCTCGCGAAGCAAACGAACCAGATTCAAATCCGCCCCATTCGCGAAGGCGATATCCGCCACGACGCAAGGCTTCTTCAGGTTATGCACGACATAATCCGCCATTTCGGTCAACTCGACGATATTCCGCAATACGTGATAGCCTGCATTGGCTGTCTCTTGCGCGACAGCCTCCATCATCTTGTCACCGGGGCTATTTACGAGCAGCACCAAATCGGCATCGGTCATGGAGGACGCAACGAGGCCGCCGGCCGCGATAATTTGATATTTTAAACTTTCATAGAAAATCCGATCTTCATATAAAGGAGTAACAAAAGGACCCTGCACGCTTGCAAAATGAGGGTATACGAGCGGCTTGCATCCTTTGAACGCGTTGATCATCCGGGCCAAAAGCGTACAACCGACCTCATCAGCCCCAGGGTACATATATACGTTCAATTCGACGCCTTGCACTTTCACGTACTCCCGCACCTTCTGCTGATCCACCGCGGTTAAGCCGAAGGGAGCAGAATCATCCTGCGGAACGATCATGAAATCGATAATCCGGTCTTTCGCATACCGGACGGCCAACTTGTTCACTTCGATATTGACCGCGCGTCTGGCTAAGTAATCTTCCAATACGTCTTTTGGCAAGGCCGTATCCAGCTGTGCCTTCGCCGACTGTTCTTCTTCTGTTGCGATTCCCAGTTCGATTCGATGGGCGATGTAGCCTTGGCGGAATATTTCCGCTCCCCATTCTCCGTAGTAATCCGGTTCTTCATCGCTGCTGGAGTAACGAGGACAGCGCATGATCAAACTGAAGGCAAATATTTTCAAATCCGGGTTCGCCTGTTTCAATTGAGCCAATTGCTCCAGTTTGGTTTCACAGGATGCTATCGTCAGTTGGTGCAACCGAGAAGGAATAATTCCGCCGTACAATAGCGTATCCAGAGATAGCACGGCTCCGTCGGCTTCCTTCGCATGCTCCTTAAGCCACTGCCAAAGCTGTTCTGTGTTTCCGGGTTGTTTCTTCTGCCCCATCATTTCGAGCGGGGGCGCAATGATTTCCATGTCAGTTCCCGACGCCAAATCTAAAGGAAATTGATAATTACAGGGACGTTCGTCCAAAGGAATATATAGAATCTTTTTGCGTGGTTTCATTTGGCTTCCTCTCCTATCTCTCAGGATCGGCTTAAGATAGCGATTGCGATGATGCCGATTCTATCAACTCTTCGTGAGTTGTCTCTTTTTTGTTCTCCTGCTTCTTTGCATATCCCCATTCCTGCGCAGCCTTCATCGCCATATCGCTGCCGATGCGCACGCTGCAAAAGCTGCACTTCTCAACCCACTCCCGTACCTTCTCCCGGTTGCCGTCCGTCGGATCGTTTTCGCAAGCCAAGATCGCATGCCAAAGCCGGATATCCATTTCAGCCCGCTCGAACCACGGCTTCACTTCAACATGGAATTTCTCGTTTCTCATCCCGGACAAATCGGCAAGGACCTCTGCAAATTTCTTAAAGTGCCGGTCGATTTCCTGCATGCTGCGATCTTTGAGCGCCTGTTCCAACTGCTCGTTCTTTCCGAACCATAAACGACGGTTCTCATTGTTGCGGCAGAAAAATGTCATTGAATCCACATGGTCCGGTGCAAATTGTTCGATAGCGAGCTTCCAGGAATAATCCGCATTGTACCGTTCGCTGTTCCACATATAGTGGGACAGGGTCACCAGGCTGATCTTCGACAGTTCCCATTGGTTCATCGGATTGCTCACAAAGCCGACATGTCCGTGCTGATTCAATTTCGAATAGCGGTTCCGTACCGGGTCCAGGAAGATCCGGTCCTTATCTGCGTCGTTTACCGGAACATTATCCCAAAGAATGAAGTCATGGCCGTAATACTCCCGGTTATTCTTCGCATGGGTCCGGTCAATCGTCGGCGCAAACACGAAGTATCCCGTCCAGAACACGAGCACTTCCGGATCCATGAGTCCGCGGATATCCTTCTTGTATTCCGTATCCCAGTAGGACCAATATTCCGAAGGGCACATTACCAATTGATACTGATACAGCTCTTGTTTCAAGTATCGATTGATTTCGTTCACCAGATAAGCATGGGCCACGCCCGCTCTTCCCAGGAAATTTTTATTTTCTTCCTTCAGCACGTAATCGATGTCATCCATCAAAATGGCGAAGTTCCGGATGCCGATGTCCATCATTGACTTGAGTTTTTGCTGAATCAAGGCAAAATCGTCTTGCGACGTAAATTTCATATCTTTACCCGGGCTAATGCAATAGAAGAAGTCGACCTGGTGCTTGTCACAGTGCTGTTTCAACTGTCTGATCTTATCGAATTCCTCGGCAGGGTACGGTTCTCTCCATAGCTCCCGGTGATATTCGTCGTCCTTTGGCGCGTACATATAGGCATTCATGCGATGCTTGCTCATGAAATCGATGGAATCCATCCGGTCCTCGAAGCTCCATGGCACTCCATAAAACCCCTCGATGATGCCCCGGATCGGAAAAGACGGCTCATCGTGGATCGTCGCTTTCGGCAGCCGCAACCCTTTTTCGCACGGCTCAAGCAGCAGCCCCAACGCATCGATCGCATATTTGATCCCGCGTTTGTTGCTGGCGAACACCGTGATGGTCTCTTGCTCAATTTGCAAAATATAACCGTCTTGAGCAAGCTCGCCGTTGTATTCGAAATGCAGCTTGACATTGCCGAGTTCATAATCTTCTTCGACGTATTCTTTGTACATCGTCTGGATCTCAATCAAGTCGGAAGAAATGATACCTTCGAATTCCTGATTCATCCCAAAACGCGACGATAACTCGCAAACCAGCTTTTTCCCTTCGAATTCCACGTACTCGCCGTGGTGATACATATCCCTGAAATAATAATGGTAGTCTTTCATGGCATTATTACCTATTCGGTGCGATGTCGACAGCCTTAACCTTTAACCGCACCCGAAATTCCTTCCATATAATATTTTTGCGTAAACAGGAATACGATGATGATCGGAACCACCGAGATAACTGTCCCTGCAGCGATCCAACCGAAATTGTAAGCGAATTGTCCGTTCAGGAAGCTCAGTGCCGAGGCGAGCGGATACTTGCCGGTATCGTTCAACACGATCATCGGCCACAAGAAATCGTTCCATCTCCCCATGAACTCGAGCAGCACGATGACGGCGATGCTCGGCTTTACGACCGGAAGCATGAGCTGACCCCATATGCGCAGTTCGCTTGCCCCGTCGATTTTCCCGGAATCCCTTAACTCAAAAGGAACCGTCATAAACGCCTGACGCATCAGGAAAATATTAAATACGCTGACCCCGGACGGCAGGATGACCGCCATGTAATTCCCCATGACACCTAACGCATCAATCGTCAAATAGTTCACGACCATACCCGCAGCCGCAGGGATAATCATGGTAGCCACAAGCAGCGTAAAAACGGAATCTCTGCCTTTAAACTTGAAAGCGGCGAGGGGATAGGCGGTCAGGCAAGACAATACGACGTTCATGATCACCCCGATCACCGCCATGATGAGGGTGTTGGTGATATATTTAGGGAAGTCCATGAATTTCCAAACTTGAACGTAGTTACCGAAATTAATAAAGGTAGGCAGAATCGCCGGCGGGAACGCAAAAATATTTTTTCCCGGCATGAGCGACACACTTAACAGCCATAGAAAAGGGCCCATCATTAAGAGCGCAAACAATATGAGAAGCAGATAGATGAGTGTTTTATTAAAACCATTGAGAATAGTCTTCTTCATAAGATTCATCCATTAATATGGATTGACACCACCCTTCTTGTTGACGCGGAACATCAAAATGCTAAGAAGCGCGATAATTATGCTGACGATTAGACCCAAAGCGGAGGAATAACCGAAATCGAATTTTTTGAAACCTTGCTCGTAAATGTACAGACTGGAGGTCAACGTTGCGGTGCCGGGTCCGCCCGACGTCAAGACGAACACTTCATCAAACACCCGGATGGCGCCCATCAGGGAGATCAGGGAGCAGAAGAAAACGTAAGGCTTCAGCATCGGAATCGTGACTTTGCGGATCGTTTGGAATTTCGTCGCACCGTCGATCATCGCCGCTTCCTGCAAATCTTTAGGTATGGATTGCAAGCCGGCCAAATAAAGCATCATGTAGTAGCCTATGCCCTTCCACAACGTTACGAACATGACCGACGCGAGAGCGGTTTTCTGGTTCGTTAACCAGCCGAGCGGTTCATCCATCAGTCCCAAGCTCATGAAGAGGTAGTTAATAACCCCGTTCGAAGACAACAGCCAACTCCAAATGATTGCAACCGCGACCATCGAGGTAACGACCGGAATGTAATAGGCGGTACGGAAGGCGTTGATTCCCTTCACTTTACTGTTGACCAAGATCGCCATGAAGATGGAGATGATTTGGATAAAAGGCACCACGATGATATAGACGAAGGAATTCCATAAAGAGATCAGAAACTTATCGTCCTGGAAGGCACGAACGAAGTTATCGAAGCCGACAAACCGGGTTTTATCAATGACGGAGTAATTGGTAAAGGCAAGCGGAACGCTATAAACGATCGGCCAAAAAACGAATAGTGCAAGCAGGATCAACCCAGGGGCCATGAACGACCATCCGAGCATCGCTTCCGATCTCCTGCCCTTGCCGAATTTGGATTTCAAGGATTCTTTTTTCACTGCTTGTGCAGACACTTTAACCCACCACCTTAACATAATGATAGGCAGGAGAATTATAGCAACACCCCTGCCTATCGCCCTAAAACTATTATCTGCTCATTATGGTTTTGACATCCTTTTCTGCCGCTTTCAATTCCTTAGCGATATCGGAATAGTTCAGGATTACGCTTTGCAATCGTTTTGCTACCGCATCGCGGATATCGTTCGCGTTTTGCACACCAAGCAGGAAGTCTCTCGCTTTGTCCAAGCTTTGGGCCGACGCCACTTTTGCTTTGGCTTCCAAAGTTCCGTCGTCCTCCGTAAAGAACGGATCCTTAATGGAGTCCACCGTGGATGGCAGGGTATTGGCTTCTTTGGAGAATTGAAGCTGGTTAGCCGCATTGGTTACAAACAGAGCAAACTCGATCGCCTCTGCTTTATTTTTGGTTGCCGCTGGAACCCCGATATTCATCGTCTGCGAGAAGCGTACATTGCCTTTACCTACAGGAGCAGGAGCCGCTACGGTTTTGGCATAAACATCTTGGGAAGACGTTTTCAACTGATTGATGAAGGAAGAAGTAGACACGGTCATGGCAACTTGTTCGCTGGCAAAGTATTGAATTTGTTTCGTGTAGATCGCATCTTCTTTCGGAATGTATCCGTCTTTGATCATTTGAACATAGTCAGCCAGGATTTTTTCGGTTCCCGGCGTATTAAAGGCCGGCGCGCTGTTGTCATCCGTCAGAAGCTTCTCGCCTTCAGCCACGAACAGCTCGGCGTCTGCTTTGATCGTGTAACCCGCTTTGCCCGTTTTTTCCTTGATTTGTTTCGCCCAAGCGTTATACTCTTCGTTCGTTTTAGGCGGATTGTTGATATCTAAACCAGCTTTTTCAATCAATTCTTTATTCATAAAAAGTACAGGAAGGCCGGTATACCATGGCAGCGCATAGGCTTTACCGTTGATCACGGTTGAATCATAGAGACCTGGGAAATACAAGGCCTTCTGCTCATTCGTCAATTCCGCATTGAGATCGACCATCGCGTTTTTCGTGCCCATTTGGTTAGCCATTTCCGTATTTAAGTTGATGACGTCCGGAGCTTGGTCGCTAGCGATGCTGGTGAGCAATTTGTTTTGGATCGCATCGTAAGGGTAGTCTTTCCAATCGATTTTCACGTTCGGATGCTGGCCTTCAAACTCGGTGATCAGCTTTTTGAAATAGTCATTGAAGGTGGGTTGGAGCGAAATGGTCCAGAACTCCAGCTCGACTTTCTTTTCCTTCGTCCCGGTGGAAGCATTTCCGTTTCCGTCCCCTTCGGATTTCGAACCGCCACCGCAGCCGGCCAACAGCCCTGCGGCCATCATGGATACAAGAAGCATGGATACTACACGTTTCATCTTCACTTTCATCTGTCTTACACCCTTTCATTCTCGATTTTCTTGTTGTTTTTTAGTATGGCTTGTTGTTCCCGCTAACCCCCCATACTGTTTGGAAAACACATGTTCCGCGAAACCGGAAAAGCAACTGAGCATGAAACGCTTACAAAAGATAGGTGTAATGATGTTCAATCGTTTTATTCGGTTTTGCTTCAAGGCACCGGTTTCTTGCCTCTGAAGATAGTGTATCACCACCTGAAGAATAATTCCACTTTTTTTAAGAAAAATGGAGGATTTATTCGTTCCATAATATGACATCCTCTACGTTACACAAAAAAAGCTTTCCTGCAGTAGCATAACTACCTTCGGAAAGCCCGTTTTATAAGGATTCGATTAGAGATATTTGCGGATGAACTCCATGGTCTGATTGGCGCACAGACGGGAGCCTTCTTCCGTCAGATGCAAGCGATCCTCGCAAATGAGATCCGGAAGCCCTTGTTTCACCAGCAGGTTCAGATCGTTGACCTCAATTTTTTTGGTCTGCATCAGCTCTATTGTGGCCTGATTGTACAAATCGATCTCCGCGTTACTCCTGCCTATGCTGTCCGGCAATACGGGAATGGTCGTAGCGAAGATGATTTTTGCGCCGTACCGTTCCAATTCGTTAATAATCCGGCGCATTTGATCCAGGTATTCGGGCAGCGGCGTCAACGCTTCCACCATTGGCGCTTCATGATGCAGGTCCCATAACCCGTTGTTCCAATGCACGATGTCGGGTACGCCCAATTCATTGATCCATAGATTTACGCCCCAAAGCGTATGCTTGGCGAATCGGCCGTTCTCCTCCGGCCCGACAACGACGGCCTCGTTTTTTAAACCTTCCTGAACGTAAGGCTGGTAACCCAAACGGATCGAATCTCCGAGCAGCAACACTTTTTTCAATTCTGTCACCTCATTATGAATTATGGAGTCTGTTTTTCGCAGCCGATATATCGGGCTAACCAGTTGTGCTCTTCGTCCGCAATCGGCCATTTCATATTAATCGCATCATTACGAAGATTCAAGATTAAATCGATGAACGGCTGAAAACACCAAAAAGAAATTAATAGCTTCATGAGCGCCTGTATATCGAACACGCGCTCGCATTAGTTCATTATAAAAGTTGGAGAGTTGTTCATCGAACTTTTCACAAAAAAAATAAGAGGCGCCCCTAGGTCTGATCTTGATGACCTTTTAGGGCAACCCCATATCACATTAATTTCCGACTAAAATAGAGTCTGCACTTCCGGCTCGGCAAAAAGATCGGCGTCGCCTTCCGCTTTGGCGTGCTTTTCCAACAGCTTAACCAAGCTGCCGAATTCCAGATCCATGAATCGCTTCTTCGCTGGCTCCAGTCGCACGTTCCACAGACAATCGTCCAGCTTGCAGGTAACGGGAGCATCCAGGCGAATCCGCGCCAAGTCCCGGGACAGATGCAGCATATCGAGGTCCGCTTCGATTTTGCCGCGGACACCTTTCGGCAGCTTGTCCAAATTGGCCAGTACGCCTTCAACCGATTCGTAGTCAACGATCAACTTCAGCGCCGTCTTTTCGCCGATGCCTTTTACACCGGGGTAGTTGTCGCTGGTGTCGCCCATGAAACCTTTTAAATCAATGACCTGCAGCGGGGTGAGTTGCCTTTCGGCGAAGAGGAAATCCGGATCGTACACGGCGTAGTTCAGCTTGCCCTTTTTCATGATGACGACTTTGATCGTTTCACTTACCAGTTGGAGCATATCGTGATCGCCGGTCAAAATATAGACCTCCGCTTGCGTGCTCAGCTGCTTTGCCAAGGTGCCGATGCAATCGTCCGCCTCAAAACCTGCGATGCCGATGTTCGTGACCCCCATATCCGCAACGACTTCCTTCACCAGGTCAAATTGCGGTATCAGCTCCAACGGCGGTTCGCCGCGGTTTTGCTTGTAGCCATCATAAAGCTCGGTGCGGAAGGTTTTGCTACCCATGTCCCAGCAGCAGACGACGTGGCTCGGTTCAAAGGTATGAATTGCATCGAATAGATAATGCAGAAAGCCGAAAATGGCATTGGTGGGGACGCCTTTAACTAGCCGTGCGGAATAAGATTGAGCGTAATAGGCTCTAAACAGCAAGGCCATCCCGTCGACGATCAATACTTTCGGATTCGGTTCGGCGATTGTTTTCGTATCCACGTAGATGATTCTCCAATCTTTTATTCATAGAGTGCCTATTAGTCAGGCGTGTTTCTATTATACTCTGTTTTCTCTCGAAACTCCCCCTTTCCCATATTTTCATAGGATAATTCAAAAGGTTTCAAGGGATTCCGTTTGCCATCGTCTCAGATGCGATATGCTATACTACTAGGGTATTCCATTACCGGAGGGTGAACCCTATGATCAAATTAGCCTTGCTCAGCTATTGGCATGTACACGCAAAGGATTACGCAAGAGAAGCCGATGCTCATCCCGATACGGAAATCGTCGCCATTTGGGACGAAATTCCCGAACGGGGCCGGAAAGAGGCGGAAGCCCGGAACGTTCCGTTTTACGAAAATCTGGACGAACTTCTGGCATCTCCAGATATCGACGGTGTCATCATCGTTACTCCGACCAACCGGCACCGGGAGGTTATGATCGCAGCAGCAAATGCAGGTAAACATATTTTTACGGAAAAAGTCATCGCCCCCACACTCCATGAAGTCAACGATATCCTCCAAGCCGTTGAAAAAAACGGCGTTAAACTTACCGTTTCCCTGCCGCGGTTGAATGACGGATATACGCTAGCGATTCAAGATGTGCTGAAAGCCGGAAAGCTGGGTGACTTGATCCATGTTCGTACCCGCCTGTCCCATGACGGCGCTTTGGCCGGATGGCTGCCCGAGCATTTCTTCAACAAGGAACAATGCGGTGGCGGGGCGCTGATCGACCTGGGCTGCCACCCGATGTATTTGGCCCGTTTGTTTTTGGGTCTGCCGGAAAGCGTTACCGCTACCTACGGATACATCTCAGGCAAAGAAGTGGAAGACAACGCGGTGGCGGTTCTGCAATATGGAAACGGCGCTGTCGCCGTCGTGGAAGCGGGCTTCATGAATCCGCGCTCTCCCTTTACCATCGAGATCAACGGCACGAAGGGAACCCTGGTCTATGGCGCACCGAATCCCGACCGCATCTATTTGGAAACCGTCGAACAGGTGGGCAACGAGTGGGAGGAACTTCCGCTACTTGAAAACCGGGAGCCTGCTTTCAGCCAATGGGTCGGCCACATTCAAAACGGCACCACTGCGGATGAAAACATCCAGTTAGCCGTCGACCTCACCCGCCTGATGGAAGCCTCCAACCTGGCTGCTGCCCGCAAGTGCGCGGTCAAGCTGAATGAGCTGGCTGAATAGAGTTTCGACGTCACGGATCTTGTGAAACCAAATAGTTAGGGAACGACCTCAAAGAATAATGGCTAAGACTATGTAAAATTAGATCGATCAAAAAGCCGCCTTTTCAAGAGGCGGCTTTTTGATCGATCGTACCCATTAGCTTAATCAACCCTCTACACTTTACCAAATATATGTGGTTCGGTTCACCGTGCTGTCTGTAAGGGCAAGTATTACGAAAAAAGAGGGAGCGTTATTATGCTCCCTCATAATCTTCAACTCATTCCAATTCCAAAATGGACTCACCGCTAATTATCGTACCATTATCTTTCCCCTCACAAATTTCTTTCATTGAGCTCGGTTTATCAAAATTAAATACATGCATTGGCAGATTGTAGTCTCTAGCTAAGATGAAAGCTGATTGATCCATTACCTTCAAGTTATTTTTTAAAACATCGTTGTAGTGAAGTGACTTGAACTTCCTTGCTTCTTTGTCGAACTTAGGGTCTGCATTGAGAACACCATCTACGCCTTGTTTTGCAACTAACAAAGCTTCACAATTTACTTCGATTGCCCTTTGAACGGAAGGGTAATCCGTTGTAACGTAGGGTTGTCCGTTTCCTCCTGCAAAAATTACGATGTAGCCCTTTTCCAGATGGTGAACTGCTCTTAGTCTGATGAATGGTTCTGCAACAGATGTAGTAGGTATTGCTGTCATTACACGAACTTCTTTGTTTGTTTTGGCTTTAAGAACTCCTCGAAGCATCAGGCTATTAATAACAGTTGCAAGCGTCCCGATGTTGTCAGCTTCTGCTCTTTCTATTCCCCAGCTTTCCGCCATATTACCGCGAAAAATATTCCCTCCACCTATAACTAATGATACCTCAACGCCTAGATTCACGACTGACATAATTTCATTGGCAATATGGTCCAACCTTTCAGGCTCAAAACCAAATTCTGTGTTTCCGGCAACTGCTCCACCGCTTAGTTTAATAAGAACTCTTTTGTACCTTGTCAAATGAACACCTCCGCGCAAATAAAAAACACTAAAGCAACGAGTGCTTTAGTGTCTTAATGGAACGAGAATATGAAATTGTAACAGTCGACTTGTTATAAGCCTTCATCTTCCACCTCATATTCCCACTCCTTCCAGTTATTTTTTATCAATTCATTCTATACTGTGCGGGAGCAAAATACAACACCGAAAGTGTCAGACAAGCACAGCTCCTATTGTCCATCGACTATTCATCAGTTGAACTCTCCTTCCGGAGATTGATTCACTTATCGAAAATTGAAAAAGGATACAAGTAAGGCGGCCACCAAAACGGCTATTGTCGCAGCGGCTATGATCCTACCGAGTGGATTAGCCATATTGATCGTCCAGCCAAATCCGTATCGATCCGGAACGAACAATGCCGGGTCTTCAGAGTTCACATAAACGCTACCGAGCCACTTCCAGCGCCTCTCCTCCTGCGACGGAACGTCCCTATGCTGATCAAAGCCTCTGATTCGCGGGTAAAGCACGACAACGATCAGCGCTAAGAAGAACGCTGCTAGAAACGAGATGTTGAAGCGGAAGAGCAGATTGAGCTTCCAGCCGTATAGCATTACGGCTTGCAGCAACCCTATATTTGCAACCCCCAGCAGCGAGATGCCCCAAACCGTAATCGAATGAATTTTCTTGAGCCTCAACTGTTTCCTTAGCGAACCTTCCCGGTCCTGGGGATCCAGAGACATCCTGGCACGGCCGATCATTAGATGAATGCCGGTGAAAAACAGGGTCATCAACGCTTGCACGATGTTCATCATGAATACGGTCCGTACGGATTTGAATATGTAATGATCCGGAAAGTCGTTCGGCCCCATATGTGTGGCAATCCACTGAGGAATCACATCCCACCTTGCAACGGCAAAAACGATACATAGCGTCATTGCGGCAACATGCGCCGAATACCACCAAGAGCTCAGCACCGAGCTATGCGTCCGGCTGACCGAAAGATTTGCTGTGCGCTTCATCTGCACGGCAACCTGCCAGCCCCTAGCCGCCTTCAAGCGTTGCGCGGAGATTCGACTGATCCGAATGGCGCAGAGTGAAATAATCGCTAAAAGCAAGATGGCCATTATCCAACACAGATAACTCAGCCCCGCCGTTTGATGACGCGTCAATAGCAAGCAAGCCCCCCCGATGACGACGGCAAAACCGCCTGTGAGCAAAACATATTTCCTGCGAATGCCTCGGACAGCCGCATCCTGCAAAGCCTCCGTCGGAAGCGCGATGCCGAACAGCAGGGTCCGCGATCCAGAAAAAACCAGTATGCTGATCATCAGCGCAAACATCAAATAAAGGCCCGACATCATGATCATCGTTTCTTGTGTCAAGATTGTTTCCCTCCTCGATTTGTAATGGTATCCCGGTACACCAAACTACTCATCTGCGCGAATGTCTCTTCCGACATGCCTCGTACCGCAGCTGTTGCCGCAAGCGATCGCAGCTGCTGTCGGAGCTTCTCCTCGAAGGCCTCCGTCACGCCGGGCATCCCGTCGGATTGAACGATAACGCCCTTTTTCCGGTGTATTTGAAGAAAGCCCTCTTGCTTGAGCAAATTATAGGACTTGTTGACGGTATGGAGATTAATCCCTAAATCCTCCGCCAAGCTCCGGACCGACGGAAGCGGGTCCCCCGGCTGCAAGGTACCGGAGGCGATCCCTTCGACGATTTGGTCAACTAGTTGTGCGTAAATCGGGGTTTCCGATTGCAGATCGAGCTCTATGAACATGGATATCTCTCCTTATGGTACTGCTGCTTTGACATGCCGAAGCCGTTCATATAAACTACCTGCCCGTTTTATTATCTGTTATATTACATATATAACACATATAAAAATGATGTGCAAGATCCTAGCTTAATAAAAAAAGCAGCTGATCTTCTGATCAACTGCCGCGGAATCCTTTTCAACTTTCGTACCTCTTCATTCTTTCGAAGCAAGTCCTCTGACCGCATGAATCAACGCTTCATTGTCGGAATGGTTTTTGACGGCAATCCGATAATATCCCATCCCTAACCCCCGGAAATTACGGCAGTCCCGAACGAGTATTTCTTTCTCCAAAAGCTTTTCATACAAAGCGATATCCGTCTTTAACAGAAGAAAGTCCGCTTCGCTTGGGTACACGTGAACACCCATTTGCTGCAAGCTTCTCTCTAGAAATTCTCGTTCCTCCCTCACAACCAGAACGGTATTCCAGATATATTCCCGCTCCTGACAGGCGGCTACACCCGCCAATTGCGCAAAGGCAGACAGGTTCCACTCCGGCAGCTGTCTTTCAATCCGCTTCCTTACCTCTTCATTTCCGCATAAAAGATACCCGAGCCTTACGCCCGGTATGGCAAATATTTTGGTAAAGGCACGAATGACAATGACATTCGGATAGTCCTCCAGCTTATTTTTAAAAGAGCGTTGCTCATCCTCTCCCGTAAACTCCAGAAAGCATTCATCAAGCACAACGAAAATCTGTTTCTTCCGGCAATCCTCCGCGATCCGCTCCAGCAGGTTGCTCTCCACCCTGTTTCCTACCGGATTGTTAGGATTAGTCAAAAACAGAATATCCGTATCGTAGGTAAGATGATCCAAAATCCCTTCATCCAATTGATAGCCCTTATTTTCTTTCATCTCATAATAAAAGATCTCGGCACCCGTAGAGATAGCCGTCTTCTCGTAACCGAAAAAAGAGGGAACCGGAATCACAATCCGTTTTGGAGCAAGAGCGCGCCCTATCGCCATAAATAATTCAGAGGCACCGTTTCCTAAGAGAATGGTTTCTTTACTAACCCCTATCATTCGGGATAGCTCTTGGGCGAGCTTCTCCGCCTTGATATCCGGATACGCTTCGCACTGCTCCACAGCTTCAAATAAGGCCCTTTTCACGGAAGCCGGCATGCCAAGGGGATTCACATTAACCGAAAAATCAATACTCACCTTGTTACGATAAATGTCACCGCCATGAATCATGATTTACCCCTCTCATTTCAAAACCATATAAACCGCAAAAAGGCAAATCAGGCATATTCCCTCGCAAAAGCCCGCTGTAATATACAGCAGACGATTGACACGAGCAATATCTTCGCGCTCCACTTCTCTTTGCGCATCTCCAATATAAGGCTTTTTGACGATCTTTCCGGAATAACTGGCATCCCCCGCTAGACGGATACCCAATGCCCCTGCACAAACCGCTTCCGTATGAGCCGAGTTGGGACTGGCATGGTTTTTTCGATCTCTTTTATAAATTCTCCACGCATTCCGCCCGTTGTACCCAATTCCTGCAAAATAGCAAGAAAAAATCATAATAGCTGCACTGATTCTGGCCGGAATGAAATTGACTGCATCATCCAGCTTCGCCGCGGCCCTTCCAAAATACAAATAGCGGTCATTCTTATAGCCCACCATAGAATCCATGGTATTAATCGCTTTATAGAGAAAACCAAGAACGGGTCCACCGACCGCCAGATAGAGCATCGGTGCAATAACGCCGTCTGAAGTGTTTTCAGCCACGGTTTCAATCGCAGCTTTGGTTACGCCGATTTCATCAAGGCTCTGCGTGTCCCGTCCTACAATCATCGATACTGCCGTCCTGGCGCCTTCCAGATCCTGTTCCTTTAATTTGGCATAGACCTTCATGCTCTCCAGCTTTAAGCACTTGGTGGCAAGAATCTGATAAGTCATAAGGCTTTCCACTACCAGCCCAAAGACAGGTGCGATCTTGTAAGCTCCCCACAGAATAAAAAAGCTCCCTGCTGCTGTCATAATCAACACGAGAGCCGTCAAGAGAATCCCCTTTTGCAGCTCTCTTTTGTTATCCCTCTGCTGCCTTCCGATATCGCCAAAAAGCACGCGATCCAGTTTCGCAATCCATCTTCCGATCAGCCGGATGGGATGGGGAAGCCAATAGGGGTCACCAAACATCAGATCCAGCGCAAAGCCAATAAAAAAGGCTGCAATATGATAGGTCATTCTATATCCCTCTATAATTTCCGCAATATTTCCAGACTCGGCTGCGAGTGCTCCAGAAAAGTGAGTCGGCACACATACCCTTCTCCGTTGCTGCA
The DNA here is from genome assembly GCF_000455485.1 of Gorillibacterium massiliense. GTDB lineage: Bacteria > Bacillota > Bacilli > Paenibacillales > NBRC-103111 > Gorillibacterium > Gorillibacterium massiliense. Next base: position 28,243 of record NZ_CBQR020000094.1, read on the forward strand.
CTGGTAATCAAAATAATTGCCGCCGCCAAAGGAGCTTAAAAGCGCCATCATGCTCCCTCCATGTACCACAGCGGCTATGAACGACTCTTTTGCGGTCAAGCCGTTTACGGATAGCTCGTCTACAACCTTCATCAAGCCCATTTTGCATCGATCCATGACATCTTCTCTGCTCTCACCGTCCGGAAAAGGCAATTCCCCGTTACTGTCTATCCACTTCTGATACTCTGCATCGCCGTTCAAGTCAAGGTGGTTTTTTCCTTCAAAGCGGCCAAAATCCGCTTCTCTCCACTCTTCTATCAAAATAGGATCCTTGCAGTCATAGAGAAGATCCGCCGTTTGCCTGCAACGCTTCATGGGGCTTGAAAAAACGATAGATGCCGGCGGATATTTTCCCATCTTCTTGTTTAAAAGCAGCTTTTCTTTTCCGGCCGCAGACAGATCCTCTTCCGTTCGTCCAAGATATCGGCCTTCTGCATTGGATGGAGTTGCTCCATGCCTAATCAATACCAGATTTATTTGAGTTTCTGTCCGATTCCGCATAGGATTCGCTCCACCTTAACCGCCTTTTCCGCCAGTTTGCAAAGAATTCTGCCCAGTTTCTCCCTGTATTCTCTCTCTTCCGCTTCCATAGGCACGATTCCACTGCCGACTTCATCGCTGATAATGATGAGATGAGGATTTCGGGATAGCACCCTCGCGATCATATCCTCTGGATCTTTTCCCGCTTTAACCTGGCTTCGTACCCAACGATGAAAATGATTAAAAATTCTCGCCCCATCCTCAACGTCACCATCAGAATAGGTTGCAGCATCTACTACCCGTTCCTCGGAAATGCCTGTCTGTTTTAGCACATAGTTTAATTTGCCTTGGGCACATCCCCCAATATAGAGCTCCATAATCACCGGTCCTTAAATGAATTTGCCTATGCAGCATACAGCGACAATAATCACCGTTGCACCTTCACAGAGGGTTACAAAGTATCCTGACGTATCACCGGTAATACCTCCCAATTCTTTGTAGCAGCGATACCGGTAATAGCAAAAGGTCAGTAATGCGCCTGCCAGAGCGGCTATTCCTACCCATAGGGATAGATAGAGCAGGACAGCCGCGCATCCCGCTAGCTGAGCATACAGAGCGATTTTCACCGCTTTTTCGTGCGCAATGCTCGAGAACATGTACAACAGGCCCTCTTTTTTAGCACCGTGAAGGCTCACTACTCCAATTCCGCATAAGGTGCGGGAAAGAAAAAAGCCTGCCCCCACCAGCGCCACCGCTTTCAGATTTCCTAACTCCGAATAGGCGCCCACATAAAGCAGATAATACACGATCACTCGGATCACAGAAAATGCGCCGATATGGGGGTCCTTTAGGATCTCCAGCTTTTTTTCCCTGCTTTGATAAGAATGAAAGGCATCCATAGAATCCATATACCCATCGACATGCAGCCCGCCGGATACGAGAATGGGGATTGCCGTGCCAACGGCTGCAAAGAAAAGCGGCCCGACTTCATAATGCTGATAAAGCATTCCCCAACCGTAAGTTAGAAGTCCGATCACAGCTCCGACCCATGGAAAAAAGCAAAGGGCATATTTCATATCCCGGTCCTTCCACTCAAACTGTGGCATCGGGATTTTCGAGTACATGGAAAATGCGATCACGAATGCTTTTAGTACCGACATATGCCTTCCCCCATAAGAAAAACTCCTATCGTCAAATGACTATATAAGATGTACAAAAGAATGTAAGGATTCCGTCCCTGCAAAACCTGATTATTCTTCCAATCGCTGTTGCGATCCGATTCCCCGATTAGACAATACCCTATAGTAGGAATCGGATCGCAAAGGCGACCGCTAACGCTTTTCCAGAACAATCGGTTTCTCCGTTCCTTCATCCGTTTCTTTTGTTCAATTTATATAGCTCACCCTTAATCGGAACCGGAATGCCGACCACGACCTCCGTTACAACATCCGCCCAGCTTGCGATCTGTTCATGCACCTTCCCAAGCGCTTCGATATAGCTTCTGGTTCCATTTTCATATGGAATGCCGTCTTCAAACACGTTATTGCTGACAATAACCAGATGGTCGACCCTCTCGCTAAGGAAACATATGTCTTCAAAAATTTTGGCAGCGACATCAAGGGGAGGTTTCATTTCTGCCTCGGAGAACATTTCGTTTGCCACCAAATTCGTCATACACTCCAATAATACAGTGGTCGCGCCATCCTTCATATGAGCCAGAGTTTCTGCAACATTAGCGGGCTGCTCAATGGTTTCAAATCCTTTGCCCGCCCTTACGTCCAGGTGCCGATCCACTTTTCTCCGGCTCTCTTCATCATAGATCTGCATCGTTGCCACGTAGTACAGATTATCTTGACCTGCCGCTAATGCACTTACTACCTTTTCCGCATAAACGGATTTCCCATTGCCAACACCGCCGATAATGAATACGCGCATGTTCTCCCCCGATCTTAGACTCAGCTGCCCAAATGGAGATCGCCAAAGGTAGCTCCGCTGTGGTATACGGATAAGGCGATATCAAGCAGGGAAAACATCATCACCGCCCCTGTCCCTTCTCCCAATGCTAACCCAGCATCGATGATCGGATGTACGCCAAGCTCCTCCAGTATTCTTTTTGCCGCTGGTTCCCTGCTTAAATGAGAAGGCACCACATATTCTTTAACCCCTGGAACGAGGCGTTCAGCCGTCAATGCCGCCACCGCGCTGATGACTCCATCTATAATGACCGGAATATGATAGACGGCGCCGCCGATAAATACGCCCACAAGTCCTGCAATATCAAGACCCCCGACACTCGCAAGGATGCGAAGGGTTTCGTCCTTGGAGAACCGGTACTTCTCTAAAGCCTTATTGATCACTTCGCTTTTATGCATTAATCCTTCCCTACTGAGTCCCGCTCCCGTGCCGGTCGTTTCTTCCGCCTTACATTGCAGCAAGGCTGCTGCCATGGCACTGCTGGTCGTCGTATTGCCCATGCCTAGTTCGCCCGTGGCTATAAGCTGGTAGCCCTTATCTTTACAATCACTCACCATTGCGATTCCAATTTCAATCGCCTTTCGAACCTCTTCCTCCGACATCGCGGGTTCTTTTATAAAATTTTTCGTAGCATGTGCCACTTTATGCCGAATAAGTCCCGGGATTTCTTCTTTTTGATGAATGCCAATATCCACCGGGATGACATCAGCTCCGACCTGTCTTGCCATTTTGCAGACAGAGGTGCTTCCTTTACCTAGCTCACCCGCGATAATGGCGGTCATCTCATATCCGAACAGACTTACCTGTTCTTCGACAATTCCATTGTCCGCGCACATTACGATGACCGCTTTTTTATAAATATCGATATCAGCCGTTCCCGTGATCGCGCCAATTTGCGCAATGATCGGCTCAAATTGTCCCATGCCGTTCAAAGGCTTGGCGATTCCGTCCCAGACTTCCTTTACTCTTTGTCTCATCGCTTCATCCGGTCTATCAATCGCGAATTCAATTAACTCTTTCATCGTCACTCTTCCTTTCATTCATCATTCGATAGATTTCATCCATATTCAGATATTGCCGCAAGGTATCCGCCAACTTATCGTACTGAGTCTCTTTAAACGTCGCATAATCCATCGTCAAGCCGCTTTCCATGGACAACCCTTTTCTCTCAGCAAGCTTTCTTATGATCACAGATGCGAGTGCCCCATGATCAAATAGGCCATGTACATAAGTGCCGTAAATATTGTCCGCTGACAGGCCATCCGCCTTCTTATTCCCTTCCCGCACATCCGTTAAGGTGCACAGCGGCCTGCTGCCCTGATCTGCGGTGCTGATGCCCATATGGATTTCATAACCCGTGAGTTCCATTCCAGACAACTCTGAGAATAATCCGGATAGTTCTCCAAATCCCCCTTGCACCTGGGTGCGAATCTTTTCTTTTTCCAGCACCGTATCCATTGGAAGTAATTCCATGCCAAGAATGCTTCCACCTTCTTCGATACGATAGGGATCGGAGATCGAGCGACCGAGCATCTGATAGCCGCCGCAGATCCCGAAGATAATACATTCCTCTTTCTTCTTTTTAACTGCCGCCTCCAACCCATTCTGTCTCATCCACTTCAGATCGCCTATCGTATTTTTGCTGCCCGGCAGGATAATCATATCCGGATGCTGCAACTGGGAGACAGAGTCCACATATCGGACAGACACGCCTTCAATCAGCTCAAAAACGGCAAAATCCGTAAAATTGGAAATCCTTGGCAGGCGAATGACCACAATATCGATCTGTGCCGCTTCTCTTTTGTCAAAACGACTGGTCAGACTGTCCTCGTCCTCCAGAGATATATTCATATAGGGAACAACGCCGACTACCGGGACGCGCCCTTTATCTTCCAACATCGTAATGCCAGGATCGAGAATGGTCTTATCCCCGCGAAATTTATTAATGATAAGTCCCTTAACTCTTGCTTTCTCTTGATCCTCCAAGAGCATCAACGTTCCAATTAATTGAGCAAATACGCCGCCCCTGTCAATATCACCGACTAAAAGGACAGGCGCATCCAACAGATCAGCGAGTCCCATGTTTACAATGTCATTTTCCTTCAAGTTGATCTCAGCCGGGCTTCCCGCGCCCTCAACAACGATAATATCCGACTGCATTTCCAGAGCTCGATAGGCTTTGATAATATCAGGAATCAGCTTCTTCTTATAGGCAAAATAATCTCTGGCACTCATGTTGCCAAGGACTTCCCCGTTCACAATCACTTGCGAGCCGATATCATTTGTCGGTTTCAAAAGGATCGGATTCATCCGTACGGAGGGCTTTATGCCCGCCGCTTCCGCCTGCATGACCTGTGCTCTTCCCATCTCCAGCCCTTCCTCCGTAATATAGGAGTTTAACGCCATGTTCTGGGATTTAAAAGGTGCCACACGGTACCCGTCCTGCTTAAAAATTCTGCACAAACCTGCTACAATCAAGCTTTTCCCTGCGTTAGACATCGTTCCCTGCACCATGATGACCTTTGCCATTTAAAAAACCTCCACTGCCACAACCGGCATGGAGGTACAAAAAGGCTAGACTAGCCCTGTCTTATATACCAGGCCAATGACTCGTGGCTGATTTCGAATTAATGTGAGCCCCATACCGACTGGTAGGTTTCTTCTTTGAAGCCCACAGTTGTCGTTTTCCCATCGGTGACAACGGGGCGTTTCATTAACATTCCGTTGCTCGAGAGAATGTGGAGTTTCTCATCCAAACTCATCGACTTGATCTTGTCCTTCAGGCTCAGCGTCTTGTAAACCTCTCCCGACGTGTTGAAAAATCGATCCACGTCCAGCCCGCTTTGCTGGATTAATGTTAATAAAGTCGTCTCCGAGGGCGAACTCATCTTCAAATCCGCCAACTCCACTTTATGTCCGTGGGATTCCAGCCATTTCTTGGCGTTTTTGCATGTGCCGCAATTGGGAATCCCGTACATCGTAAGCTCCACGCCAACTTGCCCCTTTCGTGTATGCGTGCGTCCTGCTATTCCTTGCTCTGTCGCAGATATGCCGTCGTTTCTTCCATGTCCTCCGGCATCGGCGCAACAAATGACATACGCTCGCCTGTTGCCGGGTGCTGAAAAGCGAGCATCCGGGCGTGCAACGCTTGCCGCTCGATGGGGTAGTTCCATTCCATCGAATCGAGTATTGCCGACCCAGCCATCGGATTGTCGGGGTGATCCGTGTCCGGTCCGTACATGCTGTCGCCGATCACCGGGTGGCCCAAATGCCGCATGTGTACACGGATTTGATGGGTCCGTCCGGTTTCCAGACGGATGTCCACCACCGAACCGGCGGCGTAGGCTTCCTCCACCCGGTAATGGGTCACGGCCGGATAGCCGTCAGGAGTGACGATGCGGAAATAGGGAGCCTCTGGATGCCGATCAATTGGTCCCGTCACGGTGCCTTCCGCCGGTTCCAGGTATCCCCTCACCAGAGCGGTATACGCCTTTTCCACTGTTCCCGCCATCATCTGGGCTGAGACATGCTGGTGCACGTAAGGCGTCTTCGCCACCGCCAGCACCCCCGAGGTCTCCCGGTCCAATCGGTGGATCGGCCGGAAGCGGACGTTTTCGCCTTTTTCCCGCCAATAATGAACGACTCCGTTGGCCAGAGTGCCGGTGTAATGCCCGTGGGTCGGATGGACGATGATTCCCGCCGGCTTATGCAGAATGAGCAGATGCTCGTCCTCAAATAAAATAGCCAAAGGCATCGGCTCGGGCAAAATCTCCTCCGATTCCTCCTCCTGCATGCGAATCTCCACCCGGTCGCCGGCCGCTACCCGCGTGTTGGTGTACCGCCTTTCGCCGTTAACCAAAATGCCTTGCTCCGTAAGCTTAAGGCGGGATAGAAGCTTGCGGGACAAACCCATCTTGTTCAAAAGCAGCGTCCGTAAAAGAAGACCGTCCTGCTCATCTGTGACGACGTGGACTAAAGGCTGATAATAGGTAAGCTCGCTCTCTTTCAACGGTTTCATCCTCTTCGTAAAATCTTGTTTGCGGCTGCCATAAAATAAGTTGAACAAAAGGTTGTAAGGATTTCGTCCCTGCAAAACCTGATTATTCTTCCAATCGCTGTTGCGCTCAGATTCCATGATTAGACTACTTCATAAAAATAGGAATCCGATAAGAAAAACGCCTATCGACGCACATTCAAAGAAGCCAGACCGCGTATAGAGGTTATTTTTCTTGCGATATCAGGAAGCTGAAGCTCCGAAGTTTATCCTTTCTGATATCGTCGCAAAGGCGACCGCTGAAGCTATCCTGAACGAATCTTAGTTAATCTAAGATCGGTTTCAGGCGGCTTCGCCGATTTTCACACATTCGCTCGTGACGTGCAAGCGGCATGTGTGGCGTATCCAGAACAATCGGTTTCTCCGCTCCTTCATCCTTCCTTTCGTTCAACTTATACTGATCGGTGGCTCAAGCGTGAAACGGATCTTTACTCTTTATCCTTCCGGGTGTGGAATACATCCGCGCTGCGCACGTACTCCACGTCGCTTTTGCCTTCCCGGAAATTCGCCGTACGGGCCACCGTAAAAAACAAGTCTGACAGCCGGTTCAAATACCGCAGCGCTTCCTCGTTGATGACCGCCTCTTTCGCCAGCGTCACCACTCGGCGTTCAGCACGGCGGCAGACGGTGCGGCATATATGCAGGGCCGAAGCTAATGGACTTCCTCCCGGCAAAATAAACTTGGTGATATCCGGTGTTTCCGCATCGTACTTATCGATACAAGCTTCCAGATTATCCACTTTGTCAGCCTGCAGCTTATAAGGACGCGGAATCGACTCGTCCACGCCTTCCGGAGGCAAAATCGCTAAATCTCCGCCGCAGTCGAACAACTCATGCTGGACCATCTCCATATCCGCCCGCATGTCTTCGTAAAGCGGACCTTCCATCAAGCAGATGGCTTGGCCGAGAAAGCTGTTCAGTTCGTCGACGGTACCGTAGGCTTCCACCCGTGGGTCATCCTTCTCTACCCTTCCGCCGATGACCGACGTCCGTCCTTTGTCTCCCGACTTCGTATAGATCTTCATCACGGTCTCACCTTCCCTGCTCCGACTGCCAAGTCTGAGCTCATTTTCTCATAATTTTGCCGGCTTTCCAAATCCTCTGCCTGCTGCAAACCCTCCCGAAAGGCATCCGCCTTCCCGGCCTGCTGACCGGCATGGCCCGGACGCAGCAAAAGCTGCGGCGATCCCGTTTCCGGATGGGGCAAAATCGTTGGCCGGGTGCCATATACCCGTTCAATCAGCTCTTCCCGCATCGTTTCCTCCGGGGTGCCGATATGAACAACTTTGCCTTCATGCAGCACCAAAATCCGGTCGCAGTACTGAGCGGCCAAATTCAAGTCATGCAGTACCGCCACCGCCGTCAAGTTGCTTTCCCGCTGCCATTTCCGCACGTAGTCCATCATTTGCACCTGATGCCCGATGTCGAGGAAGGTCGTTGGCTCATCCAGCAAAAGCAGCCGCGGCGACTGCACCATCGCCCGTCCCAAAGCGACCCGCTGCCGTTCCCCGCCGCTCAGGCTGGCGATGCCGCGGTCAGCCAGATGCGCTAAACTCAGCTTTTCCATGACAGCCTCAATGACTCGGGAGGAATCTCCCTTTTCGCGCCCCAACCAATTTTGATAGGGAAAGCGGCTCATTTCCAGCACTTCCCGGACCGTAAACTCCACCGGCTCGAGTCCCTCTTGGGCGAGAACCGCCACCAGCTGCGCTCGTTTTTTGCGGGAATAGGAATGAACCGGCTTATCTTCCACCCGCACGGTCCCTTTCATTTCCGGTGCAAGCCCCGAAATGGCCCGCAGCAAGGTAGACTTGCCGCTGCCGTTCGGGCCGATAATGCCATAAAACACCCCGGTCGGGACGTTGAAGGCGATATTTTTTAAGATCTCCGTCCCCCCGGCAACTACCGAAAGCTTCTTCACGTCGATCATCGGGTCGCCTCCCTATCCCTTTTTTTCAGCAAATAGACGAAGAAAGGAGCGCCGACCAGCGCAGTGACAACGCCGAGAGGAATTTCCTGCCCGCTTAAAACAAGACGCGCCAGCGTATCCGCCCACACGACATAAATCCCTCCAACTATCGCAGACAGTGGAATCAACAGCTTGTGATCCGGCCCTGCAAAAAGCCGCACGAGATGAGGCACGATAAGCCCGACAAAGCCGATAACGCCGGAAACGGACACAACCGCTGCAGTCAATAAACTGGAAGCACCAAGTACCACAAGCTTTGTTACCTGCACGTTGACACCCATATGCTCTGCCTGCTTTTCGCCAAGTGTAAATAGATTAAGCGCTCGACTGAATGCGACTAAAACTACCGTTACCACGATCAAAAAAGGAGCTACCAACCGCGAATATTCCCATCCTCGCATAGCAACGCTGCCCATCAGCCAAAAAACGATCTCATTCACAACGTTGCGGGAAAGCGACACCATCAAGGAAACAAACGAACCGAAAAAGGCCTGCACGATAACTCCGGAAAGAATAATCGTTTCAATACGCAGCCTGCCGGAACGCCCCGACAAAAAATAGACAATCACTAAGGTGAGTAGTCCCATAACGAAAGCCGCGAAAGGCACTGCCCACATTCCCCACAAGGATTGCATGCCAAAAAGAATGACAAATGCCGCCCCCACCGAAGAACCGGAAGCCACGCCCAGCGTGTAAGGGTCAGCCAACGGATTGCGCAACACCCCTTGAAAACCAGCCCCAGCAACGGCCAGTGATGCTCCTACCAGCATAGCCAAAACAACCCGCGGCAGACGAACCAGAGCAACGATCACCTCATTCTCTGGCTTCCATCCGCCCGAAGGGAAAAGATCGCCGATAAAAGGCAGTCGATGCAGAAGGATATCCCAAACCTCTTTCAGCGGCACTCTCGCTGAACCAAGAGAAAGGCTAACGACAACGGATAGTAGTAAGAGGAGGCAGGCGCCTCCTCCATAAACCCAAGCTCTTCCTTTACCCATAACTCACCAGCCGATCTCAATATAAGTTGAACTTAAGATTGTAAGGATTCCGTCACTGCAAAACCTGATTATTCTGGAGAGTCGCTGTTGCGCTAAGATTCCTTGATTATATAGTTGTTTAAAGGTAGGAATCTGATAAGAAAAACACCTATCGATGTACATTCAAAGAAGCCAGACCGCGTATAAAGGTAGTTTTTCTTGCGATATCAGGAAGCCGATGCTCCGAAGTTTTATACTTTCCGATATCGTCGCAAAGGCGACCGCTGAACCTTTTCCAGAACAATCGGTTTCTCCGCTCCTTCATCCCTTTCTTTCGTTCAATTTATATTGCTTCACTTCACCGCTTCCGGATGGATCGCCTTCGCCATTTCGACGAGTGCATCCAATAAACGCGGGCCTACGCGGGAAACGATATCTTCATTGAGCGCGAACATACGATTTTCTTTAACTGCCGCCAGAGAGTCAAAGCCCGGACGTTTATTGATGGCATCCTTGACCGCATCGCCAATACCCGGTCCTGTTGTGTACAGAATGACATCCGGGTTGCTTTTGATAATCGTTTCGGCGTTAATCTCGAACCAGCCCTGCTGATCTTGAGCAACATTTTCGCCGCCTGCAAGGGTAACCAGCTCATCCATAAACTCGCCTTTGCCAACACTCCAGCCCGGAGAAAATTCCATGTATACTTTTTTCTTCGGTAAATCCTTCACTGCGTTAACAATGCGTGCTTTTTCCTCGCGCATATGATTCGCCGTTTTCTCAGCGTCTTCCTGACGGTCCAAAATGACGCCCGCCGTTTCAATTTTCTCCACAACCTGATCGAAGGTCTTTGGCTCCGACGCATAAACCTTCACATTCAGCTTACGCAATGCTTCAATCGCTTTTGCATTCAAAGACGCGCCAGCAAACACAACATCCGGCTTAAGGGCAACTACCCCTTCAATATCAGTCGTCATGTCGCCCACCTTTGGCTTCGAGTTCGCCTCTTTTGGATAATTGCTGTATTGGTCCACGCCTACAACCGTATCGCCGCCGCCAATCGCATAAACAACCTCGGTTTCACTAGGCGCAAGGGTTATCACTCGCTCCGGAGCTTTTTCAAATACAATCGATTGTCCCGTGGCATCCGTCAGCGTTAGCGGATATACCGTCTTCGCCGCAGCCGCTTGCGTCGGCGCTGCTGTTGGCGCTGCAGACGGAGCCATGGAAGCTGTTGCTGCCACCGTAGGAGCTGCCGTTGCCGCACCGCCGTCGTCCTTCTTCGATCCGCCGCAAGCCGTCAAGCCTGCCGCCAAAGCCACCGATAGCGCTACCGCCCCGATGCGTTTCCCCCAAAGCTTCATTTCCATCATCCTGATCTCTCTCCTATCCATATGGTTTGGCATTCCGCCATATGAGAGGAGCTTGATACCGGGCCGATCTCACGCACAACGAAAAACCCCATCCTAACGGATGGGGTTCGACATACGACGGGACGGCAGAACAATGCCGTGACAAGTCCCGGTAAGCCGCATCCTTTTCCGCGAAGGATTTCGTCAGCTAACCGCCAGGCAGGTCTCCTGACTCCGCAGTTGCCGACCGCCTCGCCTTCCCGCCCTTATCGGACAGTGGCTGATCTGAGGCAATCCCGCGGTTACAGTGGCGCGACCGTGCCGGATTTGCACCGGCTTCCCTTTTAACCCGTACGCTTTTCGGCGATATCCGGGCACCTGACAGTAAATGAATTCATCGGGTTCAAGCTAATCTCTTAGTCAAAAGTATAGGGGATGCTACCATTTGATGCAAGCTGACAGAAGGAAGGATGCGAAGTATTTTCTTTTCTTATACAGTGAAAAGAAGCTGCATCAGCAGCTTCCTATCGTATACATATATTCATTGATCTTGATGTCCAGCTTGCTGCTTGCTTCCACAACCCGGGGCGCGGTGAGTGACTTCTCCCGTTCTACCAATTCTTCCATGCGCAGACGCAAAATTCGAATTTCTTCCTCCAGGAAATAAAGAGAAGAGGTTGGAGAAGGCAGATAGGATTTGCCAAAAATACCGGATCCACTCTCTCGAATGACAAAAGTGCCATCAGAAGTGACAGCAATGCCGCCCTTGTATAACAATCCTGATCCCTCCTTGTCTTAACCGATTCCTGCAAAAAGAATGAAAGCTTTGCAAAAGGGAGCGATATACAATTGAAACAGCAAGGGAAAAATTAAATTTATTTACAAATTCTATAATTTAATGCCATAAATATATCATAATAATGTCATAAAAGATATAGAACTTTCTCATTACCCAGCTCATATAGACCTGGTTCCAAAGGCTTACACTTGTCGGATTTTCTGCAAAAATACGCCCATCCGCTCAAGAGCTTCGTTTAATTGTGCGACGGAAGTCGCATAAGAACAACGGAGAAACCCTTCTCCCCCCAGGCCAAATACGTTCCCGGGCACAGCTGCTACTTTCGCCTCCTTAATGAGGCGCCCAGCAAACTCTTCGGATGAGAGACCCGTCGATTCGATACTGGGAAAAGCGTAAAATGCTCCGTGAGGTTCATGACAGGACAAGCCCAGCTCCCGGAATCCGCTTACCACCAACCTGCGCCGCTGATTATAGGACTCCATCATCTTATCCTTTTCTTCCATCCCGTTTGTCAGCGCCTCAATTCCGGCCACTTGAGCCATAATCGGAGCGCACATCACCGTGTATTGATGGATTTTCATCATCGCGGCGATCAATTCCCGATGACCGCAGGCATAACCGAGCCTCCAGCCGGTCATGGCAAAAGCTTTGGAGAAGCCGCTGACAAGAATCGTCCGATCCTTCATACCTGGCAAAGAAGCGAAGCTCACATGCTTGCCTTCATAAGTCAGCTCAGCGTAAATCTCATCGGATATCACGATCAGATCGTTTTCCTCGACGATTTTAGCGATGGGGAGATAATCCTCGTAGGTCATGATTCCCCCTGTCGGATTGCTGGGATAGCATAGAACGAGTATCTTCGACCGGGGTGTAATCTTGGCCTGCAAAGATTCTGCGGTAAGCTTGAAGCCATCCTTGGCGAAGGTTTCAATGCCTACGGGAACGCCGCCGGTTATGCTGGTGATCGGATTATAGGAAATATAACAGGGCTCGGGAACGAGAATTTCATCCCCTGGCGTAATCAAAGCGCGCAAAGCTAAATCGATGGCTTCGCTGCCGCCGATGGTAACGAGCACTTCATCCTGTGGTTGATACTCAACATGGAAGGAGTTCGCCAAATAGGACGAAATGGCTTCCCGCAGCTCAATCATGCCGGAATTGGAGGTGTAGCGGGTATGGCCACGCTCCAGAGAATAAACGGCAGCATCTCTTACATGCCAGGGCGTAGAGAAATCCGGCTCCCCAACCCCAAGAGAAATGATGTCCTTACTTCCGCTGACCAGATCAAAAAACTTACGGATTCCGGAAGGTGGAATATCGCGAACGATCGGATTGAGGAAATCCCGCATCGACTTTGTTTTTGTTGGTGTGTTCTCAATCATGGCCGCTCACCTACGGGGAGACCGGGAGCCGATGATCTTCTTCATGATCCTCGAACGTAATCCCGTCCTGCTTGTATTTTTTCAGAATGAAATGCGTTTTCGTCGACAATACCCTGTCGATTGGCGAGAGCTTACTGGAAACGAAAGAAGCGACCTCTTTCAGAGTGCGGCCTTCGATTTCAACCAGCAGATCGTAGGCTCCTGACATCAAATAAACCGATTTCACTTCCGGATATAGATAAATTCGCTCGGCGATGGCATCGAAACCACGGCCACGTTCCGGCGTAATCTGAACTTCAATGAGTGCGGTGACTTTGTCGTTGACCTTGCCCCAGTTGATTACCGCCGCGTATTTGACAATGACATGTTCCGCTTCAAGCTCCGCGATCGCCGCATCAACACTCTCCCGGTTCGTTCCCAACATGGTCGCAAGCGTTGCCGCGTCCATTCGGGCATCCTCCTTGAGCAGGTCCAGAATTTTCAACTTCAGTTCACTCATATGAAACCCTCCGATCGTGTAATGGCGATGCATGGTGACTCAAGGATAAACGGCTAACGCCGTCCATTTCAAGACGAACGGCGTTTACCATTGGGAATAAGGCTTATTATAGTGCTAAACTTATAAGCTCTTATGGAGAAAAAAATGTTATTACCACTATACAACGAAAGGTTACGGCTGTAAAAGAGAAATTAGCTGCCCTTCATACCGGAAAGCTTGCCTTTTTTAGCACCAAGCCACGGAATTAGCAGCAGCCATACTGCTATTGTCGAAAGATTGATTCCAAAAAGCAGCAGATTCGTCGCCAGACTGGAGGTTGTGGCGGAGACGACGCCAATAAAAACCACCGTTCCGATGATTCGCCCTGCGTTTATCGCCACTTCCCGGACGACAATGTACTCGACGCGGTTGGCGCCGCCGTCTTGTTCCCTTCCGATCAAGTCGAAGACTACAGATGTTACCGGTATAAAGAACAGGGGAAGAAACAACGCTGTACCCACTCCATAGAAAAGAAGCGTTCCGTAGCTTACCTGTTTGAAAAAAGGCAGTACCACCGCCGTCATGCCCGCTCCACCTATCAACATAGCCCATTTCCTGCGATGGGGACGAACGTAACGACCTGCTGCCAAAAAGGTAAACAACGCAACCCCATAGGTGACCAGAGAGTAATTGCCCAGCTTCATTTCGTTTCGCGTGCTTATGTAAACCAATACCGGAATCATGAAAGCGATGACTCCCTCCCGCAGCCCTTGCGCGACGAGAGCCGGAAGCACACGCCGCCAAACCCCGTTTTTCCGTCGAACTATCCGAGCTCCGAAGCTCCAGAGATAGCGTCCTTCCGCCTTACGCTTTTTCAGCAGAAACGAGCAAAAGAAAGCCGCGACAAATACGCCGAGGGACAGAGCGAAAATCAGCCGGTATCCATTTACATCTTTCAATCGGAAAATCAATTGCCCCGAAATCCAGGGAGCCGCCATACCCGCAGCGGAGCCCAACAGTCCTGCCCAGCCGTTGAAGCTGTCCCGATCCTCGGGTCCTGTAATTTCAAAGTAAAGCACATTGAAGGCGAGCCAGAAAAAGCCAGAAGTAAGCCCCTGCACGATGCCCAATAGCGGTATCCATTGAACGGCCGTGGAGCCCAGGACAAGAACAACCAAGTAAAACAAAGCTGCCGTCGCCAGTCCCGTTCGCAGACAGTTCATGATGTTGCCTTCTTTCGCCCACTTGCCGCAAAGCCAAAAGGTGAGAGCCATGGCAGCTTGCTGATAAAGAGCGAACCAGCCCAGCATGGCCAGATCGTTTTTCACCTTCCATAAATAGACGTTAACGAAAGTGCCGGATAGCGCGTTGGCCACAACGTACAGACCGTTAACCAGGAGCAGCCATTTTGCCTGAAGGGACAAGTCTACGGTTCTTGCTTTCTTCTTTCGGTTAGGATTCATCGATTCACCTGCCGGTCGGATCTGGACGAAGAACGTCATTAACATACCCAAACCGGATGGAATCGTTGCATGTCAGTGGAATGATGCCTTTCACTAGGCGGTCACCATTTAACGTCAGACCGCAATACTCACCACTCCTCAGATAGCGCGTTCCTTACGCTCAAGATGTAACGGGAATGATCCAACGGGTTAACGCCGATCCGCGGTCTCGACACATCTGTGCCGGGAGGAGCCGGTTGATATCCCCAAAAGGAAGTGACCATGGTTCCTCTACCCTTGGATTGAGATGAAAGCTTGACGGAGTAATCCAAAGAGGTAGCCACGGGGATTTTCCCCTCCACCGTCATGCGATCTCCCGCTGTCTCCGGAGGTGAAAACTCAGCCCGCATCTGCGCCAAATCGGCCATGACCTTGCCGCCCAGCTCCTCCGGCACCGTTATGCGAAACGATAGCAACGGCTCCAAAAGCGTCGTGCCGGCAGCCTGTAGGCCTTCCATAATCGCTACCGGTGTGGCGACGACGAAATCGAGGGGATGGGTGTGCCAAACATGATGCTCGCCGTATAGAAGCGTCACCTTTAAATCCGTTACTTCCCAACCCCGGAGACCTTGCAGCAACGCTTCGGGTACTTGCCGCTCCACCTGTTTCTGATATTGGAGGAGCAGATCCTCCGTCCGCACCTGCCCTTGATAGACGAGGCCGCTGCCCCTCTCCCCCGGTTCGATTAGAAAGCGGAGGATCGCCCAGCATGGCTTCGGCATCGTATACGCATAGAAGCCCTCTGCCGTACGGGAGGGTGTTTCTTTATAGATGACCGAAGGCTGTCCGAAAGTAACGTCCAACTGGAAGCGAGCTTTCATCACAGCCGTCAAAATTTCCAGTTGAATCGGCCCCATGACGTTGATATGCAGTTCTCTCTCCTGCCTGTGCCACTGCATGCCAAGAAGCGGATCTTCTTCCGCCAGCTCCTGCATGGCGGCGACGACCGCTGGGTAATCCTGCTCCTGCTGCCAGTAAACGCGCACCATCAGGAGCGGCACCGCCATCCGAAGCTGCGGCGGAACCCCCGCCGGATTTCCTAAAATATCGCCCACTTGGGCAGAAGTTAAGCCGCAGACGGCGGCAATGTCCCCTGCTGCCAGCAGTCCGATATCCTCGCCACGCTGTCCCTCCATCCTGCGGATTTGCGTGATCTTCTCGTGGACATTCCGAGTGGCGTTGAATACCGCTGCCCGGTTGCGGATCGTTCCTCCGTACATCCGAACATAGGCCAGCTTGCCCATGGTCTTGTGCCTCTCAATTTTAAATACGACGCCGGATACCGGTTCCTCGGCACTTCCCTTTGGCTCAGGTAAAAACTCCACGATGGCGTCCAGCAGCTCCGCGACACCAATGCCCCGAGCAGAGCAGCCGAACAAAACGGGAAAAGCCAAGCCGGTCCGGGCAAGCTCATCGAGAGCTTGCCGAAGTTCCTCCGGCGATAAGCTTTCCCCGTTTAAATAACGCTCCAGAATAGCATCATCAGCCTCCGCGAGCCTTTCAACGGCGTCTTGCAGCGAAAACGCGCCGATGCCGGGATTCTGCCAGAGACTGCAGTTGCCCGTATATGCCTGCTCCCGTCCGACCGGAATCTGCACCGGAATTGCCACCGGTGTAAGCACCCGACGAATCTCCGCCAGCGTCCTTTCCGGGTCGGCGCCGACCCGGTCCATTTTATTGAGATAAACGATCGTCGGAATATTCATCGTCCTGAGGGCATGCCAAACCGCTTCTGTTTGCGCCTGTACGCCCTCTACCGCGGACACCAGCAGAACCGCTCCGTCCATCACCCGCATCGACCGTTCTACTTCTGAAAGAAAATCGACATGCCCGGGTGTATCGACCAGATTAATCGCCGTATCCTTCCAAAGAAAAGAGGTAGACGCCGCCTGTACCGATATCCCCCGTTCCCGCTCGACGTCCAGCCAATCCGTCTGGGAGGTCCCTGTATCTACCTTGCCCGGCGCGCGGATTTTGCCGCATTCGTATAGCATGTATTCCGTCGTCGTCGTCTTTCCCGCATCCACGTGGGCAAAAACGCCGACATTCCGTCTATTCGCCAATCCCATCCTTGCTCTCCTTCACTTGCTGGTCTTGACTTTCTTGCTCTTGAGCCGACTCTTGTTGAGCAGATTCTTGCACCGGTTGAGAGGAACCGGAATCAGATGCCTCCGGCGTTACCGGGATAACGTCCGCATCAACGGACCGGGGTGGAGCAAAGGAAGCGCCACAATTCGGGCAAAATTTGGCATCTACCGGAAGCGCTTTGCCACAAGCGCATTCTTTCTCATTGCGAATCTCGCGGATTTTCCGTTCCAGTTCGTCGATTTCCCCAAGCAGCTTATGGATTTCCTGAAATACCGAAATAAATTCCTGATCATCGTATGGAGTGCCATGCTGCTCAAAGCTGCGGTATACTTGCCGGCCGATGGTAAGGTAAAGACGATCCACGTCTTTTTCCAAACCATAGATTTGCGTCTTCAATTTGGTTGTTTCCACTGTCTGCTGCGCAAGCCGCGCGGCTTCCTGAGCCCCGTCCTTCATCTTGTCGAAAAAGTTTTTCACCGATAACCCCTCCAATATGTAATAAATGCAAGAAGACAAAGCCTCCGTTCACGAAACCGCCAGGAAACTTTGTCATCCGGTTAAAGCCAAAATCGATTCGCACCCTTCGACGTTACTCTTCACCCAATACTTGAGTCAGGCGCAGCCGCCCAGGTTCGGACAGATACGTATCTGTTTTGAAGCACGAGGGACAGACATATAAACTCATATCGAGAATTTCCGGCAACAACTCCCGCTCTACCACTTGCGGTCTAACCGGGGTGAACCCGTGACCCGACAGTTGCAGCCTGCCGCCATATAGCATCAATTCACGGCAATTAGAGCATTCCGGAGCAAACTCCTGATTATCAATGATACGTTCCACATTTTCGCTGTATGCATCACGATATTTATCTTCGTTATCATAATCGTCATCGCCATCCAAGTCGTCGATCGCGTCAACTACATCATCGTCCGCATCGTCGAGGTCTTGGTCATCTTCATCATCGAGATCCGCTTCGGCTTCGGCACCCATCCGGAACGAAACGCTGCGGTATTCGCCCAACTCGTTAAAGCAATAGGGGCATTCTTCCTCCGGTCCGGTTTCCGGATCCCAAACAATTTCCGTCTGGCACCAGGGACAGATTTGTTTGTCTTTGGAACTCATGGGCAATCCCTCCTTCTATGTAGCACATCCTGTAGCACATCCATTATATACGCAAACACCCGTCATGTGGGGAAGCGACTTCACGCCAATCCTCGGCTTTCCGAGATTCTCTAATGGTAGTATAAAAAAATGGGGTGGTCAATTACGGGGTACGTCATCATTTTAACACCAATTCCCGTTATTCAAACAAGAAAATACCCGAAGCTTAAAAGAGGCCTTTCGCGAGTTCACCGAACTTACGAAAAGCCTCTGGTCTATTTATCCCCGCGTCAATTATGAAGCACATAATAGACACCGATGGCGAGAAAAACAAGGGCGAGAGCAAAAAGCATTCCCCACAAATACTTCATAATACACTTGCTCCGATTACAAACGATATGGACACCGAGATAAGAAAGGAAATGAGTCCCACGGCGTTATTGCCGTTTTTGATCTCTTCGTCGATTTTAAAATAGGGAGTCAAAATTTCAAATAAATAATAGGAGACGATCAACAGAACAAATCCGAAGCCGGCCCATGCAAGAGATTCCAGCAGCGAATCGTTGTTAAGAATGGCAAAGCGGAAAATATTGCAGATCCCGAATATTTTCCCGCCGGTGGCCATCGCCACGGCAACATTGCCCTTCTTGATCTCCTCCCAGTCGTTATACTTGGTGATCCGGTTGAATATTACCATAAACAGGATAAGTGCAATCGCCGCCACAGAGTAATAGGCAAGGGTGTTCAGGTACGGGTTTTGCAGCAAGGTATCCACCTCTTTATTCATGGCTGTTCCTCCACCAACAAATTTCCGATAGACCTGCAAAAATTCCGTTTAACGCAAGGATAAACGGCTTTCGCCGTCCCATGAGGACGAGCGACGTTTACCGTTGCGGAATAAGGCTAATTATAGTCCAAACTTATAATTTCTTATGTAGAGAGAAAGAGGCTTTCCTTAACACCCGCTCATGGTCCATGCGCCGTTTAAGGCGCCGGCCTGAATCGCCGCGCTTGGAAAGCCTCGTCTTTTGTCATCCTGCCAACGGATCCTCCTGAAAACAGGGCATCAACCGGCTGTATTACTGCTCTTGCTGCTTTTGGGAAACCTTCGCCTTCAAGGCAGCCAATTCGTCTTCCACTCCATCATTCTTATCAAGTTCCGCCAGTTCTTTATCGAGGCCGCGGTTCTTGTCGTTCAATTCCCCGCTGGCTTGCGCTTCCGCTTCCAATTGGGCGACCTTGTCGCTCATTCGGTCGAAACCGCGGGCCGCATTATCCATGCCGAAGCCGGACATCGCCTGATTGATGGATTTTTGAGCCTTGGCTGCTTCGGCGCGAGCGACAAGAAGATCCTTCTTGTTCTTCATCTTGCCGAATTCGTCCTTCATCTCCGCCAATTGGGCACGCAGGCGGTCGGCGTTTGCCTTGGCAATGTCATATTGCTGTTTCATTTCGTCATAGCGGACTTGGTGCTCTTTCTTGTCTTGCAAGGCGCGGCGAGCCAAATCCTCGTTGTTTTGCTCCAGTGCCTTTTCCGCTTGCTGCTGGCGTTTCTCTACCATATCGTAAGCTTCTTCATATTGCCCCTGGAACTTTTTCTCCACTGCGATTTGTTTGGCTACAGCGGCTTCCGCATCCAGGATATCCTGCTCCATATCGCGCAGGAACTGATTCAACATTTTTACCGGGTCCTCTGCTTTGTCCAGCAAGTCGTTAATAGAAGCAGCCGTCAAATCGCGAAGTCTTTTGAAAATACCCATGGTTCTTTTCCTCCCTATGAATAGTCATTTCATTTCGAATGGATGTTTCGTACATCCTTTTCATACGTGAGATGAGCCGGGGCGTTTCACTTTCCATAAATTCCAAGACCTATTTTAATTCGACGACCGTTACGCCGGTTCCTCCCTCATTATATGCCCCGATGCGGAAGCTTTTCACATGTTTGTGCCTGCGCAAATAATCCTGGATACCTGCCCTGAGTGCGCCGGTTCCTTTGCCGTGAATGAGGTAAACCTGCGGAAAGCTGGCGAGAAAGGATTCATCCAGAAAGCGGTCGACATCGATGATCGATTCCTCGATGTTTTTGCCGCGCAGATCCAACTCCAACCGTGCGCCTTCGTCCCGCGTCCGTTTCAATCCCGTTGTCGCTTGCTGCACCGATTGCTGCTTCTGGGGAGCCGATTTCAGCAGCTCAAGGTCGGAAAGGGCCACCTTCATCTTGAGGATGCCCAATTGCACCGTCGCTTCCTCCGGGCTAATGTCGACGATCTGACCTTTCTGGCCAAAGCTGATCACCTTCACCTCATCCCCTGTCTGCAGTGGCCGCGCTTTTTTGGGCGTGCTGCCGATCCCAGCGGGCTTCTTCGGAGCTAGTTCCGGTACCGCCTCGTCAAGGCGCCGCTTCATATCGATCAGCTGATGCTCCTTAATGGAGGAGCGTTCTTCCATCGCCAGCTTGCGCAGATCGGCGATGATCTCATCCGCTTCGCGCCGCGCTTTCTTTACCGCTTCCTCCGCATCCCGTTCCGCTTTTGCGAGCAGCCTGCCCCGCTCCTCCTCGAAACGGCGGCGCTCTTCCTCCATCTGCCGCTTCAGAAGATCGACTTCGCGGTGCTCTTTCTCCGCGCTGAGCCGTTCCGCTTCCGCCGTCAGTCGATTTTCCTCCAGTGAAGCGATCATGGATTCCACCCGCTGGTCGTCTTCACCAACTTGGCCGCGGGCATGCTCGATAATCCGCCCCGACAAACCGAGTCGCTCCGCAATAGCAAAGGCGTTACTCCGTCCGGGAACACCTACTAGAAGCCGGTAGGTGGGGCTGAGGGTATTGATGTCGAATTCCATGCTGGCGTTAATGACCCCTGCCCTCTCATAGGCATATGCCTTCAATTCGCTGTAGTGGGTCGTGGCTACCATACGGCAGCCCATGCGGTGGATGTGTTCCAATATCGATATAGCCAAAGCCGATCCTTCGGCAGGGTCCGTTCCCGCTCCCACTTCATCCAGCAGCACCAAGCTTTTCGGCGTCATCTCCCGCAAAATCGTGACGATATTGGTCATATGGCTGGAAAAGGTGCTCAAGCTTTGCTCAATGCTCTGCTCATCGCCGATATCCGCGTAAATGGCGTCAAATACGCAGAGCTGGCTGCCGTCTTCCCCCGGAACGAAAAGCCCGGCCATGGCCATCAAACTGAGCAGGCCGACGGTTTTGAGCGAAACGGTTTTGCCCCCAGTATTCGGGCCGGTGATGATGATCGTCGAAAACTTATTACCCAGTTCCACATCAAGGGGAACCACGCGATCCTTTGCTATGAGAGGATGGCGGCCTTTACGGATTTTAAGGAAGCCCCTGTCATTCATCATCGGCAGGGTCGCCTTCATTTCTCGAGCCAAAGAAGCCTTGGCAAAAATGAAATCAAGTTCACCCAAAGCTTCCAGAGTCGTTTCGAGCGGATCGGCGAAATCGGCGACTAGAGAGGTCAAGATCATGAGAATTCGTTCAATCTCCCGTTCCTCTGACAAGCGCAGTTCCCGAAGCCGGTTGTTCATCTGCACGACGGATTCCGGTTCAATGTAAAGGGTCGCTCCGGAAGCGGACTGGTCGTGAACGATTCCGCCAAAATGGCTCCGGTACTCCTGTTTGACGGGAATGACATACCGGTCGCCGCGTATGGTGATCAAATTATCCTGCAGCATCTTCTGGATGGAAGAACTCCGCACCATTTGCTCCAGCTTCTCGCGGACGCGGCCCTCGCCATTGCGCAGTTCCTGACGCAAACGGCTTAGTTCAGGGCTCGCTTTATCCGCCACAAAAGCTCCTTCGTCAATGCAATCGCGGATGCGATCTTCCAATTGCCGGTCCTCGCTGATTTGTTCAGCCAGTCTCATGAGCAGAGGAATCGGCCGGTTCTCATGGACGTTTTCGAGAAAACGGCTCAACCTGCGGGCACCCAGCATCGTATTGGCAATATCCAACAGCTCAGCGGGATTCAGCATCCCGCCGATGCGGGAGCGCTTAAGAGAAGCCCGAATATCGCGGATGCCGCCGAAAGGCGCTCCGCCCTTCAAACGGTCTGCGGCAAAGGCTTCATCTGTCGCCTGCAGGCGGTGCTTCACTTCCTCCAGCTTACCGCTTGGCTGCAGAACCTCCGCCCGGCTTTTACCGAGAGATGTAGCTGCAAGCCCGGCAAGGGTATCGCGAACTTTATGAAATTCCAGCTTATATATAATTTTACTGTCCAAAGTCGTCGTTCTCCTATTCATCATTTCATCCTTTTTATTATAGCCAATGCGGCTCCCGGAAGCCATTCGTCTATATTTCTATAAGAAAAAAATCCTCCCGCGGCAGCATTTGGATCTTACATACATCAACATCATTCAGGAGACACTACCCAATATCACGAAATCGAGGAGGATGATCCATTATGACAGTTATCGGAGCCGTAGTCCGGTTCGTCGTATCTGCCATTGCTTTGTTAGTTGCTGCATGGTTAGTTCCGGGATTCTCAGTGGGAGGTTTCGGATCCGCTTTGGTCCTTGCCCTTGTCATCGCTGTTTTGGGCTGGGTGGTGGAAAGCCTGTTCAACCGGGATATTTCTCCCTTTGGACGCGGAATCGTCGGCTTTCTGCTCTCCGCTCTTGTGATTTGGCTTTCGCAATTTATCGTCGGCAACGTCAAAGTGACCTTACTGGGAGCGCTTCTTGCCGCCCTCGTTGTCGGCATCATTGATCTTTTTGTGCCGACAGGCGTGATCGGCCGCAACAAGAACCGCAACCGCGGCAGGGCTTAAGAAAACGGTTCTGTGCGTCGTCATAATTCAGACACAGAAATCCCCTTTCCATTGATGTACAATGATAATTGTCACAATAACAATTATTATTTACGAATCGGGAAAGGGGCTTTGTCCTGCATGAAAAGAATGATGGCACTTTTTCTCACCCTGGCTTTAGCTTCCGCTTTATCCGCTTGCGGGAACAACGAGCCTTCCGCAGCTTCTGATAAAAATTCCGGTGATAAGGCTGTTGCTGCCGACGAAGAGCTTGTCATCCATGCGACCAACTATAAGTTCGATAAAGAAGAATACCACTTAACCAAAGGAAAAACAGTCAAAATCACTTTCAAAAGCCAAGGAATGCACGGCTTAGCCATCAAAGAACTGGGAGTAAATTTGAAGCGGAACAACGCCAGTAAAACGGTGACCCTCGATAAGCCGGGCACCTACGAAATCAAATGCAGCATCGTTTGCGGCAGCGGCCACAAGGACATGGTATCCAAGCTGATTGTGAGTTAATGGGAATAAAGAGAGACCGTCTCATAGAGACGGTCTCTTTCTTTTGCATCGATCAAATTTTCTTCCCATTCGAAACATCCGGCGTTTCTGCGGGAGTGTCCGATGGAGTCGATGGGGTGTTCAGATCGGAGCCTTTTATCCCCTGCAATAGTTCCGGGACGGTGTCCATAATGTACGGAACAGCTTTTGAGCCGGCAAGAGCTTTTTGCACCGGGTCCGACGGCGTAACCGACAAGACGTATACGATAACGGCAGAAAGCAATGCGGCTTCCGCTACTCCGAGGAAAGCCCCGCCCCAGCGGTTCAAGGCGTTTAAGCCGGGGATTTTGGCGACGATATTGAGCAAGTGCCCGACTGCGGACAATACGATTTTTACAGCGATGAACAAAAGCGCAAAGGAGAGCGCCCGAAGGATATAGTCATCCGCCTGCAAAGTGTGCAGCACGTATTGGTAATTCCCATACCCGGTAAAGGTACTCACGGGAATCCACTTGCTCAAATGCGGCGCCAAATCGTCGGAATAGCGGTAGGCAATATAAAAAGCAAGGACGAGTCCCACGAGGGAGACCAACTGACTGACCATGCCCCGCCGGTATCCGACAACAAAGGCGACCAAAAGTGCCGCGGCGATAATCAGATCAATGACGTTCATCGCCATCTCCTATCTGCTTCCTGCTTCCTCAGTGTCTTCTTCCATTACCAGTTCGATCCACTCGTTGTACTCTTTCTTCAGCATCTCGTATTCCTGCAGCAGACGGTCATACTTCTCGGTAAGCTCGCTATCCTCGTTAGGCCGATTGGCATTCCGCTCCTGTTCCAGGCGCAGCGCTCCCAGCAGCTTCTCGTTCTCCTCGTTTTTCAAAGCAAGCTCTTTCTCCCGCTCCTCCAAGGAGTCGCGAAGCTCATCCGTTGACTCCAACGTAGCCGCGTGCTCGGTAACCCAGCTTTCTCTTTCATGGGCTAGCCGGTTTTCCCGCTCCGTCAACTGGTTTAATTCCATGCGTACCGATAAAAGGGCATACTCCAACCCTTCTTTATCTTCAAGCCAATTGGACTCTGAGGAGGCGAAGCTCTCCCGTTCCGCGGCAGCCGCCGCTTCAAGACTACCGAGCCGCTCCTCCAGAGCGGTGCGCTCAACGTCCCATACTTTCGCAAGCTCGTCCTTTTGCCGATCCAGTTCATCCGATAAAAAGAGATCCTTGCGTTCGACTTCCTCCGCCCGGCTTGTCGCCAGCTTTTGCAGTTCTTCCTCCCGGGTCATCTCTATCAGCGCCAAATCGTCGCGATGGGACGCCTTGAGTTTGGCGATTTCATCTTCATAGGACGTTCTTATGCTGTTCCGCTCATCTTCATGGCTGGACAAAAGACGGCTTCTCTCGGCTTCCCATTCTTCCTGCTCATTCTGCCGTTCCGTATCGTGGGCGCCTCTCAAAGCCACAAGCTCTTCCCAATGGGCATCCTGGACAGACTTCATTTCTTCGCCGTAGCTCTCTTTTACCGTTTGAAGTTCTGCGATATGTTCGTTTCTCAATTTGTTCAGCTTATCGGCATCGGAGGCTTCCGTCTGGCGCAATGCTTCGGCATGCTCCTCGATCAGACTCTGCAGCTTCGTTTCATAGGCGCTCTCCTTGCCTGCAAGCTCAGCAGCATGATTTGCCTCTATTTCCGACAATTGATCGGAATGGGAGGTATCCTTTTCCTGGAGCAGTTCCAGATGCTCGCTGCGCAAACCGTTCAGTTGCTCCTCGTGAGCCGACTTCAAACTGCGCAGTTCTTCGCTGTGTTCTTGCTGGGAGCGGTCCAGCCGCTCCCGCAAATCCTTCTCACGGCGGGCTTGTTCCTCCAAGCGCACCTTCGATTTTTCCTTGTCCTTACGAAGTTCGGTGGTCTCTGTCTGCAAAACGTTCCATTTGTCCTGCAGCGTTTTCCGTTCTTGAACAAGGGTGTTGCGGATGTTTTCATATTCCTTCAGGCGTTCCGCCGACTTTGTCAGCTCTTCAGCCTGTTGTTGCAGCTTGGCGTCGGCTTTGCTTTTTTCAGACTGGCGGGCAGCTTTCTCTTCGGTGAGTGCTGTCTGGTCCGCTTCATGGTCATGCCGCAAAGCAGCGGTCTCGCTGGTCAGCGCATCATGCTCCTCGGTCAGTGTCAGCAGTTTGGCAGACGTTTCCTCGGACTGTTTGCGGTAATCGTCCCGCTCGCCGGCAACAGCCGCTCTATCAAGCTCCAGCTGCTTCCGTTCCTCAGCCCAGCGCTTCTCCGCCTCGTGAAACCGCTCCAGCTCTTCCTGCTGAGCTGCGTTCAGCTCCCGCAATTCATCTGCGCGGGCAGCCTTATCCCTGAGCTCGGAGACGTTTTGCTCCAGCCTCTTAGTGCGAACCGTGTTTTCTTCCCATTCATCCTTCAGCTTCGTCAGGTCATCGGCCATATTGAATGCGGCCAATACCGCGATTTTCGTCGTGTCCAACCGCTCGTTGGAGCCGGCGATCTGATGCATTTGTTCATTAACCTGGGCCGCGATGCGCTTCATATAGCCCGGGCTAGTCGTACCTTTCAATCGGTAAGATGATCCGTATATGTCAACCGTAAGCCGCGTCTTTTCTTCCGGATTCAAATCAAAAACCTCCTTTTACGCGTTGTTTACATATTCGCGGAACTCCGTCCCGGTTCCTGCTATTTTCTCAGTTCAGCCGCAAAAGTTTGCTCGAGAGCCGTGACAACTTTGCCGTGGAGCTCCGTCACTTCTTCGTCGGTCAATGTTCTTTCCGGATGGCGGTAGATTAAGGACAACGCCGCGCTCTTGCGGTTTTCTCCCAACCGTTCCCCGGTATAAATATCAAAGATATCGGCATGTTCCAGCAGCTCGCCTGCCGTCTCCTTCACCTTGGCCAGCATCTCGCCTACAGGCACGGACGCATCCACAACAACCGCGATATCCCGGCTGATCACAGGGTGGCGAGGTATCGGTTTATAGGTGACGGCAAAATCAGCATATTGGCTGAGGGTATCCAGTTCAACTTCAAATACGAAGGTGTCGCCCAAGCTCTTCTCGCGCTGCAGATCAGGGTGCAATTGGCCCAAAAAGCCCACGGGTACTTGTTTACCATCCACAGGAAGCACGATTTCCGCCGTGCGTCCCGGATGATAGCCTGCCGGTGCTGCCGCCCGGTAGACCGTAGCGGGAAGGCCAAGAACGGCCGCAACCTTTTCAAAAATCCCCTTCAGGTCATAAAAATCAAACTTCTCCGGTTTGGCCGCCCAATGCATCCCCGTCCGGTTACCGCTCAAAATAACGGACAGCAGCAATCTCTCGGTAGGCTGCTCGCTGATGGCTTTTTCCATGGATACGTACGCTTTGCCGATTTCGAACAAAGCCACATCCCCCATGTTGCGGTTGCGGTTGTACTGCACCGTTTCCAAGAGTTGGGGAACAAGGCTGGTGCGAAGTACGCTGTGCTCCTCGCTCATGGGCATGGCCAGCGGAATCGGGTTGGCTTCCTTATAAGCGCCGGGGAACTCCTTGTTCGCATCCGGATGCACCAGCGAGTAGGAAATCACTTCGCTCAGTCCGTTGTCAATAAGCATGGATCGCAGACGGCGACGGATTTTTTGCTCCGCCGAGAGCGAGCCCGGCGTCGTCACCCCGGACATCAGCGTGGTGGGGATCTCGTCGTAGCCGTTCAAACGGGCAATTTCTTCGATCAGATCAACCCCGCCGGTTATGTCTCCGCGGCGTCCGGGAGCATAAACCGTGTATACAGTATTGCTGCCTGTACCTTCGGTTGTAAAAGGGAAAACCAGTTTCGTGAAAATATTCGCC
Organism: Gorillibacterium massiliense; assembly: GCF_000455485.1. Classification (GTDB taxonomy): domain Bacteria; phylum Bacillota; class Bacilli; order Paenibacillales; family NBRC-103111; genus Gorillibacterium; species Gorillibacterium massiliense. The sequence continues at coordinate 55,544 of NZ_CBQR020000094.1, forward strand.
ACTTGATCGGCGGTTAGTTCCGTACCCAAATGGGCGTTCACTTTTTCCAGAGACAAGGTGACTTTAATCGGCTCTGCCTTCCGCGGCGCGGATTCCGCATAGCCTTGGGCGGCTTTACCACCGGCGTACAAGCACATCAGCGAGAGGGCGCGGTTCAGCGCGTCGGTTACCGCATCGGCGTTAACCTCTTTCTCGAACCGCTGGCTTGCTTCTGAGCGCAGCGCCAACTGGCGGGAAGTGCGGCGCACCGAAGCGCCGGAGAACTTGGCGGCTTCCAGCATGATCCGCGTTGTCTCTGCACTCACTTCGGTGCTTGCTCCGCCCATAACGCCGGCTAAGCCGATAGGCGCCCTGCCGTCGGTGATAACCAGCATGTGCGGCTCCAAGGTCCGCTCGACGTCGTCGAGGGTGACCAGCTTTTCTCCAAGCTGGGCGGTGCGTACGCCGAGGACTCCGCTCTGCAGCTTATCGGCGTCATAGGCATGCAGCGGCTGGCCGTATTCCAACATGACATAGTTGGTGATGTCGACCACGTTGCTGATGGGGCGAACGCCTGCAGCCATGAGCCGTAACTGCATCCACAAAGGCGACGGCGCGATGGTCAGCCCTTCGGCAAATCCTGCCGAAATGTAAGGACATGCCGCTTCGTCTTCGACGGAGAGCTTGATTTTGTCTGCCGCTTGTTCACCGGTGACGGCAAGCCCATCTTGCGGATCGGGCAGTTTGACATCCCGGCCGAGAATAGCTGCGATCTCATAAGCCACGCCGATCATGCTCAAGCAATCGGAACGGTTCGGCGTCAGATCCAGATCGAGAATCTCATCATCCAGGCCGAGCACGCTGAGAATGCTTTCGCCAACAGGCGTTTCAGGAGGCAGAACGTAGATCCCTTGCTGAATCTCCTTCGGCATGTAGCGATCGTTGATCTCCAGTTCCTTGGCGGAACAGATCATCCCTTGGGACTCTACGCCCCGCAGCTTGGCCCGCTTGATTTTGAAATCGCCAGGCAGTACCGATCCGATCACCGCAACCGGCACCTTTTGCCCAGCCGCCACATTGGCGGCGCCGCAGACGATCTGCAGATCCTGCTCCCCGCCGACATCCACGGTACATACATTCAGCTTATCCGCATCCGGGTGCTTTTGCTTTTCTTTAACATAACCGACAACAACGCCGTTGACGCCTTTGTTCAGCTTTTCGACTCCATCGACTTCAATACCGCTGCGGGTCAATTTCTCCGCCAGATCTTCCGCCGTATAGCCGGAAAGGTCCACATATTCCGATAACCACCGGTATGATACTTTCATCTATATCACGTCCTTATTTCAATTTCACACACTTTGCATTTCGTTGCCTGCGTTGTTAAACGCTGTTCCCTTACAGCTTGCTGAACTGCTTCAACAAGCGCATATCATTGGTGTAAAAATGCCGGATATCGTCGATCCCGTACTTCAGCATAGCAATCCGTTCTACGCCCATGCCGAAGGCGAAGCCGCTGTATACCTCCGGATCGTATCCCTGCATGCGCAGCACGTTGGGATGCACCATCCCGGAGCCCAAAATCTCGATCCAACCGCTGCCTTTGCACGTCCGGCAGCCAACGCCCCCGCACATCATACAGGAAACGTCAACCTCGGCACTAGGCTCAGTGAAGGGGAAAAAGCTGGGACGAATCCGGATGCGGGTGTTCGGCCCGAACATTTCCTTGGCGAACTGGAGCAGCGTTCCCTTCAGATCGCTCATGCGGATTCCTTTATCCACCACGAGCCCTTCGATCTGCGTGAATTGATGGGAGTGGGTGGCGTCGTCCTCATCCCGCCGGTAAACCTTGCCGGGGCAAATAATTTTCACGGGCACGTGTCCCTCTAGACGCTTCAGCGTTCTCGCCTGCACCGGCGACGTATGGGTCCGCATCAGCAGCTCCTCGGTGACATAGAACGTATCCTGCATATCCCGGGCGGAGTGGTTTTTCGGCATGTTCATCGCTTCAAAGTTGTAATAATCCGTCTCCACCTCCGGCCCTTCTTCCACGGTATAGCCCATACCCGTGAAAATATCCTCGATCTCGCGGATCACCCGGCTCAAGGGATGCTCCGTTCCCGCCGGCACCGATTGGCGGCCAGGCAACGAAACGTCGATGGTTTCACCCTTCAGCTTCTCAGCGGTTTCCTGTTTTTGCACTTCTTCCTGCTTCGCATCCAAAACCTGCTCAATAGCTTGGCGGACGTCATTCGCCACTTGGCCAATGATCGGACGCTCTTCCGCACTCAGAGCACCCATGCCCCGCAAAATTTCCGTGAGCGGCCCTTTTTTTCCTAAATATTTGACCCTCAGGTCCAGCAGCTCCTGGCTGTTGCCGGCTGCCTCCAGTTCCCGCAACGCTTCAACCTTCAACGCTTCCAAACGATCTCTCATGACATCTTTCGCCTCCGATTTCCTGTCTTGCTTTTCCTCCGATAAAGCCAAAAACGGCGTCCTCATCCCGATAAGGGACGAAAACGCCGTGGTACCACCCTTGTTAAGGTCCGCTGCCCGCATTAAACTCGCATGGCAACATGCCCTTCACTTTAACGAATTAACGGCTCGTGCCGGTACCCTCTACTTACGCCGAAAAGACGGTTCAAGGAACTGCTCCGGAGCGAACTTCGGCAGCCTGATTTCCCGAAAGCCCTCTCAATCTACGGGGCCTTCTCCCTGTCGGAAAGCACTGCGTACTCTTCTCCATCGATGCATTTTTGTTGTGAATTACCCCATATTATAGGAAAAATCCCCGCACGATGCAAGCCGCGACTTGCCCTTTCCAAAAAAAACCTCGCATTTGCCATTCTCACTTGGTAATGACCGGAATAAGCGAGCCATCCTTGTATTCATATTGCCGTTCCCCATCATCAAATCCGGCGATGAACACCTTTTTCCCGGCGCTAGTCGATGAGTCTGCGACATAGACCGACTTGGCCCCCAAAGCCTGCGCCACATCGGCAGATTCGAAGCCTGCGCCTGTCCAGCGGTAAAGCTCCAGATATGTTGGAGTGCCATACTGAGCCGTTATTTCGTTAATGCCATCGCCATCAAAATCGGCATAACGGGCATATCCGGACTCTACCGCCAAAAAGGGCTTGGGTATCCCATCTGTCAGGTCAAAAAAGTAGGTTGCCGCATAAGCAGCCCCATACGTGCCGGTAGCGGTCAGCGTCTTTTTGCCGAATAACGAATCAATCGATACTTCCGGCGCCCCCCGATAAGCGTAAGCCATAGCGCCAAAGACGCCCAAATCATAAGATTTACCGTCATGTACGAAATAGGCATGCAGATTTTCCGTGTCTCCCTTTTTCCGGTAGGTGACAAACCGATCTCCTGCAATGGGATTATCTTCGATCACTTCCGCTACATCCGATGCTTTCAAAACAGTCACTTTGCGGTCTGGCGGTAGCGCCACCTTTTGAAAATCGAGAGGAGCCGCCGCTCCGCCGCCTTTGCTGTCAAGCTGCTCGGTTCGGATTAATACCATCATCTTTCGGTCGTAATCTGGAGTGAATACGTAACGGATGGGGAAATCTTGACCTGCTCCTTGAGGAGTCTCTGTAATCAACTGTCCATTTACTACCTTCGGCCGTTTGTTCGCCTCCAAGGAGGTAGTGAAAGAATCGGAGATACCGGGCTCATTCCTATTTTGGTCAAACTGAAGCATCATCCCATGCCCGTCTTTCTCCGCGAACAGGTAAAAGGGAATGCCGTGGCAGCCCGTATACTGAGGATAATACAGCAGTCCTTCTGCGCCGGGCAGTGCGATGGTTGACATCATCTCCGGCTCAAGGCTTTGGCTGACGAGCGGGGATTCCGTCACCTTCCCCACAACCTGGGGCTGACCTCCGGTTGGGGTGTAGACCACCTGATAGTTCCCGGTGAACGAATAGTCGGTTTCGATTCCATAACAGCTTGGCGCGCCCAGTTTGGCCACCTGCTCCTCCCCGGATGGAACGATGGTCCACTCCCCTCCTGAGGTGCGGCCTATTGCCCGGGGCGTATTCGGAGGCGGAACAGATAAATCATCGTCCTCTTGCACATTGGAGGTTGCAGACGGAGCAATGGTTTGTGCAACAGGCGAGCCCCCCGTCGGCGTTCCCATTGGGTCTCCTCCAAGCCTGCCATTCCCGATCCATACCGCGCTTACGATTACAACCAGTGCAATCCCCAACCCGATCCCCAAACTTTTTCCCGTTCTCATCCGTTTCGCCATGCGCCTCATCCCGTTCCCTTTCTTTCCCATTCTGTGTCTCTAATAGACGATGACGGATGGCGAAAAGTTATCATACAAACCATGATGCAACACAATCCACACCACTGGTTTTAATGCGAGCCTTTTGCTCTCTTTCCGAAAAATGAACACAAAAAAACCCTTGGCGTCCAAGGGTTTCAGAAGGCAATATGTTGGAGCGGGTGATGGGAATCGAACCCACGCTACCAGCTTGGAAGGCTGGAGTTCTACCATTGAACTACACCCGCAGATTCAATAGAACAACTGCGGTCCTATCAAACAAAAGTCACTATACCACGCAGGTAAACAAAATGCAACCCGGATGCCGGCAATCGCTTTCCTTAACATCCTGCTCTATTTTCCTATCACCGTATACAGATACCCTGTTGCGGCAGCATTCCAGATGAGCAGAAGCGGGATGCCCAGGCGGAAGGAATTATGCAGTGTCTTATGGCGAAAACGGTTCATGCCCAGCATGATGCCGAGCGCGCCTCCTATAGCGGCCAGTCCGAATAGCCGCGCTTCCGGAACTCTACGTTTCTTTTTTCGGGCTCGGGCTTTGTCGCTGCCCATGAGGAAGAAGGCGATGATATTTACTACTACGATATAAAGAGTGAGTGCGGTAAACATAACGGATTCACGCCTTTCCATTTTTGTAGCCGGAGGAAATTGGTGTATGATAGTAGACATCATACCGATAAGACGGGAGGAATGGCAAGTGAAATACCGCAGATTAGGAAAAACCGATATGAAGGTGTCCGTCATCGGCGTCGGTACTTGGCAATTCGGCGGCGAGTGGGGAAAATCCTTCGCTCAGGAAGAAGTGAACCGCATTCTCGGACGAGCGAAGGAGCAGGGCATCAATCTGCTGGATACGGCGGAGTGCTACGGCGACCATCTATCCGAAGAGCTCATCGGCGGTTACCTGGCTCAGGATCGTCGGGAAGATTGGATTGTCGCCACCAAATTCGGCCATCACTTCCATGAAAAATTCAGCCGTACTGATGTTTTCACGCCAGATGACGTTTTGAAGCAGTTGGAGGCATCCCTCAAGGCGCTGCGAACCGATTATGTTGACCTTTACCAATTCCATTCCGGACCGGATGCCGTTTTTGACAACGACGCCCTGTGGACCGCTTTGGACAAGCAGGTGCAAGCGGGAAAAATCCGCCATCTGGGCATCTCCATTGGCAGCAACAAAAACATCCATCAAACCTCGGCCGCCAGCCGTATCGGCGCTTCCGCCATTCAGGTCGTATACAACCGTCTGGAACGGGAGCCGGAGTCGGAAGTATTCCCCTCCTGCCAGGAGCAGGATTTGGGCGTATTGGCGCGGGTGCCGTTGGCCAGCGGTTATTTAAGCGGAAAATATAAACCCGGCGCCACCTTCGGCGCAGGCGACGTGCGGCACCGCCACGATCCGGCGGCAGTCGAACGCAAGCTGAAGGAAGTAGAGTCTATCCAGGCAAACGAAGTGCCGACAGGCATGGACATGGCCAAATGGGCGCTAGCCTGGTGCCTAAAACACAATGCGGTCACCGCCGTAATCCCCGGCTGCAAAAACGAAGAGCAGGTCGACGCCAACGCGGCAGCGGCTGAGCTCTTAAGCGACAACCATCCCCAGGCATGGAAACCTGCGGAATAATTGACTTCCAACCGGTTTGCCTGAGGGCAAGCCGGTTTTTTCCCATTTTTTGATCCATCCTTGACCATCTCCATGTATTCTCGCTATAGTGGTGTGTAACAAAATGGTAAGAGGAGGATGGTTGAGTTATGAAATACCATGTTGTCGATGTTTTTGCGCAAACCAAATATGCGGGGAACCCGCTAGCCGTATTTATCGGAGCGGGGCATTTGTCCGGCGAGGAAATGCAGGCAATCGCGCGGGAGATCAACTATGCGGAAACCACCTTTGTCTTATCGGAGGATCAGCGGAACGGCGGGTACGATGTGCGGATCTTTACGACGAACTACGAGTTGCCATTTGCCGGGCATCCTTCTTTGGGCACCGCCTACATCATTCGCAAGGAGATCATCAAGCAGCCCGTTGAAACGGTAACGCTGAACTTGAAAGCCGGCCAAATCCCCGTTTCCTTCGGTGAGGGCGCGGCTTCTCCGCTCACGATGAAACAAATACCGCCGCGTTTCGGCGAAACCTTGACGGCGGACGATCTGGCAGCGGTACTGGGGATTTTGCCTGAGGATATCGACAGCCGCACCCCCATTCAAGTCGTAAACAACGGTATCGGCGCGGCCATCGTGCCTTTATCCACGCTGCAAGCGGTCAAAAGCTGCCGCATCAACCGTGACGCGTTTCGTTCATTCCTGAACCGCAACGGTATAATCACCTTGTTGGTTTATACGCCCGAGGCCGTGGAGGCCGGACACGATGTGCACGTTCGTGTCTTTGTCGATGATAATGGGTTTCCGGAAGACCCGGCTACGGGATCGGCATGCGGCTGTCTGGCCGGCTATTTAGTCAAACATCGGATATTCGGCTCCGCGTCCATCGATGTGAAAGCGGAGCAGGGCTATGAAATCGGACGCCCTTCCCTTCTCTATCTGAAAGCAGATGAACAAGAAGACGGCAGCATCTCCGTTTCCGTTGGAGGAAACGTGATCCCCGTCGCGCATGGCGAATGGCTGCAAGCTTAAAAAAAGAACCTATCTGATCCTTTCGGATGGATAGGTTCTTTCTTTTTGACTTCCTGCTCATGAGATGGCGGCTTGCGGCGATTCACCGGGCTTCTCTGCGTTTGTTCGACAGCTCATCCCCGGAAGGATCAAACCGTTTGCGGTCCGTTTTGTCGATCTGAACAATACGGCCTTCATGAACGACGATCTGTACTGTTCCATAAAGCATTCCGTTCAGGGTATCTGTTAACAGGCTAGCCGTCTTCTCATCCAACTCCAATGGTTTTGCCATTTAACCAATCCCTCTCTTTCCATAGTACCTGCTCTTTAAATTAAATGTAGATGGGCATCGGGTCGACTTTGCGGGCATTCTCCAGCATCGAACCCGATTGGTCATCGAAGCAGTACAAACGGTGAATGAGCAATCCGACTTCCTCTCCGATCTCCAGCGGTTCCTTCTCCAAGGAACGGTACGCTAACAGCCGATGGGCGCCGGTGTCCACCTCAACCTCCCAAGTGGTGCCCCGGAAGTACAAATTGCGGACGATGCCGGTTTCCAGCACCGAAGTCAGCGGGCTCTCCGAATCCTTCGAAATTTCGATAAATTCCGGACGGATCATCGCTTTCGTACCCGCAGTCTGATTCTCGAAGCCTTTCAGCTTGGAACAATCCTCGATCTGGTTAGACTCTCCGATGAAAGAAGCGACAAAAGGCGTAGCCGGCTCCTTGTAAATCGCCCAAGGACTGCCTTTCTGTTCCAGCTTGCCACGGCTGATCACCATGATTTCATCGGCCACTTCCACGGCTTCCTCCTGATCATGGGTCACGAAGATCGTCGTGATCTTTACCCGGTCGATCATTTCTTTCAACCAAGTGCGCAGCTCCTTACGGACTTTCGCATCGATGGCGGCAAAAGGCTCATCCAAGAGCAGCAGCTGCGGTTCTGGAGCGATAGCCCGGGCAAAAGCGACCCGCTGCCGCTGGCCTCCGGAGAGCTGATGAGGCAGCCGCTTGCCCAAGCCGTTCAGACCGGTCAGCTCGATCAACTCTTCCACCCTGGCGCGGGTTTCTTTTTTGTCTCTTTTTTGCACGGTGAGACCGAAGGCGATGTTATCATAAACCGTCATATGCTTGAACAAGGCATAGTTCTGAAAAACAAAGCCGATGCCCCGCTTCTGCGGCGGCGTGTTTTCCACCCGTACGCCATGAAAATAAATCTCACCCGAATCCGGCTGCTCAAGTCCGGCCAGCATGCGCAAAATCGTTGTTTTCCCGCCGCCGCTCGGTCCTAAGAGCCCGATCAGCTGGCCTTCCCCGATTTCAAAGCTGACGTTATCTACGGCAGCCTGCTTGGCATATTGCTTGCTAAGGTTTTTGACACTGATGTGCATCGGGAATCCCTCCTTCATGATATCGGACCTATCAGGCATGCTTGTGCTTCCATTCAACCAAAGCCTTAATCAAAAGCGTGACCATGGCCAGGAGCACCAGCAGAGACGCACAGGCAAAAGCGGCGGAAAATTGATATTCGTTATACAAGATCTCCACATGCAGCGGCAGCGTATTGGTCTTTCCGCGGATATGGCCGGATACGACGGATACAGCGCCGAACTCCCCCATCGCCCGGGCGTTGCACAGGATCACCCCGTACAGCAGCCCCCATTTGATATTCGGCAAGGTGACTTTGCGGAAAATTTGCCAGCCACTCGCCCCCAAACTAACCGCCGCCTCCTCTTCCGTAATCCCTTGAGCTTGCATAAGCGGAATCAGTTCTCTTGCGACAAAAGGAAACGTAACGAAGACCGTGGAAAGGATGATCCCGGGCACGGCAAAAATGATCTTGATGTCATGCTCGGAAAGAAACGGTCCAAACCAACCCCGCGACCCGAACAGCAAGACGAAGACCAAACCGGCGATAACAGGCGAAACGGAAAATGGCAAGTCGATCAGGGTCAGCAGCACGTTTTTGCCCTTGAACCGGAATTTCGTAATCGACCACGCCGCAGCAAGACCAAAGAGAGTATTGAGCGGAACGGCAATGAGAGCAACGGTCAAGGTCAATCGGATCGCAGACCACGCTTCCTTTTCCCGCAATGCCGCAAAATAGAGGTCAACCCCTTTTTTGAAGGCTTCAGCGAAAACGGAAATGAGCGGAAGCACCAGAATGACGAGTAGAAATAGAAGAGCGATGCTGGTCAATACCCATTTGATCCAAACCGGCTCATCAATATGGCGCGGTCGTACGGCAGAACGGACAGCCGGCTGCGCTTGTGCGGTCACGGACATAGCAGAAACCTCCTGTTGAAGCTTATGAATGCCATAATTTTCACTTATATATGGCCGAGCTTAAATCCCGCTATGCGGGCTATCGTTTCCAGTCAGCGGGGCAGCATCTTCTGATTGGTCTTCCACTGCACCAGGTTGATGACGAGCAGCAACACGAAGGAGAGGGTCAGCATGACCGCGGCGATAGACGTCGCCCCGACGTAGTCGAACTGCTCCAGCTTCGTCATAATGAGCAGCGGCGTAATTTCCGTTTTCATCGGCATGTTGCCGGAGATGAAGACGACCGATCCATACTCCCCTAAGGAACGGGCAAAAGCCAGGGCAAACCCGGTAAGAAGCGGCGGCAGCAGTTCCGGAAAAATGATCTTGCGGAAAGTGCGCAAACGGTTCGCTCCCAAACCGGCTGCCGCTTCTTCGGTCTCCTTATCCAGTTCCTCCATCACAGGCTGCAGAGTACGGACGACGAAGGGCAGCCCAATAAAGGTGAGAGCGATAATGATGCCTAGCGGCGAATAGGCGGATTTAATGCCCCAGCCATTCAAAATGCTCCCTACCCACCCGTTTTTCGCATAGATAGAAGTAAGGGCGATCCCTGCCACCGCTGTCGGCAGCGCAAAAGGGATATCAATAATCCCATCGATGAGCCGCTTCCCCGGAAAACGGTACCTCACCAACACCCAAGCCACCAGCAAGCCGAACACGGCATTGATGGCAGCTGCGATGAAGCTGGTATATAGGCTCAGTTCGTAGGAGGCGACCACCCGCGGATTGGAAATCGTCTTCCACAGGCTGCTCCAGCTCTGATCCGCCGTCTTCAGAAAAACAGCGGACAGCGGAATCAGAATAATCAGGCTCAGATAGAGAATCGTAAAGCCCATGGACAAGCCGAATCCGGGGAGAACGCTTTTTCTTTTCCTGACTCGAGTCATAGAAGGGTTCCTCCGATTGCCTCTTTATCTCACAGATGTTAAGGCTTATAAATTTGGTCGAATACGCCGTTATCGGCAAAATGGGTCTTTTGCGCGTTTTGCCAGCCGCCGAAGAGACTGATGTCAAACAATTCGATATTCTTGAAGTGGTCTTTGAATTTATCGTAAATCGCTTGATTCGTCGGACGGTAATAGTTTTGCGCCGCAATAGTCTGGCCTTCGTCCGTATACAGATACTTAAGATATGCCTCCGCGACTTCCCTTGTTCCGCGTTTATCCACTACTTTATCGACGACGGATACGGGAGGTTCTGCCTTAATGCTGATGGACGGGTAAACAATTTCGTATTTGTCCTTACCCAGCTCATTCAACGAAAGATAAGCTTCATTTTCCCAGGACAACAGTACGTCGCCGATGCCTTTTTCAACAAACGTGGTCGTTGACCCCCGCGCACCAGAATCCAGTACCGGCACATGTTTGTATAGCTGGGTGACGAATTCTTTAGCCTTCGCCTCATCATTGTTATTCTTCTTCAGAGCGTAACCCCATGCCGCCAAATAGGACCAGCGGGCGCCGCCGGAAGATTTCGGATTAGGTGTGATGACTTCGACCTTATCCTTGATCAAGTCGTCCCAATCTTTGATGCCTTTGGGATTCCCTTTCCGCACAAGGAAGACGATAGTCGATGTATAAGGCGAGCTGTTCAGGTCGAGCCGTTTTTGCCAGTCTTTATTGATCAAGCCGGTATCGGCAATAGCATCAATGTCATAGGCTAATGCCAGGGTGACAACATCGGCTTCCAGTCCGTCAATGACGGAGCGGGCTTGCGAGCCTGAACCGCCGTGGGATTGCTGGAAGGTTACCTTCTGACCGGTTTTCTCCAGCCAATATTTCGCAAAAGCTTCATTGTAGGCTTTATATAACTCCCGTGTTGGATCATAAGATACATTGGTGAGCTCCACAGGTTTGAGATCCGCTTTCTTTGTCGGCGCTGCCGTTTGTTCTCCGCTATTCGTTTGAGCCGCCTTTGTCGGTGCTGCCGAAGCTTCATCTTTTTTGCCGTCGCCGCAAGCAGCCAGGCTAAAAGTCAATGCTCCTACGATGGCCAGAGACGTTCCTTTTCCGAACCAACTTTTCCATGCCCCCGATATTCCTCTTCCCATACTTCATTATCTCCTTTCGTTCGTTAACCCGCAGATTAGAGCGACGCCCCACTTATAAACAGGATATGCGTTTGTCTTTACAAGAAGGCTGTAGATGATTGATTCACGAACCTCCATTGGTTCCTCGCTCCGGTCATCCGGTCACAAAGTTATGATATTAATCCGATGGAAATAATGTGATTTAAAAGCATATTAGCACCCACAGTTTGCTCGCGTCAATCTATTTTTTCATGTTTTTCCTTATCTTTGAGCGAACGGATTCGAGAATCGGAGAAAAATTGAACTTGAGAGCGATTTCACATGAAAAAGTGGAGATAATTCACTCTTGACGCTCTTTATTTGAATTTTTAGAATATTTACAAAATTAACACAATGGGCTATGATAAAGCCAAGGAAAGCGGAACAACAACGTTCCAATGTTGCAGCTTTCCATCCCATAAGCAAACTCGTACCCTTTGCAATAGTCGGGATTAGGCGGGTGTTAAACGTGAATATTCCTAGGAAAGGAATACACGCACCAATCTTGTCAAGGTCAAGTTGATCCCCGAACGGACACAAAGGAATACGGGAATGAAAGGGGATAGTCCAATGGAATAGGGTCAGGCGAGCATGTTTATGCGCTTTACGTCAGTAAGGAGAATGAAGTGACAGCATTTTCCTGTAAGGGGCAGGCATGCAGGAGCGATTGAACCCGGAAAGGGCAAGCAACAAAAGCAAACCACGTATTATGCAGCCAGATTCGTCATAAAGGGCAAAACGGATTTCCAACCCCTCAGGTTGACTCCTGATGTGGTAAAGAGCATGCGAAGCATGTCAGGAATGTGGAAGAAAAAATCTGAAGAGCATGCGAAGCATGAATCTAGCAGGAGGTTTGGGTAAGAAAAGTGAATATTGCAATACATGAAAAATAGACCTCGCTGGTTCTAGCTAACCAATGCGGGGTCTATTTGTGTTCTCAAATGAGAAACGGGAACCCCATGGGGGCTCCCGCTTATCTAGCCGTTCCGGACAGCGCGCACCGCGTTTTGATGATAATTTTGCGGATGCTGTCCTCGGATAAATGGTATTTGCAAATCAGGTCTTTCATGGTCCATCCGGTTCTGTAGAGATTGTAAATCTCCCGATTGCGAATTTCCATGACCTTCCGTGTTCCGTTGTTTTCTCCCCAACCCGCGCGTTTTTGCTCTTTTTTGGGGATATATACGATCTCACCCTGAATGTAGTCCTGCAATTGGCTCAGCAGGCTAGGGGGAAGAATGTCCTTTCCGTTCTTGTAGCTCACTGTATAGTACCTCCCTATGATTGTTCGCGTTTTTATCCATGTTTCCATTCATGCCGTTCATGCCTGCAGTTGCGAAATACGCAGCGCCTTTGCTGCCCGTGCTGTCAATAATCAACATTTTTAAACATCTCCTTTCTTAGATTTTGGTAGTGGAATAATCTTTTTGAAAAACAAAAAAACACGATACCCGTATCGTGCCTGCCCGAAAAACACATGAAATTGGCTCAGGGACGGATAGTTTCATTGTGCTATTCAGTTGGTAGACACCTCAAACTGATCTGTGAACTTTACCATCTTCTTCAACACTCCTTCCCTGAAATATGTATGGAGACCATCTGGTTTCCGCTTCCAGTATACCCGATGATCGTGAAACCAAGCAAGATAAATCTTCTTGTTTGGCGCTATAGACGGGAGGCTTTGCAGCCTCCCGCGCGCCATAGCGGTTTCCGCCGTTAAGCGGAAACCACCTCATTCGCGTTTACCACTGGAATCACGCTCCTCTCAACAAGAATGCGCCGCCGGCATCTTTATTAACTCACATTTTACCGGTGTGCCTCAAGGGAAAGAATCCGTTTATTTGATCTTTCCTGTCCCGTTGGAACGGCAGCAAGGTTCCGCCGCTTATTCCCAGGTCAACTGCGGGCGTTTG
>NZ_CBQR020000095.1 GCF_000455485.1 Gorillibacterium massiliense
CCTCAGCGAGCCCCACTCCGTGATGCCCGGCTTGATAGACGTGGAGATCAAAGGGGATCTTCTTCCGGCTTAGGGCACTTGCGAAAAGCAGGCTGTTCTCCACTGTCACCAAGCCGTCTTCGGCCGTGTGAAACAAGAAGGTAGGCGGCGTATCCTGCCGAACTTGCAGCTCATTAGACAGGAGCTCACGCAGTTCCTCCGGCGGCTCCTCTGTTCCGAGCAGATTGACCATGGAGCCATGATGCCGGTGCTCCCCAAAGCTGATGACCGGATAACACAAGATCATGGCGTCCGGACGGGAGCTGCAGCGTTCGATGGGATCCTCCGAATCGGCATGCCCGTAATCGAAATGGGTTCCGGCCGTGGAAGCCAAGTGGCCTCCTGCGGAAAAACCCAGGATGCCGATCTGCGCAGCATTGATTCCCCGGTCTCCAGCTAGATGCCGTACCATGCGGATCGCCCTTTGGGTGTCCAGCAGCGGCACCGGATGATGGTATGGCGCGACCCGGTAATCCAGTACGAAGGCGTGAATGCCCAATGTATTCAGCCATCTGGCGACCGGCTCTCCCTCATGTTCCGCGAGGTACTGATAACCGCCGCCGGGAAGTACGACTACGGCCGCATGCTGCTCGCCAGCTTTGCGTTCCACCGGATATTCGGTCAGGCGCGGCATATCCACCGCTTCGCTGCCCGCAGCGAAGGGAGCCCCTTCCGGCCATAAATACATACTCATCTCTTTATCCTCTCTCTCCATCATAGATCTTACCATGCGTAGGCCTGCGGGGCGGGACCGCCCGGGCCGGGGAAAATTTCATCCAGTTTCTTCAAAATCTCATCGTTCAAAACGATATCGACGACTCTGAGCGATTCCTTAAACTGCTCCAGCGTACGGGGTCCGATAATCGGCGCCGTCATCGCCGGATGAGCAAGCGTCCAAGCCAGGGCGACGTTCGCCTCGGTTTCGCCCAGTTCCTTGCACAGGCGAGAGAAGGCTTCCAGCTTGGGACGGAGCTTTTCGACACGCTGCGCTTGACCGGCTGTGCGCTTGGAACCCGGCTTCGGATTCAAGCCGCCGCCCAAGATTCCGCCGTCAAGCGGGCTCCAGGCAATGACACCCAAGCCATAATCCTGCGCCGCCGGAAGCACCTCCAGCTCGGGCAAACGGTTCAGCAGGCTATACTTGTGCTGTTCTGTAACCAAGCCGAGAAAATGCCGGGCTTTCGCCGCTTCCTGGGCTTTGGCGATATGCCAGCCCGCGAAGTTGCTGGAGCCGACGTAACCGATTTTCCCTTGGAACACTTGCACTTCAAAAGCTTCCCAAAGTTCATCCCAGGTTGCATTTAAATCGATATGATGCATTTGGTATAGCTCGATATGATCCGTCTGCAATCTTTTCAGGGAGCCTTCCAAGTGACGACGGATTTTATAGGAGGACAATCCGCCTGGTGAATTGGGGCCATCATCATGAACCGGCATCTCGCCGTATACCTTCGTTGCGAGCACTGTCCGTTCTCGGCGTTTGCCGCCCTGGGAGAACCAGCGGCCGATGATTTCTTCCGTCCGCCCCGCATTCTCCCCCCATCCGTAAATATTAGCCGTATCGAAAAAGTTGATGCCCGCATCAAGTGCCGCGTCCATGATCCTGAACGCTTCTTGTTCGTCGGTATCCACGCCAAAATTCATCGTTCCGAGGCAAAGCTTGCTCACTTTCAAACCGGTTCTGCCCAAATAAGTATACTTCATGCCATCCTCTCCCCTTCCCTGCTAAATGAGATGAATGATTCTTCCTAGCAATCGGTTTTCCCTATCATTGTATCGCAGATTGGTTGGATTTCAAAAGAAAAGAACGGATCAGAGGATCCGTTCATACACCCGAAATTCATAATCGTACGGATTCTTCTCATCCCTTTCTCCCGGCACCCGCGAAACCAAGTGCCACTCCCTTTCGGGCAATTCCGGAAAAAAAGCATCCGCCGTAAAGCTCTCGTCAATCCATGTTATATAGATGCGGTCCGCTTGCGAAAGAAAAATCTTATAGATTTCCGCACCGCCGATGACAAACAGCTCCTGATCTTTATAACGAAGTGCAGCCTCTTGAGGGGAAGTCACAGTCTCTACGCCCTCCGGAGCATAGGAAGCATCCCGGGTCGCCACGATATTCAATCTGCCTGGTAATGGCCTGCCGATGGATTCAAAGGTTTTGCGGCCCATGAGCACCGGGTGGCCGGTGGTCGTCTTTTTAAAGTAAGCCAAGTCCTTGGGTAGCCGCCAAGGCAGCTCGTTGCGGTAACCGATGGAGTGATCCCGCCCCATGGCGAGAATAAGCGAGATCATACCGAAACCGCCCCTTTGATATGGGGATGAGGGTCGTACTCCGATAACGTGAAGTCTTCATAACGGAAATCATAAATGGACTTCACCTGGGGATTCAGCGTCATTTTCGGCAATGGACGGGGTACTCTCGTCAATTGCAGTTGGACCTGGTCAATGTGATTCATATAAATATGAGCATCACCCAAGGTATGAACGAAGTCGCCCGGCTCAAGACCAGCGGCTTGGGCCATCATAAGAGTAAACAAAGCATAGGAAGCGATGTTGAAGGGCACACCAAGGAACGTATCGCCGCTGCGTTGGTACA